>JAZDFA010000001.1:0-62662 GCA_043808285.1 archaeon
AAAACTTGAAGGTTTTTCAGGGTCCCGAAAAGCCATTGCTTTTCGCGAAGTTGCACGCAAACCACACCCCCGCGAAAACATCTTGTTTTCGGGGCATAGGAAATTAGTAAATTTCCTCTGTTTAGGGTGTGGTAAAACTCATCAACTTTTTGATAGCTATCTCCCCACCCTCCCCATTTTATCCAGTAATTAACTCAAGGTTTTCTTGATTAGCAGACAGAAGCAGGGTTACTCAACGTATTTTCTGCCTTGCAGAATTATTTTTCCAAAAAAGTTGTATTTTTTCCTCTTTTTTATCTAAATTATTTTAGAGCCAAAAAAACAAAAATCGTCCTCGATAAAGCTTTAAAAGGTAATTTTCCGACAGAAAAGTTTTTAAATAAGAATAAACTTTTTCTTGTATAAATTTTGGTTTTGAGCCCAAAATCTTTGGGGCTTTCAGAGCATTCTAAGGAAAAAAGCTTTGAAAAATGGGAATAAGACTAGGCAGTTAGTCTGTAATTTAAAAAAGAGGAAAAAGGGAAAAAATGAATGCAGAAAAGATAAACAAATACACAGCTGATGAGATTAAGGTTTTAGATGGCTTGGAAGGCGTAAGAAAAAGGCCAGCAATGTACATTGGCAGCACAGCAAAAGAAGGGCTTCATCATCTTGTATATGAGGTAGTCGATAATTCTATAGATGAGGCATTAGCAGGGGTTTGCGACAAGATTCTAGTAACAATTAACAAAGACGGCTCTGTTACTGTAGAGGACAATGGAAGAGGAATCCCTGTAGAGGAGCACAAGCAGACAAAAAAATCCGCATTAGAAACTGTAATGACTATGCTACATGCAGGCGGGAAGTTTGAGCACAAGGCTTACACTGTATCAGGAGGACTGCATGGTGTAGGCGTATCTGTTGTAAATGCGCTTTCAAAAGATTTGACAGTTAATGTAAGGAGAGATGGAAAAGTTTACGAGCAGAAATACAAGAGGGGCAAGGCAGTCAGTTCTGTCAAAGTAGTAGGAAAATCTGATTCAAATGGAACTACTACAACTTTCTATCCAGATGATGAAATATTCTCAATATTGCAATTTGATTTTGGCATCATTTCAATAAGATTAAGAGAGCTATCTTTCCTTAATCCTGGATTAAAGATAATACTGAAAGATGAAGAAAAGGGAAAAGAAGAGGAATTCTTTTCTGCTGGTGGTTTAGTTGAATTTGTAAAATGGCTCAATAAGTCAAAAGAAGTGATTCACAAGCCTATATACTTCAAGAAGCAGATAGATACCACCATAATAGAGGCGGCTATCCAGTACAACAATTCATACATTGACAATATTTTTGGCTTTGTAAACACAATAAACACTGTAGAAGGCGGAACACATGTAGTTGGCTTTAAGACTGCCCTTACAAGAGTAATAAATAATTACGCGCAAAAAAACAAGATAACAAAAGATGAGACAATAACAGGGGATGATTCTAGGGAAGGGCTTACTGCAGTAATAAGCATAAGAATAAGAGAACCGCAGTTTGAAGGGCAGACAAAAACGAAACTTGGAAATTCTGAAGTAAAAGGATTTGTGGATTCTATTGTAACAACTCATTTATCTGAATTCTTTGAAGAAAATCCATCAATAGCAAAAGTAATCGCAATAAAAGTAAGCTCTGCTGCAAAAGCAAGAGAAGCTGCAAGAAAAGCCAGAGATTTAGTAAGAAGAAAGAATGCATTGGGCTTTTCCGGCTTGCCAGGGAAACTGGCTGATTGCTCAAGCAAGAAGACAGAAGACAGCGAGTTGTTCATTGTTGAAGGCGAGTCTGCCGGAGGCAGCGCAAAGCAGGCAAGAGATAAGGAATTCCAGGCAATATTGCCATTAAAAGGAAAGATACTCAATGTTGAAAAAGCATCTCCAGTAAAAGTCCTTTCAAGCGAGGAAATAATTAACCTGATAACTGCAATAGGTGCAGGAGTGGGAGAAGAGTTTAATATTGAAAAACTCAGGTACTCGAAAGTGATAATAATGACTGATGCAGATGTTGACGGCCAGCACATAAAGACACTATTATTGACATTGTTTTTTAGGTACATGCACCCTCTTATTGAGAATGGCAATATATTTGTCGCAGTTTCTCCGTTGTACAAGATAAGAAAGAAAAAAGACCATTATGTTTATTCTGATGCGGGATTAAAGAGGGCTTTGGCACACCTGGGCCAGGGCAAGAATGTCAATGTTCAAAGATTCAAGGGCTTGGGAGAAATGAATCCCCAGCAATTATGGGAAACAACGATGAATCCTAAAACAAGAATGCTAAAAAAAATTTCAATTGAAGATGCTGTCCAAGCAGACAGGATATTCAGCATATTAATGGGAGATGATGTAGAGCCAAGAAGGCAGTTCATTGAAGATCATGCAAAGGAGGCAGTGCTTGATGTATAAAAATCAAAAAAAATGGAAAAAGTAGACTATAAAACGATAATGCGCAGGATAAATGATGCCATAAAAGAGTCAGAGAAGAGTGATAAACACTCAGTAATAGAGGTTATTCTAACAAAAGAACACTGCGGCTGCCCATCACACCTTGCAGAGAGAATAAGAAAATGCTATCTTAATGATGCTTTATTTTCTTATGATATAAATTTAATGAAAAAAAATGGAAATGCATACATGCATTTTCATAGGAATGAAAAATGACTGAAGAAGAAAAAAAGAAAATTGATGAAGAAGAAGAGGAAGAAGACGACAAGCTTGAAGACGATGAAAAGGTAGACGGGCAAGTCAATGCAGAGATAACAGAAGAAATGCAAAAAGCATACATTGATTATGCAATGTCAGTAATAGTTTCAAGAGCTCTTCCATCTGCTGAAGACGGGTTAAAGCCGGTTCAGCGAAGAATTCTTTATGCAATGAACGCAATGGGTCTTGACTCATCAAAGCAGACAAGAAAATCTGCAAGAATAGTGGGAGATACAATGGGTAAATTTCACCCACATGGCGACATGGCGATTTATGATTCCTTGGTAAGAATGGCGCAGGATTTCTCTCTTAGATATCCATTGGTAGATGGACAGGGAAACTTTGGCTCATTGGACGGGGACCCTGCAGCAGCAATGAGATATTGTGTTTCTGGGGAAAGTTTTATAGTTACACAAGATGGGCTGAAAAGAATTGATGAGATATCTAAAAATGAGGACATATCATTAAGAATATTAAGCAAGGATAAGAAAATAAACAATGCATCAAAATGGTTTGATTCTGGCGAGCATGACACAATAAAGATAACAACTAACAAGGGATATGGGCTAACTGGCTCAAAAAACCATCCAATTATTACAAT
Source organism: archaeon (assembly GCA_043808285.1). GTDB lineage: Archaea > Nanobdellota > Nanobdellia > Pacearchaeales > DTIR01 > JAZDFA01. The sequence continues at coordinate 3,322 of JAZDFA010000001.1, forward strand.
ATCTAGAGACAATCTTGGCAGGCCAGTATTTTTATGGAAATTGCTTGAGAATATAAAAGAGGGAGATATAGCAGTAATAGACAGAAGAGAAGATAATCTCTGGCCAGAGAAAGAAATTGATTTGAAGAGTTATTGGCCTCAGATAAAATCAGGAAGGAGGCATAAAAGAATATTGCCTGAAAGATTAAACAATAATCTTGCTTTCTTGCTTGGAGCATTAATCTCTGAAGGGTTCATAGGAGAAAACAAGATAGAGTTCTGCAACACTGATGAGAGCTTTATCGGGCAATTCAAGGAAAGATGGAAAGAAGTATTTCCTGATAGCAGACTGCATGAATGCAAGAGGAGCCCTTCTTCATATGGGAAGAAAGATTATTTTAGGATGGAATGCCATTGCAGGCACACTATTGAATTCTTAAAGAGCATAGGATTACTTGCTGTAAGGTCTAACAAGAAACAAATCCCTAAACTCATTTTTCAGTCACCAAAAGAGGTTATTTCAAATTTCCTGAGAGCATTGTTTGAAGGAGACGGAAGCATCTCCTTCTCAGAAAAGATGATTGAGTTAAGCTTCTGCTCAAGAAGCAAAGAATTAATCAGGGAATTGCAGGTATTGCTATTGAGATTCGGATTAGACAGCTTTAGAAGATATGATGAATACAAGTTTATAGACAAGCTTTATTTGAGGGGCAAAAGAAATGTTCTAAGGTTCTACAAAGAAATTAATTTTGCATGCGAGAGAAAGAAAAAGAAACTTGAGATTGTCCTACTTAATTACAAAAAAGAATCAAGCATCACAGATTTTATTCCTTTCATCTCAGATTTTATAAGAAGCCTGTCAAATAATGAGTTCATAACGAAACATAACTTTGACAGATATCCCTCAATGCAGCAAAATTACCAGAAAATAAGTTCAATATTAATAAATGATACGGGCATTGACTATGCCTCTCTTTTTGAGTATCTTCTTACTTATAGCTACCTTTTTGACACAATAACCAAGATAGAAGACGCAGGAATTCAGAGAGTCTACTCATTAAAGGTAGAAAGCGACTGCCATTCGTTCATCTCAAATGGGTTCATAAGTCACAATACAGAAGCAAAAATGAACAAGATTGCTGATGAGATTATGGAGGATATTGAAAAGGATACAGTTGAATTTATTCCAAACTTTGATAATTCATTAAAAGAACCAACATTATTGCCTGGCAAGGTTCCTAATTTGCTCATAAACGGCGCAACAGGAATCGCAGTAGGAATGGCTACAAATCTCCCACCCCATAATCTTGTAAATGTATGCGATACAATAATTGCTTACATCAACAAGCCATCAATAGAGATACCAAAGCTCGCAGAGATTATTGAAGGGCCCGACTTCCCAACAGGAGGCTCTATTGTCGCAGCAGATATTCCTCCTCTTTACAGTACTGGCAAGGCTTCATTGACAGTAAGAGGCAGAGTTACTAGCGAAGACCATAAGGGAAGAGAGAGTGTTGTTATAACTGAAATTCCATATCAAATAAACAAGAAATCATTAATAGAAAAGATTGCATTGCTCATACAGACAAAAAAACTTCCCGATGTTTCTGACCTTAGGGATGAATCTGCAAAAGGAAAAGTAAGAATAGTAATTGAATTAAGAAAAGGGGCTGATTCCAAATTCACTACCAACAGGCTTTACCAATATACTGAACTGCAAACAAGATTTGATGCAACAATGCTTGCACTGGTAAATGGATTGCCTAGAGTTCTTAATATCAAAGAGATGGTAAAGGTATTTGTTGATTACAGGGTAAATATAATCAAGAGGAGAACAAAGTTTGACCTCGCTCATGCAGAGGCAAGAAAGCATATTGTTGAAGGGCTTATTATTGCGCTCAAAAATATTGATGATGTAATTGAAACAATCAAGAAGAGCAAGAATGCAACAGAAGCTTCTGAAAAATTAATCTCTAAATTTTCACTTACTCTAAAGCAGGCTCAGGCAGTATTGGAAACAAAATTACAGCAATTAACTTCTCTTGAGCAAGACAAGCTAAAGGAAGAGAATTCAAAGCTTGAAGAAAAAATCAAGGAATTAAGGAGAATACTTGGCTCTGAAGAGGAGATACTCTCAATGATAAAGAAAGATTTGTCCGACTTGAAGAGGCAGTATGGAGATGGCAGAAGAACTACATTATTGCAAAGAATGGGCGAGATAAGCGAAAAAGACCTTATCGAGAAAAAAGAAGTGATAATAACAATAACAGAAAAAGGATATGTAAAGAGAATGGAAGAAAAAACATATCGCGACCAGGGCAGAGGCGGCAAAGGAGTTATTGGAGCTGACTTGTCAACAGGCGATTTTGTAAGGCAGATTATAACAAGCAATACACACGACTACCTCTTATTTTTCACAAACAAGGGAAGAGTATACTGGCTTAAAGCCTATGAGCTGCCTGAAACCGAAAGATACGGAAAAGGCAAAGCACTTACAAACCTGCTTAATCTAAAGGACGAAATTGTCACTTCAGTAATTCGTGTAACGAAGTTTGAAGATTATCTGATGATGGTCACAAAGCTTGGAGTTGTAAAGAAGCTTTCTCTTGCTTCATTAAGCAAGCCAAGAGCATCAGGAGTAAGAGCAATGAATCTTCCTCCAGACAATAGCGATACTTTAATTGATGTACAACTGATAAAGGAAAAGCAGGAAGTAATCCTAGTCAGTTCACAAGGCCAAGCAATAAGATTCTCTGCAGAAGACGTAAGGTCAATGGGCAGAGCATCTTACGGTGTAACAGGCATAAAGCTTGAGAAAGGGGATTATGTTGTTTCATTAGAACTTCTTCCAGAAACAGATGACGAAAAGAAAAAGATGTCTATACTTACAATAACCACCAATGGATTTGGCAAGAGGAGTGCAATAGAAGATTACCGCAAAACCAGCAGGGCCTGCAAAGGAGTTATCACCATCAATCTTGACAGCGACAAGAGGTCAATGGGCAGTGTAGTCACAACCGTTTCAGTATCAGAAGACGACAGCATAATTGTGACAACCGCCAAGGGCATGGTCATCAGAACTTCAGTCAAGGACATCCGCGAGATGAGCAGGAACACCCAAGGGGTGCGAATCATCAAACTCCATGAAGGAGACACCGTGACGGATTTGGTAAAAGCCAACAAGCTCGAGATAGAGTAGTGAGTGGGGTTTGGATTCTAAAGAGAAGATTTAAATTTGGCTTTTTCTTGATATAAATATGCCCGAGTCAAGATCAAATAAGACAAAAAACAAAAGAAGACAGGCCACAATAAGAAAAGTAGAGATTATTAACAAATATCCCACAGAGGTTAATATACCTAATCCAATATCTGTTGATAGTAAAGTAGAACTTAAAACTGAAAATCCTATTAAAGTAAAAATTATCGGAACAGAAGACGAGATTAGTCAGAATGCTACAGATTATTCTCTTCATATTTTCGGGGGGATTATACTAACGGTCATAGCCTTTTTCTATTTGGGCTATATCGTAATAAACGGAAATTTTTTCAACTATTCGTTTGAAGTCTTAAAAAGAAATTTAGGTTCTTTAGCAGCAAATAACTTGATTATGAATCTTATTGGTGCTTTTATTTTTAGTATAGTTATTTTTATTTTGTTTTCTGGTTTAAATTTAATTTTCTATAAGCATTTCAGAAAATTTAAGTTTCTCTTTATAATAACAATTGCATTAATGATTGGTATTTTTTTTCTTGGATATTTTTCAATAGATGAAATTTGGGGGTACAAGGAGATAAAGTTAAATCTAATAGATTCATACCATCCATTTTTCTCTCCGGGAACTATTGAATGTAAGGGTGAGGAGAATAGCTTTATTGGAGAGAATCTGTCTTGCATATTTCGTAATAAGAGTGGTATCTTTATTGATTATGATTTTATCCTACTCAACCTTAAATTGGATAATAACTCCGAGATAAACTATCAATTAAGGAATGGCACAGACCAGTTTAGAGCCCCGCAGGATTTAAAGTATATCTATTTTCAATTAATAAAAAAGAATGATAATCTCACAGATATCTCCCAGCCATATACAGTAGGTTATCATTATACGTTTATAACTAGTGAAGATTACGAAAAAAATAAACAATCTTTCTTAACAGCACTATTTTCACTTATAATACTTGTTTTAATAACAATTCCTACAGCTATAATAAATTTTAAGAAAGTGTGGGATGCGGAAACTAATTTAGGTAGCTAAATTAGACTTTTTGATTAATTCTATGCCTTTTCATAACTTCATTGTAATATTCATCTATATCTTTAATTAACTTTTTTATTGGAATTAATTTAGCAGTCTCTTCCTGTAAGTTAACCCAACCATCTGGGAATTCAATTTTTCCTTTTTTATCACGATGCCCAACCATTACATCTCGAAAACTCTTTAATTCTTTAAGATATTTAGGTAAATCTGGCATGTTTTTATCTCCGTGTGATTTAAGATTCTTAGCATATTCAAAGAAAGAGTTCGCTTCAAGATAGAGATAATCTTTTAAAACACCTGCTGGATTAAAATCTTTGTTACCATGAAAAACTCTCTGAAAATCCATAAGACCAGTATTTGTAGGACTTTTAAGGTCTGTTTTATGCAGTCCTATGCAGTTTATGAAATCCTCTATAGAAAGTATCAAATCCCAAGAGTATCTTAATCTTATATATGGATAATCCTCTTCTGCCATTTTCTATGCTATTTAGAAGAAGATTTTTCCATTTATTAAGATTGTTAAGATGTATTCTGGGGCTTCTGCATGGCATAAACAGAAATGCTTAAATCATTCAAAGACAAATTTTTAAGCTTCTGGTTCTTTGTTTTGGTATGGCTGATACAAAATTCAAGAAAGGTCATATAGTTTCAGAAGAAACCAGAAGAAAGATAAGTGAAGCAACTAAAAAAGCAATGGTTAATCCAGAGATAAGGAAGAAAGTAAGTGAATCTCAAAAGAAGAGATTGTCTAATCCAGAACTAAGGAAAAGAATGAGTGAAACTAATAAAATATTGTGGGAAAATCCAGAGTATAGAAAAAAACAGAGTGAAGGTCATAAAGGAAAACACCCTTCTGAAGAAACATTAAGAAAAATGAGTGAATCTATGAAAGGAAAGAATAGCTATAAAAGAACAGAAGAAACAAGAAGAAGGATAAGTGAGGGTCATAAAGGGCAGCATTCATCTCCAAAAACAGAATTCAAGAAAGGCTTAGTGCCTTCTAACAAAGGCAAACACCCTTCTGAAGAAACAAGAAAGAAAATGAGTGAAGGTCATAAAGGAAAGTCCCCGTGGAATAAAGGAAGTAAAGGTATTATGCCTATACCCTGGAGTAAAGGAAAAACAGGAGTATTTTCTGAAGAAACAAAAAGAAAGATGAAAGAATCTTGGAAAAAGACATTTTTATCTAATCCGGAAGTAAGTAGGAAAATGAAAGAACACAGAGCAACACAAATATTTCCTGTTAAAGACACTAAAATAGAAATAAAGATTCAAGATTTCTTAAAACAATTAAACATCGAATTTATTTCCCATAAAAATATGAAAGAGATTGAACATAGCTATCAATGTGATATTCTAATTCCTTCAATGAATCTTATAATAGAATGTGATGGCGATTACTGGCACGGAAATCCTAACTTCTTTTATAATGAAGACCTAACAAAAAGGATAATAAAACAAAAAGAAATAGACCCCATTAGAACAAAAGAATTACAAGAAAAAGGATTCAAGGTGTTAAGATTATGGGGAAGCGAGATTAACAAAATGAATCTTAAGGATTTTATGGAGAGGATAAAGCCTTTTGAAGACAGAAAGGCTTAAACCTATGTTCTAAAAAATGGCTTTTGTGCAGTTCAGGTTGGTGGAACTAATAAAAATCCTGAAAAATGGAAAATGTCTTCTGGGCATCCCCCTTTCTGGGTTTTAAAACAAACAACTAATTTGTGAAAAGTGTTTCTCATAAATACGTTTATAAATTTGATAATACTCAACTAAAATATGACCGAACAAAAAGATGAATCTATAAGAATTCCTAAAAAATATATAACTATAGGAGTTATATTTCTAGCAATTATAACAGTAGGTGTAATAAGCTATTTAATAGGTTCTCAGAAAAATAGTATAACTGGTGGAATTATAGGCGTTGACCAAAAGCAATCATGTCCATTTGAATGCTGTATAAATGACCTAGCTTATCAAAATAAGATATGCCAGGGCAGCAATTATCAATGTAGCAATAACAAATGTGTTAAAACAAATTGTCCTTATGAATGTTGTATAGAAGGAGAATATTCTACAAAAGTCTGTCAGACAGATTATGACTGCCAAGATGATAAGTGTGTTGCAATAGATTCAGATAAAGATGGATTGACAAATATACAAGAAAAAGAATTTGGTAGTAATCCATTAATTTTTGATACAGATTCTGAAGGACTGAACGATTATGCTGAAAAACAAAAAGGAACAAATCCAAATAACCCAAATACAGACGGAGATAGATACAATGATAATATAGACCCTAACCCAATAACTAAAAATTCAGCAGTTGTAAATGTTCAGCTAACAGACAAAGAATGGGCTTGGGACATTTTAGGAATATTAAATATTTTAAAGGGTGATTTGAATATAAGGATAGCTACTGTGAAAGCAGATGTTTCTGTTCAAAATACTGGAGATGATCATTCAGACTATACTAGATTTGATATTGTTTTTGAATTAATAAACACAGAGGTAAAGAGAATTCCAGAATCTATTGGAAGATTGAATACTGGAGAAACAGCGAATAAACATTATGAATATGAACTAAAATTATCAGATATACCTAATGCCTTAATAAATTACGTCACTCAAAAATCTGCTCAGTGGGACATTAAAATTCAGAATGTTAACTATGAAAGTTTTCTATAATTTTAAAATCTTACACCTTACAAAAAATCTTAATTAATCTTGAATACACCTTACAAAAATCCTTAGCATTCTTTTGTAGAGATTTTCCTGCTCAAGGGGTATTTTAAATTCTTTATTTTCTGTTGGGCTATCTGAATATCTTACTTTAAATATTCCTTTTAATGAGTGCAGTTCAAAACATAATATAGGAAAAAGGGAATATGGCATCCTATCATATTGATGATTCCCATCCAATTCAAATTCTTCATAGGTTTTATTAACAAATCTGTCCGTGTATTTAATGAATAACTCTGCTATCCCAAAGTAATCTTCTACTTCTCTCTTTGTAGGTTTTTTAAATTCATGCTCTAACTTATTTCTATTTTTATTTATATTTATGAGTAAGTTCTTGCCTATTACTCCAAGTTCTTCCAAAAAAGACATTTTTGTGGGAAAATCCCATCTTCTTTTTTTCGAAAGATTATAAACTCCAAAGACATATAATAATTGGTCTGTCCTGCAATCAATTGCACGCTTAATATTTGATAGTGCATTAATAAGCCCTCTTTTTTCATTATCTTCCTTATCTGCTTGTGCAAATTTTAAGAAATCTTCAGTACGAAGCGTAAAAGGAAAATTTGGGGGTTCATCGCTAGAAGTTGCACCCCGGGGTAGTTTCTTCTCTTTTTCAAAATAAGATAACACTTTTTCAAATTCTTTATCAGCCATATAGTCTTGTAATTATCTTAATTTATTAAATTTTCTAAATGTTTATCCTTTATGTTAAAAGATAAACTATCTAGATTTTTTTAAGCATAAAAGAAAATAAGAAAAGCTGTTTTAAGGATTGTTTTTGTTTATGATTTTATTATTGTAACTCTTTCCAACGCCTATACGCTACAACATCAAAAATGATTGTTGTGAGTAGAATCCAAAAAATACCCAATTGTTGTTCTGTTGAAAATGCTATATGATTATTAAGAAACAATAAAAGAACAATGATTTCAAATACGCAAAACAGAGTTACTTGCCTAAACAATGTTTTTATCTTAGATTCATTAAAACAATCTCTCAAATTACCATAAGCCAAAAGAGATAACAGCATTGTTATTGCCATAATGAAAACACTCCAAAATTGCCATTTTGGTGAAATATCCTGATTAGATAACCAACTATTCAAAATAAAACCTTCAACAAAAAGAATAACAATTCCTAATATAATCCAATTCCTTTTCTCTGTTCCCCCAAAATCCATTATTGCTTGTTCTCTTGCACTTTGCTTTGCTTGTTCCAAGATTTCTTTATATTCCTCTGGAGTTGGCGGTCTTCCATATTTAGAATAATTTGTTTTTCCTTCAGCTTGTGTTATTACTTCTTCTTTGATTTTTTCTTTTTCTCTTTCAGATAGCCATCTATCTATTATTCGGTCGTTTATTGAAGTATGTGCCTTTTGTGTTGTTTCTTTTTCTTCTTCACTTTCTTTCTTCTTTATTCTTAACTTTCTTCTTTTTGGTCTTATCTCTCTTTCTTCTTCTCCCCTTGATGCTCTTCTATTTTCTTCTATTTCTTGCAGTTTCATAACACGATACAGCTCTATTGCCTTCTGCCTTTCTACTTCTTCTGCTTGTGGTAATGTTAATTGCCCTTCTGACCTTCTGCTTTTCAAAAAGCGGTCAATTTCACTAGAATTATTGAATCTCTTTTGTCTCCATTTTTGTTCTTTGTGTATTGAATTATGGTCTTTCTTTGTGCAGATATATAAGTTTTTAACAGAATTGTTTAATTGCTCTCCATCAATATGATGAACAACATACTGGCTAAAAGGCGTATCGTATCTTTCTTGATTTAGCTTGTAAATCCTCTCGTAAGCAACTTTTCTGCTTACTAAATCTCCTTCTTCTCTTAGATAGCCATTTGCATCTATCTCTACCTCTTTATCCATTAGCTAATTCAAGAAGACATTTGATTTAAGCCTTTCCTTTCTAACAGATAATCTTTTTTCTTCTAATCTTCCAACTAGCATATATTAGTATCGCTACCCAACCAATTGCAATGTATATCCCAAAAAGTATCATTCTGGTGTTCGTATCTTTTACATATTGCGCGATAATAGGAATTACGAAAAGAGATAAAACAACCAAGATAATAATGCCTATAAGAAGCCTAATGAGAGTCCATTCCTGCCTTTCAAAATTATGCTTCTTTTCGTGTTCGTATTTCATTAAGAGTTCTAGATTAGCAGGATAATTATGCTCTTTGTTTAAATCCTTGTGATGCACTATATATTCCTTAAAGGACAAAGTATATTTTTCTTTGTTATATATATGCTTGAAAGCAACAGCCCTATGAACTAGCTTCTTGCTCTTGTTAAATCTCCTATAACCTTTGCTATCAACAAAAGTATTATCTCTTTGCCATTCTTCCCAGCTCATTATCTTAAGGGTTAAGCTATTGATTTAAGCCTTTCCCCCACTCCACCCCCCTCTCTCTCGCAACCCTTAAATAATTCTAAATATTTCTATAACCATGCCACTCAATCCCCACCACCCTGAACTGCACAAAATCCCTTTTTTAGAACATAAGTTTAATCTTTTCTATCTTCAAACTGCTTTATCCTCTCCATAAAATCATTAAGATTCATCTTTTTGATATCACTTTCCCATAATCTTAACACCTTGAATCCTTTTTCTATGAGCTCATTTGTTCTGATATCATCTCTTTCTTTTCTTTTTATTTGATTTTTACTTAAAACTTTATATCTAAGATTCTTAGCATTTGAATTATAGAGATTGTTATTAAGTGTTAATCATATGTTAATTATATTTATATAAAATGTCAATTAAATGAATTATATGGATGTTAATTTGTTAGGATTTTTAAAAGATGGAACTTATAGAATAAAGACTTTAGAAATACTAAATAAAAAACATATGTTATCTAGTGAGTTGGCTATCGAATTAGATGTTAATCGTGCCTCAATGAGTAGAATTTTAAAAGTATTAAAAGAAAAAAACCTGCATATTCAAATAAAAAATGAAATCACTCCAGAGAGAAAAATCATTATGTTCCAAAAGAGGATAATTATCTTGTAATATTTACTCTTCAATTTAACCTGTCTTACAGAATATATTAAAAAAAGGTAATATAAAGGTAGGTAGGTAATAAACTGCATAGGGTACGGATAAAACCAAGTACTTCCACCAGGCACTCCATAAATGAAACTCATTAAAGAATAGAAAGGATCATAAAAAATAACAATATGAAATAAGCGTTGAACAAATGATAAAAAGAAATTCCACACTGAATATACGGCGAACTTAGCTACTGAATAGTTTATTAAGGTTTGGACTATTGCAATTAATAAGGAATACAGTAAGATATAACTAACCCAGAAATTACTTTTGGACAACATAGACCAAACCTTTTCACTTTTCATTATCTACTGAAATGGCACTAAAAATATATAAATCTTTTGTAAAGGGCAGTTTATCGTCATGCCCAGGACGCCTTTCTATTAAACCTTTTTTCTTGAAGGATTCTTATTTTATTTCTGGTGCATTGTAGCATTTTCCTGAAACGCATATCCGTTCATCACTGCGCATGCAACGAAGTGCAGTACATATTGAAGTTACATTATCTTTAATACAGCTATTAACCTCACAAGAGTTATTCTCTTCAATCTGCTTTGAATTATCAAAAAATCTTGGTACTCTAAAAAATGGAAAAGATTCCAAATAAAAGTATTTAGAAATCGCATAGCAGCTGCATTCTGTATAAACTAGCTTGCAATAATTATTGTTCAAGGAAGGACAATCCCTTTTTTCATTTATATTAAATGTACCAGACATGAAAAGGATAATAAGAATTAGGGAGATAATTAGTATAAGACCTAACTTCTTCTCAGATCTTAATTCCCATAAACCCCAAATAAACAATATAGCTGGTATTATCCATAGAACACCCCGGAAGGACATATTCATTATAAGACCTATAGGTGAAAATAACAAAAGAAGAGAAATAAGGATAGCAAATATAATAAGATGAATATAACTCCAGTTAGTCCTGCCCATAATAACATAATCATTAATTAAGTATAAAAAGATTACTTTAACCAAAGCCTTCAAAAAATTAGTTTCCCCTAAATATGTGAAATATTCTCTCCGTCCCGGTTTGGGCGTATTTAAGGCGTAGGAGATGCCCCTTTCCACCCTTCTTCAAAACCCTTAACCCATCCCCCTCTTAACCTATTCATGCCACCCCCACATAACCCTTAAATAATTCTAAATATTTCTATAGCCATTTACCCTCTTCAAAACCCCTTTCAAAACCCACTCCTTTTTCTACCCCTACAAATTTAAAATTTGTCTACTTTTGATAAATGCAGAGATAAGAAATATTTTGCTGAGAACAAAAAGGTTTTTCTTAGATGCGTGATTTAACCTGCCTTACTAAACAATTCTTCAATATCTTTTAAATCAAGATAAACTGCTTTGAGTTCTTGCATCTTTTTAATCGCACTTTGAGTAAAACCGCTCTTTGAAACAAATATAAATTGATAATTTCCGCCATAATTGATAAACTTGGATTTTCTCTCAAGCTCTTCAACAACTTCGATATCCAGCTGCTTATTCGTCCATTTAACTTCTCCAACTAGAAAATTCTTCTCTTTAAGATTATATGCAAGAATATCAATTTCATTGCTATTCCTATCCCACCAGGAGCCGATGTTTTCAAAGTTTAATTTTAATCCTTTAATTTCCCTAGTGTTATAAAGAATAAGCAACTCTCTGACAATATCTTCAAAAACTCTTCCGGCATATCCATTTAAATTCTCTTTTATCATATCAGAAATTAATTTTGTATTTCCCAGATTTAATGGTGTTTGATTAGGGAATATGAATTTATACCAGAACTTAAAGAAATTATCCCTTACCACATATCTACCAAGCTTTTCTTTTCCTAAAACTGGGTCTTTTCTGCCAAGAAGGTCTAAAAGCTCGTCTAGTCTATTTATGTATGCAGGCATAGTTGGAGCAGCTATTTTTGTAAAATCTTCAATCTCTTTTAACGTCTCCTTCCCAGATGAAGTTGCTTGCAAAATAGAATTATACTTAGCATGAACCCTTACGTTTTCATATTCAAGCAAATTCTTTGGCTCTTCAAAGAGAATAGCTCCTTTCTTTAAGATAAGCTCAAAAATTTTGTCATAAATATCCCCTTTTGTTTTTTTTAATTTGTCCAAATAATCTGGAGTCCCTCCAAAAACAGAATAAGTCAATATTCTCTCCTCTTCATTCAATTCTTTGAACATAAGCCTAAAATCAGAATACTTGAATGGTGAAATCTTTATCTTTTGCGCTCTCCCATATAACGCCCCAGCTTTGCTGTTCATAACCTTCTGAATCATCCCTATTGACGAGCCAAGCAATAGAATCAATATTTTTTTATTTTTTAATTTTTAATCCCATGCATTTTGCAAATTAGTTATATATTCTGGTGCTATGTCTAAAAATCTCTGAAACTCGTCTATAACTAATACAAGGGGTTCTTTTTCAGATTTATCTCCAATATAATCAAGAAATTCATAGAAGTCATTGAAAGTTCTATTTTCTTTAAGTTGTTCATTTACTGCTTTTGAGAGAGAATCCAAAATTCCTTTTTTTTGTGTAACTTCTACATAAAAATAAAAGCTATTTTTGACATTTTTTAGAAACTGTTTAACTAATTCTGTCTTTCCAACTCTTCTTCTGCCATAAATAACAAGCATATTCCCTGAAGAGAGATTTGAATATCTTTCTTGTAATAGCTTCAATTCTGCTTTCCGATCGTAAAATTCCCGTTCTGCCATTTTTAATTTAGCAATATTGTCATGATAATATTGCAATATTATAGTGGTAATATTGTTTATAAATCTTTTTATCTAACCTGCCCCCACGCGCTTCAAACCCCACCCCTATCCCCCCACAAAAAATCGCTATATTAAAAAATAACCCCTTCTTCTCCAATTCATGCCCCGCTACAAATACCCCTTCACCCTCTCCCATCGTCACAACCTAAGCCTTGCCCTCAAAGCTAGCTACAAAAGAGGCAGGCGAGTCTTCACCCCATTCAAAGGCAAGCATATCCCAGAGAGTGTCAAGTTCAAAATATCCCAGACAAAAAAGATAATGTGCAACACACCTAAGAACAAGAAAGCGACTTCAGATTTTTTCAAGGAGTATTACAAGGACCCAAAGCACAGGCAGGAAGCAAGGGAGAAGACTCTTGCGTTTTTTAAGAATAACCCTGCTGCAAGAAAGTTATGGAGCGAGAGAACAAAACTTCAATTCTCAAATATTGAAAACCGCAAGCTGCTTTCTGACAAGCTAAAGGAAAGATACCGCAATCACCCTTACCTTAGAAGAATTGAAAGCGAAAGGAAGCAAAGATACTATGAAAATAATCCTGCTGCACTAAAGAGGCTTCTTTCTTACAGCAAGAGATCAATGAAGAGAAGCATAAAGACAAGACAAGGCTGGCTTGTAAGAAGCAACGGAGAAAAGAAAATAGCTGAATTCTTATGGGATAATAAGATAAATGCCCTTTATGAGGCAATAGAGCTTAACCTCCCCCAGATGGACCCTGTTCCAGATTTTTACCTGCCGAAGTTGCATGTCTTCATTGAATTTTACGGCGGTCATCCAAAAAGCTGGAAATCAAAGGTAGAGAAGAACAAGCTTTATTCCAAATATAAAATTCCAGTCATTGGAATCACGCCTGCAGAACTCAATGACCTGGATTATTATCTTCTAAGCGATGCAAAAGAACTGGGCATGAAAGAGATTGCAAGGAAGTTTAAGCTAAGCAGGTGGCAGTTGGGGGATAAATGAGATGAAACATCTCTGGAAAACCTTTCTAACACGCAAGGCGGGGAGTATATGATTAATGTTACTTGTTAGTAGTAACAAAACGAAAGGTTTAAAAGCTATAATCTCCTTTTTTAAAAGTGAAAATGTCATTTAAAAAACAGTTAATTCAGGATATAAAAAAAGCCTATGAGAAAAATAATGTAGAATATGGAACAAATAATCTCTTAAGCTTTTTATCAGACACGCAAGAAAGAATCATAGTTTATCTTGATAATACTATGTTTCAAAAGAATGTTAAAGATTTCTTAGACCTATTTTTAGAGATGAAACCAGCAAAAAAAGGAGATTGGGAAGGAGAAGTTGAATATAAGGTACTGACTACTAAAGAAATAGCAAAAGAATCAGAAGAAAATGGGAGATGGATAATGAACAAAGGTTCTTTAGAGGAGAAACTTCTTTTCTCTGATATATACTCTAATGAGGGCAAAATTATACACCCTAAAATAGAAATTGTCGATAAACTAGAGGAGTTTCCATTTAAAAAAGCTGCAGATTATTACCTAAGATTATTAGATAAGAGGAAGAATGTGCTGAAAAGAATTGAAGAGAATCAATCTCATGATCCAGATAATCTTAAAATGCTTAAGGATCATTTAATAAAATCTTATGGACCGAGAGCATATGGATTATTTAAGAAAGGGCTAAAAAGTAAAAACTTAAATGACGAGAGGCTAATAATGAATTTATTATTAGATGCAACGACAAAACGGGGAGATTATTTCTTGCTTTCAGATGATCCAGATATATGTGAACAGACTATAAAAGTTCTAAATTTTGTGAGGTACGATATGATGAGTCATGAATTGGCAAAAAGATATCATAAAAATCCTCATAGTTATAATGTCACTAAAATGCAGACTCCAAAAGGTTTCTTTGTAGAGTTCCCTAAAGAAGAAATAAAAGAGTTAGTAAGTACTAAACGCCAGAATAGCAGAATCTTAGTCAAGGGCAGCAATAATTTTCTATTAGCTAATGATTATTATGGGGGCTGTATTTTTTCAGATGGAAAAGAGTTCTATGAAACAAAAAATAAAAATTGCCAAAATACAGATTTATTTGGAGATTTAAACTGCGAATTTGTTATATTAGATATTTATAACAAAGATAGATCAAAGGTAGAAAAAGAGAAAATTGGAGTATTGTTCTATGAGAAGAAGATAAGCACAGCAGGACTTTTTGCTTCAGATTTCCTAAGGTTTCTAGATAAAGATTGGGCAAACTGTAGAGATTTAGCACACTGTTAATTTTCTATAATATTTACTATTAAACTAGTTTCTTATCAAAAATCTCATAAAACCTTAAATATATCCCTAAATAATGATTCTAATGGTATATTCACATGCTTCGAGGGATTTGAGAAACAGACATGATATTTACAGTTTTATTCCTGCACCGCAGGGTTATTTAATTTCTTCGCGACAATATAGGGGAAGTGCTGACTTAAGCGGGTATTTAAGACAGGCAGGCTGGTCGCCGTCTTCAGCTCCAAGCTATATATTAACACATGATTCTTATCGGCTGGCAGAGCGAAGCGGAGGCGGCAATCCTTCGATGCTTTATGACCGTTCGTTTTCAAAGCATAAGGATGTCTACGCTGGTGCTAGAGAATATAGGCCAGTCAGCAGGTATACGCCAGCAGGCAGGCTTGAGCAGAAATTATTTCTTAATTAGATTTTCTTGAATATTTTTGGTGACAGAAAACCTTAAACCACGCCCTCTCAACCCACCCCCAGCTACCAAAACCCCTCCTTTTTCTACCCCTACAAATCTTAAAAAGTGATAAGGATTGTCTAGATGGAACGGATGCCATTAAGACGCATAGATTAGTTAAGGCAAGTAAATCTCATCGTGATGCTTGTATCTTTCAAGTATCACTGTCTTTCTCTTTTCATCTATAGAATAAACAAGAACAAAATTGCCTATATGCACTCTTCTAAAATTCTGCAAGGGGTTTCTTAATGGTTTGAAATGATAAGGTGTTTCTCTTATCTCTTCAATTTTCTTGTTTAGATATTCAAAAGAAACCTTGTCTTTTTTTGCCAGCTTTTTAAAAACAGAATCCAGTATTTCCCTTATTTCTAAGTCATACATTTTAGTCTTCTCAATTATAACGCTCTGAAAAGTGTTTGACTTTTATAGCTTTCTCTTTGTGCGTTTGCAAGATTTCTTTAATAAAGTCCGGTCTTAGCTGCGGCTCAAGAATTTGTTCGCCATAAATAGAAACAACTAAGTTAATAGCATCGCTCTTGTCTCTTAAATCTTCCTTTGCCTTAACTATATTCAAGATTCTGTTTGCTTCTTCACTTATTTCAACAATTGCTTTTACCATTATTAACTCCGTATTAATTAGATATTAATACTGTATTAATAGATAGTTTATAAACTTTTTGGCATCCAAACCTAAAAAACCCCACTTGCTTAAACCATACTCCTACACACCTAAACGGAATACAATGATTAATAATTAATTAACGTTTTAGGTGTTATCAAAAAAACAAAACTACAAAGTTTGTTTTTAGGATCCTAAAAAATCAGTATCAATGGGTTTTTTATGATAGAGTAAGGCAGTTGATTGTAGTTTATTTTTTTGATCAGAATAATTTTTCTCCACCCCTCCCCCCTAAAAACACAAATCTAAATAAATCAATTTTCCCCTACACTTCTAAGATGATAAAAAGAAAAAGGGAAGTTAACAAGAAAGTTGTTATTCAATCTATTGCAGCACTAATCTGCTTGGTTTTAATGTTTTTTGTGAGCTGGTGGTTTATTGTTCCTGCAGCAATTTTATTTTGGCGGAATCAGAAAGAGTTGCTTGGAAAAGATTAGTCAATCAAAACAATACAGAAAACCTTAAATCAAAGGTTTTCTTAAGAAGAAGATAATAAGAAGTAGGTGGCTGTAAATGATTAGAACAAAAACTCATTATATATTTGGAATAAGTTTTTGGATAGGCGCGGGTGTTTATAGTTTGATAAATATGATTATGAATTATAGGCATATTGCTCAAGAGAGAATATTAAATTATAACTACATAATAACTAGTGTTGCTGTTATTGGCTTAATTTTGAATATAATTTTATTGAAAAGAGCGAAAAAATAATTTGTTTAACAAACCCTTAAAAGGACAGAAAACCTTAAATCCTCCTTATCTCTTTAAATTTAAAATGACCCAACCATATTTTAAAGGCGAGCACGCACCAGGCCAGTATAGCGAGGATTTCTTAGATGAGGATGACCTCCCGCCTGTTCCCAAAAAAACACGCGCGCAAAGAATGAGGATGTTATTGTACGAGATAGAAGATTGCATAAATTCCAGCAATACTCTCACAAAGCACCTAAGAGACATGATAAAGGAACTTGAATCCATGATAAAGAAATCAGAATATATGCAACAGAATGAAAATGCCAGAAGGTCTATCATGAGGCAGCTAGACATCCTAAAAAATAGCCCAAAAATGCTAAGGCTAGTCAGTGAGAGCAAAAAAGCGGAAATAGAGCAAAATAGCCAAAGAACAAAAGCCCGCAAAAAAAGGAAAGAAGAAATGCTTAAATCTCAATCTGCCAAACAGACATGACAGTAAACATGACTCCCTGTTGCACCAGGCTTGGGCTCTAAAAATCCTCTCTATCCCTTATTCACAATTTCCCAAAACTTCTTAGTGAGCGACTTGATTGAAAACCCTATGAACATTGAGATGCCAAACAGACCCAAGCTTGAGAAGGTGGCAGGAAAATACTCCAGAGAAACAAGCACTTCATAAATTCCAAATACTGCAAATGAAAGCAGGAATGAGAAGACCCACGCCTTGTAATCCTTGAAATTTTTCTTGTAATCAAAAGACATTGCCAACAGGCATCCAATGAATGCTCCAGCAAAGATTAGAATCTCTTTTGCTATCATCATCCTTAAATCAATAAATTGAAATTTAAAAACCCTTTCCCCCGCCGCCTAAAATCTTGATAATAACCCAAAAAGAACAAGCACTCTTTAAGCCCTACTTTTTAGCCTTTGCTTTTTCCGCTTTCTTCATTGCAACATGCTTTTTATTCTGGATATCCTCTCTTGTATTCCAATCATTCTGCTGATCAGTTAATTTTTTTGCCATTTTTGTTATTGTATTAGTATACAGGGACCCATTGTTTTTAATCTTTTCGTTCTATCCCAACGAATACGAGATATTCCTAATTAACGTTACCTTAAGCAGTTATCAAAAAAACAAACTACAACGTTTGTTTCCGCGAAAAGCATTAGCTTTTCGGGACCCTGAAAACCAGAAGGTTTTCTTGGTTACAGAGGAAATCTTTGATTTCCTATGCATAGAAAAGCAGAAGCTTTTCTCTGGGATCCTAAAAACCCAAGTCAATTAGGTTTTTATGATAGAACAGGACAGTTGATAGTAGTTTTGGTTTTGCATCAGAATATTTTTTTGTTCAGAATTATTTCTTCTCAACAAGATAAAGAGGGGTAGAATCAGGATCTTCAAATGATGCGAATCTGCAATCCTCATCTTCATCAAATTCAAAAGATAAGCCCTTTTTCTTCAAATCAGAAACAGCCTTGCCCATATCCTTAACCTCAAAGCATATTGAAAGATTGCCTTTATCCGGGCAGTATTTGGAATTATCCTCGCTCAATCCCAAAGCAATCCCAAAACCAGTGAGATAAGCAAAATCATTTTCGTATCTGAATCCCAATTTAAAGCCCAGCTTCTTAGTATAGAAATCAATAGACCTGTTCATATTCCTTACCATAATTGAAATCTTTGCCTGCATTTTCATATATGATTATAAGAATTACTATTTAAAAAACCAATGCAATTATAATTTTAAATCAGAATAATTTTTTCTGCTGCAAAATCAAATAAAACCTACTAGTGAACCCTATTCTATATCTGCTTGATTTCACGTTTATTAATAAATAATTAACGTTTTTAGGTGTTAGGAATAAGGGCAGCAAAGATGGGTGAGCGAGGGAAGGATTGGGGGATTACTAATGGGGATTTGAAGAAGTGGGAAGAGAATCTGAGTCATGCGTAATAAAAAATAATTGAAGTGTAAAAGAAAAAACCTAGCTGCAAATCCAAGACCCAATTGCGTCACCCTGCTCTTAAACTGCTAAAACTACCACGTGAATTAAAAATCTCATTAAAAAATCATCCAAGAAACAAAAATATCACTTAGCCAACTCGCCCCAGCCAATCAATCTCCAATGGCCATTGAAATTTCTTGCAACTCCTATCTTTCCAGGGATAGGCACAATTGGAATTTTAAGGACTAACTCGGCTTCATCTCCTTTTATTCTGGTTACTGTTCCAACAGTTGTTGTTGTATTAACGCTTAAAAGAAGCAGTTCTGTGACTTTTAAATTATCAACGGCTTTCTCCTGCTCTTCTCCTAGAACCTGCTTAAACAGTTGGTACTTTAATTTTATTCTTGACTGCATTTCTGGCAGTTCTTTTTCCTTGCTTATAACGCATCCGGAAAGTGAATCTGCTTTTGTCAGTATTGGGTCAAGCTCTGTCTGTATTGCAAGGCTTCCAGAAGGCACTACTTCATCGAAAGAATTAGTTCCAGAGAATAATGCTGTTATCTTTGTTGTTATTGTCTTGTACTCTGTTATATTATGCTTTTTTGTAACAAGACCCGGCTTTATTTCTATTGTATCTCCAACTTTTAATGTTCCCTGCTTTAATACTCCACCAAGAACACCACCCTTCAAATCATTAATCTTTGTTCCTGGCCTGTTTATATCAAATGACCTTGCAACAAAAAATATAGGCTTGCTTTTAATATCCCTTTGAGGTATTGGAAGCTTGTCTATCTCTGCATATATCATGTCAATATTTACTTCCTGTTGTGCAGAGCAAGGAATTATCGGTGCATTTTCTGCAACGCTGCCTTTAACAAAATTCTTTATTTCAGCATAATTCTTTAATGCCTGTTCCCTGTCAACCAAATCGACCTTATTTTGAACTATTATGATATGGGTTATTCCTTTTGCCCCCAATGCAACCAAGTGCTCTCTTGTTTGAGGTCTTGGACAGTGCTCATTTGCAGCAATTACTAGTATTGCGGCATCAATTATTGTTGCCCCTGAAAGCATTGTTGCCATAAGCATCTCATGGCCCGGGGCATCTACAAAACTAATGTATTTTACTGGCTCGGCATTCTCACCACATTTGCACTTGTCTGCATGAGTATACTGCCCGCAACTCTTGCACTTCTTTATTATAACATCAGAATATCCTAGCTTGATGGTAATACCTCTCTTTAATTCTTCAGAATGAGTGTCGGTCCACTTTCCGCTTAGCTTGTAAAGCAGCGTTGTTTTTCCGTGGTCAATATGACCCACCATGCCTATATTCAATATTGGCTGTTTTGTTAAGCTCATGTTAGTATTAATTCCTCCAAAAGTTTTACCCTGTCTGTCTTTAACCGGTAAGAGTTGGAATATAAAGTATTTCCTATCGATACTTTAAAAATCCTTGTTTCTTCTTTATACTTGTTATGCATGTAATCTCTTATTTTTCTTGCATTGCCAAGTGTTGCAACAACCCAAATCCCACCATAGTCATCTTTGCCTTTTTTTATCATGTTATTAGGAAGCCTTTTCCATACTCCCACCTTATACTCCAGTATGTTTGGATTCTTCCTTAATCCCAGAGAATGCAAATCTTTTGTCAATACCTTGTACATCGATTTACTAAATAGAATCGTTTTTTAAATATTATTGAAAATTTATCTAAGAATCTAATTTGCTGCTTCTTCCTTAACTTCTGCTTTTGGCTCTTCTTTTACTTTTATCTGCTCTGGAAATATTTCTGCCAAGTTCTGGCTGCCCTGCTTCTTTACCTTTAAATTTATCTGAACAATATCTGTAGAAATTGTATTGCCTCTTACTGTCTTCCTTCTCTTCAAGCCTTTTGGCTTTGTTTCTTTCATTCCTCTGCCATAAGTTAAAAGAACTCTTTTCAAGCCAGTTCCTTCAACATCATTAAATGAAGGGAATCCTGCCTTGTCAGAAGCGCCTTGTATTATGAAATCGTAACCTTCAAGCTTAGAGTCAACATCACTTCCTTTAACTGCATCTCCAAGTTTAAGCCCTATCAATGTCTCTGAATTAGACTCAATCTTGTATGTTTTTCCTTTCTCTTTATTGTCTGCTATGTTTATCTTGAATGCCATTTTATTAAAAAGATGTAAATTTCATGCTTTTAAAATCTTTCTCTTGCCAGAATTTTGCATTGTATTAAGGATAAAACGTTGTTGAGGGAGATTTGCCGCTCAAAGTAGAAATAATGCCATTTCCTACATTGCCTATCCTGCATATCTTCCCATTATCAACGCATTTCTTTACAGCGTTAAGCTTGCTCGTAAGCCCTCCGCTGCCGCCCCTTCTTACCTCGTCGCTTAAATCAACATAATCATTTACATCAAAAGAAGTTCCTCTTTCTAAAGCATTATAGCCTTTTCCTATCAGGTTATCATAAACAGTCAGAATCAAAAGCATATCCTGACCAAGATCTACAGTAACATTAGATGCAAGAAAATCATTATCACCAAATGTTATTTCTTCTGTTGCTATTGCATCGTTTTCGTTTATTATTGGAATGTCTTTATGATGCTGCAGTTCGCTAAATGTCTCCCACAATAATCCCAGACTTTTGCGGCTGTCAAAATCGTGTGAAGTAAGCAAAATCTGACCTACGTTTATGCCGTACTTGCTGAATGAATCTATATATGCCTGCATAAGTATTGGTTGTCCTATTGCAGAAAGCATCTCATTGTTGTTTGTAGAAGAATATGATTTGGTTTTGCCCCTGCCGCATGCAATTGCTCCAGAAGTTACAATAGAAACACTCTTTTTCATGTCAAGCAGCTCATGGCAGCTCCTTGCAATCGTGTGGATAGTATCATAATTTATGCTTTCATCTTTCTTTGTTATTGCTGCAGTTCCAAGCTTTATAACAATCTTGTTAACTTTATTTAGCAGATTTTCTATTGCCATTCTTAATCTCCTGTTGAATATACCAAATCAATCTTTCCTGGTATCTCTCTTTCATTTTCCCTTATTCTTTCAGAGATGCTTAACTTATACTCTGCGCCTATTCCTTTTGAAACTGAAAATTTGGCCATTTCATAATCCATAATTGTTCTTCCTCCAGCCCTTGTGCTTAACTCAACAATATGGGGACCGCCAAAAAAACTAATTTTTTCCAAAGGGCCATGGATATCTGAATGTATGCTGCTTTTAGATATGAATATCTTCAATTCCTTCTTGCCCTCATATATCCCTTTGAGGAAATCCTGATTATATCTCAGCCAGTTCTCATTAACTTCCTTCCCATCCAGCTTTTCTATCTTATCCAGTATGTCTTGTTTAGGCAATGCCATTTTTGCGGTCTCAGAAATAGTCTGAGGTACTACACCTCTCAATAAAAAGAAAGAAATGGGTTTTATAAATCTTTCTATTTGTTACTACTATAAAGAAATAAAGATTATTACAGCAGAGGGTATATTTAACTTAGATCCCCCAAGTAGGATGCTCTTCTCTTTTTATCCTTGCAATTTCCTGCAATACTTCTATCTCATCTCTGCTTAGGTATTTTTTGTTGTCTTTGAGTTTCCTAAACTCATCTTCATTCATATTGCTGTAAAGTATTTCCCCCTTGTCAACCTGCCTGCCAAAAGTTATGTTCGATATAGATAATGCAACCTCTTTTCCTTTTTCTGCTTTCTCAACGGATTTTCTTTCAGACTGCAATGCCTTTACTTCTCCAATCTTTTTTCCTTTTGAGTTCATCAATTCCATTCTATTCTTGAGATTCCCCGCTTCAATGTGCACTCCGAATATTGCAGGATGGCTTTGCCTGAAAACATACGGAAGAACCTTTATCCTGCAAGGCAGTAGCAAACTAGAGATATCTTCTCTTTCCATCTCTTTTTTCTTTTCCTCTACAAAATCTTTCAAATCCTCAATTAAACGGTATATAACAGGATTAGTAAGAATCTTCACTCTTTCATCATCCACTCCTGCTTCTTTTTCAATATTGAATCCTACAATCACTCCATCCAAGGGAGACATAGTAAGATTTGAAACAGCACTCATGACATCAACCTTGGTTATATCCCCCAAAGCAGCCTTGCTTATCCTAAATCCTTCTTTGTGCAATAATGAAATAAGAACTTCCAGGCTGCCAAGAGATTCTGCTTTTACAATTATGCCTTCATTATCCAACGGTACTGCCTCTTCTATTTCTTTTTTGAGGGAGTTTATTATCTCTTCTTTCTTTTTTTCAGAATAAAAAAAGAAGGGCATTCCTGCCTGAACATCTGTCTGGTCAGCAAGCTGTATTCTTATCCCAGCGGCAGCATGCACCTCATTTGATGCCTTGAATCCCCTGCACAAAGGCAATGCTTCCTGCATTGTTCTTATCTTGCTTACTATCGGATCATTAAAAGAAGCAATTGCAATTGTATCTCCCACCTTTAATACTCCATCATAAAGAACTGCTTCAAGATATATCATTGATTTCTCCCTCTTCACTTCCATTATTGTCCCTTTTGCTTCCTTGGTTAATT
Organism: archaeon; assembly: GCA_043808285.1. Taxonomy (GTDB): domain Archaea; phylum Nanobdellota; class Nanobdellia; order Pacearchaeales; family DTIR01; genus JAZDFA01. Next base: position 26,717 of record JAZDFA010000001.1, read on the forward strand.
GCAGCTTACCTGCCAGGAATTTCTGGGATAACCCGCAAAGCATCATCACTAATTCTTCTATGCCCTCCCCGCTCTTTCCAGAACAAGGAACTAATGCAAGTTTTTTTGTGAAATCGTTTAGCCTAAAGAATAAATCTGCCTCAAACCCGTACATGCTTAATGAAGAGACTATCTCATAGAATTTCTTGTCAAAATCCTTCTTCACGTAATCTGACTGATTCTCCAAATTGCTCTTGAGATCTCCATCCTGCCTTCTCCATCCATGTATTGAATCAATCTTGTTCAATGCTACAATAAAAGGAACCTTGCTTGACTTCAATATCTCTATTGATTCCTGCGTTTGAGGCATTACGCCATCGTTTATATCTATTACAAGAACTGCCAAGTCTGCCAGACTCCCGCCTCTTTTTCTAAGATTTGTGAATGCTGCATGTCCTGGGGTGTCAATAAAAAGGAATCCTGGGATCTCCAGTTTTATGCCGTATTTATCCAGAAGATGCTTGCATTTATTTTGAATTAAATCTGCAGGAAATAATGTGCATGAAATCTTTTGAGTTATTCCCCCAGCTTCTTTTTTTGCAACACAGCTTGTCCTTATGCTATCCAGCAGCGTTGTCTTTCCATGGTCTACATGCCCTGCTATTGTTACTATTGGCTGTCTTATTTTTTGTTCTTGAGTCATTTTAACTAATAACACCATTCAAATTCAATTTTTAAGGTTTTCCCGCGAACAAACTTTATAAGCAATACGCTGCTTTCTACATTAATGATAAGCGTATGCGTAATATGCAAGAATGAAGAGGGGCGTATAGAAAAATGCCTATCAAGCATTAAGAATATCGCAGATGAAATAATAATAGTGGACACTGGCTCAAATGACAATACAATAAACATTGCAAAAAAATTCACGAATAAGATATTCAATTTTAGATGGAACTCTGATTTCAGCGAAGCAAGAAATTTTGCAATAAATAATGCAACAAAGGAATGGATTTTCTTTATCGATGCTGATGAGGAGATATCCCAAAAAGATGAGGAGAAAATAAAAGAACTTCCCAAAAAAGATGATTTTTTGGGATTTAGCCTGATACAGAGAAATTACACCAATAATATTGGAGAGTATGGCTGGGTTTCTTCTATAAATGACAGTTATGAAGAAAGCAAGAATTTTTACGGATATGTCCCAAGAGGGATTATAAGACTTTTCAAAAATGACAAGAGAATAAAATTTGAGGGGCAAGTTCATGAAAATGTAGGAAATTCAATACTGAGAATTAGCAAAGACAAAATCCAAAACACAAACATCCCGATACACCACTTTGGCTCAATAAATGCTGACTTGGAAAAAACAAAAAAATACATAGAGATAGAAAAAAAGAATATCAAAGATAACTTTCTTGATTACTGCAAAATTGGAGTGCAGCTTCACGGCATAAACGAGAATGAAGAAGCAGAGATTTACCTAAAAAAATCTATAGAAAAAAATCCATCTTTTGCTTATCCTTATATCGAGCTTGGCGTGATAATGATTGAGAAAAATAATATTGAGCAAGCTAAGAAATTATTGGAAAGGGCGGAATCTCTGCAAAAAAATCCAATGACATTCAACTATCTGGGAATAGCATATGGAAAGAACAAGGAATATGCCAAATCTATAGAATATTTCAAAAAAGCAATAGAGATAATTCCAATAAACGCAGATTTCCACTACAACCTGGGATTTGCATATCTGCATGCAGGCAAAAAAGAAGAGGCAGTAAGAGAAATGAAGATTGCAGTAACATTAAATCCGGCATACAAATTAAAAGTAAAATTTGAAGATTAATTTCTTGGACCAAATATTGCAGTGCCTATTCTTACAATATTTGCTCCTTCTTCTATCCCAATCTTGTAAGTATCACTCATTCCCATCGACAGCAAATTAAAATCATCTCCATAAAGCGACTTCAATTTTTTAAAAAGCTCTCTTGTTTTAATAAAATACTGTCTGCAAACCTCGGGATTAGCAGCAGATGGCCCAAGAGTCATCAATCCTCTTAGCTTTAGATTGCCCAAATTTGATATCTCTTTAGCAAGATTTTGCACATCTTGGATTAAAACGCCAGTTTTTTCTGCCTCATTTGCTGAATTAATTTCTATAAGAACTTCCATAACCTTGCTGATTTTTTTGCATTCGCTGTTCAGCTTTTTTGCAAGCTCAGAAGAATCCAGGCTTTCTATCATGTCAAAAATCCTGGCGGCATCTTTAACCTTATTTTTCTGCAAATGTCCAATCATATGCCACTTTGTATACAGACCAATTTCATCAAACTTTTCTGCAGCCTCATTAACATAATTCTCCCCAATAATCTTAACACCACTATCAATCGCTTCTTTTATCTGCAAAACATTCCTTGTTTTAGTTACTGCAACAAGGCAGATATCTAAAGGCAATTCTCCAAGAATTCTTTTTACATTTTTTCCAATAATCATCTAGAAATAAAAATCAAACGAGATATAAAAACTTACTTCTTCTCTGCTACAATTTCAGCTTTCACTTTGGATTCTTTTTCCTTTCCAGCTTCCAAGATCTCCTGCTTCATTTCTTCTGCAGTTGATTTTCTCTTTCTTACCCATCCAACATACTTTTTGTCCCTTCCAAGCTTTACGTTCTTAATGCATTTAGATGAACAATAATGATTTATTGAATCCGGAGATACATAAGTCACTCCTCTTCCGGGTTCAATATGCTTGTCACAAAAAGTACATTTAGCCATTTCAAGTTTTAGAAATGTCGGTTTAAAAAGCTTTCTTATCGAATTCACTCAAGCATAACTGTCTGGTCTTGATAGACAATTGACATCCTTATCTGCTTGAACTTTTCCTTGCATGACATCGCAAGATCTTCAGTTACCTGCTTGAGCTTTTCTTTTGTAAAAGGATATCTTGGGTAATTTATCAAACCAATAACCACCCCCTCCTCGCTTCCCCCTTTGTAAAAAAATGTTGTGGGGGTAAGAGAAACACATAATCCCCCCTTATTCACATATTCCTGCAGGAAATCCTTGACTTCTTGGATTGAATGAACATTTTTAGAATATCCCTCCCTTAAACCCAGATATATACTAGCTGTTATTGTCTCTAATGATTCAGTCATAAATTTATTCCATTACTCTTCTTTTTAAAATATTCCAATGACTTAAAAAAATCTGCTTCTTTTGGAGAACATATATACTGTAAATCAGAAAAAAACAGAAAGCTTTTTAAATGCATTTTTACGATTATAAGAAAGTAATCCAATGACCGAAAAATCATGACGGAAAGTTATGGTTTTGTGATGAAGGAGGTAAAAAATGGATTCTGTTTACGAAATTGTAGAAAAGGCAAGAAAAACTGGAAAAATAGAAAAAGGAACGAATGAAGTAACAAAAGCAGTGGAAAGGGGAACTGCAAAGATAGTGGTAATTGCAGATGACGTACAACCCAAGGAGATCGTTCAACATTTACCAGCGCTATGCCAAGAAAAGGGCATAACACTAATGACTGCTGATTCCAAGCAAAAACTTGGATTAGCTGCAGGGATAAATGTTGGTACAGCATCTATTGCAGTAATAGATACTGGCGATGGCTCAGCCGATTCAAGGAAAGACAAAGAAACAGAAGCAAAAAAGACAAAGAAATAACTCTTTAGTCTTTAAACCTTGAAATTGCTTTTTTAGTTGCATACTTAAAATGGGAAGCAAAAAAACTCAAAAAAAAGAAATGGGCACAGTTGAAATAAAGAAAGGCCTAGATAAAATCACAGGCAATGCAGTGCCAGCTGTAGTTGAAGATATTATGGGGAGAACTGGAGCAAGAGGAGAAGTAACCCAGGTAAGAGTAAAGATACTTGATGGAAGAGATTCTGGAAAAGCGATAAGAAGAAATGTTCTTGGACCAATAAGAATCAATGATGTTTTAATGTTAAGAGAAACACAGATAGAAGCAAGGAGAATAAGGACTAAAATAATGAAGGGAGCTTTCAGCTAAACATGGGAATATTTGCAGCAAGAATGATGAAAAAAAAGAGGCAAAAATTCAGATGGCATAGCATGACATATAAGAAAAGGGCATTATTAAGCCTAAAAGTAAAATCAGACCCAATGGAAGGAGCAAGCCAAGCAAAGGGCATAGTTCTTGAAAAAGTTGAGAAAGAAGCAAAGCAGCCAAATTCTGCAATGAGAAAATGCTGCAGAGTACAGTTGATAAAGAATGGAAAGCAAGTAACTGCCTTTATTCCAGGAAATCTTGCACAAAGATTTATTGATGAGCATGATGAAGTTATAGTTGAATCTATTGGTGGACGAAAAGGAAGAAGCAAGGGAGATATTCCTTGTGTAAGATTGCAAGTAATAAAAGTAAATGATCAACCATTAAGGCTTCTTGTAAAAGGCAAAATAGAAAAGGGGAGGAGATAAAATGGGTGATTGTTGCGGAATTGGTTGTGGTTCTTCAAAACTTGAAAAAAAAATAAATGGAACACAAGAAAGAATGATCAATAAAATTTCAAATTTTGCCATAGCTTCTATTTTTACTGTTGCCGGAACAATAGCTGGAGGTAAAATGGCTTGGTATGGAATACAACAAAACAATTATGACAAATCATATTCTCTTGGAATTGTATTACTTTCTGGGGGACTGGCTGCAACAGGCTATTGCTTTAATAAGATAGGAAAAGGAGTGAAGGCATTAAAATCTTTTTACTAAAATGACATTTAAAATATTTGACTTGTGGGATGTTTCTGAAGTTAAGGTTGAAGACCCAGGATTAAAAAGATACATTAATGTTGATGCAAGGCTTGTTGTAAAATCTCATGGAAGAGAAAGAGACAAATTTACAGAAGGAAAAGTCAATATTGTTGAAAGACTGATTTCTCTAATAAGCATACCAGGACACCGAGGGAAGAAACATAAGTTAATGACTTTTTGGGCCTCTGGAAAATATCATAGAAATGCAAAAATAGTGATAGAAGCATTAAAGATAGTTGAAAAGGAATTAAAGATAAATCCAATTTCAGTTTTGGTAAGGGCAGTAGAAAATGCTGCTCCAGTTGATCAAATAACAGTAATAGAATATGGAGGAGCAAGGTATCCTCAATCATGCGATATTTCACCCCTAAGAAGAATAAGCATTGCATTAAGAAATATAGTTCATGGTGCATATGACAAATCATTCAATAAGAAAGCAGGCATAAAAAATACATTAGCAAAGGAGATAATAGCGGCATATCAGAAAAGCTCTGAAAGCTTTGCTCTTTCAAAAAGGAATGATGTTGAAAAGCAGGCAGATTCTGCTAGATAAGAATAATCTAAAAAAATTTAGTTCACATTTGCGATTGCAAATGTATTTCATAAAAAATGGCTGAAGAATCAAGAATAGACAGGATTGGGAGAATAACCAAGGATCAGACAAAGATCCGCAATATTTGCACATCTGCGCATATCCATCATGGCAAGACAGCATTCACAGATAATTTGCTTGCTGCTTCCGGCTACATGGCTACGAAAAATGCAGGAAATTTGGACGCTGGAATGGCTACTTGGCAGCATTCTGATGAACAAGAAAGGCTCATGACAGTAGATGCAGCCAATGTTTCAATGGTGCATAAATATGAAGGCAGTGAATATCTAATCAATCTTATTGATACCCCGGGACATGTAGACTTCTCAGGCAATGTAACCAGGGCAATGAGGGCAATTGACGGGACAATAGTATTAGTTTGCGCTTCAGAAGGGATAATGCCGCAAACAGAAACAGTAATAAAACAGGCATTAAGAGAAAGAGTAAGACCTGTTTTGTTCATAAACAAATTTGACAGACTAATTAAAGAAATAAAACTAACACCTGAAAAAATGCAGGAAAGGATTCTTAATATTTACAATCACTTCAATGAGCTAATCTCCAAAATAGCAGAACCTGAATATAAGAAGCAATGGCAAGTGGATATTAACGGTGGGGCAGTCGCTTTTGGTTCAGCGAGAGACAATTGGGCTCTTTCTATTCCCTTCATGAAGAAAAAGGGGATAAGCTTCAAAGATGTATTGAAGTCTTATGAATTGCCTGAAGAGGAAAGAAAGGCATGGTTTTGGGAAAATGCCCCGCTATATGAAGTAATACTAGACATGGTAATAAAACACCATCCAAATCCTTTAGAAGCTCAAAAATACAGAATTCCAAAAATATGGATGGGAGATTTAGAAAGCGATATGGGCAAGGACTTAATTAGCTGCAATCCTAATGGAAAACTTGCTTTTGTTATAACAAGAATAACAATTGAGCCAAAGTCTGGAAAAGAAATTGCAGCCGGAAGATTATTCTCTGGAACAGTGCATCAAGGAGATGAAGTATATCTTAATCTTGCAAAACAAAGACAGAGAGTACAGCAGGTACTCATATACAACGGCACAAAGCCAGAACAAATGGGAGAAGTAACTGCAGGTAATGTTCTTGCAATTGCAGGAGTAACTGGAGAAGCAGGAGAAACCGTAACTCTAGAGCCAGAAACTCCATTTAATGAATTAAAACATATATTTGAACCAGTAATAACAAAAGCAATTGAAGTAAAGAAATCAGCAGACTTGCCAAAATTAGTAGAGGTATTAAGAAAGGTTGCAAAAGAAGACCCAAGCATAAAGGTTACAATCAATGAAGAAACAGGCGAGAATCTTATATCTGGCATGGGAGAGCTTCATCTTGAAATAATTGAAAATAGAATAAAGACTGAAAAGGGAGTAGAAGTAAAAACTTCAGAGCCAATCGTTGTTTACAGGGAGACTGTAACAAGACCGTCAGGAGAATGCGAGGGAAAAAGCCCAAACAGGCATAATGTATTCTATATAACTGTAGAACCATTGGAAGATGGTGTTTATGAAGCAATAAAATCTGGAGAGATATCTGACGGAAGAATAAAGAAGAAGAATGAAGAATTATGGAAAAAATTAGAGGCGTTAGGAATAACTCATGATGAAGCAAAACAATACAGGCAGATTTACAAGGGAAATGTATTCCTGGATAAAACAAAGGGAATAATCGCAATAGGAGAGGTAATGGAAATGATATTAGATGCATTTGAACAAGTAATGGACCAAGGTCCATTGGCAAAAGAGCCTTGCATGAAACTAAAAATCAGCCTTATTGATACAAAGCTGCATGAAGATGCAATTCATAGAGGCCCTGCACAGGTATATCCTGCAATGAGAGAAGCAATAAAAGAGGGAATGGCCAAAGCAGCAGCAGTATTATTCGAGCCAGTGCAGATATATGCTATTGAAGTTCCAGACCAATTCATGAATGAGATATCTAAATTAGTAACAACAAAGAGAGGACAAATTCTTGATGTAAGCACAGAAGGAAGTGCAGGACCAGTAATAAAAGGAAAAATCCCAGTAGGAGAAATGATGGGCTGGGCTTCTGACCTTAGAAGCGCAACAGAAGGAAGAGGAGTTTCTTCTTTAGTTGACCAATTATTTGAAAGAGTTCCTACAGGAATACAGCCAGAACTTTTAAGAAAGATAAGAGAAAGAAGAGGGATAACTCATGAATATACCGGGGCACCTGCGCCAGGGCAGTAATTATCCTATCTAAACATTAATTGAGAAGTTCTTTTAGGTCAAAATCCCTGAGATAAAGCACAACAAAACCTATTAATATTGATAATATTGCGCTCAAAAAATCCTGCCCAGGGAATAAGTAGAAGTCTGCAAGAATCCAGACACCCCTCCAAAAAAGCACAATAGAACTTCCAATAATAAGTGCTGCAAGAATATGATGTTTATTCTCATAACTCTTAACTGATTTTTTAAACCTGTTAATGCTAGATGATTTCATCATTTTATATAACTCAGGTTTTTTATAAAACCTTCTTTTCAATGTCCATTCCTCAAATATATTTTATCAAAAAATTCCTTGAGTTTTATCACACCCTTTAGGGTGTGGTTTGCTTGGAATTTTAGGATCCTAAATAAACATAAATTTTGTCGTTTTGTTTTTTTGGCATTAAGTATAAAAACAAAGCAGAGTAATAAAAAATAGTAAAAAAATGCCATATATAAAAAAACTGGTGATGCATGGATTCAAGTCTTTTGCAAAACAGACTGAGATTGTTTTCAGCAATGGATTAAACACAATTGTTGGGCCAAATGGCTCTGGCAAAAGCAACGTATCTGATGCTATATGTTTTGTTCTTGGAAGACTTAGCATGAAAAGCATAAGGGCTTCAAAATCAACCAACCTTATTTACAATGGCGGCTCAGAAAACAAGCCGGCACCAGAAGCAAGAGTTGAGCTTCATATAGACAATTCAGACAAGGTTTTCCCAGCAGAGGGAGATGTAATAATAACAAGAGTTGTAAGAAGGGACGGCCAGGGCATATACAAAATAAATAATGAAACAAAAACAAGGGAGCAGGTCATTGATTTGCTTTCCCAAGGGGGAATAGACCCTTACGGATTTAACATAGTGCTGCAGGGAGAGATATCAAGATTTGTGCAGATGCATCCTGAAGAAAGAAGGCAGATTATCGAGGAGATTGCAGGGATAAGCGTATATGAAACAAGGAAAGAGAAATCGCTAAGAGAATTAGAAAAAACAAAAGAAGAGCTTAAAATCGTAGGAGCTACATTAAACGAGAGATATGCATATTTAAGAAATCTTGACAAGGAAAGGCAGCAGGCGCTAAAATACAAGGAGCTTGAAAATCTCATAAAAAAGGAAAAGGCTTCATTAATTGCAAAGGACCTCAAAGAGAAAAGGGGGGACAAGCAGAGATTTGAAGAGGATGCGCAAAAAGAATATTCAAGCCTTGAAAAAATCAACAAAAAGATTGCAGAAACAAAAACGAGTCTTGAATCTATAAACAATGAAATAAACCAGATAAACAAAAATATACAGGAATCAACAGGGGTTGCACAGGAGACACTTCACAAGGAGATTGCAGAAGGAAAAGCAGATATAGCTGTATTAAAAGTCAGGCTTGAGAATTACAAGCAGCAGTTTTCTGATGGAGAACAGAGGGCTGTGAAGATAGGCAACGATATAGAACAAGAAAGGGTAAATATCACAAACTTCAAGGCAAAAATTCCTGAACAAGAAAGGATTGAAACGCTCTTAAAAGAAAAGAGAAAGGCATTTGATGCTATACAAAACAAACATGAAAAATTATTCCAGCTAAAAACAGAGCTTGCAGGAATAAACATAAATCTAAAGCAAAACAAGGAGCAGCATGCAAGCACAATAAAAGAAATGGCTAACATCCAGCCAAGAATATCCCAGCTGGAAGAAAAGATAAAGGGATATGAAAAAGAAATAAAAGAGATAGAGAAAATAAAGGCAAAGATTGCAGAGCTTGAAAATGAGCTTATTAAAAATCAGGATTTGCATTCAAAACATTCAACAAGCCATGCTGGAGCAAACCGAGAAATTGAAATCTTGGAAAAAATAAAGAATGACATAATCAAACTTGATGTTTGCCCAACCTGCAAAAGAAAGGTTACAGAAGAGGATAAAAACAAGGTAATAAACAGGACGCAAGAATCTGTTGAGGAATTAAGGAAGACACTTCTGCAAAACGAGAATGAAAGAAGCAAAGCGCATGCTTTGATAACCAAAATAAAAGAAGAAATAGACTTGCTAAGAAAAAAACATAGTGATTTGAATATTGCAAGAATAAACTTTGAAAATCTTGAAGAAAAGAGAAATTCCATTAAAATCCTTGAAGAAACAAGAAAGAGACTTGAAGGAGAAGCAGAGAAGTTTGAGAAAAGGGGAAGAGACCTTGAATTGGAAGTAAATCAGTACGCAGAAATAGAGAGCCAGTACCAAAAGACAAAGAGCGAGATAGATGAATTAAGCACAAAGGAAAACATGAACATACGCCTTGAGATAGTGTCAAAAGAAAAAGACATCATCAGGATGCAGCTTATAATAAAAGGAATTGGCAAAGACAAAGTAGACTTGCAGCAGAGCATAAAGATAATTGAAACTGACCTAAAAGAGAAAGAAAAGGCAATGGCTGAGAGAGACAAGAAAGAAAAAGAGATGTATGCTCATTTCCATAAATTATTTGAAAAAAGGAACAGCCTGCAGGATAAATCCAGGCAGATTGAATTAGAGCTTGTGAACACTCAGAATGACTCAAGGGGTGTTAATGACGGGATAAACATCAAGAGGATTGCATTGGCAAAAATTGATGCAGAGATATCTTCTTTTGAAACTGAATTCCTAAATTTTGGGGAAGTTGTTATAATAGAAGCTTCAAAGAACGAGCTTGCTGAAAGGCTGAAAAAACATGAATTCCAGATTGATGAAATTGGCTCAGTAAACATGAGGGCATTGCAGGTTTACGAGGACATAAAGAGAGAATATGATATAATACAGGAGAAAGCAATGAAGCTGGATTCAGAAAAAGAGGAGATATTAAAGATAGTTGAGGAGATAGATAAAAGAAAGAGGGTAGTTTTTGTAAAGACATTAAGCATGATAAATGATTACTTCTCCCAAAATTACCTAAAGCTAGTTGGAAAGGGGCAGGCATTCCTTGAACTTGAAAATCAGGATAACCCTTTTGAAGGGGGATTGGAAATAACAGTAAAGCTTGCAAAGGGAAAATATGCAGATATCACAGCACTCTCCGGCGGAGAGCAGGTATTAACGGCTCTATCTTTGATATTCTCAATACAAGAATTCAAGCCCTATGCATTCTATATATTTGATGAAATTGATGCCGCACTTGACAAGAGGAACAGCGAAAGGCTGGCAGCATCACTCAAGGACTACATAAGAACAGGACAGTACTTAGTTATCACCCACAATGATGCAGTAATAGGCGAGGCAACAACTCTATATGGAGTAACAATGCAGGATGGAATAAGCAGAGTGCTGAGTTTGAGGATATAATTCTCAAACTCAATATGATTTAATTCTAAGAAGAAGAGAGGATTTGCGATACTCAACAACGATCTTGAAATGGCAGAGTGGGGCTATTTCAGCCTTGAAGAGCTTGCAAGCTTGAAGGTCAGCTTTGTTGAGGTTGATAAGGATTGTCATTGGACACCTAAGAAGGCCATTGAGATTGAGAAAATCTGTGAGGCCCAAGGTTGGGGCGCAGAAGTTAAAGCATAATGAGAGAGTCCTCGGGCATGACTGAAAACTGCCCCATTCTAACTCTGAAGTGATTGCCTAAATATTTAAATAAGATTCACACCTTAAGCTTAGAGGTTAGAAAAGAGGATGAAAGATGAATAAAAAATTATTAATCGGGATAATAGTTGTGCTTGTTTTAGTCACTTTAGTTGTTGTGGGAGTCGAATACATAAAATATTCAAGCGGAGGAGGGGTAGTAAAAACAAAGAGAATTGATGTTACGAGTACAGGTGTTGGAGAGATTAAAACCATTAACATGCAGGGCCACTGGAAGGGTGAAGATCTCAGAGAGAATTTTGTTACCGAAACCGTGAAGGAATTTGAAACCAGAAACCCAAATGTCGAAGTCAATATAAAATGGAATGCTGATTTTCCAGGAGGGCGTAAGGGATGCTTAGATGCTGCGACTAATGAATTTAAAACCGGTAATATAAACTGGGATGTCATTTGGCTTGAGCCTTTTTATTATCAGGAAATAGCAAGGGAACTAGGACAGGATTGGGGGCAAAAATACCTAGTTGATTTTGAAACAGTACCTGGATTTAATGAGTCCCAAAATTCTTTTATTCTTTCTGACCCGCAGTTTAGAAACCATATGAATGGCATAATAACCGGTCCTTATATGGAGGGTTTTTACCATCCCTTTTTCTATAACAAAGAGCTGACAGACATGATGGGCATAAAAATTAAAGATAAGGATATGACTTTTGAAGATCTTCTCGGATACTTCAAGGCAGTGGATGATTACAATAAAAAGCAGGGGACAAATATCCCTATTCTTTATGATAGCGGAGATTACAAGGGAGGCATTGGCTATGCTCCTAGCACATACAATATTTTCCAAAGCCTTTTCAGATCGGAATTTCCTAATTTAACAGACGTAAAAGATATAAAACCATCTGAGGCTAAATTGGCTGCGGTGAAAAAAGTGCTGGGCTCACTGGAACAATTAAGCAAATATAAGCCTCTGATACCGGGATGGGAAGATTTGCCCTGGTTTGAAACGCGCTATTACGTCCTTGAAAACAAAGCAGTTTTCACCGTCTGCGGCGCTTCCTGGATGTACAGCCACTGGCACGGAATTGATGCCAGAAAAACTATGAAAATGGTGCCTGTTGAGATGCCAATATATCAACCAGTCAACCATTATATGGGGGGATATAATCCTATGTTTGCCGTGGCTAAAGATTCTCCTGTAAGGGATGAGGCTATTGCGCTTATGATGGCATTTTCTACTCCAAACACTGCTGAAAAATGGATACGATATGCTAAAGGACCCACAGGCATTAAAGGAAGCATCAGCCAGGCAGGCACCACCGCTGAAGATACCACTCAATTTGATACATTTATTACATATATCACGGATAAGTACGGTGGTAATGTCTTTGATTCAAAAACTGTTGATTATGTGCTTGGGGATAAGTACAAGGATCTTACTGTCCAATTCGCCAAGCATCTTGGCGCTGTTATGGATGGAAGAATCACTGCTGATCAGGCATACAATCAGATTTTGGATGACATGAAGGAAGCCGACAATAAACAAGTCTAAGAGTTATGAAGAATGCATAATGGTCAGTCTCAAATATAAAATACTGTTTTTGACTATAATTCCTTTAGCCATTATTCTCTTTACTATCGGAGGATTGACAATTTATAATAAAAATGTCACCGAAAGACAACTTCTTTTAGAGAGGCTAAATACATACAAATTCCTTCTTGAAAGCGGCGATTTAAATTTTGAAACTTCTGTGAATAAGGTAAAATTGGAAGCCTTGCTTGATGAAAAAGTCGAATTTTCAGAAATTCTTGGCCCCAATTACGAGGTAAAATATTCAAGCGAAAATTCCGCCTCCCCTCTTATTACCAATCAGGAAAAAAAAGATATAGACGATGCGTTTCAGGGGATTGAAACAACCAAAAACATAGAGGCGAGGGAAGGCAGAAAGGCGGCGTTTGTTATTATTTCTCCTTTGATAGTAAATAATAGGATTGTGGCTGTCCTTCATCAAGGTTTGTCTTATGAAAAATCAAACCAGCGACTAATGGAATACGCTTCATACATTGCTATTTTTATCCTTGGGGGGATACTAGTATGCTTTATTTCAATCTCTATCTTATTAAATAATGTCATTCTGAGAAATATCTACGAACTTAAAAAAACAGCAATTGAAATTGGAAAAGGAAATCTGAATAAAAGAATAAAAATTGAATCACAAGATGAAATAGGCGAATTGGCTTCTGTTTTCAACAGCATGACCTTAGACTTGGAAAAATCTCAAGAGCACCTTAAACAATATAACAAAGAGCTAGAAAAGAAGGTGGAAGAGAGGACAATGAATCTTGATCAGAAGATTCAGGAACTTGAAAAATTCAGTAAGATGGCAGTAGGCAGGGAATTAAGGATGATTGAACTGAAGAGAAAGATTAAAGAACTAGAAGAAAAACTTCAAAAGAAATAGCTGGAAACTATTCTACCACGGTCATTAATTCTGCTTTGGCTATAAACTGCCCCCTTTTTTCTCTCCCAATCTCCGTATCCTTGTACAAAATATATAAACAGCGTCGTTGTCATCAAAAAAATAATTGAGAATTATTTTTAGGATCTGGAAAAACAATAATAATATTTCAGTTTTTCCCGATTACAGAATGGAAAACCATAAATTAGACCAAGGGAAGAGAATCGAGCACTCCCTTAATCCCAGAACGAAACCTTTAAAAATAACAAATCATTATGAAACATAATAAAATATAACGATATGTACAAAATGGTGCAAAGCTTGATAAATCTGGGAGAAAATGAAGACAGAGTATTAAACATAGTAAAGGCAAAATTCGGCTTGAAGAATAAGAGCGAGGCAGTTACGATGATAACAAAGGTGTATGAGGAGAGCTTTCTTGAGCCTAGATTAAGACCTGAATATCTGGCAAAACTTCAGAAGATAAAAAGAGGGAAATTTATCAAAGTGAATGACATAAATGAAATACTATGAGATATTCCTTGGAAATCGGTGAGCATTTAAAAAAGGTTTTTGAAAAAATAAAAAAGAAAGATGTTCTTCAGGCAGAGATTATCAAAAGAAAAATAAATGAGATTCTTGAAAAACCTGAAATTGGCAAACCATTGACCTCTGACATGGCGGGGCAATGGAGAGTGCATATAAGACATTATGTTCTCACTTATGAGATTATTGAAAAAGAAAAGATTGTAAGAATTCTTGATTATGTCAAGAACACTTGACAAAATCACATACTAAAAGTATGTGGTCGTGTGTTCTTGAGCATCCTAAAATTCCAAACAAGCAACTAAGGAATTTTTTGATAATCATCACGACAAAATATACAAAAGATAACGAATCTAAACAACCTTAAAATCAACTCTCACCCTATAGCGATATGGTGCGATATTTCCTATTTTCTTTACTCTTATCATCTTGATTTTTTTCTTTAGTTTATTTGCTTCTTTTTCTATCTTGCCAAAAACTTCTTGGATATCTTTCTCTCCAACAAAATCATGGTAATGAATTATCGTGCCTTTCTTGCAAACAGAAAAAGCCTCTTTTAAAAAAGTGTCTTTCAATTGAGGCCGGGCCATAATTATCCTGTCAAACTTCATCTTCATTTTTGCAAGCTTTGGAACAATCCTTTTGACATCTCCCTGCAAAACCTGCATATTCTTAAGCTTGTTCAATCTCACATTCTCCACCCCGTACTTGCAACACTCTCTTCCCAGTTCAATGCTGCATACAAAACAAGAGGGATTTTTCTTAGCGATAACAACTGCAAAAGGAGAAACGCCAGCAAAAAGAACAAGAACACTCTCTTTTCCTTTTACAAATGAAGCAACTTCCTGCCTCTCATTAGACATTCTTGGAGAAAAATAACATGTTTCGACATTAAGCTTGATAAGACAACCATTCTCACGATGTATTGTTTCCTTGGTTTTTTCACCGCAGATATAAACAAGTTTTCTTGTCCTTAACCTCCCCTTTATCCTCTCCTTTTTAGCAAGGACAGTCTTTACATTCTTCTGGCTGTTAAGTATATCTTGTGCAAATTCATTCAATTCTTCTTTTGAAGCATCATGCTGCAATATTGCAATGCTTCCTATAATTTCAAAAGCCCTCATTTTTTCCCCCCATTTATAATAACCTTTTTAAAGTTTAAAAATCTTGATAGTCTATCATGAACAAGATTACAAGCATCATAAAAACCTCTTTGTTACAGCAACTTAAAAGATATGATTTTTCTAGGGTTTTTAGGATCCTAAAAACAGAATACAAGCCTGTTTTTTTGATAGCACTCTTCTCGATTATTCTTGCAATTCCACTTGTTTCTGCACAATTTTATTATGGGTCTTTTAATCCTGCTGACTTGCTAAATGACCAGTGGTTCATATTCACTGCTTTTTTTGCAGTTTATTTCGGAGTTATATACACCTCTCTTGGAAAAGTGATGGGCGGGGCAGCTCCCACTTTAGTTGTATCTGCTGCTTTGGCTTTTTTAATATCTGCCGGGATGCAGAGAAACTGGTATCTTCTTGAGCAGCCAATAATGATATGGGCAGTTATTCTGATAATAGGACTGATACTTATTTCATTTATGAAATTTATTTTTGGAGGAGACATAAAGAGGGGATTTATTTACTTAATAGGATTTTTAATAGTCTTAATGGGCTTATGGCCTTTCTACAAGGGGTTTATCCCAATGGAGGTTATTGCAGAGATGCCTTATTCAATGATTGAGTTCCTTGATTCTGCATGGCTTATTGCATTGATAGTTGGAGTAGGTATATTGATATTTTTCGGGGCGCTAAAAAAAGTGAGGATAAATGCGTTATTTAACCCTGCAACTTACAAAAAACAATTATAAAAAAAGGAGGAAAAAATGAGATTCGTTGATCTTTGTGTTGGAGCAGCAGTATTAATAATGGGATTTGTTCCTTTGGCTGGAAGTGTAGCAGGAATTTCATCAATCACTAATTTGATTGGGGAACCTGGCAAGACAACATACCAAGCAATACTGATAGTAATTGGATTATTGACAATACTCTACTCTTTTGGGCCTAGAATGAGATACATAAGAAGGTAAATCAAAAAGTTGCTCCAGTTTTACCACACCCTAAAGGGTGTGGTTTGCGTGCAACTTTAGGATGATCAGAAATGCCTACAAGTTATACAGCATTTCTGACAAAGTTAAAACCACTTCTTTAAGTCCGACTGCTTGTTTACTTCATTCATCTTTTTTAGTTTGTCTAAAGAAGAAAGTATCCTTTCCTGAGAAAAGTTATGCTCATCTACTAGTATTTTTATTATTGCTTCTTCATCTATTTTTGAGAATTTCATCTCGTAATCATGGGTTACGCTTGGTTTCTTAAACAGCTCGAATATCTCCTGCCAATCAAAATTTAATGAAAGATTTTGCTCTGCAAGCTGCTTTTGCACAGCATCAAATATCAATGCTGGCTGCTTATGCTGCTGTACAAGAATTAATGCTCTCTTCTGGCCTATTCCTTTAACACCTCCAGGATTGTAATCTGTTCCAACAAGTATGCCGAGGGAGATTAATTGGTCATGAGTAATCTGAAGATTATTCAAAACCGTATTTAGGTCTATAAGCTCTGTTGCTACAGGAACAAAATTCCCTGCAGATGTTCTTCTTTTTCTTGCCAAAGTAAGATTTTGTATCAATCTTGGTGCGAAAAAAAGCAATGAATCATAATCCTGGGAAGCAACAGCGTAGATGTTCTCGTTTGTTCTTGCCATGTAAGATGCTTGAGCCTCTCCTTCAGAAGGAGCTTGCACATGTGGAATTCCTAATGCAGAAAGGAGCTCTTTTGACTCATTAATCATCTCTTGATTGAGGCGTGTAAGCTGCCTTGCATATTTGCCCATTCCTTCAACATTCCCTTCTTCTTTTGCAGCCTCATATTTTATTCTTGCTTCATCTTTAACACTCTGCCTAATAGCATGCAATCTTTCCTTTTCTTCTGGGGATTTCCCATCAAAAACAAAAACAAAATTCATTCCCTGAGAAAGCAGATTAGCAGTTCTATAAAATAATCCAGATAAGTGTGAGGTGACTCGCTTCTTTGAATCCATCAAAGGCGTGCCATCTGGCTGCCTTATAGTAGAGAGGAACTGATAAAGAGTATTGAAGGCATCAACTGCCATTGTCTTTCCTTTTAAGTCTGAAAGTGCAATCTCCTTTCTTGGAACTATCTCGGATATCTGCAAACCCATTAAAATTAGAAGAAAAAATAATATAAAAAACTATCCTTAAATGCATCAATAGTCTATCTGCTTTCTAGGAAAACAAAGACTGCCTTTCTCATCCTTCCATGTATATCCTTCCAAAGATCCAAAATTCCTTCCAAACTTCCATTCGAATGCATCTTCAACAAGCCTTTTGAGGGTTTTATGAACATTTTCAGCTGGACATCTGAAAACAGAAACAGATTTACTGCTGCCTTTTATATTAATTCTTGAATACATAACGCTTAGAAGCTTTTTTTTCTCAAATTCTCTCTCTTCATCAGTAGACTGAAAATAATCCATGCTATCTATCTTTCCAAGAATAAAATTGTAGAATCTTTCCCTTTTCATCTTTAGCCACTCTTCTTTCTTATACTGAAGTATATTGCATAAAGCTGCTTCTTGCCCATCCCTTCAAAATTCTTTTTTTCTTTCTTATTCATATCACAATATCCATTAAGCCATTTAACAATCTCATACTTGTGCTTTGGTATGCAGAAGTCTCTTCCTGGAAGATATTCCTTTACATAAGGTTTTTGAGGTGATTGAACTGGGGGGCTGATTCCACCCACTCTGCTTTCAAGGCTATTGCTATTTTGATTATTTTCTCCGAATAAGAAAATCTGCTCCCCATTTTCATAATTAGTTTCCATTTTTTGTGTCTCCTTATTTCTTTATGCTCACTCTCACTCAACTAAAAAATAAATAAAAAAATTTAAGCAATTTACTTGATTTTTTCAAGTTTCCAACTAGGATTGTAGTTAAGAGGCCCAATCAGGTCCATGGTGACTTTTTGTTCAATAGAAGACTTCTTTTGTAATCTTGTGTAATCTTGTTCGTTTGCAGCTACAGCTGTAAATTTTACGTTATCTTGCCTGTTTATAACTGCATTATATTCCGCTGTCTTTTCATGGAAGGTTATTTTCTTCACATTACCATATTTCTCTCTTACAGCAACCGTATACTCAGGTAAAAAACAATGTATAGCAGGCATGTAAGTCTCATCCACCACTTTACCTTCAACCGTATAAGTCTTGTATGGTTTAGTAAACTCTATATTTGCCTTTTTTACATCTCTTGCCAGAGGCCCCATTAGTATCACACTTAGTAAACCTACAGGTATCATTAGTGCTGCTAAACTCCTTATCTTGTTGCTTATCATTTTGTTTTGTCTCCTTTTTGTTACTATCTCTAAGTAATAACTATATATAAACCTTACGGTTTATGCCTTAAGCAACATTTTAATACAAACTAAATTTAGCATGTTTATGAAAATAAAATTCATCCCATTAGATTATGATTACTTGGATATAGACGGAAAAACCGTTGTAAGGGTTTTTGGAAGAAGTTGGGAAGGAAAAAGGTGCTGTATTCTTGACAGGTGTGATGCTTTCTTTTGGGTTATTCCAAAAAGTGATTTGACAGACAAAGAACTGCATGATTTATGCTGCGAGATAGAAAAAATAAAGGCTGAAAATGCAGGCAGAAAAGTAAGCGTGGAAAGTGCAACAATCTGCAAAAAGAACTTCCTTGGAAAAGAGGTAAAGGCAATAAAGGTGGTTGTAAGCAATCACAAGGATATGGGCCCCGTATCAGAGGCTATAAGAGAACTTAATGGCGTTGACATGAAGAGGGAAATTGATATCCCGCATATTACAAGATATATCCTTGAAAAAAATGCTGTTCCTCTATGCTGGCATAATGTTGAAGGAGAGATCCTTAACAATTCAGAAGAGTTTAGAGGCATGGATGCTATACTGAATGTTGATTTAGTGATAAAGGCAAACAAGATAACATATATCGGAGATGAAGAATTCAAGCCCAAAGTGATGGCATTTGACATAGAGTCAGATGATTTTGAGATAGGAAAGGGAAATATATTGATGATTTCAATGGCTTGCGGCAAATTCAGAAAAGTATTAACATTCAAGAAAGCAAAAGCAGAAGACTATGTTGAATTCTGCAAGGATGAAGCAGAGATGATTGAAAGATTCTGCGAATGCATAAAAAAAGAAAAGCCAGACATATTAACAGGATATTTCTCGGATGGATTTGACATGCCTTATCTAAGAGCGAGGGCTGAAAAAAACAAGGTAAGAATGGACATAGGGCTTGATAATTCGCAGCCAACTTTTTCAAGAGGAAGGCTGCTAAACTCCAAGGTGACAGGAATTGTCCATGTTGATTTGTTCAAGTTCGTGAAAACTGCATACTCTCAATACCTGCAATCAGAAACATTAAGCCTTGATGAAGTAGCTTCCGAGTTAATCGGAGAGAGAAAACATGAATTCAAGAACAAACTCGGCTCAAAGATAGAAGAGCATGAATGGAAGGATTTCTTTGCATACAATATGCAGGACTCTGCAATAACTGAGAAGCTTTTCAACAAATTATGGCCTGACCTTCTTGAATTCAGCAGGGTAATGCAGGAGCCATTATATAATGTATCCAGAGATTCTTTTTCGCAGCATGTAGAGAATTACATAATACATAATCTTGGGAGATTCAACGAAATTGCAGAACACAGGCCAACATATGATACAATAAACGAGAGGAAAATGAGAAAAAAATATGAAGGAGCTTTTGTGCTGCAGCCAAAACCCGCGCTTTATGAAAACCTGGCTGTATTTGACTTTACAAGCCTATACCCATCAATAATTGTGTCTTTCAATCTTTCATTATCAACACTAGAGAAAAATAAATGCAAAGACTGCCATGAAATAGGGGATGTAGAGGTTGAAGGAGAAAAAAAGAAAATATACTTCTCAAAAAAAGAAGGATTTATGCCCCTATTGATTGGCGAGATAATAAAAAAAAGAAAAGAGATGAAGAAGCAGCTTAAGGAAAATCATTCCCCCCTGCTGCAGGCAAGAAGCAATGCATTCAAGACTCTTGCTAATGCTGCTTATGGGTACTTGGGATTTTTTGGAGCAAGATATTACTGTGTTGAAGCTGCTGCAGCAACTGCTGCATTGGGAAGGAAGTTCATACATGATGTTATAGAAAAAACAAACAAGCAGGGATTCAATGTTATATATGCAGATACTGACGGTTTTGCATTTTCGCTCAACAATAACACGAAAGATGATACATTAAGCCATCTCAAAAAACTCAATTCTCAGCTTCCAGGAATGATGGAGCTTGAACTTGAATCTTTTTACAAGAGGGGGATATTTGTAACAAAAAGAAGCGGGGAATTCGGAGCAAAAAAGAAGTATGCACTTCTGACTGAAAAAGACCAGCTTAAGATAAGAGGCTTTGAAACAGTAAGAAGAGACTGGTGTGAATTGGCAAGAGAGGTTCAAAATAACATACTCAAAAACATTCTGAACGAAGGCAAGGCAGATTCAAGCCTTAAATATGTAAAAGAGATAATCGATTCTATAAAGAAAAGAAAAACAGCAAAAGAAAAACTCATAATAAGAACGCAATTAAAAAAATCAATTGAAGAGTATCTTTCTGAAGGACCGCATGTTGCTATTGCAAAGAAGATGATTGAGAGAGGAATCCCTGTTGATTCTGGAATGCTTATTGAATTCTACATTGCAGAAGGCTCAAAAAAACAATTAATAAGAGAAAGAGCAAGGCTTCCAGATGAAGAGGAGGAATATGACATTGATTATTATATAGAACATCAAATTATTCCTGCCGTTGAAACTATATTTGCAGTATTTGGCATAGGGAAAGATGAAATAATAAAAAAAGAACAAAAAAAGCTTCTTGATTTTTAGCTATTTTCTTCTGATGAAATACACTAATGCGAATATAAGCAGGACGTCTAACCCCATCATAATTATTGTCTTGTAATCTATATAATCTTTATCAAATTGTTTAGAAATGCATTCCTCACCACAACTGCCCCCGCAATCTACATCAGTCTCATCGTAATCTAAAACTCCATCAAAGCAATACCAGCATTTTCTCATTTTTGACAAGTCAGTCAAGCTGAATTCTATATCTATTCCCTGATTTTCTATCTTTGACTTCCTTATTCTGCTAAGAAGCAATCCATTATCTGCATTGTATATCTCTATATACTTGTCATAGCACCAATCAACTTCTATAGTTTTTATCTGGATTGACTCTTGGCACTCTCTTCTTTCTATGCCAACGCTCCCAATACAATAGCTAGCATCCTGGCATACTCTCTCCTGTTTTGTATTTATCGAATCTGAAATAACACCCCTAGATATTATTCCCTTATTGTAATTTATAGTGCAGATGCCCCATTCACTGCAAGTCCAATTTGGATCGCAGTAACTTGGTGTTGCGCAATTTGGGTCTATCCATTCTGTTGAAGGCCGGTTCATATTAAAAACACATGTGGGATTCCTTTTAATGCAGTTTCTGTAATGCTTTC
Source organism: archaeon (assembly GCA_043808285.1). Taxonomy (GTDB): domain Archaea; phylum Nanobdellota; class Nanobdellia; order Pacearchaeales; family DTIR01; genus JAZDFA01. The sequence goes on from JAZDFA010000001.1 coordinate 48,487, forward strand.
CTGTTATGCATTCAGACCAATTGCCGCATGCCCAATTGTCAATGCAACTGGCATTAATCACATTAAACTTCCAATCATGCACTTTTACATTTTTGCTGTCGTTAATAACAACAGTTACTATGTAAGTTTTCCTCTCCTTGCTAAAATTTTCATTTCTTAGTATTATTCCCTCCACATTACCGGCGCTTGAAGTTTGATTGAAGCTGAATATGCTTATAATCCCCCCCCTTTCACTTTCTTTTTTCATTGAAATGTTGTTAACAAACCACTCTACCTCCAGAAGATCATCATCCGAGTCAAAAACCGCCACATTAAAATCAATAGTTCCAGGAGCTGCAACAAAATTGTTGAGGTCTGGGAATGACATCTCAATAACTGGCTCTATGTTTGTAAGGTTCAATGACTTTGTGCCTTGACTAAATTTTGCAAGGCTTGAATTTGGAGAGAAGATTATTGTCTCATCCCCTTTCCAGTTTTCTTTTGGCACTACAACTGCTATTCCTTCCTCGATAGTTATTACAACATTTTTTACTTCGCTGTAATAAAATTTTGTAGCTAAAGGAAAAAAACGGTTGAGATTTATGCTTATATTCCTCCCGTCTCCCTGAGAATGGAATTTGATCAATATTTGATCTTCTGCAAAGACGGTTGAAAGTGCAAATATGTAGAATGCTACAAAGATAATAGCCAATACCTCTTTTTTCATCATATAATAGAGATAATTTTTGTTTTTAATCTTTTCTTTTTTTGCTTCTCTGGGGGTTAGTAATAAATTGATAACTTAAGAAGGGGGGAGTACAACAAAACCTTTTTATATTAATTTTGCTAAGAAAAAACATGAAAAAGAGGAGTATAGTGTATTATCTGCTATTTGCTTCAACATTTATTATCCTTATGGGCACTGTTGCAGCAGCAGACATAATTATCGGGAAATACAAGTATCCCCCCATTATAATTATCCCGATAGTATCTATCGGAATCTCTATTATAATCCTCCTTGTTCTTATCGTAAAAGCAGCTCGAAGAAATAAGCAGGCAATTTTTGATGGAGTAATGACTACATTAAAAGTGGACAAAAAGAAACTGCAAAAATCAATTAAAAAATCTGAGAAGCACGACAAGGAAAAAGAGATAAGCTACCTTACAGAAATAAAAAGATTCAAGAGACATATTAATGAATTTGAGCCAGAAAAAGCTTTTGAGATAATTTCAAAGATAACCAAGAATTTTTTCAAGGAGCTTTTAGGGCTTAAATATGAATTTACCTACAACGAACTTGTAAAAGAGCTTAAAAATAAAGGCAAAAGAAAAGAGCTTATAGAAATTTCAGAGAGATTCTCGCAGATGAAATATGGAGAGGAGAAGGTATCAAAAGAAGAGCTAATAGGTTTTGCAGATGAATTAGAAAGAATACTCAAAAGAGAGAAACGGAATAAAGAAGAGAATGAATTGGGATTGAGCAAGGCATTCCAGCAAAAAAAAGGGGTGTTTAGGAATCTCTCAGCATATTTTAGGGCGATGCAAGAAGATAAAAATGAAAAAGAGCGGAAAAATAAGATTCTTGAATTGATGAAAGAAGAAGAATATGCATTGCAAAAAGACATGGATATAGCAAAGGATATTTATCATAAGCTGCTTCAGTCATATTATAGATTGCCACCAGATGAAAGAAAAGAGGTTTATGAAAAACTTACAAAATTCTATAATAACATAAATTCAATGCTGTTCTCTTCAATTTACGGAGAGAAAAGCAAAAAACAACTAGAATACTTTGCAAGCAAGCTTACGCAGATAAAACAAGAAGAAGAAAAATCAAGGGCAATTGAAAAACACGAAGTAAAAAAACATAAACCTCTGCCAATCGTAAAAGAAAAGCCGCAAAGAGAAGCAGATTTAAAGCAGCTGGATATTATTGAACAAAGCGCAAAAGACAGGATAAAAATGCTTGGTGAGGCAATTGTGAGACATTCAATAGAAAAAAATTATGATACCAAGATTAATAGAGATGCCGCAAAAATCCCATCAATACATCATCAAAACAATGATTCCAGTGATTTAAACAAAATAATACCAGAAAATTATAGAAAACCAATCCAAACAATAGAAACAATAAATCTTGATATTCCCTCAAAACAAAATCAGAAGCCCAAACATGTTCATCATTTAGTGCAGCATAAAAAACAGAAGATAATACCTCCTCACCAAGAAAAGCATACAGTGCCAGCGCACAAACCTAAAACAAGAAAAATACAAAGAATTGACAAGGAAACTCAAGCAATAAAGAACAAACTTTCAATGCTTGGGCAATAATAATTACATAAATTTATACTCTTTTATCTATGGCAGTGTTCTATATTTAGTATTCACCAATACCCACTCAATAATAAGAAGTAACAATGCAAGAATTATCATTGCAGGGGCAGTATTTATCGAAAGCCTTGCAGTAGATGATTGAAGAACTTCCAGGTAAGCATTAACAAGCTCTTGCTGCTTTGAGACAAGATGGAAACTTCCACCAGTGCTGTATGCTATTGCCTTCAAAGAGTCTGTATCTATTTTTGAGATTGTCTCTCCTGAGGGACCAACATCCCCTATCTTCCCGCCCTGTTCTGTGCCTATTCCAATAGTGTGAATAATCACTCCGTTTTTCTTTGCATAATCTACAACATCCTCCACACTTGCAACATTTATCTGCCCATCACTAAGAAGAATTATACTTTTCATGTTCTTTCCCTTAAACAACAAATCAGTTCCAGTTACTACAGCATCCAGTATATCAGTCCCACCAACATATCTAGTTGTTATGCCACTTATTGCCTGCCTTACCTTTAGCATATCCTCTGTAAGCTCAGTCTCTATGAATGCAGAACCTGAAAAAGAGATTATTCCTATTTTGGTTCTTGCATAAGCAGAATCAACAAAGAATATTGCTGCTTCTTTTGCAGCCTCCAGCCTATTGGGAAGTATATCCTGTGCTTGCATGCTTGATGATGCATCAATTGCCAAGACAAAATCAGTATTTGTCGCTTTGCCAGTATACCATATAGTAGTCCCAGCTACGGCAAATATTATGAGAAATATTATTATAAGCCGTATATATAGCAGGAGTATATTCTTTGAAAGTATCTCACTTCCTGTAACTCTTTCTATTGCCTCAAAATTTGCAAATTTTAACGCTCTTCTTTTAGTGTGCTTTAAAGTTACAAAATGAAGAGCTATAAGTATTACAATCGCACCTAAAAACCACAAATAAATCGGATCCTTGAATGTTATATCAACCATTTTTATCTCCAGTTTTTCGCCCTCTTTTGAAAAAATCCTATTAATGGCGTCACAAAAGACTTGTCAGTTGTTATCTTCAAGAGGTCGCTTCCAGCCTCTGTAAATGCATTCATTACCTCTTGCTCCTGCTGCTTGGCATATTTTTCATATTTTTCTTTTATTAATGAAGAGTCTATAATCTCTGTTTTATTAGAAAATGGATCTTGAAGAACTATCGGTAATGAATCTGCAGGCAATGTCCTATCCCTTGGGTCGCAAATCATGAATCCTATAGTCTCTATCTTCTTGTTTAAAGTCTTAAGGTCAACTAACCAATCTCTTGGACCTAAAAAATCTGAAATCAATACAATTACTGCAATATCTCCTTTTAATGAGCTTGTCATAAATCTTAATGCCTTGCCTAAATTATAACCTCCTCCATATATCTCCGGATTTAGTAGATTCTTAAGCAGTATGAAAAACTGCCTTTTTCCTTGCGCAGCAGGGATAATCTTTACTATTGAATCATTAAACAGAATAAATCCTACTCTGTCCCCCCCCTTAAGAATTACATTAGCCAAAGCAGCAACAAACTCCAGAGCATACTCATTCTTCAATTTTGGAGTTGAACCAAAAACCATTGTACTGCTTATATCTATTGCAAAATAAATTTGCAAGTCCCTTTCTTCTATATATTCCTTCACAAGAAGGTCGTTAGAGCGCATGCTTGCCTTCCAATCAATCAATTGTGCATCATCTCTGCTTGGGATATACGTCCTGTAAGAATCAAATTCCAACCCCCTCCCCTTAAATATGCTTGAATAACGTCCCACTATTCTGGATACTGTCTTCCTAAGTGCAAAATCCAGGTCCTTCACAGCCTTTGGCACATCTACATTAAGATAACGCTTCATTTTTCTAGTTGGTTAATATTTATGGAACAGGAACTTTCGCAAGAATCTCTGAGATTATGCTCTCTGATTTTATGTTATCTGCCTGGCCTTCATAATTAAGCAGTATCCTGTGTCTTAATACATTGTATGCAACATCTTTTACGTGCTGAGGAGTAACAAATGTGCTGCCCTGCATCAATGCTCTAGCCTTAGAGGTTATATATAATCCTATAGAGGCTCTTGGAGATCCCCCCCATTCTATATATTTCCCATTTGTCAATCCCTTTGGATGCCTTGTCAAATCAACTATTCTTATGATATATTCTTCAACTGCTTTTGAAGTGTAAATATTTTTTACAATTTTTTGCATTTCGATAATTTCTTCGCTGTTTGTAAGGGATTTGAGGTCAAATTCATCAAATTTTCTAAGAGTCATGTTTGTTCTCAATACCTTCTGCTCCTCTCCAGGCTTGGGGTAATCCATCAGAATTTTGAGCAAAAATCTATCCACCTGGGCTTCTGGAAGAGTATAAACTCCTGCAGTTTCTATGGGGTTTTGAGTTGCCATTACAAAAAAAGGAGCAGGCAATTGAAAAGTCTCCTTGCCTATTGTAACTTGTCTTTCCTGCATAGCTTCCAATAATGCTGACTGTGTTTTTGGAGGGCTTCTGTTTATTTCATCCCCGATTAAGAAATTTGCAAAGATTGGACCCTTTACAACTTCAAATCCTTTCTCTTTTGTATATGTAGTTATACCCAATATATCTGTAGGAAGCAGGTCAACTGTAAATTGTATTCTTTTTGTCTCGCATCCAGTTACTTTGCCCATTGCCCTTACAAGCAGTGTCTTAGCTATTCCAGGGATACCCTCTACAAGAGTATGACCATCTGCAAGAATAGAAGAAAGGAGAGCATCGATGGGCTCTTCCTGCCCAATTACAACTTTTGCAATTTCTTTTTTTATTGCAAATAGAGTCTTAGCACATCTGTCTACTTTAAGTTGCATTACCTCTTTTGCCATTTTAGATTTTTATATATGTTTGATACAATGCTAATTTATAAATTTAATCTCTTAATGTCAAGAACACTTGATTAACTCGTGTGTTCTTGATCACAAGAAAATCTTACTAGATTTTCTGTGCCGGAAATTCAATGAATTTCCTTGCATCCTAACAGAGGAAAACTTTGTTTTCCTATGCCCTGAGAATCCTTTGGATTCTCTTGGAGTTGCCGTTGTATTATAATGGCAATCAGCAACTTTATGATTTTTTGAATTTTGCTCTCTGATATGAGTGCAATATGAATATTAAAAATAAAAGTGCGAGCAGTGCTGCAGTGAGTATCATAACAAAAGAGCCAAAATCAAATTTCCTTTTTACCTCTACTGCCCCGCCCTTAGAGCTAATAGCATACTTGCAGCCCTGGATAGCATCTTCAGTAAGTTTAAGTGCTTTTTCAAAATTATTCTTTTCATATTCTTTCCTAGCAGAATTAAGAATCTCTGTGAGCTCTAAACATTCTGGGTTTCCTATTAATAATTCCTCCAAAAATACTATTTTTTCCTGCGCCTTTATCTTCTCTTTCCAGCCCATCTCTATTAGATTTACAAAGAAAGATGCAGAGTCAGAGTATTTTGGAGAGCCGACAGTTGCGCTTACGGTTATTTCATAAGATCCTGTGAAATTTGTATTTGTCAATATCGTAAGGTCAAATGATTTTTCATCTCCAGGATACATTACATTAAAATAGCTTGTGCTTAGCTCTGTGGACACTCCATCAAGAGTGGCATTTGAATAAAGCTTTATGCTGCTAAGCTTCTCTTTTCCTTTATTCTGAAGCTTTATAGGAACAACTATCCTATCATGGGTAAACATGGAGAATGGTTCTGGCACGATTATCTTTAGGGATATAGGCACTTTTTTAGTATTTTCCCCGCCTCCGCCGCCGCCACCAGAAACTGGAACTTGAACTTCAGTAGTTGAAGTCACAGTAAGATTTACCTGGAAATTATTTGAATTGGCATACATAGTTGAATTGGCATACATAGAAGAGTTTGCAGAATCATATCCGGAGATATTCATGCAGAATATTGTTGCGCCTTGCTTGGAAGATGAAGCAAAAAATTTCACTGTATCATTTGTAACATTTATGATTGCAGTTGTAGTTGAAAGGTTTGTGCAGTTCTCATCCATTACATTGAATGTGAAGTTTATGGGGGCATTATACTTGGGGTCTGAATGGTCTATATCAGAGAAATAACCCCCCCCTTCTATTGAACCATCTATGAGATTCTTTTCTATAGATACTAATGAAGGATAAGACGCACTTATATTGCTTATCTTGCCATTAAAGCTTACAGGAGCATTTGAATGGTTTACTGTAATATTCCAGGAGTTCATGATTGTAATATTATATGTATCTGAAATATTTACCGTTATGTTATGAACTCCTTCGTCGGTAAAATTAGTCTCATAAAGGAATGACCAATTACCGGGAATTGCATTATTAAGAGTCTTGTTGACTACTCCGTCAATGCTCCACACTATTCTTAATGTGTCATTATTTGGTTCGCCAGAATTGGGGTCATTTACAGTTATCATAAAATTGATGCATGAATCTGGCACTGATGAATTGGAAGAACAATTTTCAACAGTATTATTTGATGAAGGGAGAGCTAGTTCTAAAAAGGGGGGCAAATTTTCTGAGTAAACTGCCAATCTGAATACTTCAGAATCACTGAGGTTAGTGCTATCATTAACAGAGATATTAATCCAATTATATCCCACATATTCGCTTGTAGTTAGAGTTACATTTATTATGCCATTATTCAGAGATATTGAAAACCAATTGGCATTGCTTGCAAATGTAAACTTGGGGGGGCCACTTATATTGTCTGCACCATCTTCCAGGTCTGTTGCATTTATATCTAGATAGAATGAGGCGTTAACTGTAATGTTCCTAGGCCCAATTTCATCCAATACAGGAGGATGATTGACAGAAGTAACAGTTATATAAAATATCTGGGAATCTTTCCTGCCGTCTGTGTCTGTTATTGTTATATTTATCTCATGCGTCCCAACATCTGTCTTATTCGGAGCAAAAATTATGTGAGCCTGCCTGAAGTTGTCCACTGTAAAATTTACCTTGCTTGCAGTAAACCCGGCAGTTGTAGAGTTCCAACTCCAGTTTATATTTTCCGTTAAAGAAGGCAAGTCCAAATCTTCATCATTGCAATAGAAAAGAGCTATTACGGTTGAATCTTCTTCACGACTCATATTACTAATAGGATAAAGTACTGGCGTTTCGTTAACATTATGAACAGTAAATGTAAAATTCTGGCTTGAATTCCTTGCGCCTCTCGAGTCAGTTAGGGAAATAGTAACATTATGCACACCAACAGATGAATCATTTGCGTAAAATGATATAGAACCTAAAGAGTTGATAAAATGGGGAAGATTGAGTGAGCCAGTATTATTAGAGAAAGTGATATTGTCATTTTCTGTGTCTGTTGCGTTTAGTGACAGATTTAAAGAAAAATTCAGACCATCATTTACATCAAAAGAGAAAGAGGTGAGATTTACCCAATAGGGCACAGTATTTTCATATATGCTGATGTTAAAAGTTCTAGAAGAAATAGAATAATTATTTGCATCGCGCACAGTGATATTTATTGTGTAATTCCCAGAATCACTGTTTGATGGAGTGAAACGTATGTAAGCGGTAGTGAAATTGCCAGAAGTATTAATCTTAACAACATTAAAAAGAGTAGCATTATTTCCTGTTATATTTCTTGTGAAAGTAATGTTTTCATTGTAACATCCATACCCTGAAGAGCAATTTTTCCCTTGACTGGGAATCCTCAAATCATCATCACTTGCATTTATTTCCAAGTAAAATTCTGCGCTGGAAAATATTTCATATGTTGCATTTATGCTGCCTAATGAAACATTATCATCAATATTTGAGATATTGAAATTTATTTCTCTCTGAGTTGAGCCACCAGATGAGTCAGTTACATTTATCTTTATGTACCACACCCCTACCATCGAGTCATTGGCAGTAAAATTAACCTGCACAGTTGAATTGATTGTGATGCTATCATTCATTATTCTCCTAGAGTTATTAAATGTAAACCATGTAGTATTTGAAATAAATGTAAGATTGTATAGTTCATCAGTATCATTTGCAGTTATCCAGCACGAGAACAATGAATCCTCTGTTGCGTTTCTTTCGTTATTGCAAAGATATGTAATATTTGGGAGGTCATTGACGTTTATAACTGTAAAAATGATTGTTTTTATCCTTGTGGCATTGTATGGCAGTATTGTATTGCCCAAATCCGTAACATTAAACTCTATTGTGTAATTGCCGACATCGTCATTTGAAGGAGTAAAGTTTATTGTTATCGCAGTTGAGTTCCGCCAGCCTGTCAAATTAAAAAGATTACAATTGCTTGAATTTCTTGTTGACCAGTTTGCTGTTGTGCAGTTGACAAAAGTTGCATCAAAATAGAACGGGAAATTGTTTTCCTCATCCTTTGCCATAAGCGTAAAATTGAAGAGTTGGTTTTCCATTGCATTCATTGTATCATTCAAATTAAGGAAGATTGGGGCATCATTAACTGCTGTTATTGTGAAAGACATATTGGCTGCTTCTATGGGTGACTCAGAATCCCTGCAGGAAAACATTATCTTTTTTGAGCCGCTTCCAACATCTCCCCCTGTAGAGATATTTACAGTCAAATTTCCTTTAGCAGAAAGAGTAAAATTGGTAAGGCTGGTTTCTGAGGGGATATAGCCAAAAGCCAGATCAGGTAGATCATTCAGATCATCATCGCTGCAATTAAGGCTAACATTATAATAAAAAATAGTATCCTCTATTATATTTTGATTAGGCAGATTGCCTCCTGCATCCTTTGCATGAAATGCAGGAACAGAGTTGCTTATTGCTGCATTTTCTGATAGATTTATATTACTATATGTTGAACTAGTGCAATTGATTTCAAACGGAATTCCTCCCTTGTAATTAAAACTCCTGTTATGTTCATATTGGCCTCTTGACAGTGAGAATGTCATATTTATCCATCCAGTAAATACCCCGCTCAAGTTCTCATCGAATCTTATACTGCAGTTACCTCCATCAGGAGTAATAACTGCACCAGAACTTTTATTTGTGAAGTTTGCATAAAAAAAGATATTATATTCACTAAGGGATTTGGGAAGGCATTTTCCCGCATAAGTGTCATAACAATTTTGATAAGTAAATCTCGGCAGGGAATCAGTTATGTCCCAGATAGTAAGATTCGCAAGAGAAGAGTTGTATGACGACAAGCCTGTAACAAAGTAAATTGAGCTGAACAAAAAATAAATGAAAAATCCAAGCATCAATACGAAAAGGACAAGCACTGAGAAAGCAATGCTTTTCTTTTCGTTCATCATCCTCAAAAATCTTCTTCCAATCATTGCCTTACCTCTTTTTGCTGCAACAGCCAATTTATCACTATATTCCTTATTACCTCTGCCCGAGTATTGCCCATTACCCCGTTAAATTTTTCTATTAGTGCAAGCTGTTCGCTATTGAATGTAACAGGAATCTTGCCTTTTTCCTTTTTAGTCTCTTTTTGGATACTTTTTGGCATCTTTATAATCTCCTTATATACTCTTTTAAGATATTCTGGGATTATAAACCTTTTCTTGAAACATCAGCCAGATTCTTCAAGCTTCTCTATCTCTGCATAGACTTTTATTATCTTGGTGTAAATATTCTTCTTTTCTTCTTCATGCAGGGATTCATAAGACTGTTTTATCTGGTCATATAACTGCTTGGCAAGTTTGATGTTCTTATTTGCAACTGCCTCTCTTGCCAAGCCAAGAAGACTGGCTATATATCTCTGTCTCTTCAATCTCTGGGCCCTTAATGACCTCTCGTGGATTACCCCCATTTCCCTGCTTGATATTAATATCACTATCAAAAGAAGCACTAGTGAAATGCTTACTATGAACCATAAAAATCCGCAGTCTGCACTGCAGTTAAAAAGTTCTGAAATCTCGCATTTATTGTCTCCACATTTTGGAGGCTTTGGATATTCCACCTGACAAGGAGAACACGGACCCCCGCAATCAATCCATTCTTCTCCCTGATTCTTTATGCCATCTGAACATGTGGGGCATTCAGCACAAGGACCTCCGCAATCTAGTAGTATCTCACAGGAACCATGGTGGCAATTCATAATACCGTCGCTGCAAGAAGGGGAAACTGTAAAGAAGCAGGATTCGACCTCTGCAGGTTTTGAAAATAAGGTTTTGCATTCGCTTTCCTGCTTACATGCTCTCATCCTAAAACCGCAATTCTCAGCTTTTATTTTTTTCTTTACACAATCCCGGATTATCCTTTCAAAATGCGATTCTAGAAGAATCTTTGATTCTGCAGGCGTGGAATTCTGGCATAAGCTCCAGTCAGTACATGCCCATATCTCCTTGCAAGAAGCCCCACCACCACCTCCCGCGCCAGTTTCTACAGGGGGAGTAGGAGGATAAACAAATGGAAGAACAGTTATTACCCAGCTGACTGATGCATTCAATTCTCCGTCACTCACATTAATGCTGATGTTATACCTTCCAGATTCTCCTATTAGTGGATGGAAGGAGAAATTAAATCCGTTATATTGAATAAGCGTATAGTTAAGATACCAATAATTTGTAAGTTCCCCCCCTTCAGGGTCATAAGCTATAACCCCAAATTGAAGCGTGTCATTTTCGTATATTGTCATATTTGTCTGGGGCATATAGTACGTTATAACAGGAGGAAAATTATTTGAACTTAAAACAATAGAGACAATTTCACAATCAGATTTTGGTGAGCCATCCCCACAAAAAGAAGATGCGTTTATATGAGGATTGGGGATTCCCGAATCAACTACACAGAACCTAACAGAATAAGTACCATTCAGGGAGTCATTAGTAGTAGAATTCACAACTCCGGTCAGGGGATTAATATCAAAAAATTTCACACCGCTTAAGAATGTAACATTAAATGTGAGGTCCGCGATTGGGTCTGAACCATCTTCCTCGTCATTTGCATCGGCATCTATATATAGAGTCCTGTTTGTCCTCAGAGTCCTTGAACCTACAGACTGAAGCACCGGGGCATCATTAACTTCTATTACTGTAAGTGCCATGTCTTTATAATCTGCAAGGAGATTGTCTGTTACAAAAAGTCTTATAAAATAAAATCCTTCATTTTCTGGGGTGGGAGTAAATGCTATTTCCCCAGTATTTTCATTTATTACGAACAATGAACTGTTATCATAAAAATGCAATTGTTGATTGCTGCAAGGAACATATGAAACATCTGCATCAAAAGCATACAAACCTGTATTGAGATAGTAGAAAACATTCTCGCATGCCTGTTGGTCAGGTATTTGTGAGAGAACTGGAGCATCGTTGATATTGGCTATTGTGATGTTAAGAGGTGTAGAATTCAAACCTCCTCTCCCGTCAGATATTGTTACATTGACAACATTAAAACACACATCCATATCTGAAGCTGTGAAATTGATAAACCCCCTGGGGGTTATATTAAAACTTGGAAAATCGGGAGTTGTTGAGTTACTTGCAAAGGTGATGATATCATTATCTGAGTCTGTTGCATTAGATGAAAGATTTAATGAAAATACTGCATTTTCTGTTCCGCTAAATTGGGTAGATGTAAGATTTATCCAGTAGGGTGCAAGATTAAATAGCACAACCTGCATATTAAAATCACGCCAATCTATCACTTTGGGACAGATATTATGAGTCACCCACACTGTTATTGTATGGTTTCCTATTTCTCCCTCTAGAGAGGTAAAATTAATGAAGCCTGATGAGTTCATGCTAAAAGAAGGCAGCGAAGAGGCATTATAATAGAAATATCTGGGGCTGCCTGAATCTGTTGCATTTATCTGATGAGAGAAAGTCATTGTTGAATTTGACGTGAGGTTTATTACGTTCAATTGGGGGGGTATATCTAAGCATACATTGATATCTGCCCTGCTAGCAAGACCAGTAGGAAATTCTTCACTTGTATAAAACCATATTAACATATTTCCTACTGCTGAAAGAAAGATAAAAAATAATATACTCAAAGCAATAACATTATTATTTGGCCTCATTTTTTCCGCTTAATCTAACCTACTTTTTATATTCCCAGTTTATGTTTAAATAGTTTTCCGAATACAGAAGAGAGAGAATTCAATATCTTGGTCTTTCAAATATTATCACTATCTTTCCAGTATAGTTTCCATATTCTACATTTTGGGGGATCACTACTGAAAAAGAAACTTTCTTTGTTTCATTTCCAGACATAACAAAATTTTTTGTGGAAGCATCCATAAATTTTGCAATATCTCCCTTAAAGAATACTCTTGCAGTTACTTGTTGCTCATCCTGATTTACTAATACAATCTCTCTTATTACTGAACCTTCTCTAGTGACAATCCCAAAATCCAATCCTTTTTTGCCTAATGCAAATCCAATCTTATCGCCTACCTCAACTCTTGTTTCAATTGTCTGTATGTCCCTCACTTTGTAAAAGAAATATGCTATTTGGACTACTCCAACTGAAAAAAGAACAGCTATCACAAGTAAAATAATAAGATTCTTATTGCTTCTTTTTAGATTTTTTTTCTTTATCTTTTTCTTTGCCATTTTTAGATTTAAGTGTTAATATAACTATTAGGATTATAAGCGTTACTATTATTACTGCAACAACTGCAATTAAAATTATCAAATTTATCTGGCTTTTAGCATTAACTACATTTACATTTATATCTGTTTCACTTATATTCTCTCCATAATAAAGGATTATTTTTCCGTTATATACTCCAGGTTTCTTTTCTGTCAAATCCCAATATGTTGAAAGATTTATCTTCTGCCATGCATCTAGAGAAGAAAAAGGAGTCTTAAGAGTATCATTTCCTATATTGATATCTGCATAAATTTTTTCTATCCTGTTATTCCATCTGCTTCCTATCTCTATATCAAATTTCTGAACTTTCCCAATTTCCAGCATTTTAGTGTAATTAACAACTTTTACAGTAAGAGAACCAACCATAAACTTTCTAGATTCATTTGCAGGATTGCCATCATAAACTACATTTGCGACAACCTTGTATTGCCCAGGTTCAAGAAGAGTAGTGTCTAGATAAGCAGTCAATGATTCGTCTGCATTTGAGGGCATCCTTTTTTCTTCAGTATAGACTGTTGTTAATTTTTTAGTAAGATTATTGTTTTGGTCTGGAGCTAAAACATCTATAGATGCCTTAACGCTTTCTATCTCCTGTTTTGTCCAGCTTTTTACCATCAATCTAAGAGGCATTACGTCTCCCTTGTCTACGTTAGGATCAACTATAAAATCATCTATTAGAAGGTACTTATAATCATATAATACTCTTATCCCGATTGTTGCGCACATCTCTGTTCTAGTTCCTATCCCCCCTCCCCCGCTTCCTTCAGCTTCCAATGCGCAGATTAAATGGTCATGCAAACCTGGAATATCTATTCTTTCAGGAAGTTTTAGAGTAACAGTAAATGCCTTTAATTCTCTAGGCTGAACAGATATAAATCTCTCTGTGCTCAACTTAAAGAATTGGGGATACTGGCCTTTAACAGAGATTATATGGTCCATTGGGCTTGCAATAGTAGGTGTCATAATATAAGAGAATGTTCTTTCAAGTCCCGGTTCAAAATCCACTATACTCCTTAAAGAATTTGAACTTAATCCTACTGCCGCAACAAAGTCTACTGACAGAATCAATACTACTAATACAGCCGTGTAAAAACTAACCCTCATTTTTAAAGATGTTCACTAAACCTCTTGAAATTATAAATACTTTTCGGTTAAAAGGGCTCTGTTGAAAATCTCTAATGAAATAACCCTAAGTTGTGAGCTATTGCCTTACAATTTAATTCTGTGTTAATTGAACCTAGAGACTTCCCAGATACAGAACCTCCATATTTTCTTTTGATGGCTGAAAATCCAGA
>JAZDFA010000002.1:0-52706 GCA_043808285.1 archaeon
CTAAAGGATAGGCTAATCTTTTTCTCTAAAAGGCTTAAGGAGTTTTATAATATTGATAACCTAACAGAAATAAACGAAGAGCAGTTAATCTCCTTTTTTTCTGATATGAAGAGAGGAGTGATAAGGAAGATTGATGGAAAACCCTATCTTTCGGTTAATACCTATGCAAAAGTCTTCAAGGCATTCTGGCATTGGCATCAAAAGATTAATAGAAAGAAGGGAATAGAAATAAAAGACATAACTCTAGATTTAGATGCCAGTCAGGAAAAGCCAGATTGGGTTTATCTTACGGAAGCGCAGGTTAAACAGCTTTGCGATCATGCCAAATTTGAATATAAGATTTTAATCATGTTTTTGTTTGATTCAGGAATAAGATCTCCTACAGAGCTTATGAATGTAAAAATTTCTGACCTTTACAATGATTTTAAAGAACTCAATATAAGAGAGGAGGTAAGCAAAACATTTGGGAGAAGAATAAAATTAATGTTTTGCTCATCTTTGCTTAAAGAATATATTTTGTCTAAAGGATTAAAATCAGAAGATTACTTATTCAAAATTGTTCCTTCAGGAGTAAATAAGTACTTGAAAAGGTTAGCATCCAGACTTCTAGGAGATAAAATAAGCCCCGCAGGTGCAAAATATTCTGAATTAACAATGTATGATTTCAGGCATATCTCTTGCTGTTATTGGCTTCCAAGATATAAATCAGAATCTGCATTAAAATACAGGTTTGGATGGAAGAAGTCAGACAAGATACATTATTATTCTGAGCTTTTAGGGATGAGTGATACAATCGCGGAAGAAGACATGCTGGTTGATGTCACAAAGACAGAGATTGAGAAAAGATTAGAAAGATCAGAGAAAGAAAAAGAGCTAATCTTTGAAGAATTAAAAATTCTGAGGGAGCAGGTTGCAGAAATATCAAGGCTTACTAACCTAGCATATACTGAAATGAAAGTCAGCCAAGTCTTAGGGAGATAATAGCAAAGAGTCACCTGCCAAACAAGAGTCTATTATGGGGGGTGGCTGTAAATTCTCCGACGATCTAACAATAGACCCGCCCCATATAAGGACCCTATCTAGCAGGGGTCTTTTTACTATTTTATTTAAAATAACCTTTCACAGCACCCAGCCAAGCAGGAGTCTTATATGGGGGGGTGCTGTAAATTATGCGACGGTGTAATTTACATAGGCAAAAAGGGCATGTATGAAAACCTCGCAAAAATTTCTAGATTGTTTAAGAAATAGCTAAATTTGACACCAACTTTTTCAGTCCATTTCTAGTAGATATCGTCGTAAAAATTAGCTCAAATAGCCATTTTGACACCCGACGAATATAGATATATTGACACTGATGGTGTGTGGGGGGGAGAGGTGACTCTTTAGAGGAACGGATACGACAGAACATATTACATTCAAACCAGAATATTTGATTGGCTAATGTGCAAGTTAACTCTGTTCTTTAGAGATAAATTTTTATAGTTCTATTTGCTCCGATATTTATGGCAAAAAAGAACGTGCTTGACCTTAATAAAAAGGTAAAGAACCTTGACATCTTGGACATGGGTTTGACAAAGTTAGCAGTGTTTTGCTTTGCTCTTGCATTGATTACTTTGTTTCCGGCATTTTTGTTATTTGTGCTTGGAATCAACCCATGGGTATATGTTGCGCTATTTGTTGTAGCGGCAATAAGACCATTAATTAGAATGTTTAAATGACCCTAAAAAATGGGCATTTGTGGCAAAGAGGTTTATCTATTCTGATTTATGAAAAAATAGACAACTTAAAAAGAATTACTTTTTATAAAGATATATAAACGACCAGAAATATTTAATAAATTATGAATAAAATTCTGGCAAAAGTAAGATACCCTAAATTTTTGCTGCTGATTCTTACTTTTGTAATAGCCTATATCCTATTTAGCGGAAGAAATTTTCCGCTTGTTAATAATGCTTTATCTTCTCTGGGCTATCTAGGAACATTTTTGGCAGGAATATTGTATGTTTACGGTTTTACAGCAGCACCTGCGACTGCAATCTTGTTAATTTTGGCTAAACAGCAAAATATTCTAGCGGCTGGGTTGATAGCGGGATTTGGTTCCCTATTGGGAGATCTTGTTATCTTCAATTTTATAAGGCTTTCTTTTGATGATGAGATTGAAAGAATATCAAAAGAAAAGGCAGTGGTTTATCTTGAGAAGAAAATGCCGCCTCTGCTGAAAAAATATCTCATTCCAGTGTTGGCTGGATTTATAATTGCCTCGCCATTGCCAGATGAAATAGGGGTTTCGTTGCTGGCAGCCTCCAGATCTATTTCATTGAAAGCATTCTCGGTTTTATCTTATGTATTGAATACTGGAGGAATATTTGTAATCCTTATAATGGGTAAGTTGATTTAGAACATCCAATTGCCTTATTCTTTATCTTTATTAGAATGAGGATCTGCCGAATGTAACAATTGCCCAACTAATAAAGCAATTATGAACACAAAAACTATGGGGAATGCCGTATCAAATATAAAACTGTTGGAAGAAAATATTGGCGAAGATTTCAAGGCAAAATATAGCCCTATAGAGATTATAAGAGCGTATAATATTTTTATTGTCTCCTTAAGTAATTTTTTACCAATATCACTTTCTGCTTTTCTTACCCATGCACTTAATGCCAAGTGAATGGCTATTGAAAAGATAATAGAGCCTAATAAAATTGCAAAAAATTGGAAATTCATAACAGCCATTTTTATTTTCTCATCTAGACATTTCTCGCAGAGAAAGGTTTAATATGAAGTTCTGTAACTATCTATAAAAAGGATGGTAGTAATTTTTATGACTACTTATTTTTTAGAATTCTTCCAAATTATCTCGAAGTAATCTCTATATGACTTCACTATCTCCCTGTTTTTGACTGTCAGCACATAAATTGGGTCGCTTAAAACAATAGTGAGAACTGTGTCACCGCAAATGCTGATAAAGGTGGATGAACTGTAAGACAAACCAGAATGATGGGCTTCTGTATAAGGCATTTTGTTTAATTTTTTTATTCCTTCCTCAAAATTCTCATCAAATACCATCCTTAGGGGGATTTTTCTTTCTATTCTTTTTTTATGAAACCTGTCCATAAACCAGTCTCCAAGCACATCTAAAAATTCAGAGGGAACGCTATAACTGCAGATTTCACTATCAGACTTTAGCAAGTCCAATATAGAGTTTCTGGCTGCAAGTATTCCATTTGTCAGTGATACTTCCTGTTCGTTATAAGAATCCTCGTTAAAATGGGTTGTAATAATTGGGATAATCTGCTTCATCTCCCTCTCTTTCTGGCTCAGATAGTCAATTAAGAACTGGGGGTTCTTTGCTGCAAAAAATCTTTTGTTTTCCTTGAAGACTTCTTCAACAAAGCCTTTTGCAATCAGCCCTTTTAAGGCCTCATAAGTATTTGATTTGTAAACCTTTGTTCTGCGGGTTATTTCATTTGCTAAAGAAGGTTTATTCCTTACTAGGTCTAAATATACAATTGTTTCATTTTTGCTGAATCCTATAGATTTCAGAGCTCCTATAACTTTTTCCTGCATTTTATTGAACCTCTTTTACTCTAATTACAATACAAATCAATTTTTAACCCTTTTTCTTTCCTGATTTAGAGGTTAATTAGCCATCTAGAGTTAAGAAGTTTTTTAAATCCTTTATGAGTAAAGATATTATCTAAAAATGAGGGCTATTTTTTCAAATCTGGGCTTTGTAATGCAGTTTGCAGGAGTGCTTATGGTAATCCCAATAGTTGCTTCATTTGTTCTAGGAGAAACAACAGCCGCTCTTGCACTCTTCATAACGTCTTCAGCATTTCTTATCTTAGGTTTTTTCTTGAACTCCCTATGTGAAAGAAAGGATCTTGGATTCAAGGAATCTTCTGCATTAATAGTCCTTGTTTTCATTGTGCTTGGAGTGATAGGAGCCTTTCCTTATTTTTATCTCAATATCTTTAATGGCGATTTGTGGCAGAGGATAACAGACAGCTTCTTTGAATCAATCTCTGGCTATACTACAACTGGATTCTCTCTGATAAAAGACTTTGCTCTTGTACCCAAATCAATAATCTTATACAGAGCATTGACACAATTTATTGGCGGAATAGGAATAGTACTTGTGCTTTTGATATTCTTTTATCCTGAAGAGAAACTCAAAAATTTTTCCAGAAGCATGGGATTCTCTTCCGAGAACAATAGAATAAAGAAAACATTTATTATACTTCTGCTTACATATTGCTTTTATACAATAGTCTTAACTACCCTTATGTTCTTCATGGGCTATAAGGAGATTATAAATTCATTATCTTTCATATTCTCCTCTGTTAGCACGGGAGGCTTTAGTCCTATCAATGACATAACTTCTGTTGCCAAAACCATTCCGCTTGGATGGATTCTTATTGCGGGCATGGTTATAGGGGCTTCAAATTTCCTAGTTCTTGCAAAGCTTATAAAATTCAAACTGAAGGAATTTTTCATATCGGAGATAAGTGTATTTATACTATTTGCAGCAGTCTTTTCCTATTTTATTAAGACTTTCTTTTCGTTGCCTTTGTTTGATTCTATATTTCATACTGTAAGTGCAATGTCAACAACGGGCTTTAGCTACATTAATCTGGCGAGCATGCCAGACAGTCTAAAGATTTTGTTTGTGTTTATGATGTTTATAGGAGGCGCTAGTTTTTCAACAGCGGGAGGCATAAAATTCTATAGGCTGTTCCTTATATTCAAGGCATTGGGAGACAGCATTAGAACAATGATATCTGGAGAAGAGAAGCCTCTTGTTCTATTTGGAAGAGAATATTCTGGAGAGGATGTTCTTGCTGCAATGGTTATAATACTCCTTTATATAGTTTTAATTGCAGGTTCTGCTTATGTATTCCTTTGGAGCGGATTTTCATTAACAGACTCTATATTTGAAGTTACTTCTGCAATAAGCACATCTGGATTAAGCGTAGGGATAGCAAATGCCTCTCTTGCAATAGGCTTGAAGTGGATTCTTATCTCTTTAATGATTCTTGGAAGAGTAGAGATTATAGCTTTTCTTATTATACTTAGTCCTGTAAGAGAGAGGTAATCCAATTCATAGCATCCATTCAATCTCGACAATATTTATAAACTAAAACAGCATCGAGGGAATAAGTTAAAATAAAAATCCTGTAAGGATACGGATACAAAATTAGAGTGCCTGCGGGATACCAAAAGATACCTTAGCGCGGACGAGGCATTATTTCTAAAAAATGAAAAAGAAAAAAGAGAGCATTAAAGAAAAAAAGCAAGAGAAAAAACAAGGTTTCAAAGCAAAAAGAGAGATAATAGTATCATTAATTTTGCTTTCGTTGTTCTTTTTTTCATTTTGGTATTTTTCAAATGATTTAGTACAAAATTTCCCATCATTAGAATTGATTAAAGAGAATGCATTTAATTTTGGGCTTTCTTTTGCAATAGTTTTCATAGGCCTATTGTTATTCTATTCAATAATCTACTTTGTTCTTACTAGGATGAAAAATGCATTCAATACTTCTGATAAGAGAAAGGGTACTAAATTGAAAAGTAAGGCTTAAAAATTAACATTACTATAGATAATAATGAAAAAGTGGGTAAAGCAGTTATTTTTCTTTTCATTAGTAATTTTAATCGCTTTTTTGGCAGTATATTATCTTGCATTTAATATAGGGGTTATTTCATTAGGCAATCAACAACCTGCTAAACCATACGAAAATCAAGAGGTTGGAAACAATACTGAAAATATTGCAGTTAATGGGTCTTCTCTTCAAGATAATGGTTCGAATTCTGGAAGCATCTTAATAGAAGGTGAAGGTGATGGAGACAAAAGCTGGGAGGAAGAGCCTTCTTCTTTTATTAATACAGTTATACCTGAGCCTTTGCCTAATAGGACTTTGTTGATTGCCAGCTGGCAGATTTATCCATTTGATGATCAAAAGTCTTATGATAATTCGGTAATGGATGCTTATGCTTCAATAATAGGCAATTATGATATTTTTTTCCTACAAGGAATAACCAGCAGTAATGCATTTAGCAGATTATGTGGAATGCTTCCAAAATATAACTGCATTTCTTCAACTCTCTCGGGGGAACCAGAATCAGGATATGGAGTAATTTATAAAAAAGGCAATCTTTCAATTGCTTCTATTTCAGATTATAATCCAGATTCTTTAAGCAGATGGAAACATCCCCCCCTAGAAGTTTTATTTGAGATAGAGGATTATTATTTTAGGTTATACAGTATTGAAGCAGACCAATCGAATGTTGAAGAAGAGCTTTCAAATCTAGAGGGGGCAGTTGAGGATAATGGCAATATGATAATTATTGGAGATTTGAATGCAGACTGCGGTTATTACAATCCTTCTTCTGGCAAATTTGGTGATTGGTATTGGATTATAGGAGATAACAGTGATACAACTGTTTCCTCTTCTGACTGTGCATATGACAGAATCATACTCAATAGCGAGTTATATGGTGAATTTGCACCATATGAACTTGGAACAGGAGTTTACCGCGGGGGGATTACCTCAGAATTATCAGACCATTATATTGTTTGGATAGAGATAAGACCAGAAGAACAAAGCTGATTATCTTACTACGGGATAGGGCTTATTTCTTAATAAACCAGATTTTATTCCCATCCAGTATAATGCTGTTTTAGCACACCCTCTTCTCATGGAGGGTATAACTCCAGATTCAATAAACTTAAATTTTCCTTGCTTGTCTGCTTTGATGAGGTATTCAAATATCTCCTCCTTGTCTTTTTTTTCATCAAAACCACCTATTTTTTTATGAATATCTTTCTTTATGAAAAGTATTCCATTAGATGCCTTGAATTTGGTGTTTTTTATAAAAAAATTTTTTATTTCGCTGTAGATTACATGGTCAGGGTTCATTGCTTTTTCAGGCATCATTTTGCAAGTGCCATGTTGGAATCCTTTATTTATCTGGATTATTATTTCTTCAATAAGATTTTTTCCAAAAAGAATAGTATCTGCATCAAGAAATATGAGAAGAGAACCTTTAGCTTTTCTTGCACCAATGTTTCTTGCATGGCATACCCCCCCTCTTTTTTTTAGTTTTATAATAATATCTGCATATTTCTTAGCTACTTTAACAGTATTGTCAGTACTGCAATCATCAACTACGATTGTCTCTATATTTTTTGATGATTGTTTTGAAACAGAGAGAAGTGTTTTTTTTATGTATCTCTCCTCATTATGGGCTGGGATGATTATGCTTACTAAAATATCTCTCTTTTTCATGAAAATATAGAAGTTTAGTTAATTTAAAAATATTACAAAAACAAAAAATTCATAAATTTTTTAGATAGTAGCTTATTAAAAAATTTCAATAATCTTCAAAGAATTCTTTTTTTGCTTTTTCGTAGCATTCTATATTGCCTATATCATACCATTTACCGGAAGGAACAAAACATTCCACTTTTTTTTGTTTTGAAAACCAGGATATAAAGTCTCCCAACTTGTCTATATTCTTTCCTTTTTTAGAGTATTCTTGCAGAAAATGAATAGATTCTTTTTTTATTACATAAATGCCTGTTGAGATGGTAGTAGACTCAGGATTTGATGGTTTTTCTATAAACTCAGTTATTATTCCTTTTTTGTTCTTTTTTATCACTCCAAATAAAGAAGCTTTTTTTGTGTCTTTGATGTCTGTTGCAACAACTAAATCAATTTTATTTCTATAAAATCTTTCTATAATTCCTTGCAGTGAGAAATCAAAAAGGTTATCAGATGCTATGACCAAAGAGTCTTTTCTTCCCTTATAATTTATTCCCAAAAGCATGTCTTTGACAGCACCAACTCTATTCTCATTACAGGTGCTTCCATCGTCTATTATATTGATAATATCTTTTTTACTGGAACTATGAACCCAATTTTTGAATTGCCTTAAGAATATTGAGTTGGTCACAATATTTATCTGATTTACTTCTGCAGGTATATTGTCAATTATGTGGTCTATTATCTTTTTTTCGCCTATTTCTAAAAATGTTTTAGGTTTATCTTTTGTCAATTCTCCCATTCTGGTGGCATAACCTGCAGCAAGAATAATTGATTTCATTTTACTTTTTGATACTTCCATGGTGCATGCCCGAATTGTATGAGCATATCCACTCCCAGCTTTTCTATCTCTGTTGGAGTGTCGCATGCGCCAAAACATGTTCCCATCCAAATTATGCATTTAGCATTAGTAGAAGATTCAATTAATTCTGCTATTCCTGTTGCTTTTGGTTTTAATCCATCTGGGAGCTGGATGCATACCAATTTCACTTTTTCTTTTTTTATAGCATTCACTATTCTTTCAAGCTCTAAATTGTATTTTCCTTCATCCATCTCATTAGCAGGTTCAAAAGGTTTTTTAAGCTTGCTGTTTTGAATAGAATTATGAAGTGCGAATTATGCAACTGCGAGATAGAGGAAACATTTTTGGGGAAGATTAAGGGAAGTGTAGTACTTACAAAAGAAGGCGAGAAGAACAAACTGCATCATGTTTGCTCTAAATGCCAAAAGAAGCATGGCAAAGATATTAAGAAACAATTTGCAAAGATAAATTAATATGCCTCAGTAGCTCAGCGGCAGAGCAATTGCTTCGTATAAGAACCTTTTTTCAAAAAGGTTTAATTCATTTAGAAAAAGCAATGGGTCGCAGGTTCAAATCCTGTCTGAGGCTTCCGGATTTGGTTTAAAAAATGAGGCTTTCCAAAGCCTTAAAATTTAAAGCGAAATCGAATGCCTGTCTGAGGCTTATTTTTTAGAAACTCTTAAATAAATGATTCTTCTATTCTAATAATGAAAAAAGAAGAATGGGAAAAGATTGCCAGCAATTATCATGAGGAGATATTAAGCCCGTTGAAGCATTGTAAGGATAATATTCTAGTTAGGGATTTATCTCAAATAAAGGATTGCAAAAAAAAAGATATTGCTGACCTTGGATGCGGACCTGGAGAAATTGAGAATTTTCTTTCTTCTACATTTAGGAATGTTACTGCAATAGATTTTTCTCAAAAGATGATAGAGATTGCTAAAGAGAAGAATAAAGAACTAGAAAATGTTGAGTTTATATCAAGAGATATGTCTGATATGGGAGATATGAAAGACAGATTTGATGTTGCACTGGCTATAAATTCAATAATCTCTCCAGATGTTTTGCAGATTCAGAATACTTTTTTGGGAGTTCATAATATTCTTAAGTCGGGTGGGAAGTTTTTTGCAATACTCCCTGCAATGGAAGTATTCATTTATCAATCAATGATCCTTGCACATAAAGAGCTTAGCAAGGGCAAGAACCATCAAAAGACTGTAGCAAAGATAAAGAGGCACATCAAGAAAAAAGAACATGATTTTTTGCTGGGGATAGTTGATTTTGAAGGCAAACAAAAGGCTTTTTACAATTTCGAGATAATGTGGAGACTGAAGAAAGCTGGCTTTAGAAATATTAGAATAGACAAGATTTGCTATAGCTGGGAATCGTTTAAAGATGCTGGCCAATTATCTTTTCCAGATGAAGAACTTCCTTGGGATTGGTATGTTGTTTGTGAGAAGTAATTATAGTTTAAACAGCTTCTTAGCATTTTTATAAAACACTTTATTCCTTTTAGTTGAAGGAATCATCTTTTCAATAAGGTTTATGTAAGGCTTCATCTGTACAAGAGGCCAGTCACTCCCATACATTATCTTATCATAACCGCAATAATCTAGTGCAGATTTGAAGCTTTCTGTATTTACTCCGTGTATTTCTTTGAGATTTCCTATAGCCCAACCGGATAAATCTGCGTAAACGTTATCATTCTTGAATACCACTTCTGCGCCATCAATAATCCAAGGATTGCCAAAATGTGCGAGAACAAATTTTGTTTTTGGAAAATCTACGGCTACTTCATCAACATTTAATGGATGCGCAAATTTAAGCTTAGCTTTCAGAGAATAATTATCTCCCGTATGGAATATTACTGGAACATCATATTTTGCAGCTAAATTGTAGAAAGCAGAGTATCTTTTGTCTGATGGGTATAGGTGATAATACCCTAAATAAATTTTTAAGCCTTTTATTTTATCTTGCTTAAGAAGCATCTCTGTAGATTTTAAACTGTTTTTATTTATCTTGAAAGGGTTTATTGAAGCTATCTTAAGAATATCTTTTTCTTCCTCAGAGTCAATCAAAGGTGTTTGAAAATTTTTACTAAGGTTCCCTTCAAAAAATTTTATCGCTATTGAAAATACTTTTTGGACATTAGCAGATTGCATTTCTTTTTTCAATCCAGTCAGAGAATAAGATACCTCGCTGTAACTTGCACCTTTTTTCATAATTTCATCACTAAAATTAGAATGGATATGTACATCAATTATCTTTGGCATTTTGCAAACAAACTTCTTTTATTTCTTCGTTCTTGGGTTTATTAGAGTCATCTATTGTTAAATAGTTTTCTTTTTTAATATTTAGAAGATCATCTAAACTATCGCATGCTCTTTTTTTTGTTAGTTGGGTGACCATTAAGCAAGCATCTGTAGGTTCTTCCCCCCCTACTTTCCAATATTTCGGAATAACTTTTACCACTTGGGAACCAAGTTTTTTATGGGCATTTAAAGCATTGGGAGATGAATGCAGATAAATTCTTTTAAATTTAGATTTATAGGCAGTTATTTCAAGGACTTGCCTAGCTACTTTATACAACCCTCTTCTTTGATAATCTGGGGCTGTTTCAACAGCTTCAAGATATAATGCTTCCTTATCTTCTAGTTCTTTGCATTCTTCATTGAGATCCCATTTCATATGCTTTTGGTTTTTCTTATAATGCCACGCAGGATAGGTTAGAATATAATTGATTATATTGCCTGCTTTCTTTATTTCTGTTACAAGGCTTGTTGACTGCCTGTCACTTAGCACATCTTTTAGTCCTTCTTTGGAATAGCCAAGATCCATAGGATAAAATAACTGCAATTGGTATATCTGATCAAAGTCTTTAGATGTAACTTGTCTGATTTTAGCATTTAAACTTCCCAGTAAGGGATTCCAATCACTTACAATATTCAATAAATGCTCGCTATTCTCCATTTTGCGTAAAATAGTTATTACTTAATAGTGACATATCTATTTTTAAACCTTTCTATTTTTTCTTCGGTTTATCATGTCAGAAATACTTTTCGTGAAAACCACATGCTAAAGCATGTGAGTGGATGAGCATTTCTGAGCATCCTAACCAAGAAAAACTTGAAGGTTTTTCAGGGTCCCGAAAAGCTAAGCTTTTCGCTAAGTTGCACGCAAACCACACCCCCGCGAAAACATCTTGTTTTCGGGGCATAGGAAATTAGTAAATTTTCTCTGTTTAGGGTGGAAGTAAAACTGGAGCAACTTTTTGATTAAAAAGAATTATCTAATTTGAGAAATTAGCATTGAAAAGGTTTTTAAATGTTTTTTTCAGTATTAACTTAACATGAAACGTTCAAGTCGCAGATGGAAAAAGAAGAGACAAATGAGATGGAAATGGCAAAGAAAGAGATTAAAGAGGGAAAAGAGAAAGAGAAGAATGATGAGATCAAATGCCAAATAAGTCTTTTTTCTTTTAATTTAGGTCAATAACACTCGGCAAAACTATACTCTTAATTGTGTATGCGTGTGTTCTTGATCTTCCTAACCGCGAAAACCTTTTGGTTTTCGGGGCCCTGAAAATCCAGTAGGATTTTCTTGGAGTTGTACGCAAATCGCACACTTTTGTGTGCGATAAAACTCAACAACTTTATTTTAATTTCTTAGTCATAGAAACTTTTAAATAAGTCTTAATCTATTTTGAAAATCATAGGGGACAAAGATTTATTTAAAATGGTTATAAAAAAAGAGTTTAGTGAGATTTGGACTGAAAAATACAGGCCGCATGATTTTGAAGATATTGTTGGACAGGAGGAGATAGTCAAAAGAGTTAAAGCGTTTGTTTCTGAAGGCAACATGCCACACTTGCTTTTTGCAGGACCTCCAGGCATAGGGAAAAGCTCTTTGGCTTTGATTATAGTAAAGAAACTTTATGGAGATAAGTGGCATGAAAACTTTTTAGAGCTGAACGCAAGCGATGAGAGGGGGATAGATGTAGTAAGGCAAAAAGTAAAGGATTTTGCAAGAACAAAATCGATAGGAGATGTTCCATTTAAAATAATATTTTTAGACGAATCTGATGCCTTAACAAAAGAGGCGCAGCAGGCATTGAGAAGGACAATGGAGAACTTTACTAATACCTGCAGATTTATTCTAAGTTGTAATTATAGCAGCAAGATAATTGATCCAATTCAAAGCAGATGTGCAATATTCAGATTTAAGCTTTTAGAAAAAAAGGATATAGCAAAGATAATCTTCAAAATTGCTGCAACAGAGAAAATAGAGGTGCAACCAGAGGCAATTGAGGCGTTATACGAGGTTTCTGAGGGAGATTGCAGAAGAATGATTAATTTATTTCAGGCTACAGCTTCTGTAAGTGTAAAGATAACAAAAGATCTTGTTCACATAATAGTCTCATCAGCAAAACCTTCAGACATAAAGGTAGTTTTGGAATATTCTCTTGCTGGAGATTTCATAAAGGCGAGGGAAAAATTATTAGATGTAATGCTAAAAGAAAGTATATCTGGGCAAGATGTAATAAAGGCAATACAAAAGGAGATATGGAATCTCCAGATAGAGCCAGAAATAAAAGTAAGGCTCACAGAGAAGACAGGAGAGATAGAGTTTAGATTAGTTGAAGGCAGTGATGAATTTATACAGCTAGAGGCATTACTCGCAAGCTTTGTGCTAGCCGGAAAAGGAAAATAATAATAAAATTATCTTAAAAAAGATGATAGATGGATTTATTTCTAAAAGTTGGAGGAGCAGTAATCCCCGGGAAGGCGTAATTGCTAAGGCATATTTTTATGCCTTGAAAGCACATACAGAGGCGGGTAATATTAGAAAGAGCGGGGAAGAATACATAACCCATCCTGTTGCAGTATCATCAATGCTTAAAGAGTATGGGGCAGATAATGCTACTCTTGCAGCTGCATTGCTTCACGATGTTGTTGAAAAGACAGATAGGACATTATATGAAATAAAAAGAGAGTTCGGAAATGAAATAACCTTTCTTGTTGATGGTGTAACAAGGGCAAAAACAGCTTTTAAGAATTTTCGCAAGATAGAAAAATTTGCTTCAAAAGACAGGAGAGTATTGCTTATCAAGCTTGCAGACAGAATTCATAATTATCAATGCCACGGGCCAAATAACTGTTATATCAAAAAAAATCATTATGCTACAAAAGAGTTTCTTATTCCTTTAGCAAAATCATATGGTTTTAGAGATATTGCTATAAGGCTTGAGGAAATAGTGGAAGAGGTGGAAAAATGTCAATAGACAGCAAGACTTGGGCGGAGAAGTATAGAGCAAGAAACTTCAAAGAGTTCAAGGGCCAAGAAGACACAATAGCAAGATTAAAGCATTTTATTATCAATTTTAGGAAAGGGAAGAAAGCAGCGATCCTTCATGGTCCTTCTGGAATCGGAAAGACAACTTTAGTCCACGCATTAGCGAACGATATGGGTTTTGAAGTTGTTGAGATGAATGCTTCTGATTTGAGAAACAAGGATCAAATAACTTCTGTGCTTGAACAAGCTGCAACACAACAAAGTCTTGTTGCAAAATCCAAAGTATTGCTTATTGATGAAATAGATGGAATTTCAGGGTATTATGATAGAGGGGGAGTAAAAGCAATTTCTGATTTAATAAGCTCTTCAAGATTCCCGATTTTTATGACTTGCAATGATTTATGGGCCAAGAAGTTAAACGAATTAAGGCAGAAGGCAGATACTATCGCAGTAAAAGAAATAGATTACAAGGCAATAACAGATGTTCTTAAGAACATAGCTGCAAAGGAGAATCTTGTTATAAAAGAAGAGGTACTCAAGGCAATTGCAGTTAAGAGCAAGGGAGATGTAAGGGCTGCGATAAATGATTTGCAATCAATTTCATTTAATGTGGGAGATATAAATATCTCAGAGATTCATGAAAGAGAGAAGGATGAAGGAATATTTACTGCATTGCAAAAAGTATTCAAGACTACAAAGATAGACGAAAGCTTATTGAGCACTTTTGATTCAGTAGACATGCCTATTGATGAAATTTATCTTTGGGTTGATGAGAACATACCTATAGAATACAAGACGAGAGAGGAAATAGCAAAAGCTTATGATGTATTGAGCATAGCAGATGTTTTTAAGGGGAGGATACATAGGCAGCAGCATTGGAGATTTTTAATTTATCAGTATGCATTGCTTACAGCAGGCATTGCTGCAGCAAAAAAACAGGCAAGAATAGGATTTACTTCCTATAACAGGCCAAAGAGGGTGCTAAAATTGTGGCTTGCAAAGCAAAGGAATGCGAAGAAGCGTGCAATTGCTGTGAAGATTGCAAGAGCCACTCATACTTCTATAAAGCGAGCATTGAAGGAATTCTCATATATGCAGGAATTCCTCAAAAGTGAAGGAGTTCAGCATAAACTAAAGTTAAACGAAGAAGAAGTCGAGTTCCTGCTTAGAAAAGATTTATAAATCAAGATATTGAACAAATGAAATCATAAAAACCTGATTGACTTCGGTTTCCGCGAAAAGCAAGCTTTTCGGGGTCCTGAAAAACCAAAAGGTTTTTCTTGATTAGGATGCAAGGAAATCTATTAGATTTCCGGCACAGAAAATCAATTAAGATTTTCTTGTGATCCAAAATTAAACCACTGAAAAAGCCACACTTTAAATAGTGTGGTTTCAATTTATGGACATGAACATCTCAGATTTGAAAACAGGTCAAGGAAGTGTTGAAGTAGAAGGAGCCGTAACAGAGCTTAGTGAACCAAGGACTTTTAATAAGTTTGGCAGGGACCTGGTTGTTGCAACAGCAACATTAGTGGATTCTTCCGGCAGCATTAAATTGAGCTTATGGAATCAGGATGTTGAAAAAGTCAAGGTGGGAGACAAGGTAAAAATTACAAATGGTTATGTTAATGAGTTTCAAGGGGAAAAACAGCTTACTTCCGGCAAATTTGGAAAGCTTGAAGTGACAGGCAAGGTAGATATTTCTGCAGTCCAAAAACCTGAGCAGAAATCAGAGCAGCCAGAAGAAGAAACAAAGACAGAGAAAATAAAAGATGTTGTAGAAGAAGACGAAAAATTAGAAGAAGGCGCTGACGAGGGAGAAGAGTTCTATTAGAGATAGTTTAATTAAAAGATATTCTTAGCTTTTTAGTTAACTAAAGATAATTTGTTTTTGTAGGGGGTTAGAGAAGATATACAGAAAAACTATTTCTTAATTTGTTCAGTTTTATTCTGTTGTTTTGACTGAATTTGATTTTTTTGAGTGTTTTGTGTAGCTTGGGCTTGTGGAGTTTTTGCAGGCTGGTTAAATGCCTCTTTCTTCAAAAGCTCAACTTTGTCTGTCTTTTCCCAGGTAAATTCTGGCTCATTTCTTCCAAAGTGACCATATGCTGCAGTTTTCCTATAAATTGGTCTTCTAAGGTCTAGTTTATTTAGAATATCTGCTGGTTTTACGGGGAAATGCTTCTTTATGAGTTCTGCAATCTTTCCTGTAGGAACTTTGTTTGTGCCAAAGCATTCAACATTTATCCCCGTAGGTTCTGCAATACCTATAGCATAGCTTAATTGCACCTCGCATTTATCTGCTAGCCCTGCTGCAACAATATTCTTTGCTATATATCTTGCAGCATAAGCACCACTCCTATCTACTTTTGTAGGGTCTTTTCCTGAAAATGCCCCTCCACCATGCCTTCCAACCCCTCCATAAGTGTCTGCTATAATCTTTCTTCCAGTTACCCCTGTATCGCCCTCAGGACCGCCAATAACGAACTTTCCTGTTGCATTGATGTAAATCTTGGTCTTATTGTCTATCATCTTTCCACAGATAGGTTTTATTACCTTTTCCAGTATTTCTTTCTTTAAAACATCCTCAGAAACATCTTTAGTGTGCTGTTGAGCAATAACAACTGCTTCTATCCTAACTGGCTTGCCATCAATATACTCAATTGTAACTTGAGATTTTCCATCTGGCCCTATTTTTTGTATTCCTCCATTTTTTCTTAATTCTGCAAGCTTTCTTGTAAGTTTATTAGCTAATGTAATCGGCAATGGCATTAATTCTGGTGTTTCATTGCAAGCATACCCATACATCATTCCTTGGTCTCCTGCTCCTTGTTCCTTATTTTGGGCAGTAGTAACTCCTTGGCTTATATCTGGGCTTTGTGCATGAATGCTTACCCATACACCCGCGTCATCACCATCAATTCCAAAAGCTGGGTCAGTATATCCAATTTCTTTTAAAGTTCTTCTTACTATTGTTTGAACATCACAAAAACCTTTGGTAGTAACTTCTCCTGCAACATGTATTGTCCCAGTAGTTGTAAGGCATTCAATAGCTACTCTTGAATATGGGTCCTGCATTAATAAATCATCAAGTATAGCATCAGAAATCTGGTCGCATATCTTATCTGGATGACCTTCAGTTACTGATTCGCTGCTAATGAATCTTTTTTCTGGCATATTATAATAATAAACTGCCTATTATTTAAATTCTTTTGACAATAATATTCTTTTAGGAATATTTAAAAAGTAAGATATTCCAAAGATGATTAAGAAAGATGATAACACTAAATGAAATAAAGCAGATGAGAAAAAATTTGGATATTACCCAAAAAGAGCTTTCAGAAAGGGCAAGAGTGTCTCAAAGCCTGATAGCAAAGATAGAATCCGGCAAGATAGAGCCATCTTATAGCAACGTGCAGAAAATATTTGATGCATTAAACAGCATGAGCAAGCATGAATCAAAGAAAGCATCAGATATAATGAATAAGCATGTTGTTTCTCTTAAACCTGAAAATAAATTTAGCGAAGCAGTAATAATAATGAAGAAGCATGCGATATCTCAAGTTCCAGTAATAAAGAAAAATAAAGTTTTGGGCTTGGTCTCAGAGACAACTGTATTGAATCACCTTGGCAAGAATTTTGAGGAGATTAAATTAAATGAGGTAATGGAAGACGCCCCGCCAATAATACCTACAGAAACAAGCATTAGCGTCATATCTGACATGCTTAAGCACTTTCCCTTGCTAGTAGTGCAGGATTGCGGGAAATTGACAGGGGTTATCACAAAATCTGACTTGTTTAAGAATATCAAAAAGGTTTTTTAGGCAACTCAATGCATTTTTTTATCAAAAAAACAAAACTACTGTAGCCAGTTTTTGTTTTTAGGATCCTAAAAATCAGTGGCAAACCATACCCTTTATGGTGTAGTAATACGCATGGTTTTTATGACGTGATCTTCAAAATAATCGCTTAGGCTATTGGTTTTTCTTTTTACGCTGCCATATATAGAGTCCATTATCTCTATATTCCTGACAAGACGGTCTTTTTTCTTGTTTACTTCTGATTCAATGAATGTTTTTCTTTTTTCTTCATTAGAATTTATCATCTCTTCTATATCTTTCTTTTTTAGCTCGCTGTCCCCATCATCCACTTCTGGAAGAATTACCTCTTTTATTATATTGTCTTTGAAATGCAGCCAGTCTGCATTAGATATCTCTAATCCAAATATTTCTGTTACCTCTTCTATTGATTTAAAATAAAAAGAAGAGAGGTCTTCACAGACGTTTCTTGCATAGGCATATCTAAGTCTTTTTATTGGGATTACCTTATTTTTGAATGATGCGTAAATGCCTATTCCTAAATCATTCATCAAAGAAGCAATATTATTAAGTGCGTATAATGAATTTTGATACATGCAAAAAGGCTTTTTTATAAAATCAATGTCTTTTTGAGGCATTCCTGTTTCTTCTGTTATTATCTTAGAAAGAAAATTATCAGATTTGGTTATCCATTCGTTTTGTCTTTTTGCTATTTCACCCCAGTAATCCTGCAAATATGAACAAATCTCATTTGAGTAATTTAAAATAGCAAACTTTTTGGAAGACCCTTCAGAGATTTCTTTTACCCCTTTTTCTTTTATCGCTTTTATCACTTCTTCCAGTGTTTTAAATGTGGGTTCTTTTGTAAGCTCAGAGAAATCAAGATCACTAATAAAATCATTTACTTTTCTTTGCAGTTCTTGTTTGGTTGATTTCATTTTTAAGAAAAGGAGAAATCACCTTTCTGCTTTTATTTAAGCGCAGCTTCCAGCTGGAACTGTTGAGCTATCCCCTGCCGCAACTGCTGTCCCGCACTCTGCTGGAGCAGTATTGAAAGCAGCACATATTGCTGCTTGCGTTGCAGCTGTTCCGCTGTATATAGCACTGCTCTTAGCACCATTTATCATTAATGTTGGGCTTCCACTTATTGCAAACTGTTGTGTTATTACTTCGTCTGCTTTTAGAAGGTCAGTTCCTTCTTTTGCATATGCTGCAGTCTCTATTTTTGCTGTATCCATTCCTAGCTTCTTTGCAGCAGCTTTCCAGCATGTATCTAACTTTGCAGCATCGCTTGAAACACTGTAGCAGTTATTATCTATCTCTTTAAGGTAATCGTAAAATTTTGTAGGATAATCTCTCATTATTATTACTTGTCTTGCATCTTCCTTTGCTTCATTTATCCCATGAAGAGAATCAACATTCTCTATTTTTTCTCCGCCTACATTAACTATGAATCTTACCTTAAAGTTTATCTTATCCTTTAAGGATTCCAATATTGGCATTATGGTATTTTCTGCTTTTACTCCGTATGGGCAAAAGCTCATTACGAATAATTCTACAATTGGCTTGTCTGATTTTGGTATCTGATCTTCTACAGGCTGATTTGTTGTGTCGGTGCTTGGCTGAGATGCTTCTAATTGTGCTATCTCCACAATTCCATTAGGCAGAACCAGTGATTTCCCATCTTTAGTTATATAAACAAAAACCTCCTGATTATTAATGTTTAATCCTACTTTGTACAACCCACTTTCTTCAGTTGTTTTTCCTGAAAGGTTTGCGCTGCCTTCCTGCATGAAGTATTTGTTAACATTAGTAAGAACCTTTGTGCCTGCTTCTGTGGAGGTTATTCCCTTTCCTGTTGCACTTCCATTCATCATGAAAGAAGCAATCAATAAAATAGCAAGAATTACTGTTGAAATCGCCCAGAAATTTATCTTTGAAGGTTTGATTTCTACTTCTTCCCTTTTCTTTTGTTCTTCATGAGGGGGTTCATGATGCTGATTTTCTTTGTGTTCAGTCATTTTTATTTTTAATATGGAGATTATATTTAAATCTTTGTATGATTTTTTGTTGTTATATTAGTTTAAAAATCTTGTGGATTTGTAATCCTTCCTGAATGTCAGAAATTGGCATTTTGAGTGCGGTTTATTTCTGAGCATCCAAAAAACCAACAAACCCACACTAAAGTGTGGGGTTATACAAAAGGTTTTTTTGATGAAAATATATAAAAGGTTGTTTTCTTTATAATAAAAATGCCTTATGATATTATAGTTGGAAGGGATGAAGCCGATAAAAAGAGGCTTGGAACTAATGGGCTAATATATATTGGGAAGCAGTATGTAAAGATGGGCCAGACAAGTTCTTTATCAAATAGAATACTAATGGATGTTGCAAGAAGCCATGTAGTTTTGATTGCTGGAAAAAGGGGGAGTGGAAAGAGCTATACTCTGGGTGCTATAGCGGAAGAAATTTCTAACCTTCCAGAAGAAGTTTCAAAGAATATTGCACCATTGATATTTGATACCATGGGGATATTCTGGACAATGAAGTACGCTAATGAAAAAGAATACGAATTAATGAGAGAATGGCAGCTTGATGCGAAGAAACTTCCAATAAGAATATTTGCCCCTTTCGGTTTTATGAAATCTTATGATGAGAAAGGGATACCTGTAGACCATCCTTTTGCGTTAGATGTAAGAGAGCTCACTGCAGATGACTGGTGCATAACTTTTGGATTGGATTTCATAAATCCTGTTGCGCTAGTAATGGAAAGGGCAGTTTCAAGTCTTGCGGAGCAAGATAGAGATTTTTATGTAGATGATATAATCACCAAGATGAAGAAAGATGAAGAAGCAGGAGTTGATGCAAGACAAGCAGCAGTAAATCTGTTTGAAGGAGCAAAGACCTGGGGTGTTTTTGCAGACAAGAATATCAAAGGAACTCTTATAAGAGAGCTAATCCAAGGTGGGAAAACAACTGTTTTTGACCTTAGCTGCTATAATTCAATAGGAACATTCAATGTAAGGGCTTTAGTAATAGGGTTGATATGCAGAAAATTGTTTAATGAAAGAATGGATGCAAGAAAGTCAGAAGAGGTAAAAGCAGTACAGCACGGCATAGATTATCTTAATTATAAAGAAGAGAGAGAAATGCCGCTAGTTTGGATATTTATTGATGAGGCTCATGAATTCTTGCCAAAAGTAGGCAAGACTGCTGCGACTGATGCATTGATACAATTATTGAGGGAGGGAAGGCAGCCAGGCATATCTTTAGTTCTTGCAACACAGCAGCCCGGAGTTATACACACAGATGTAATGACTCAATCAGATATAATAATAGCGCATAGAGTCACATCAAGACCGGATATAGAGGCATTAAATCTTATAATGCAGACTTATCTTCTTGAGGATATAAAGAATCAAATGAACAACCTTCCAGCTTTGAAAGGAAGTGCAATACTGCTGGATGATAACTCTGAAAGAATATATCCTATAAGGGTAAGACCGAGATTCACATGGCATGGTGGAGAAGCACCAACTGCAATAAAGATAGAAAAGAGGTTATAATCTTTTCTTGTCAATATACATACTCACTCCATCAGTGAATTTTTCGGCAACATCCTCTATCTTTTTTTCTAATCTTCCAGGACCAATACCTAGTATTATCATGTTGTCATGCCTATATCTGTCAATCAAATCAATTACCTTGTCTATCTCTCCGTTCCAACTGTAGTTTTTTCTGGACATCTCAATTTTCATATGGGTGTATCTTTTCTTTTTATTCTCAAGATAAACAGAGCGATAGCATCTTAATGTGAAGTTAACATCTGTTATTCTTCTTTTTTTGAGAATTATCGCATGAGATTTAATTGAGTTGGGGAAACCTATTCCAAAAGTGCAGAATTTGTCTTCAGATATCTTCAGGCATTCTTTTATTGTTCTGTATAGAATGATATATTCATCTCTTGGGAGTATGTAGCCTTCGCCCATAAATTACATACTGATAACGAGTATAAATATATTCTTGAGAAATATTAATTCTTTTTACGTTCCTTCCACCCACCCATAACGACGGTTACGGTTTTTAATGGAGTGACATTGAGCAGTTAGGAGTAAGGCAGTTGATATGGTTTTCTTGTT
This sequence comes from archaeon, assembly GCA_043808285.1. Lineage (GTDB taxonomy): Archaea > Nanobdellota > Nanobdellia > Pacearchaeales > DTIR01 > JAZDFA01. The sequence continues at coordinate 21,380 of JAZDFA010000002.1, forward strand.
TTGCAGAATTGTTTCTTGACAATGGCAGAATTGTTTAATACGTATGACTCTATAACACCATCCCCAATTAAGAACCTAGAGAAATATTCTGAGTTACTTTTGCTCCCTGCTATAGTAACCTTCAACCTAAACAACCACGTTGATTAAAAAAATTAATTTAGATCAAAAAGTCGCTGAGTTTTACCACACCCTAAACAGAGGAAATTTACTAATTTCCTATGCCCCGAAAACAAGATGTTTTCGCGGGGGTGTGTTTTGCATGCAACTTCGCGAAAAGCAAATCTTTTCGGGACATTGGGAATCTTTAAGATTCCCTCTGTTAGGATGCAAGGAAATTCTTTTGAATTTCCTGCGCAGAAAATCTAGTAAGATTTTCTTGTGCTCAAGAACACACGACCACATACTAAAAGTATGTGGTTTTGTCAAGTGTTCTTGACATAAAAAAAGAAAAAGGAAATTAAAAAACAAATTTCCAATTAAAAAATTAAATGCAATGAGTCTTTTGTTCTTTCGTAGTTTAATAGTAAGCTGTTTCTTCTTCACCGGCCTTTTCAGGCTTTTTCATAGTTGTGAAGAGAACAACAACCAATACAACGAAAAGCAATCCAAGCACTACTGCCATTGTCAATAAAGGTCTGTTTACTGTTGTACTTTGTGTCTTTGCCTTTACTACATTAGCTGTTATACCTACTTCCTTGTTTTGTCCATCAGAACCAACTTGGATAGGCACAGTGTATGTACCGCTTGTTGTTTGATCTGTAGCTTCTACTTCAACTTCGACAGTTTGTGCAGAGTTTGCAGGCACAGTAACTACTGAAGGTGTTGCTATTATCTTTAAGCCGGCTTTTTCTAATGCAGCAGGTGTAGTTATTGTTACAACCTTTGTCTCATCAGTTGGATTAACGATTTCTATCTTATAGATTTCCTTTCCTCCAATCTGGACTTCCTTTGTCAATTGAGTTGTCAATACCTCTACTTTATCTTGTACTTGTGCACCATTTACTGTTATTGAATTAACAACAGTATCTGTTGCATCGTCGTTTGTGGCAACAACTGTCAAGTCATATTGTCCTGACTTTGTTCCCTTTGGTATTTGCAATACAATTGTCTTTTCAACTGCATCTTCCTTATCACAGTTGTCTTCGCAGTCAACTGCTACTAAGTCTCCAGCGTAAACCTTCTTCTGTATGCCTAGCTCAGAGATTTTTGCGGTTATATAGAGGTCTTCAGTCTTGTGGCTTCCCCTGTTTTTCACAACAACGTTGATCAAAACATTGTCGCCATCCTTGACTTCTCTTACGAATTCTGTTGAAAGAATCTCTACATCGTAACTAGGCCTTTGTATTGTCAAAGAGTAACTCTGTTGGTCTTCTTTGTTCTTTCCAGCTATCCTTAAGATTAACTTGTAATCATCCTTGATATCCAAGTCCAAAGGTACAGCTACTGAAAAACTCTTTGTATAGGTCCTGTTTGCGATGACATCGAATCTTGTTGTCTCTATTTCTATGTCGTCTCTATAACCCTCTATCCATGCTCTGACTTTGACATCCTGTTCATCGGCTATTGCCTTGAATGCTACTTGCAAGTCAAGTGTTTCACCGGCAGTTATGCCAATAACCTTTCCATCAATGAAATCTCCATTGACTTTTAGGGTCACATCAGAAGCAATCTCTGAAGCCATTGCAGTCATACTAGCTAAAACTATCGAAACTGCTACTACAAAAACAAAAAACGAATTTTTGGTTTTCATGTTTTTTTTGGCTCCCTTAGTTTAGTTTTAATTTACTAATCTACCTTATTCCTACCAGTTTATAAACTTTTCGGTAGTAACAATTCTATAGTAGTAAAAACTACCCTTTTTTTATAAAACCCTTCATTTTTAATGCATCCTTTTCAATAAGGGGCGACTCAGAAATCATTGTCAGGTTATATTTGTTATTTGAAATAACCCTCGCAAGCATATTCATATCTGGAGAGTTATTAGAGCCTAGGGGGAGATGTCTTATCTCTCCTTTAATTGAATACTGAATTTCTGTGAAATGGCAATGCAAGGGATTAAGGTATTCTTTACCAAGCTCACTTTCAATAGAGTTGAATATTTCTTGATAATCCTGTTCTGTTTTTATGCCTCCATTTGTTCTTGCATGCAAATGAGCAAAATCGATAACGGGCCTTAAATTTTTTATTTCTTTTGAAAGTTTTATATTATCTTGCAATGAGCCAAAAGCACTTGGCTTGCCAGTTGTCTCTGCGCCTAGGAAGCAATTAAGTTTTTGCTTCTTCATCTTTTCTTCCACTTCATTTAATACTCTTAAACAATTGCCAAGAGCAGATTCATACGTTTGTTTTTGAAAGTATCCGGGATGGAATACTATTATATACGCTCCAAGAATTTCTGCTGCTTTTGCTGTTTCCAATAGATTTCTGCAAGATAGTTCTCTTTTTTCTTTAATGGGGGAGCAGCAATTAATCCAGTATGGGGCATGGCAACTAAGTAATATATCATTTTTTTGAGCAGCAATCCTTGCCTTTTTCCACTCTTCTTTCTCCCCCCTTACACCTCTTCCGAATTCTACTTCAAAAGCATTCAAACCAATACTTGAGGTATATCCAATGCCTTCTGCAAGTGTTTTTCCCTTACAAGCAAGTGGCAATCCTGCTGTTCCCAGTCTTAATTTTAATTTCATACTATTATCACTTAAAATGCTCTTTTAAGGTTTTTCCCTCGTATTTTATGCTTGTGCCAGCTTATTTTTGGTAAGCGGCAAGACTAAAAGAAGAGATTATAAACAATGAAGCCAGACACATTAATATGAGAGTTGATTCACATATATCCCAAATAATCTTAATGGGTGTTCTTTTTGTTCCCATGTTCAATTTTTTTAATTTTTCATCAAGTATAGTCTTCTTAATATTTTTTGGATTATTTTGTGGTGCGGTATATCCAGATACAGATTGTGAAGAATCACGAATATTTAAGATGAAACAAGATACAAGTAAAATTGGATATCAAAGTTCCTATAAAGAGTATAAATCAAAAAAAGACGCTAAAAATATCTATAACTTTCTTCTATTTATTTATTCATCAATACTCATTATTCTAGGAAATTTGTTTAGATATATTCTTTACTATCCTTCTTATGGGGTAGCTTATTTAATAAATAAAAAATGGGTTAAAGAAGATTCTGTAAAAGATGAGCATAGGGGGATATCACATACTTTACTTGGAGTATCTATCGCGAGCATTTTATTTTTTATGCTGATTTTTCTTGGCAATCTTTATTTTAAATGGACTACTTTGATATTCTTGATTATACCAACTTTAACTTTTTTCCTTGCTAGTAATATGCATTTACTTCAAGATTCGATAAGCAAATGGGGAATAAAATGGTTTTACCCATTTAGAAAAACAACTATTTCTGGAGATTATAGCGCTTTTAGCCAGGATGCGAGAATCATATACTTTGTTTTGGCATTAATTGCTTCAAATATCATTGTTTTTTTCCTGTCCAACTATATAAAAAATAATTTTACCAGTCTATTTTTGATAAGCACAATCTTTTTGCCAGTTATTTTTTTAATATTCTCTTTTGTAATTTTGTTTAAATCTTGCAATGTTAAAATTAGCTGATAACTAATGCTTCCCATTCTAAACTACCTCCTTTGCTCCTCTTCGAATTAAATTTTAGTTAAATTTATAAAATAATCAGGGTTTTCATTAGCATGAAGATATTAAGTTTGCATTGTGATTACATAAAATTCAAGCCTGTAAAAAAAGCCATTAGGGAGCCAGAGCAGATATCTAAAGATGATGAAAAAGGCAAAGAGATAAAGGAATGTCTTGTAATACTTACCTCTATACAGAAAGCTGATGAGAACAATTCTGGATTGATTGTTTCTAAACTGGCTGAAAATATAAAAGATATTTCTTCTCAAGTGAACTGCAAGAAGATAGTTCTTTATCCCTATGCTCATCTTGCAACAGATCTTGCATCACCTCAAAATGCAATGAAGATACTAAGTGATGCAGAAGCTGAATTAAAGAAGGGCAAGTTCGAGGTGTATCATGCCCCATTTGGATATTACAAAGAGTTTGAATTAAAGTGCAAGGGGCATCCACTATCTGAGTTAAGCAGGCAGATATCTGTTGAAGAAACCCTCGGAAAGACAGAAATAAAAGAAGAATATGACCCTAAGCAGCTTTTGAGGAGCATATCTAAGACAAAACTGGATACTACAAAACTTAAAGACAATGACCATAGAATAATCGGCCAGAAACTTGACTTGTTTTCATTTCATGATGTTGCTCCTGGAATGGTTTTTTGGCATAACAATGGCCTTGTGATATACAATGAATTAATTTCTTTTTTAAGAGAAGAACACAGAAAGGCAGGATACCTCGAAGTTTCAACTCCTTTTGTGATGGATAAGAAATTGTGGCAGATTAGTGGGCATTGGGAAAAATACAAGGAAAACATATTCCTTACAAAATATGAGGGCAGAGATTTTGCGGTAAAACCTATGAATTGCCCTGGTGGGATACTTGTATTCAAATCAACGCCTAAATCTTATAACAATCTCCCATTAAGAATGGCAGAGCTTGGAGTAGTCCATCGACAGGAGCTTTCAGGAGTTTTAGCAGGACTTTTTAGAGTTATCAAATTCACTCAGGATGATGCACATATATTTTGCACTGAAAATCAACTGGAAAAAGAAATAGCAGGGATAATGGAAATGATAGACCTGGTTTACAAAAAATTCGGATTTGATTATCATGTTGAGTTATCTACAAGACCTCAAAAGAAGATAGGAGAAGAAATTCTTTGGGATAAAGCAGAAAAAATACTTGAAGCAGTATTGAAAGAGAAAGGAATAAAATTCAAGGTAAATACAGGGGATGGAGCTTTTTATGGCCCCAAGATAGATTTTCATATAAAAGACAGTCTGGCAAGAACATGGCAATGTGCAACAATACAACTAGACTTTGCAATGCCCCAAAGATTTGATTTGGAGTATGTTGGAGAAGACAATAAGACTCATAGACCGGTAATGCTACATCGGGTTGTTTATGGTTCTCTTGAAAGATTTATAGGGATATTACTGGAACATACAAACGGAAATTTGCCAGTATGGCTTGCTCCAATTCAGGTAAGAGTATTGAGTTTTACAGACCGGAATAAGAAAAAGACAGAAGAAGTATTTGAGTTATTAAAAGAAAAAGGAATAAGGAGTGATATTGATTTGAAAGATTCAACAGTAAATGACAAGGTAAGGAATGCTGAGCTTGAAAAAATACCATATACTATACTAATTGGCGATAAGGAAGAGCAGAATAATACTATTGCTTTAAGATGCAAAGGAAAAAAACCAGAATTCGGGGTAAAGATTGAAGATTTTGTCTTAAGAATAAAAGAGGAGATATCAGAAAGGAAGTAAGATGGATTTTAAAGAATCGATTTCAAAGCTGAAAAAGAGCGAGGAGTACAAGAAATTCAAAAGTGAGAATAAGAATTCTTACTTATGTACAGCATTTTTCATAGTTGATTTTTCTGGCAAACAAAATACATGCCAGCTCAATTTCCAGATAAGCGAGGACAGGGTTGGGATATTTAGCATAAACGACAATGTGACATTGAAGATAGAGGAGCTTATGGCAAAGAAGAAAATACTCAAGCTAAAAGAGAATATCACAACAGATGTTGAAGAAGTTGTTTTGGAGGTAAAGAAAGAGATAAAGAAGAATGACCTAAGAGGGAAGGTGTCAAAAATAATAATGATTCTTGGAGTTGAAGGCGAGAGCACAATATGGAATGCAACATGCTTCCTTGAGGCAATGCAGATCCTTAATGTTCATGTCGACGCAATTTCAGGTAAAGTAGTGAATTCTCAGAAAATGTCCATAAAGGATTTTTTCAATAAGCCTGCAGATTACATTGGTTAATGTCAAGAACACTCTATGTCTTGTTCTTGAGCACAAGAAAATCAGGCAAGGCTCACCGAAGTGAGGATTACGGGATTTTCTGCGCAGGAAATTCAAAAGAATTTCCTTGCATCCTAAAACTCAACCCATATGCAATTTAAACAAGTTTTTTTTGATGTTGTCACTATGGAATTACTAAAAAAGAAAGATTTAAATAAGCACTCCTTCTCTGATTTTTTATGAATAGATTTGCAAAGGCAGGTTTAGCAGGATTGCTTGCGCTTTCATTAAGCGGATGCTCTAGCTCCATGACAATGAGTTTGGCTGAAATTCAAAGGCGACCAATTATTGTTGAGAGAGTAATCAGCAAGAATGAAAAACAAGAAAAGACAAAAACAATAGTTGATGAGAATTCTAATATTGTTGATAGTTATTCTATTGAGAATGTAAAACAGCAAGATTCAATTTTAAGTTTTGATGTAAGAAAGTCTCAAAAAGAAGAAATAACTAGGAATGTTTTATATTCTACAAAAACAAAGGATTTGAGATATAGGGAAGTAAACGATTTAAAGAGCGGCAATACTATCAGCAGAAATTTTCTTGATTCAGTAGAAGGAAAAACAATTTTGGAAAACAGAATAGAAAAAGAAGAATTCTTAATCAAAGAAAATGAAAATGTAGCAAATGCTAAAACAGACGTATTCTTTTTTGAACCGACAGGACCGGTAGGATTTACAAATGTTGATGCAGATAAAAACGGGCATGTTTATTTTGACTTTAATGGATTCAAATCTGAGAAACTGAATAACAAATTGTTTTTTTCAGAGCAGTTTATCCTTCAAAAGTTGCTTACACAGGTAACAGAAGAGGGGAAGAATTATTACGACTTAGACAAGATTGTAAATTCAAATATAGAGGTTATAAAGCAGAAAATATCCATATCGGTGATGAAAGATGGAAATCAAAAAAAATCAGAGTCTGCAGATTTAATAATGAAAAAACCAGATTTTGAAAAGATTTATTCAATATTCAAGTCAGATATCATGTCTAAATTAGTAGATTATATCTCTCCAATAAATGTAAACTTTGAAATTCTTGACGAGGAGACTAGAAGGCCTCTTGAAGATATTATTGTAAGAATCATACCTATAAGAACAATGAGCAAAGATGACATTGAAAAGAAGGAATTAGAATTAAGAAAAAAATATTTCCAAGAAGATTCTAATATTTTTGACAATGCGAAAATAATATACGGCAGCGATATAATACTGTCTCAGGATGCCAAACCGCCAGTATCAGGATACCAGAAAGTAGAGATGATTGTTCCAAAAAATTCAGTTTACAAGTTTGAATTTATTGACGGTGCAAATGAGGCAAGATACAAGGCATTTGTAACACAGCCAATTAAGTTTGAAAAAGAAGAGAGTGCAGAGATACTTCTTGAGAGGATTGCAGAGAGAGTGCAGATTGACAATAGAAATTCTAGAGGCAGTTATAATAGCAAATAATCATTGCACGATAAATATAAGATTTGGTCCGAATACATTGCTTTCATGAATCTTGAAGTTTTCTTTTAGAAGAAGTTTTTTCAAAGACCATGCTGTAAAGAGATGATAGTATCTTTGGTAAACTTTCTCACCAATATGCCATGGCATTTCTATGTTATTTTTTTTGAAAAGAAATTTCCATTGCAGTTTGTTCCATACAACAATTATCGCCCTTCCATTTGGCTTTAGTATTCTTTTTATCTCTCGTAATGTTTTTTCCCTTCCTGCAGCATCAAGATTATGAAGCATAGATATGCAAAGGACATAGTCAAAATAGTTCTTTTCAAAAGGCAAGGAAGTTGAATGTGCTTGTTTTATCTTTATTTTTAATTTGTGCTTTTTTCCATAATCCATTGCATGCTTGAGCATTTCTTCAGAAAAGTCAATTCCATAGCAATCAAACCCGTTATATTCAAAAGGAATCATGTTCCTGCAATTTCCACACCCTATCTCCAAGATTTTTCCGATTTTCCATTGCTCTGCATATTTTTTTAGAACGAGCAGAATTTGGGGGTGGGGTTTTTGCCTGAATGAATGCCATGAGGAGGCTATAGCATCCCATATCTCTTTTTGTGTTTCTTTGTCATCATGCATTTTAATTAAAAACAATAATAGTTTAAATATCTTTCAAACAAATGTATATTAATCCCTAGTTTTACTTATTGAAATGGCACAGCCCTTATGCAGATATTTTAATAAATGCAATGGATGCTCCCTGCAGCACATAGATTACGAAGTACAGATAGAACATAAAAAGCAGAAAGCAGAAAAAGCATTAGGAATAGGCAGGGTGGAAGTTTTCCAAGGCAGCCCTTACAACTATCGGAATAGACTAGACTTGCTATTTGGCAAAGATTCATTAGGACTAAGGGCAAAGAATAGTCCCTCAACTGTGATTGACATAGAACGATGCGAGATTGTAAATGAGGGAGTAAACGAATTGATAACAGAGATAAGAAAACATTTTCTAAAAAATACCTTCACTTCTTTAAAATCACTTATTTTGAGAGTATCATCAATGGAAAAGTCAATTGTTTTTTTGCTATCAAGAAAAGAGTCTGACCTAAAAAATGCAATAGACTCAATAAGGGATTTTTCAAAAAGTACAATCGCAGATAATGTATCAGTGGCATATGAAGGAGAGGATAATTCAGATTTAGTGCAAGATGCTTTTTTAATAAAGGGAAATGAATTGATGAAAGAAAAAATAATGGGAAAAGAATTTTCATATTCTCTGACTGGATTTTTCCAGACGAATACAGAGATAGCAGAAAAAATGAACAAGTTTTGCAATGATATAATCTTGAAAGAGGATACAAAGAAAAACGCATTGATTGACCTTTATGGGGGGGTGGGAGTTTTTGGAATAGTAAATGCAAATCTTTTCAAGGAAGTAGCTGTTGTTGACAATGATTTTGCTTCAATGAATGCCTCAAATTTCAATGTTGAAAAAAATGAAGCAAAAAATATCAAGGTTTACAATATTGATGCGCAATATGTGAAAAGAGTTTCATTTAAGGAGCCTTTCTATGCAATTATTGACCCCCCAAGAAGCGGGATGCACCAAAAGACAATAGAATATCTAAAAGTTTCCAAGCCACAAAAAATAATTTATGTCTCCTGCAACTTAGAACAGCTAAGAAAGGACATTGCAAAATTTAAGAATTATGAATTGGGCAGGACGGCATTGTTTGACATGTTTCCCCAAACAAATCATATAGAAATGATTGTGGAGATGAATTTAAAAAAATGAACAAGACTCAATTTTTCTCGCAAAAGACTAATACATTTTATCAAATTCTTCCAACAAAGACAATACCTGTTTTGAGAATAAATGGAGTGCCAATGCATCGTTTTGCAACACTTGATCCATTAACAGATACTTTATGCAAGATAAGAAGTGCAAGACCATTTGGAAGAGTATTAGATATTTGCACCGGATTAGGATACACTGCAATACAATCTGCAAGGAGACAAGAAGTAAAAGAAGTAATAACTATAGAAATGGATTCTGAGGTTATAGAACTTTGCAAGCTTAATGAAGCATCAGTAGAATTATTCAACAATCCAAAAATAAAAATAATAAATAAGGATGCAACAGAAGCAATCCTTGATTTTAAAGATAAAGAATTTGACTGCATAATTCATGACCCTCCTACATTCAAGATGGCTCCTGCGCTCTATCATGCAGATTTCTACAAGCATCTTTATAGAATACTAAAGCATAATGGAAGATTGTGGCATTATGCTCCAGAGCCTGGGAAACTTAAAGGAACTTCTGCAAAATTTGTTGGAGGGATAATAAAAAGGCTTAAAGAAACAGGCTTTAGGGAATTAAAGCACGATCAGGAATCTTGCGGGATAGTTTGTAAAAAATAATTTATTAGTGCAAATTCTAAATTTTTGATGTATTCTTTGGACAACAGCAATGTTTAAATAGTGTATTTATTACACTATGTTATGGTAAAGGATACACTAATCAACAAGGCGGCTGATGAATACAGGAATGCTGGCGGAAAAACGCTGCTTACTGACTTGTATCAGCTTACAATGAATGCTGCATATTTTGACAACAACAAGAATGATGAAAATGCAACATTTGACCTTTTCATAAGAAAGCTTCCTGATGACTGGGGGTATTATATTGCAGCAGGTGTAGAGGAGGCAATAGATTATGCAACGAACATTAAATTTGAGCAGGAAGATATTGATTATCTTGGGAAGCAGGGCATATTTGCAAAGGATTTTTTAGAATTCCTTAAGGGCTTTAAGTTTAATGGCGAGATATATGCAGTAAAGGAGGGGACTCCTATTGCAGCCAATACCCCTGTAATGAGAGTAAGCGCAAAAAGGGCTCAAGCCCAGTTTCTTGAGACAGGGTTGCTTAATATAATCAATTTTCAGACAATGGTAGCAACAAAGGCAAACAGGGTTGTTAATGCAGCGAAAGATGCAAAGGTAGTTGATTTTGGATTAAGAAGGGCACAGGGAGAGGATGCTGCGATGAAGGGAGCGAGAGCTGCGTATATTGGGGGAGCAGTTGCAACAAGCAATGTAAAAGCTGGAAAGGAGTATGGAATACCTATCACCGGAACACATGCGCACAGCTTTGTTATGGGTTTTTCAACTGAGATTGAGGCATTCAGGGCGTATGTGAAGACGTTTCCTGATAATGCAACTTTACTTATTGATACTTATGACACCTTAAAGGGAGTAAGAAATGCTGCAATTATAGCAAAGGAACTTGAAAAGAAAGGAAAGAAGCTTGGGGCAGTAAGACTTGACTCAGGAAATCTTGAGGAACTTGCGAGAGATGTGCGAGTAATATTGAATAACGAATGTTTAGATTATGTAAAGATAGTTGCAAGCAATGACCTTAATGAATACAAGATAGCAGATCTCACTCAAAAAAATGTGCCAATTGATGGATATGGTGTGGGGACAGAAATGATAACTGCAAAGCCGGTTGCTGCGATTCCTGGAGTTTACAAGCTTGTTGAAGATGAAGAGGGTGCAAAGATAAAACTCTCCCCTGAAAAAGCAACTTATCCTGGAAGGAAGCAAGTGTACAGGATTAAAGACATGAATGGAAATTTCCTTTATGACACATTGGCATTGGAGAATGAGGTAGTTAATGGTACGCCTCTTTTAGAGAAGATTGTTGATAATGGAAACAGGGTAGTGGAAAGAAGGGCTTTGAATGATATCAGAAAGTATGCGCTGGAAAATGTTGCAATGCTTCCAGCTGAAGTCAGAAAGTTAAGAGCTGTCAGAAAATATGAATTAAGAATCTCAAATGGATTAGAGGAACTTATTGATGGCCTAAAAGAAAAATACAATCACAGGGAGGTTAAAAATGAAAATTATCTTTTGGAATGTGGACACGCAGTATGATTTTATGAGAAATGACAAAAGTTTCAGTGGAAAACTTCCAATATCTGGAGCAAGAGCGATTGAAGGAAATCTTGAGAAACTTACAAGATTTGCAAAAGACAAAAACATAAAGGTAGTGAACACCGGTGACTGGCATACCGCTTGCTCAAAAGAGATAGCAGAAAAGCCAGATTTCAAAACAACTTTCCCAGCACATTGCGTTATTGGAACAAAAGGGGCAGAGTTTATTCCTGCAACAAACCCTCAAGAACCATACATTGTTGATTGGCAAATGAAAAATATTGACAATAAAGAAATTGCAGAGAGAAGAAACATCACGATATACAAGGATGACTTTGATGTGTTTAAGGGAAACAGGTACACTGAGCAGATTGTTGATAAGATAAAGCCACAAAGGGCTGTTGTTTACGGGGTTGCTACAAATGTATGCGTTAATTTTGCAGTGCTTGGATTGCTGCAAAAGAATATCGAAGTTGTTGTTGCAGAGGATGCGATAAAAGAGCTTCCAGGACCTTTTGCAGAGCTAATTGATAATTGGAAAAATAACGGGGCTTTGGTAAAGAAAACAGAAGAGATTTTAGGAGAACTGAGATGAAATCGGCATTTGGAGAACTTTTGGAACAAAGAGAAAAAAGATTCTATAGTTTTACAACTGCTTGTTTGTCTCTTGTGGATGAAAGCAACAGGATTAATGCACTCCTTAAAGCAACTGGCAATGAACAGGTATCTAATCTGGATAATGCGGATTTCATTGTAGTGACGACTTGCGCTGTCTCAAAAGATTCTGCGCAAAATTCTGTCAGAAATATACTGGAACTTAACGTGATTGCAAAAGGAAAGCCAATCTACGTTGGAGGATGTCTCAGCAATGCCAAGGAAAGGGAAGTTCTTTTTAGATACGCAAACATAAAATTCTTCACAGCAGATGAATCATTCAGAGAAATAAACAAGATAAATTATCCGTGTGAAAAAACAGTTGTAAGATGCAATCCATTCTGGCTTGATCGTATGGAGAAGAAAATAGACAAGTTGAACAGACTTAAAAAAGATAACCCTAAACTTGCAGAATTCTATGCATTTACAACAGATGGGATCATATTCAGTAAAATGCCATTTGAGTTCGACACGCTAAGAATTTCAAAAGGATGCGATAAGCAATGCACTTATTGCGCAATCCCCAATAATAGAGGAAGATATATTGAGCACGATTTTGAATATGTCAAGAACCAAATAGACGGGAGCAGGGCGAGGCATCTTTTATTTATTGGGGAGAATATAGGGATGCATAGGAATTTTAATAAGATAATGGAATATGCAATAAGCAGGAAAAAGATTATCATGCTTAGATATCTTGAGCCGGAATGGGTTGGAAAGATAAAACCAGAATATCTCAAGAATATAGCATATATTGGGATTCCAATACAGAGTGCATCAGTGAAGATTTTGCAGGCTATGAGACGCCCCAAGAACATAAGGGAAATAAAGGAAAAATTCATGGAATGGAATAAGAATGGAATATTCACAGGAACTTCAATTATCCTTTCATATCCGGATGAGAACTTTCTTGATTACTTGAAAACATTATTATTCATAGCAATGACCCCCCTTAATTACATATCATTTCAGAATTTTTCAGTCAGGGAAAATTCCCCCTGTTTTAAAATGTACAAAGAATGGAACAGCCATACTATTTACAGGGACTTTAAGTTTAACCTGTTCAATGCAATTATAAATTTAAAAACAAGATCTAACTATCTTAAGGAAAAATACAGGAGCAGAAAATGAAACTTGAAAAGGCAATTGAAACAATCATAACTGAACTTAAGGAATTTATTGGAAACAAAAAGGCAGTTATAGGAATCTCTGGCGGGATAGACAGCGCAGTTGTTGCTGCATTATGTGTAAAGGCAGTAGGAAAAGAGAATGTAGTGGGAATCTCAATGCCTTACGGAAATAATAATACAGATGATGCAATTCTTTTAGTTAATCATTTAGGTATAGCATGCAAAGAGGTTAACATTAAGCAGACGGTTGATAGTTTCAACTTCTTTGAAATGAGCCATATTGGGAAGGGAAACATTATGGCAAGAACAAGAATGATTGTGCTTTATGCTTTTGCAAACAAATTTGATGGATTGGTGATTGGGACGGGGAATAAGTCAGAACTTTCTGTAGGGTATTTCACTAAATACGGGGATGGAGGAGTTGACTTGCTGCCTATAGGAGATTTGTACAAGACAGAAGTTTTTGATGTTGCAAGAGCACTGAAACTGCCACAGAAAATAATAAATAAGAAACCAAGTGCTGACCTTTGGGAAGGGCAGACAGATGAGGGAGAGATGGGGGTAAGTTATGAGATGCTTGATATAATCCTGCAGGGGAAAGGAAACAATTGCAATAAGGAGATTATAGCAAAAGCAAAACTGATGATTGAAAGGTCTGAGCATAAAAGGAGAACTCCCAGAATTATCTTTGTGCGAGGAATTGAGGAATAAGATGAACAACAAAAAGTTGATTGAGCAGATTAACAATCTGAAAAAGGAGAAAGATGCAGTTATACTTGTGCATAACTACCAGAGGCCTGAGATTTATGAGGTTGCTGACTTTTTAGGGGATTCATTTGAACTTGCAAGGGCTGCTGCACAGACAGAAGCGAAAGTGATTGTGTTTTGTGGGGTTGATTTCATGGCTCAGACAGCAAAGATTCTGAATCCTAAGAGAACTGTATTGCACCCTGAACTTGCTGCACAGTGCATGATGTCAAGGATGGTAGACTTAAATTTGCTTAGAGAAATGAAGAAGAAATATCCTAATGCAGCTGTTGTGAGCTATGTCAATACAAATGCGGAGACAAAGGCAGAGTCAGATATCTGCTGCACATCAGCAAACGCTGTAAAGATTGTCAATGCTTTAAAGGAAAAGGAAGTAATCTTTCTGCCTGATAAAAATCTTGCAGCATATGTGCAAAGCAATACAACAAAAAAGATTATTCCATGGAATGGGTTTTGCTATGTTCATCAGGAAATATCTGCAGACAATGTAAAAAAAGCAAAACAAAACAAAAAGAATGCCAAAGTGCTAGTGCATCCAGAATGTAGGCAGGAAGTTGTTAAGTTGGCTGATGCAGTGTGCTCAACAAGTCAGATGCTGTCTTACGCCAAAGAATCAAATGCGAAAGAATTCATAATAGTTACTGAGGAAGGCATGATCAATCGGTTGAAAAAGGAAATACCTAACAAGATTTTTTATGGGATTGGAGGGACTTGCGTGCAGATGAAAAGAATAACACTACAATCAGTGCTTGATTCATTAAAATCTGGGAGATATGAAGTTATTGTAGAAGAGAAAACAAGAAAAAAGGCTGAAAAGGCATTAAGAAAGATGCTGGAGGTTGGAAAATGAATCTTATAAAAGAAGCGCTGAGGGAAGATTTGAGTAATGACGATATAACGACAAATTCAATAGTACCTGCATCGATGAAATCAAAGGCAGTAATAATAGCAAAGGAAGATGGAGTGATTGCAGGGCTAGATGTTGCGAAAGATGTTTTCAAAGAGCTTGATAAAAACATTATTTTCAAAAAGAAATTAAAAGACGGGAATTTTGCAAAGAAGGGAAAGATTATTGCAGAGATAGAGGGGAATACAAGGGCGATTCTGTCAGGAGAGAGGGTTGCATTAAATTTCCTGCAAAGGATGAGCGGCATAGCAACTATTACTAGGAAATTTGTGAAACTTTCTGGGAATGTAAAGGTTCTTGATACAAGAAAAACAACACCCTGCTTGAGAACTTTCGAAAAATATGCTGTTAAGGTTGGCGGTGGTTTTAATCACCGGTTTAATCTGAACGATGCTGTTTTAATCAAAGATAATCATATAGAGATTGCAGGAAGTGTTGCGAATGCAATAAAGACTGCAAGAAAAACAGGAAAGAAAATAGAGGTAGAAGTAAAAAACATGAATGAACTCAAAGAAGCAATTGAGAATGGGACAGATATTGTGCTTCTTGATAACATGCGTGCAAAGCAGATTAAAAAATGTGTGAACTTTGTTGCAGGAAGGGCAAAAGTTGAGGTATCAGGAGGAGTTAATCTTGATACAATAAAGCAGATTGCAAAAACAGGAGCAGATTATGTTTCAATAGGCGCGTTAACTCACTCTGCAAAGGCATTGGATATAAGCCTGGAGGTTCTGAAATGAATGAAATGAAAGAGATATTCAATATTCTCAGAGAATACGTAGGCAACGAGCATGATCTGAAGGTCTTCAATCATATTGTCAAAGTAACAGAGTTCTCAAAGAAGCGGGCTGAAGATAACAATCTCAGCAGGGATTTGGTGAAGCTGATAACTTTGGCTGCATCTGTCCATGACGTGGCAAAATTTCACAGTGTTATTGATAGCATATTCAAAGAAAGGCCCAAAGGCATCTTTCACGGCCTAGTAGGCAGTTATTTTTTGATGAACTATAATAATGCCCTCACAGGCATGCTTGAGAACAAGGAGTCACTGTCAAGAATTATAGCATGCCATATCCCTTTTTTTATAAAGAAAGAAGAGATGCTTGATTACATGGTAAAGCCGCTGCCTTATTTTGACATTGAAAACCCGGAAGAATATGAAATCGGAGGAATAATGATGATGGCAAGACCTCTTTTTGATGAAGAAAAGATTGCAACGCAGGTTTTGATAGCTACTGACAATTGCATTGCAGAGGACGAGTACGTAGGAATAGAGAAAAGACTGGGCTATATTTTCGGGAAATACGGCGACAAGGTTTACACAGATGCCGGTAAGAGGGTTTATGCTTCAAGAGTAAAATCGCTGATTGAAAAATATCCAATGAAAGATGAAAAATAAATTACTCAAGACAGATTGCGGTGTAATCGGAGGCGGGCTTGCAGGTTGCGCTGTTGCACTTGAACTTGCTGAAGGAGGAAAGAAAGTCGATTTATTTGTGAAAGGGAAATTTGTGCAGGACTGCAACAGCTATCTGACCGCAGGAGGTCTGGCAGCAGTCCCTTTAGTTAACGGGAAGCCGATTCAGGGAGACTCGTTCAAAAAACATATTAGTGATACATTGAAGGCAGGAAATGGAATTAATGATAAGAAAATTGTCAAGTTCTGCGTTGAAAACTTTTTCCGGGAAGTTATAGAATGGCTTGCAGGCAAGGGAGTGCAGTTTGACAAAGCGAAAAAGGGATATGAATATGACTTGCATAGGGAGGGGGGGCATTCTGCAAGCAGGATATTCCATGTGAAAGACACAACAGGGATAAGTGTGATGGAAGTGCTTGCAAAAAAAGTGCTTGCAAACAGGAACATAACAGTGCATGAGAATCATATTGTTATTGATTTAATAACAAGAAATAAGCTTGAGAAAAACAAGGGAAATGACCGGTGTTATGGCTTCTATGTTTATGATATAAAAAATAACTATGTAAAGACAGTATCATGCAGAGGCACATTCGTTGCAACAGGAGGAGTAGGAAAGGCATTCCTTTACACATCAAATACAGATGCTGCAAGCGGTGACGGGCTTGCAATGTGCCATAGGGCTGGCTTGCCGATTGCAAATATGGAGTTTGTGCAGTTTCATCCTACTGTATTTTATGATATGACTGCCGTAAATGAAATTGAAAGAAGATTTTTACTTACAGAGGCATTAAGAGGGGCGGGGGCAATTTTAAAACTCTATAAAGATTCCAAGGAGGACGTTATACTGAAATATAATCCAGAAGGGTCAAAATCAACAAGGGATGTTGTAACAAAGGCAGAGGATGCAGAGATGAGAAAGAAGGGATTAGTCAATATCTGGCTGGATTGCACCTCAATAAGCAAGGAAAAATTGAAGAACGATTTCAAAAACTCTTATGATTTCTGCATGAGCAAGGGCATTGACCTTGCAAAAGAGCCGGCTCCTGTTGTATATGCAGAGCACTACTCTAATGGGGGTGTTCTTGTAAATGAGAATAGCGAGACAGCAATAAAAGGATGTTATGTTATTGGAGAGGCGGCATACACCGGGTTGCATGGTGCAACGCGTTTAGCAAGCAATTCAGCTCCTGAATGCATTTTATTTGGCAAATCTGCTGCTAGGCATTTTATAAAAAATTACCCCAAGTTTGAATTAAATGAATCAATCCCGTTATGGAATATCGGTGAAGCAGTTGAGCTAAGGGACAGGATAACTGTTTCATATTACTGGGAGATGATAAGAAGGACTATGAATGCAATGTGCGGTGTATCGAGGAATGAAGAAAGAATGACTGCCGGCAGGGCTTTTATTGCTTCTATTAAAGACAGCATAAACAAATATTACTGGGGGTATAAAGTAAGCAATGATTTTCTTGAGGTAAGAAACATTGCAGAGGCGGCTGAGATAATCCTTGAGAGTGCGTTATTCAGGAAGGAAAGCAGGGCATGCCATTTCAGGGACGACTTTCCAAAGCGGGATGACAAATGTTACCTGGGTATTACTATAATCCAGAAAGGAAAAAAACCAAGAATAATGGAGGCAAAATGAATAACCAACTAGTAATTGACACAGATGTAGGAGCAGATGTTGATGATTTGATTGCGCTGATTTATGCAATAAGAAATAACAAAGAAAGAATAAAAGCAATAATAACAGTCCATGGCGACACAGTGATACGTGCAAAGATTGTGAAGAAATTAGAAAAGATGCTGGGAGTGAATATACCAATTATAGCAGGAACCGCGCGAACATTGAGCGGGAACAGGGATTACTGGTGCGGGTTTGAGCATGAGGCGCTTACCCCAGATGAACTAAGGGCTCCATTTGCAAATAATCATTCATTATCTTATAACAGCAGGACATCCCTTGTGTGCATAGGCCCTCTTACAAATATAGCGTTAAATCTTGAGAATGACAGTGACATAAGCATGGTGAGAAACATTTATTTCATGGGCAGCCATTCTGGTTCGCATAATTTCAAGGCTGACCCGAGGGCAGCAGAGATTGTGCTTGCACAGAAATGGAACAAGTTTTTTGTGACAAAAGAAGTATCAAAGAAAATATGCTTTTCCAAAAGAGAACTTAAAACTTTCAGGGGCACAGAGTTAGGGGAATTTGTTTACGGGTCTGCAATGAGATGGCTTGATTATTCAGGAAAAAATGAGGCATGCATGTATGATGTCCTTGCTGTCTCTGCTGCATTGGGAGAGAATTTTGTGAAGTTTAAACAGGATAACGGAAACATGGTATCTTATGATGTTGATTCTGCAATCAAAGGCAGAATTGCGGAGGCAATAAAAAATGGCATTTAAAAATCCTGGCTCTACTGTTGACATAATTGTTGAAAGGGAAGGAAAAATCCTTCTTGTAAAAAGAAAAAATCCCCCCTACAAGGGAATGTGGGCGATTCCAGGAGGATTTATCGAATATGGAAAGGAAACACTTGAGCAGGCGGCAAAGCGGGAACTGAAAGAAGAAACATGCCTTGATGCATTGAAACTTGAGCTTATGGGGGTGTATTCAGAGCCAAAAAGAGACCCAAGAGGTCATGTTATCTCCCATGTTTATGCTGCAAAAACAAGAGGCACTGCAAAAGCAAGCGATGATGCAAAAGAACTTCAGTTTTTTCCATTATCAAATCTTCCAGCACTTGCATTTGACCACAAAAAGATAATAAGTGATTATCAAATATGGAGAGAAAAGTAAAATGTTCAATAAAATTTTAGTTACTTACAACGAGAAGCTTTCAGACAAGCACCTAAGAACACTAGAGAATGTTAAGGGCATTCTAAAAGGAACAAATTTTTCCCTTGCAAAGTCACATCACTTAAATGCCGAATTATTTAACGGAGTTGATTTGGTAATAACCATCGGAGGAGATGGAACTTTCATAAGGTCAGCAAGTTTCATTGAAGATGCATTAATATTAGGAATAAATTCAGAGCCTGAATTAAGCGAGGGGGCTTTGACGACAATAATGGAAAATGAAGTTGATTTTTTGAAGGGAGTATTGGAAGGAAGGTTTAACATTGAAGAAAGGGAGAGGATATGCGTCAAGCTGAACGGCAAGATTCTTGACAAGCCAGCTTTGAATGAGGTTTATGTAGGCACTGAATCGCAGTTTCATACATCAAGATATGTCATAGAATATAGGAGCGTGAAAGAGGAGCAGAGAAGCTCTGGCGTTCTTATCTGCACAGGCATCGGCTCGGGGGCATGGTACAAGTCAGCAGGCGGCATTCCATTTTCAAAGAATGAGAAGAAGCTTAAGTTTATAGTAAGAGAGCCGTATTTTGGCAGGGTGTACAAGCCAAAGATCCTTCATGGCGAGATTCCCAAGAATGAAAAAATATTATTTGAATGCAAAAGGGACTATGGCGGAGCGTTATCAATTGATTCCAATTACTCATTTCCCTTGAAGAAAGGAGACATTGCAGAAGTATCTATCTTAAATAAACCGTTGAGAGTGGTGAAAAAATGAGAGTGGGGTTATTTGGGGGCAGTTTTAACCCAATTCATAATGAGCATTTGAGAATGCTTAGATATATTCTTGACAGAAATATTGCTGATGAGGTGTGGGTTATGCCGTGCAAGATGCATGCGTTCAACAAAGACCTTATTCCTCCAAATGACAGGGTTAAAATGATTAAACTTGCAATAAAAGATATCCCAAACACAAGGGTATGCATGGCAGAAATAAATTCAGAAGGAAAAAATTACACTGCAGACACAATAAAAAGATTAAAAGCAAAATACAAGCATGATTTCCGCTTTATAATCGGATTCGACATACTCACCCAGATAGAAAAATGGTACAAGCACACCCAGCTTTTCAAGGAAACAGAGTTTATTGTTTTCAGGCGCAAGGGCTATCACTTTAAAAAAATAAAAGGCATGAAGATTGCTTCTGTTATTGAATGGAAAGAAAAAAAGATTTCATCAACAATGATAAGAGAGCGCATCAAGAATAAAAAATCAATAACCAGAATGGTTCCCTCAATCATTGCGGATTATATAGGAAAGAACAAATTGTATAGATAAATTATACGTTACAATAACTGCTTTTCTGCAGCAAGCACCATATTTGTCGGGGGGTATTCTTCATTGACTAATTTTCCATTCTCTTTTGTATGCAATTTGACTTTCCCAATATACATGTTTTTGATGATGTATTCACTTTTGAATTTTTTGGAACCAGCACTGATTTTAAAGCCAATTTTCTCAAGCTCCTTTTTCCACCTGCTAAATGACCAGAATCCAAATTCTTCATGCATCTCGCTTTGCCAGTTGTCAATGTAGCTCATTTTGCTCATGTATTCATATGCATCCTGCAGGCGTATTCTTATTAATTTTTTAGAGTTGATTATTTCTTCCTTAAATTTTATTTTTCTTGGCATGAACTCCCGAGCAAAGATGAAAAACCTTGCATATGTTGAAAGTTCTCCTATCTGCCCGTTATCTTTCCCGTCTTTATTATTAAGTTCCATGTACACAATTTTATCTGGATTCTCAGGACCTACAACATCCCTTATTATCATATTGCCGTCTGGTGCAATCTGATTGTATGTGTTCTTGAGAACATTAATCAATGCATTCTTTCCGATGTAGGAATAGATTTCATGCAGCACAGAAGAATAGACAAAAGTGTTTATTGTGTTGTTTTTGAAGTTCTGGTCTATTATGTTTCTGCGGTAAAAAAATACTAACGGACTTGGATAGTCCTGCATCCTGCAGAATTCGTAGAATTTTCTTGTTGCTTCTATGCCTATTATGTCTGATTCTTTGAATTCTTTTGCAAGAAGATTAATTAGGGCGCCAGTTCCGCAGCCGGCATCAACAATTTTCCCTTCCTTAATGAACTGCCTTATGTCAGCAAACTTAAATTCAATATTCTTGTCCATTCCCCTAGCATATGTGTTGTAATCCCTTGTATTTGTGATATCTGCGTCTTCATTAAGAAGGGAGTCATTGAAAAGCTCTATTATTAAATCTCCCAGAGAATATTCATCATAGACCTGCTGAGATGCTTCTGCAGTATATCTCTTCCATATTTTAGAGGTCTTCCATTTATCTCCAGATTTAACCAGCAAGTCTATTATTTCATACGGCCTTAATGTGCAGTATTTCCCTTTTTTTTCATCTGCCAATTCAACAGGAATATTCTCAAATTTCATTTCCTTAAAAAGGGAGATTACATTTGGGGTGGAGCATGCGAGAACAGTGTTTTTTGGTGTTAACTTTTCCCCACCCTGATAAAATATCTGGCCTATAATATATTTTGCAAACTTGTCTGTCGCTTTTACATCGGGAACAGGGTATACTTTTACCTTGCATTTAAAATCGCTGCAGAATCTTGCGATAGCCAGTGTCCTTAGATATAGGGGAATAGGATTTCTTCTGGTATTTGAATGGTTTGCAGAGGTTACTGCAAATATTATCTCATCTATTTTTTTTCCTTTAATACCTTTATCAACCAAGTCTTTCAGGTAATTGTGCTGAAATTTTGTAAGTATGTGATGTCTTCCTGGGAACAGGAGATTTACCATAATTTTAATACTCACTTGATAAACTTTAAATATGTTATTGTTTGATTAACACTATGGCAAAAAAAGAATACCAAAAACCAGCGGTTACAGTAGACATAATAATCTTTACTGTTCTGGATTCTGAATTAAAAGTGCTTCTTGTAAAAAGGGCCTTGCCTCCATTCAAGGACATGTGGGCAATTCCCGGAGGCTTTGTTAGAATCAAGGAATCAATAGAAGATGCTGCAAAACGCGAATTGAGGGAGGAGACGGGCGTTGAAGACGTATACCTGGAGCAGCTTTATACTTTCGGTGATTTGAGCAGGGACCCAAGAGGGAGGGTTATTACTGTATCCTATTTTGCATTGATGAATTCTGATGATGTAAGACTGGAAGCAAAGACTGATGCAAAAGAGGCAAGGTGGTTTTCAGTAAAGGAATTACCAAAGCTCGCGTTTGATCATGATAAAATATTATCTTATGGGTTAATGCGCTTAAGATGGAAGTTTGAATACACGACGGTTGCTTTCTCCCTTTTGCCAAAAAAATTCACGTTGACTGAATTGCAGAAAATATATGAGACTATTTTCAATAAGAAATTTGACAAAAGAAATTTCAGGAAAAAGATTATCTCTCTAAATATAGTAAAAAGCGGGGAAAAAAAGAAAGATGTATCCAACAGACCGCCGCAGCTTTATTCATTAAAGAAAGATATAGGGGAAATTGTAGAGATAATTTAAATAAAATTAATAATTAATGTGACATCAAGCAGTTATAGTGCAAGGCAGTTGAGTGTTTTTTCAGGTTCTGCATCAAAAATTTTTCTGCAACTCTAAAAACTTGAGGTGTCACCTTACTCCTACGCTGCTCAAGGTCACGTCCATTAGAATAAAAATTATTAATTTCAAATATCTGCACAGTTAGAATTACAATCGCATTTAGCGTCTTTTATCTTTGGGATAACGGCACAAAGCAATTTTTTTACATTATCTGCATTTTTTTTCATTATTTCAACTATCATCTCCCAAGTAACCGGTTCTTCTCCTTCCTTCCAGCAGTCATAATCTGTCGACATTGCAATTGATTGGTAGCATATTCCCGCTTCCCTAGCTAATATCACTTCTGGAACAGTTGACATGTTTATTATGTCTGCGCCAAAACCTCTGAACATATGGGATTCTGCCTTTGTTGAGAATCTTGGGCCCTCAATTGTTATTACAGTGCCTTTTTCATGGTGCTTTAACTCCAATTGTTTTGATGTATCACAAAGAAGTTTCCTTAAATTACCACAAAATGGTTCTGCCATTGGGGTATGAATAACTTTTGAATCATGAAATGTTAATGTTCTGTGCTTGGTAAAATCAATGAATTGGTCCGGGAATACAAGATTGCCTGGCTCTATTTCCTCTCTTAATGAGCCGCAAGCTGTTGTTGCAAGAATATGTGTGCAGCCCTGGTCTTTTAATGCTGCGATATTTGCCCTAAAATTTACACCAGTGGGATATATTGTATGACCTTTCCCATGCCTTGCTAGTATAACAACATCAATACCATTAATCTTTCCAGTTGTTAGAATTGAACTTGGTTTTCCATATTTTGTTACGACTTCTATTTCCTTGAAATCTTTTAGAATTTTGGGATCATCTAATCCAGAACCCCCAATAATCCCTACCTTCACCATTATGTTTTATCAAAGCAATTGTTTAAATAATTTATTGTTTTATTTATTTTATGGGCAATAATTGTAATTACAACCACGAGGATTCTAATTCTGAGGATTGTAATCCTAATGATTATGTCCCTCCTTTCAAGCCATATTTGCCTGCTGATGCAGTTTCAAAAGAGGCAAAGCCTGGAAGCAAGGCAGGAAATCCTAATTTGGACGGAGTCCTTGAGGAGATAAGAAGGGATTCAATTGTAAAGAGGTTCAAAGACTTATACACCAAGATTTTTAAGAAGAAATAACTATTTCTTATAATGGTCAAGCTTAATAAGGTATCATTTAGAAAACCAACAAGAACTATTGCAGGGGTTACACCCTTGGCTGCGATGATAAAGCCAAGAAAATGCGAGCATGGAACCTGTGTTTATTGCCCCAGCTTGAAAGTGCCCCAGTCTTATACTCCTACAAGCCCGGCTGTGCTTAGAGCAAAGATGTTTAATTATGATGCTTATGAACAAGTGAAGGCTAGATTGAAATCATTTCAAATTATGGGGCATCCAACAGATAAGATTGAGATGATAATAATGGGGGGGACATTTCTTTCTTATCCTAAAAAATACCAATACGAATTCATTAAGAGATGCTATGACGCATTAAATAAACAAGATTCAAAGAATCTCCAAGAAGCAAAAAAAATAAACGAGACATCAAAACATAGGTGTGTTGCATTATGCATTGAAACAAGACCTGATATCTGCTCTAAAAAAGAAATAAAAAGAATGCTGGAATTTGGCTGTACCCGCGTTGAGCTTGGAGTGCAGGCAATTAATGATGATATCTACAAATTAGTAAAGCGAAATCATTCCTTAAATAATGTGGTAAGAGCAACAATGTTATTGAAAGATTCTGGATTCAAGGTGGGATATCATATAATGCCCGGATTACCCGGCTCTACAATTAAAAAAGATTTGGAGATGTTTAAGCAATTGTTCAATGATGAAAGATTCAAACCAGACCAGCTAAAAATATATCCCTGCCAGGTTATAAGCGGGAGCGAATTAGAAGGGTGGTTTTATTCAGGAATATACAAGCCTTATTCTGAGCAAGAGATTGTTGATTTAATCATTGAGATGATGAAAGAAATTCCAGAATATTGCAGGGTGATGAGAATAATGAGAGAGATTCCACCGGAATATCTTGTTGCCGGAACAAAAAGAATAGACTTAAGAAAGGTAATAGAAGAGGAGATAAAGAAAAAATGCATTAAAATAAATGAGATAAGGGCGAGAGAGGTTGGATTTGCTCAACGGGAAGGCAGAGTGGTTGATGAGGATTTTAAGATAGAAGCAGTAAGATATAATGCATCAAAAGGAGAAGAATATTTTATACAGGCAGTTAACAAAGACAATATTCTTTTTGGGCTTTGCAGGCTAAGAATTCCATTTAAGCCGTTCTTACAGGAGTTGAAAAATTGTCCAATAGTGAGAGAGCTTCATGTTTATGGGAAAAGCCTAGAGATAGGAAAAAAAGGAAAAGGAATCCAGCATAGGGGAATTGGCAGATTATTAATAAAAGCAGCAGAGGAAATATCTCTCAAAGAGGGAAAGAAAAGGATAGCAATTATCTCTGGGATTGGTGTACGGGAGTACTACAAAAAAATAGGGTATATCCAAGAAGGAAGTTACATGACCAAAAATCTTTGTTAAGATAAATTTTTATATAGAAGTTTATAATTACCTTCAATGATGTTAGTGTATATTTTTCTATCTCTTGCAGTGCTGAGCATAATTTCTTTAGGTGGGGCATTGGCAATAATGTTCAGGAAAAATGATTCTATCCTACATTTGTTAGTGAGCTTTGCAGCAGGAACAATGCTTGCAGCTGCATTTTTAGATCTGATACCTGAATCTATTGAAGAAGGTTTGGGGAATATATTTTATCTTGTGCTTGCAGGATTTTTATTTTTCTTTATGCTTGAAAAGTTCTTTCATTGGAGGCATTGCCATGAAGATAATTGTAAGGAACACCCCTTTACTTACTTAAGCCTGATGGGTGACGGGATACATAATTTCTTTGATGGAATCATAATTGCAGTCTCTTATCTATCTTCAATTCCTTTAGGGATTGCAACAACAATTGCAGTAATTGCCCACGAAATACCCCAGGAACTTGGAGATTTTGCAGTGCTTATTCACGGAGGATTTACAACAAGAAAAGCAATATTGTGGAATTTTATCATCTCTTTGACAGCATTTTTGGGAGCATTGATAGTTTATTTTGCATCAGGAATTGGGGCGTTTTTTGTATTTTTATTGCCAGTAGCTGCAGGGGGCTTTATCTACATCGCAGCATCAGACTTAATACCTGAGATGCATAAGGAAAAGAGGATAGGCAAGTCAATGCTTCAGATACTATTCTTTGCATTTGGGATTTTACTAATTTCTATTCTTATAAGATTTTTAGAAACTTAAGAAGAGATATTTCCCAGCCCACTACTACGGTTGATAATTGACTTGGTTATTTAGCAGTATAGGAGTAGGGCTTATGAATTGCCTTTCTTGGATTTGCAGATAATTATTTTTTAAGATTAATTGTTAATTTACGTGATTGTTTAGCAGTCATTTATTCCTAACATTTTTAAATAAGAATTACTTTAGAACACATACCAGAATGTTAAAATCTCTGTTAAAAAAAGGACCCATATTCATTATTTTTGCTGCTTTCTTATGGAGCCTTGATGGGTTGTTAAGGAGAAATTTGTATTCGTTAGACCCATTGATTGTTGTTCTTTACGAGCATATTTTTGGGGCGATAATACTCCTTCCAGTTTTTTTAATTTCATTTAAAGAGCTCTCAAAACTAAATGGAAAGCAGTGGTTTTCAGTTTTTTGGGTTAGCTTGCTGGGGGGATTGGCTGGGACATTTCTTTATACTACTGCTCTAAGCAAAGTAGGATATATAGAATTCTCAGTTGTTGTTTTGCTGCAGCAAGTTCAGCCAATATTTGCAATTTCAATGGCTGCGATATTTTTAAAAGAGAAGATAGGCAAGAACTTTGTATTTTGGGCGCTAATTGCATTTATTGGAGTTTACTTAGTTTCATTCAGAGATTTAATCATCAATATTGATACTGGAAAGGAGACTATAATTGCTGCTTTAATGGCACTTGGTGCTGCATTCGCTTGGGGGTCTTCAACAGTATTTGGGAGGATGGGGCTGTTAAAATTATCCTCTGCTCAAATGTCTTCCTTAAGATTTATTCTAACTTCAATAATCACTTTTATTTTTATAACTTTTAGCGGGAAAAATGCATCTATTTACTCAATGAGTTATAGTCAGTTATTGACAATAATTTTTATAACTTTTTCAACAGGAATGGTGGCTGTTTTAATCTATTATTATGGCTTAAAAAGAACAGAGGCAAAGGTCTCTACAATATGCGAGATGTTTTGGCCGGTTTCAGCTATAGCCCTAGATTTCTTTTATTATAACAAGGTTCTTGCATTCACACAGGTTATTGGTGCATTGATTCTTTTAATTTCAATATTTCAAGTATCAAGAATGAAAAAAAACTGACAGTTAATTTTTTTCTTCATTTTTATCCATATTTTTATCGCTAAATGATTTGCTTAACCCTGAGCTCCAAAAAGTTGGAAGCGTATTAGAGACAAACCCTCTGAGTTGGTCAGAATAAATGTATGCTATTCCTTTTATATCCTTAAATTTTTTGAAATCATGCTCAACTTCTTTGTATATCTCCCTGATTTTTTTTCTTTCAAAATCTAATTGCAGCAAAGAATGAGGTTTTAGTATCAAATAATCTGCCTGTCTTATTGTATTTATCTCAAGATTGCTTGAATTCTGGGTTATGAATATTACTGAAATATCCTTATGTCTTGCTATTAGAAGTATGCTGCTTATGAGTTTGTTAATTTCAGACATTGAATTTCTCGAGCTGAAAGTTATCCCGCTCTCATCAACAATCAGGACTGAATTATTATCCACTTCATTCAAGTCAGAAGAAATGCTTATCCAATTGGGAATGAAATTCCTATTAAAACCCATTGCATAGATTTTCTTCTTTGTTTTTTCTTTTATATTTTCTACAATTCTCATGCCTATTGCGCTTTTTCCAGAACCTCTTGCTCCTATTATTATCCCTATTGTGCTTTTCCCCAAAAGAAGCTTTCTTTCAAATTCGCTTGATGAACCTGATATCTTCTTTATTTCCTGCAGGGGTTCATAATCATCTTTTTTTACTTTTAATCCGCCTTTTTGGAGGTTACACTTTTGATGAGATTTAGAGTGAAATATCCATTTGAATATTATCTTGATAATATTCCAGATAATTTTTAAGATAAATAATACAGATTTCCAGAAGAATCTAAGGATTAGATACATTATGCTGTTTCTTTTTTTCTTGCCCATGTCCATAAATTGAAACTAAAATTATTTATGCGCAAACCAAAACTCATACCCTTCTTTGTCTTTTTTGTTCAGCCTGCAAAAACCAAATCTTTCAAACTGCACAATATCTCCTTCCTTCAAGTCAGCAACCCCTTTTTCCCCCATACCATTAACATAAGACCCATCAGGCATCATTACCCTTGTTTTTACATTTTTCTCTTCTATGGGAAGCCAATGTATCATCTTTGCCTTAAGCTTTTCATCCAATTCTTTTGAAATAAAAGTAAATTCTTTGTCGTACTTAAAATTAAACAGGTGCATCAGCCTGCAATTAACTTTTGTTTTTGTAATCTCATTGTAATCATCGCCAGAAATGTAGAATTCTTCTTTTGAAGATAATGTTCTTGTTCCTCTGTTTATGTCTGCAGGATATAGGGGAATCCCAACTGTCATTTCTATTGCATTTTGAATTTTTATTTTCTTGGGGTTTGATACAAAAAAATATCTGTCGTTTTTTTCTATTATCTTTTTGTTTTCCGCATAAAGAACATCTATAGGGGCAGTAATCTCGTGATTCATAAGCCCAAATCCTATGCAGAATGTTCTTATTGCCTGTGGGCTTATGCCCCTTTTTATAAGAGATTGGACAGACCATGTTCTTGGGTCATCCCACCCGCTGTATTCCCCGGACTTTATTTCTTGCTGAGATTTGCTTTTACTTATTTTTACCCCTTCAATATGCAATAATCCTGTATGAAGCAATTCAAGTTTGTTCCATCCAAATATCTCCCAGATATATTTTTCCATGTCACTTTCTATCATCAAATCTTTGCCTCTTAATATGTGGGTTATCCCCAGTAGATGGTCATCTATAGCCCATGAAAATTCCAGCAGGGGCCATACTATATATTTTTTTCCAACCCTTACATGCTCTCTTTGAGAAATCCTGAATAACACTCTGTCTCTAAATGCAGGATTTTTGTGCTTCATGTCTGTTTTTATTCTTAATGTTACTTCTCCTTCCTTGTATTTGCATTTAATCATGTTTTTCC
Source organism: archaeon (assembly GCA_043808285.1). Lineage (GTDB taxonomy): Archaea > Nanobdellota > Nanobdellia > Pacearchaeales > DTIR01 > JAZDFA01. The sequence continues at coordinate 50,364 of JAZDFA010000002.1, forward strand.
ATTCAGAAAGATTCTTTTTTGTGTCATTATTCCTACATTCGCATTCTTTTCCCCCCTTTCTATTCTCCCTCAATTTTTCAGAACTACAGAAACAAACATATGCTTTTTCCTTTTTTATTATCTGTTCTGCATAATCATAATATATTTCCAACCTGTCTGACTTGTATATTATTGGGTGATCGTATTTTATTCCAAGAAAATCGCATCCTTGAGGTATCAAATCATAGGCTTCTTTCATAATCTGCTTTTCTTCGGAGCCTATTGTATCATCTATAATCAAAAGAAGTCTTCCCTCATATTTTTTCCTATATTCATCATTTATTATTGCGGGATATACATTGCCTATGTGCAGAGGTCCTGAGGGAAATGGTGCATACCTCACAACTACATTATAGACTACATTGGGTAGCTCTGGCAGGCCTTGCCTCTCTTCAATCTTTTTCTTTTCAAGAAGGAGGGGGTATTTTTCCTTTAATTCTAAGGTTTGCAAATCTATTGGGATGCTGTTTATTTCATTGACTATTTTGCTGGCTTCGATTGCAATTTCTTTTAAGCTGTTTTTCATTATAGGATTATCTCCTATGACCTTTCCTATTACTGCAGAAGCGCTTGCTTTGCCATTGTGCAGAATTGCATTTTGCAAGGTATATCCCCTAATCTTCTCTTTTAATGTCATCTTTTTAAAAAACTGCAATTCTATTTAAAGCTTTACAATGATTTTGCATAATTATTTAAATAATATTTACTATCAAGTTACAATAAAATGCAACTGGAACAAGAGCTTTCTCTTTTGGAAGCTTCTAACAAAGATCTTGCACAAAGAGATAGTAGTAGACTTGTTTATTTTCTCCTGCTTGTGCATGATTATTGCTGGAGCAATCAAATAAAAAAGATGACATTTACTACAATGAATCCTGATATAAATTTTAAAGTTGACAAGAGAAAAGTCTATAGAGAAGTGAGGAAAGAAGGCAGCTGTTTTAGAGAAGAACATCTAACAACTCCTTTTTTTGACATGCCAATCTACAGTCTAAAGATAAAAGATAACTTAGAGAAAGTCCCTTAAGACCCAAAATGACATGCTTTAACGGGGCATCCATTGCATTTTGGATTCTTTTGACAAAAATTCTTTCCTAGCTCAACAATTAATGCATGATATTCATTGAAAAGTTTTTCATCTTTTGATAAATTATCTTCGAAGAACTTTTGCCAATTATCATATTCTTTTAATAGAGAAGTATTTGGCATTATTCTGCTAAATGCCCTTTTTGTGTAAGCATCTATTATAAATATAGGCTTTTTTAATGCATAAAGAAGCATGGAATCTGCTGTTTCTTTTCCAATTCCATGAACATTTAGAAGAAGTTCTCTTGCTTTTTTTATTTCTATTTTTGAGAGTTCTTCAAAGGGATATTTTTCTAAAAATTCTAGGAATGCCATAATCTTAAGGGATTTTTGATTGTAGTAACCAGAAGGTTTTATCAGCTGGGCTATTATTTTTACATCTGTTTTTCTTATTTTTTCCAATGTTAAAAAATTATTTTTTCTCAAGTTTTCCAATGCTTTTTCTACATTTTTCCAATTAGTGTTTTGAGTTAATATAGCACCAATACAAATTTCTAATTTTTTTGCATCGCCTTTGCTTTTGGCGGGCCACCAATGCTGCTTTCCAAAGTGACCCAATAGTTGATTATACACCATAATCAAATCAGTTTTCATATAATCAGAAAAATATTCTAATTTAAATGTCTTCCTTAATACCTGTTCTTCTTTCTATCCTGTCAATCTTGTGTTCAATCAAGTCAAGGCGGTCAAGAATCTTGTAGAGTTTTTCAGATATTGTTCTTATCCTGTCCCTTAGGTCTATAGGCAAATCAGATGAGGGATTATAACTGGAAGAGGAGGAGTATGGAGAAGAGGAGTAATCTGAGGTTGGAGAATATGATTCATTTTGGGGGTTGTTGTTTTGCGCAGATGATGCAAGAGCCCCAAGAAAACCAAGCCCCTCTGCAGATACAGAGGTTGATTGAGATGAAGAGGAATCTGGCTCAGTTGTGCTTGTTGCTTCCTGTTGGGGGGGAATAATTCCCTTGCTTTGCATCTTTCCTAAGTCAATTGTATAGTCACTATACCTTTTCTTTTTCTGAAAAAACATTTAGATATAATACAATACATGTTCTTAAAATTTTTGCTTGGATACTTAAAGGGCTCTGTTGAAAATCTCTAATGAAATAACCCTAAGTTGTGAGCTATTGCCTTACAATTTAATTCTGTGTTAATTGAACCTAGAGACTTCCCAGATACAGAACCTCCATATTTTCTTTTGATGGCTGAAAATCCAGA
>JAZDFA010000003.1:0-90166 GCA_043808285.1 archaeon
CTGAGAAAAAGTTACAACTACCTCTGATTGTTTTCAGGGAGCTGCAACAAGCTCTCCCTGAAATATAATTTCTAAAGTAGAAAAAGATTACCGCAAACGCACTACTCCAGCCTAAAGGCTGGGGATTTCTTCTTAGTTAATCACGATTCAAGCAGATATAGAGTAAGGCAGTGAAGAGGGGACTCTTCTCTTGCCTTGCAGAAATGCCAATCCAAGAAAAGACAATTCTACAGCCTTACTCCTATACTGCTAAACGGAATACAGCAATTAGAAACCAATTCGTAGTTGTGGGTGGTTGGACGGGGCGTTAATGATTATGCTATCATTTCTTAAAGAACCAAGTATAAATCCCATAAGCCCAAGTAAAGGTATATGCTATGCTTAATATCAGAAGGCCTATCTGGTGACTAATAATTGCAGAGATTATAAAGAAAGGCTGTGAAAGAAGCCCAAAAATAAAACCCCATTTATTCTTTCTAGCAACCAGTATCATTGCAATAATCCCGAAGAATACTATTCCTAATTGAGATATTATCTCTATAGCTTCCATTTTAAAAAATATCAACTATCTCTGAGATAGAGTATTGAAGAGATAAGAAGAGGAATTCCTGCTTCAATATTCCCACCAATCATTGTTATTATGCTCCATAAAAAAAACATCCATTTTTGGTTTCTGTTGCCATCTTTCCTTATTCTGTAATTTGAAATCCATGCAAATAGCCCTATGACTATCCATATAATTGAATAAGTTATAATTGAAAACTCGCTTATTGAAAGATTATAGCTCTCTTCCATGGCGGCTAAAACATCATTCCTGAAAAGAATCATGAATATGCTGCTTCCAAACAAAAAAAATTCAGATACGATAAATAATACATAAGCTAATTTTGCTTTGAAGGTAGATTTTTTTGTTTTTACCTCTTTTTTCAAGATTTTTTTCTTAACCATTTTTAGAAGAAACATATGCCCTTTATTAATTTTTTTACTCACTAAAAAAGTTACAGAAAAATTTATAAAGCGAGTACGGATAGAATGTAATTTTAAAAATTAAAAATAACAAAAAGAGGTGATTAAAAATGGGATTAGAAAAGATATTACCTGCAGAAGGGAAGATAACTGAAGAAGAGGAGAATATCTCTGCAAGGTATGATAGGATCAGGAAAGAGGGAATGGAAATGTTATACAGCGGAAAAAGTGATGAGTTCTTAACTTATCTGCCTATGGCTTATGGGCTATTTTTGATGAAGTAATGATCTTATTGTAACTATGGAGTAGTAAATATGACAAAGTTTATAAAGAGATTTCACCATTTTCTTCCTATGAAGATTGACTTTCATGTACACCCTTACTTGGAACAATATGGTGCAAAAGATATAGTGAAAGCTATGCAAAAAAGAAGCATAGGGGCAACAGGATTAGCCGGTTTCAATAAGGATATTTTTGATAATCTTAGAAGAAGATTTGAGACAGAATCAAGTATTAGGTCTGATTCTGATAGCTTAATGATAGAAACAACAGATCAAGCAGGCAATAAATTATATTTCCCAAGAATAAGCGAATATCAAAATAAAGAAGGATTCCATATCTTGGTAATGGGCAACCAAAAGGATATCTGCCAAGATGCACCAATAAAGAAGAATATAGAAAATGCATTGACAAATGATAGTTTTGTTGTTATTGATCATCCATTTGTTGCATTAAATTATTCAGATATACAAAAAAACAAATCAGATTACCTATTTTCTTTATGTAAGGAATATTCTGGGAAAATAGCATTAGAATGGAATGGGTATTGCATCCCCATACTAAGAAACAGTATAGACAAGATATTATGTTCTCCATTAAGGATTATGGGAAGAGATATTGAATTCGGTGATGTAAACAAGAAACTTGAGGACTTTGTAAGTAAAACTAAAGGGGAAGGGTTAAATTGCCCACTTATAGCAGATACTGATTTGCACGCAAGAAGCGCGTCAGATTTATGCCTAATCGGTACTTCGAACATAAATGCAGATGTTAAGAGTAATAGCGGAAAAGAATTTATTGATTCCATTAAGCAGAAGATATTTTCATCAGATTATTCAATAACGAAAGATTATGTCCAGACTTCTCATTTTATTCTTTCATATGGCATTCCTGTAATGCTTGGCAAAATAAACAAAAGAATCGGTGAAAGCATGATGCCAAGAGGGTAAATGAGGCTTGAAAAAATAATATTTTTTGATTTCATCTTATTTCACATATTTTTTCAGAATATCCATTACTTCCTTGCCTGAGACTTTTCCCTTAAATTTTTGCATAACAAGACCCATGTATGCATTCGCACTGAATCCTGGCTTTTCTTTTATTAAAGAAACAACAAAAGAATCAATGTCTGAATTATCTGTCTTTTCAAGTTTTATGTCATTGATGTCTTTTCCAAGGGCAACATCTGAAATTATTGATTTCAGATGGCCTTCTGAAATTTCATTCTTGCTCAACTTTATTAATAGATGCTCCAGAATATCCAATGTAACCCTTTTATTTATTTCAACTAACGAGACGCCCTCGTGGCTTGCTATTTCTCTTGGATAGAGTACTAAAAGTTTTACGATTAAATTAGGATTGTTAGTAATCTTGATAAGCTCCTTGAATTCTTCAAGCTTATTTTCCTGAAGAAGAATCTTTGACATCTCACTGCTAAGACCCCCAGATTCTAACTCCTCGCGTATCTCATGCTTAAGCCTTGGCAGGGATTTCTTTACGTCATTTATCATTTCTCTTGAAATTTTTATCAGTGGCAGATCTGTTTCAGGATACATCCTAGCAGAGCCGGGCAAGGGCCTAAGATAAGAAGTTGATCCGTCCGAATTTGCTTTTCTTACTTCCAAAGGAACTGCAATCTCTAATTCAACTCCTGCTCTTGAAATTGCGGCTTCTATCGCTCTTCTTGCTTTTGAATCCTCGTCTGCAACAATTATGAAAGCGTCTTTTTCTCCAATTTTCAGCATTTTTTTTATTTCTTTAAGCTCAATTTCAGAAAATTGATACTTGGACATGTTTTCATCAGAATGAATTATCCCACCCACACCACCAACCTTGGCATATTCAGAGATTTCTGTTCCAAACCTTCTGTCCTTGTAAAGTTCTACACCCAACATACCTGCAAAACCTGGAAGTTTTGTAGCATACACCTTGCCTTTTCTTTCAATAACACTCTTTACTATCTTGCATTCAGTATTGTCAAATATTGCAGTTATGTCTATAGATTTCGGAGAGTAACTTTTAGTATTCTTTAATTGCTCGTGGATTTTTATGAGATTTTGCTGTCTCTCTATCTCTGTTTCAATTACCTTCATGATTAATGGGGGGTCCTGAACTCCTTTTATTTCGGCACGATTACCTTTTGCAATTGACATATTCACATCCTGCCTTATTGTTCCTATGCCCCTTTTCACCTTGCATGCCCTCAAGATCTCTCCAAGATGCAATGCAACCTCTTTTGCCTGCAGCGGGCTCTTTATATCTGGAGCAGTAGTAATCTCAATAAGAGGTATCCCCAGTCTGTCTAGGCGGTAAATAACCTCATTTTCATTCTGAGAAATTATTCTTGCGGCATCTTCCTCAAGACAGATACCCTCTATATTTATCCTTCCGGAAGAAGTTTCCAAGAATCCATTTCTTGCTATCAATAAAGTTCTCTGAAATCCTGAAGTGTTGCTTCCATCTATTACTGTTTTTCTCATCACCTGTGTTATCTCTAGAGGTTTTGCGTTAAGCAGAAGAGAGACTTGCAGTGCAACTTTAAGGGCTTCCTGATTTATCTGATGTGGGGGTTCTTCATCTAATTCAACAAGACATGTTGAATCTGAATATGATTCGTAAATAAACTCCCTCTCCTTTTTATGCTCATAAGCGGCTGCAATATCTGTCTTTCCAGTTTCCCCCACAACAGCATGAAGTTTTCTCCTAGTTAGAGAATCTGGATTTTCAACTCGAAGTGTGCTGGGACAGTCGCAAAAAAGCTTGTGGGTGTCAATCTGCTGATGAATTTCTATGCCGGATTTTAATCCTATTTTTTTGTAATCAATTTCCATGGGGAGAAAAATGCTGGAAGATTAATAAAAGTTTCTAATGATGCCAAGAACACTTGATGAAAACTACACACTTTAGAGGAAATCTATGAAGTAACACTCAAGTTTTTTGATCTGTGGTTCTTTTACGAATATCTTCTTCAAGTTCCTGATAAGCTTTTTGATATTCCGCGGCAAATGTTGTTTCTTTTCCATCAACAACTATCTTCTTGTTAATCCATCTTTGTAGTAATGCATCACCCATTCCGATATCACGATGCTCTAATTCCCCTATCTTGTATTTATACACAGCCATAGCAAACCATTGATAATTAATGTAATTATTTCCATTATTCATTGCCTTAACTAAACAAAATACAGGACATTTGGAGTTATTGCATTCATGTTTTACTTCCTTCTCTTCAGGATAAATGCATTTCCTCATATAAATATCAGCGATGGAATATACATGCTCCATAATCTCCTCTCTTTCTTTATCATCTAATTTTTTATCCAGACCAATTCCTTTTGAGATATAATCTGCAATATTATTTTTGTTATACTGATGCATAACTGATTTTTCTTTAATGATATAGAATGGAAGACAATCTCTTTCTCTCTTGCATCCGACATTTGTCCTTTTAAATTTCTCTATTTCGTCGTTAACTTCTTTCTCTAAGTTTTCCATTTTCTCCGCCTATCACCCCGTCTAGCAGGCACTTCCTCACTGTAAATCTCTGTGGATCTTATCTATTGAGGTATGAGCTATTTTATATATCTTTATTTTCTGATTTATTCTGTGGAAGTGAATCAGAAAAATTATTAATAAAATTATCAGTAAATTCTTTTGCAAAAATGATATGAAGCACCTGCGCACCGCTTTCATAAAGATTAGCTATATTTTCAGGGGAATATTCGGGATAATAACTATTGATATTTTCCTTATTTATCTGAGGCAGTTCAGCAGTCTCAAGCATGCCTACAAGTGTTTTTCTTTTTTTCTCAAAAATTTCTTCTTTATTAATAAGGCTCTCTATGTTCTCACCGCAAAAATCTGCACATTGCAGATTCACTGCAGCCTTTAAGGTGTTAAGAAAATGGTAGAGAATCTTTCGGTGGTTTCTTTCTCTTGGAACGGCATGCCATGTCCCCGCCCCAACGCCACTTAGATGGGGGAATAATTTTTTATTCCCTTCAAGTATAATTCCAGGATAAAGGGTTGCAGAAACTCCCTGTAAAGCACATCCTGTATCTTCTGTCACTATCCTGTTTACATCATAAAATTCTATTTTCCTACGGTCTATGTTTATATCTTCCTTTATTGTTCTGCCCATCTTTTTTTGGTAGGCAAAATATTCGCAATCCTTATCACATTTTTTATATCCTAACTGGTATTGAAATTCTTTATTTACTTTTTCCCCCTTCCTGTCAACTACTAAGAATGTTTGAGGATACACTCCCTGCTCTCCAAATGCATTGAGAATTGTTGTTGACGCTCTTCCAGAAATTACTGTGTCAATCATAGCAAGATTGTTTATCTTAGGGTAAGTTGTGTATTCCAATGCCAGCTGCTCTCTTTTCTCTATTTTATTTATTATCTCCGAAAAAAATCTGAAATAAGGATCCTTAATCCTTTCATAAGGCTCTTTAAAAAAACTCTTTATTACTTTTGTGCTTGATTCTCTTATTGCCCGGGAATAGTAATCATTTGATGCATCTGATTCATACTTAGTCATATTTATGTCTGCAGTTAAAGGATAAGGCAATATCTTTATGTCTTTATCTGTAATCTTTCTTCCTTCTTTTGCATTAGGTATTAATCCTCTCTTTATTGTCAGCGGAGCGGCCATCCTGTCCAGAACATCCTGGTGGGTCTTGCTTTCTTTACCCAGATACTTCAATGCGTAAGTCATGCCCAAAAATATCGGAACTGCGCCTCTGCTGGGAATAAGAAGGGTATCAAAATTATACTGAGGTATATCCCAAGCCAAGGTCATGCAAGCATTAGCATAACTCCTCAGGTTCTCGTTTGTGAATTCTGCAGTTCTTAAGTTACTCATGCACAATTAAGAGCATTTAACTTTATAAACCTTACTACTTTTACTACTAATAAGTTACACTAAACTAGTAAAGAAAACTCTTGTCATTTATTCTATGGTTTATCTCTCCGGCATAATTATGCAGCATCATCTCTTTTACCTTTGGTAGATAGTCAGTATGGCCTAAAACCCACCCAAGCTTTACGTATGCTGTCTCAGAAAGCATATCCTCCAAGAAGATAACTCCTGCATCAAGCAATTTTCTTCCAGGGCTGTAAACATAAGGGTCAAGCCTGCCATAAATAGTCTGGGGTGCAAAGCATATTGTGATACCTGATTTTATTGCATCTTTTATTGCAGGAAGCCAATTAAATCGGCTTTCTTCGGTTGCGACATGGCCTAAACCTGTTGCCTCCACTACGATGCCTTTGCAGCCATTTTTAACAAGGCTGTCAATTATTTGTGGTTTTGCACCGGGATAATACTTCAATAGAGCAATATTCTCTTCAAATTTAGTGTCTGCTTCTACTTTTCCAGCATTCTTCTTACTGTACTCTTGCATTGTCTCTATCTTTTCAGGGTAAATTTTTGCAATGGGCATGTCATTTATAGGTCTAAATGTGTCTCTTCTTGAAGAGTGCATCTTTCTCGCTTTTGTGCCTCTTATTGCAATGCAATAATCATCATTTTTTGTAGCATGCCCTACTAACATTACTTCTGCTATATCACTTATGGCTGCTCTCGCAGAGCATGCAAGATTTAATGAAGTGTCAGAACTGCCCCTGTCTGTGCTTCTTTGCGCATAAGTCAATACAACTGGTTTGTTAAGATCTAGCAGCATAAAAGATAAGGCCGCGGAAGTAAAATGAAGTGTGTCTGTGCCATGAGTGATTATTAACCCATGATTCTCGCTCTTGTTAAGAAGTTCTGCTGATTTTTTAGCCAAAATCTGCCATTCCTTAGAAGTCATGTTTTCTGAAGCCACCATAAACGGTTTTTCTATGGTATTTATTTTTGCTATCTTAAAAAATTTTGGAGAAATAGAAAAAATATCCTCCGGATTCATAAGCCATTTTACCCCCCCAGTGTTATAATCCAATTTTGATGCAATTGTGCCTCCTGTTGCAATCAATGAAATTCCTGGGAGAGAAGAATCCTGAGTAATATTTTTCTTATCTATTTCCTTTTTTTCTTTCTTTTCTACTTGGACGGTCTTTATTCTATCCTTATTAATCCCTAGGTTATATCCAGAATCTAATTTTAGCAGAATAACCTTCTTATCATAAGATTCTAACAGTTTTCCTGCTAATATCTCATCATCAGTAGTTATTTTTACCCTATCTCCTGGTTCTGCATCTGCATTTTTCATGTGCATAAGTTGAATCAAAGATATAAAAAACTTTGTTTTGACATAATCAAAAAGTTGCTGAGTTTTACCACACCCTAAAGGGTGTGGTTTGCGTGCAACTTTAGGATGATCAGAAATGCTCATCCCCGCGAAAAGCAAAGCTTTTCGGGGCATAGGAAAACTAAAGTTTTCCTCTGACATGCTAAAGCATGTGATTTTCGCAAAAGCATTTCTGACATAAAAACAGCTGTTTAAACAACTGATTAATTCTCAAGGTAAAATATATGTTATAATATATATGTTATAAAAATACTTTTCAATATTTAGTAAAATTTATAAAGAAAAAGGATTTCACTAATTTATTAAATTCAATCTTGGGGAAGATTGAATTTGATTTGAGCAGAAAAGAGCGAATTTGATTGGGGTATTTTTAATTTCAACTCTTTTTCTAAAATGTAATGATGCATAAAAGTATTTAAACCTTTCGCCTAAATAACAAACAGCGTCTGGAATAAATACCCTGCATAAATTAAATTTACTGAAAGGAGGTTAAAAAAATGGTGTTGGACTTCGCAAAAGAAGCAATAGAGAACGCAGCAACGCACAGTATCAACTTTGATGAACTCAAAGCTGGTAAAGCTAATATCAAGGTAATTGGTGTTGGTGGAGCGGGATGCAATGCAGTCACATGGCTCTTCAACAAAGGAATAACCGGTGCAACAATCTATGCATCTAATACAGATGCATTACACTTGTCAGTAACAAAAGCTGATGAGAAAGTACTCATTGGCAAGGAGTTGACAAGAGGATTGGGTTGTGGTGGATTCCCTGCAAAAGGAAGAGAAGCTGCTAAAGAAGCTATTTCTGACTTAAAAAGAACCGTACAATCATCCGATATGGTCTTCATATTGGCTGGAATGGGTGGCGGTACAGGCACTGGAGCAGCTCCAGTTATTGCCCAGCTTGCAAAAGAAACTGGTGCAGTAACAATTGGTGTTGTAACTATGCCATTCGATTGCGAAAAAGCAAGAATTGACAAGGCTGAGTTCGGCTTGCAAGAATTAAGAGAAGCAGCTGATACAGTTATCGTGATAGATAATAACAGACTAGTCGATATTGCTGGAAACTTGCCAATAGAGCAAGCATTCGCAGTTGCAAACGAATTAGTCAGCACAATGATAAAGGGTATCGTAGAAACAATAACATTGCCTTCATTAATCAACCTAGACTATGCTGATGTTTCAGCAATAATGAGGAATGGTGATGTAGCAGTTATTGGAATCGGCGAAAGCGATACTCAAAGCAGAGTTGATGAGTCAGTAAGACAAGCATTAACACATCCTTTACTAGATGTAGACTACAAAGGTGCGACAGGCGCTTTAATCCATATAACGGGCGGACCTGACATGAAACTTGAAGAATTCGACAACATTGGTAAACTTGTTACCGAAAATCTCAGCCCAGAGGCTCAGGTGATAATAGGTGCAAGAATCAATAAAGAATTCACAGGTAAAGTCAGAGTTATTACCATAATGACAGGTGTAAAATCACCTTATGTATTAGGTAAGCCTATAATGGGATCATCTGTGCCATCTCTAGAAATGTCTGAATTAGGCATTGAGATGCTCAGATAAGCGTTTGGCAGATAACTGCTTACTGGGAGTTATCATACTCTCCCTTAGTCTTTTTGGATTCTGCCCCTCGAAAGAGGGGCATTTCCTTTTTTTTATTTCTTTGATATTTTAGAATTAATTTTTATCTTTTTTTGGAAGAAACTATAAAAATTGAATATTGAATCAAACTAATGTTATCCAGACTATACTTCCTATAAGCAGATAAAGAACATAGAATGTAGGAACCTCGAAATTCTTGAATTTAATCCAAGGATACCAAGTAACATATTTTGAATTGAACTTAGTGAATGGAACCTTAGGATTTACAAAAAACCATGTAAAGTCTTCTACAATTGCTCCAAAAAAATATCCTGCAAGAACAATTCCAAACATCTTATTATGAAACCCGAAAATCACAAAGGGGAGTGCAAGAAATAATGGAACCATAACAATCCAGAGCCAAAAATGGTATGCTGTAAGCTTCCATATCTTAAAATCAATGCACCATCCGCACTGGCGGGCAGCCCATCCAAATTCTCCCTCCATATTGGCTTCCCAGAATGCAATCGCTATGTATACTGCAAAAATGTAAAATAAAACAAAAACTTCTGTAATCATTTTTTAGGCTTATCCGCCTAATCTCATGGATTCTACTATCTTCCCCACTCTTCGGTATAATCCTGCTAGTTTGGAATTTATCTGCTGTTTCTCTGCATCGCTAACGAATGACAATGTAAGCAATCTTTCATAGATCTTTATTGCGTTGTTGTTCCTCTGTATTGTTTCTAATTCTGATGCTCTCTTAAGGCAGATATCCTTAAAATGCTTTTTTAGTTCATCTTTTTCCTTAGTGCTTGCATTTGTAACTGCCTTCTTTAAAGAATTTTCAGCAGCATCATAAGAACCATGCTTCACATTAATCTCTATTGACTTCTTGTATAAGACTATTCTTTCATTAAAAGTAGGAGCTATTTCTGCAGCAGCATCAATATTCTTGGCAGCCTCTCCCAGCATTAATCTTCTTTCATAAATCTCTGCTAGATGCATATGGGCAAATTTCTTTATATCAAATGTCTGATTTGATTTTAGAATATTCTCAAGATACTCTAGCTTAAGCATATCCCCCCCAATTGTCTTAAGCTTGCTTTCAATTGCTTCTCTTGTATTTTCTTTTGCCTCTGTCCTAGCCATTTTAATTAGATACTGTGCCTCCTCATTTTTAATCCTTTAAGGATTATCCGTTGGTTTATCTTCCATTTTGACTCTTTTAATTAAACAATAAAATTTTCTTGTATACCTTCTTTTTATATTTATCTATAGATCTTTTTTCTAGGTTCATCTAGCATCCGCTTTTCTTATCTGCTTGAATGTCTTATTGCCCCAACGATCAAAATATATCATGCTCTTTAATTCTGGTTTTTTTCTCCTTGACTCTCTAAACAATATGTGCTTTCCTGCAATTGGCAATACTGCTTCTACCTCTAGATTATCAGGAATAGTGAGTATCCTCTTTATTGCATTGTCATCAAAAGCCCCAACCCAGCATGAAGCCAATCCCAGCTCAGTTACTTTTAGCAGTATATTTTGTATAGCTGCCCCTGCCTGTTGCTTGGAATACATATAAACCCCCCTTTCCCCATATAGCCTTGCAAGTTGAGAGTTATCAGAACACACAACTATGACATGGGGGGCAACAGCAACAAAATCTTGCATTGCAGCCTGTGCAATCTCCTTTATCTTGGATTTATCTGAAACAAGAACAAGCTTTATAGAAGAGATATTTCCCGCAGATGGGGCGAATCTTGCAGCATCTAAAACTGCCGCTAATTTCTCAAAACGAACAGGCATTGAAGAGTATCTTCTTATAGAATGCCTTATCCTTATAGCATCTTCAACTCTCATGGTTTTTATATATGAAACTAAATATAAAAATCTTTTCTAATTCCACTAAAAACAATTTTATTACAATTACTGCCTGGGGACGCTTCTATTGATTTTTTGATTTTAAACTTGTTAATGGGGAGTAATCTTATGTCTAGCAAACCTTAAAAATCTCTTTTTCATTAATTAAACATGTTCTATGAAGACCTTGTAAAAATATATGAAAAATTAGAAGGCAATTCAAAAAGGCTGGAAAAAACATACATTCTTTCAGAATTATTCAAGAATGTAAAAAACGAGGAGATTGTAGAGATTGTTTGCCTTTCAAGGGGGAGAGTATTCCCAGATTATGATGAAAGAGAAATAGGAATAAGCTCACAACTTGCAATAAAGGCTATCTCTTCTTCTAGTGGAATCTCTGCTGAAGAAATTGAAAAAAAATGGAAAAATCTGGGAGATCTTGGAAAGGTGGCAGAAAATTTCATTTCTAAAAAAAGACAGTCTACTCTCTTTTCTAACAAGCTTACAACAAAAAAAGTTTTTGAGAATTTAAGAAAAGCTGCAGAAATTAGCGGGCAGGGAACAGTTGAAAAAAAGATTGCATTGATTGCAGAACTTCTGACATCTGCTTCTCCTCTAGAGGCCAAGTATATAGTAAGAACAGTACTAGAGGAATTAAGAATCGGGGTGGGGGATGGAGTTATGAGGGACGCAATAGTCTGGGCATCTTTCCAAAAAGAAATCGGACTAAGCTACAACAAAGAAGAAAAGATGATAGAAATAGCAAATAAAACAGAATATCCTGCTTATACCTCTCTGGTTCAAGAGGCATATGATCTTGCAAACGATTTTAGCGAGGTAATGGTGGCTGCAAAAAATGGTGTTGATTGTCTAAAAGAAATAAAATTGAAGCCAGGATACCCAATAAAAGTAATGCTTGCGTTAAAATCTAGTGATGTAAACCAAGCATTTGAAACAGTTGGAAGGCCTGCCCAATTTGAATTCAAATATGATGGATTCAGGCTGATGATAAACAAAGATGAGAAAGGCAGAATAAAACTTTTCACTAGAAGATTAGATAATGTAACAAATCAATTTCCAGAAGTTGTAGAATATGCCCAGAAATATATCAGTGGAGATTCTTTTATAATAGATTCTGAAGCAGTTGGGTACGACCCAAAAAGGCTAAGATATAGGCCATTTCAGGAGATCTCCCAGAGGATAAAAAGAAAGTATGACATAGAAAAACTCCAAAATGAATTGCCTGTAGAAGTAAACATCTTCGATATTGTCTATTATGAAGGCAAAAACCTGATAAAAATGCCTTTTAAAAAAAGAAGTGAACTTCTTGAAAGGATAGTGAAAAGTGAGAAATGGAAAATAAAACTAGCTGAAAAAATTATAACTGATAACGAGAAAGAAGCACAAAAATTCTATGAGATGGCTATGAGTGAAGGTGAAGAAGGGATAATGGCCAAGAATCTCCAAGCACCCTACAAACCAGGTGCAAGGGTGGGATACATGCTCAAAATAAAACCAGACGTCAATGCATTTGATTTGGTAATTGTTGGAGCAGAATATGGTACTGGCAAGAGAAGTGGCTGGCTTTCAAGTTTTATACTTGCTTGCAAAGATGAAAATAATTTTTTAGAGATTGGTAAGGTTGGAACGGGGATAAAAGAAAAAGCAGATGAAGGATTAAGTTTTATTGAACTGACAAATATGCTCAAGCCATTAATCACCGAAGAGCATGCAAGAACAGTGAAAGTAAAACCAGAGATTGTTGTAGAAGTAACATATCAGGAAATACAAAAATCTCCTTCCTACTCTAGCGGTTATGCATTAAGGTTCCCGAGAGTTACTAAACTAAGACCCGATAGAAGTGTTGGGGATATTGCCTCACTAAAAGAGATTGAGATAGAACACGAAACTCGGGGTGGCAAGAAAAAAGAGACTAAGCCGACAAAATCCATTTAAAAAGCTTTAAAAACCTCCTAAATCTCTATTTTTAAAGAAAAATGGCTGAAAAATCAAAACTTACTGTTCAAAATATTGTTGCAACTACTTCTCTTGGCAAACCAGTTCCATTAACAAAGCTTGCAAGAACAAACAGCAATACAGAATATAATCCTGAGCAATTTCCTGGATTGGTATTAAGAATACCAAAACCAAAATCTGCTGTTCTTGTTTTTAGTTCTGGGAATCTCGTATGCACTGGGACTAAATCAGTAGCACAAGTAAAACAGGTTATATCTGCTGTAATAAAACAGCTTAGGAAAATAGGAGTTAATGTAACTGGTATACCGAAAATTAATGTACAAAATATAGTTGCTTCTGGAACTATCAACATAAACCTAAATCTTAATCTACTCGCATTACAATTAGAAAATACAGAATATGAACCTGAACAATTTCCAGGACTTGTGTATAAGATGATGTAACCCAATTCAACATTCCTTCTTTTTAGCAATGGCAAGCTTGTATGCACCGGAACAAAAAATAGAAAACAACTTGATGAAGCAATGAAACAGCTTCTTAAAAGGACTAAAGAAGTCACAAGCAAGTAATAAAATTATTTCTTAATTTTTTACTCTAAATTGATTAATCAAAAAATCATCATAAAAACCTGTGTTTTACCACGCTCTAGTCGTGGGTTTTTAGGATCCTAACAGGGGGAATCTTTTTATCCCCAATGCCCCGAAAAGTTTTGCTTTTCGCGGAAACAAAACTATAGAGACTACAACATTCAGGTTGTAGTTTTGTTTTTTTGATAACAGAAATATTTATATTGCTTCTGCTCTGACTAAAATTAGATGTTGAAATTGGAGGGAGAAGATGAAATCAGAAGATCTTTTGACTGAAGCGAAGCAATTCTTTGAGTATTACAAGAAAGATATAGGCAAATCTATAAAAAAGGGCACAAAATCCATACAGATCTCATTTCAAGAAATAGCCTCTTTCTCACATGAACTTGCAGAACACATATTAAAATCTCCAGAAGACCTAATACAGATACTAGAACTTGCGATAGAAGAGATGGGTGTTGCATCTAATGCGAGAGTTAGGCTTATTAATTTGCCTTCTTCACAGCAAGTGATGATAAGAAACATAAGAGCCAAGCATCTTAATCAGCTAATATGCATTGATGGAATAATAAGGCAAACAAGCGATGTAAGACCTCAGGTGATAAATGCAAGATTTGAATGTCCATCATGCGGCACAATAATATCAGTATTGCAGATTGATAAAAAATTTACTGAACCTAGCAGGTGTTCATGCGGCAGAAGAGGAAGTTTTAGGCAAGTAAGCAAAGATATGGTTGATGCGCAAAGAATAGTGGTTGAAGAATCTCCTGAGACGCTTGTTGGAGGAGAACAACCAAGAAGAATGGCTATATTCCTAAAAGAAGACCTTGTAGACCCTAAAATGGAGGAAAGGACAACTCCAGGAAGCAGAGTTATTGTGAATGGAATATTAAAAGAAGTGCCTGTCCCATTGCAAACTGGGGCAATTTCAACAAAATTTGATTTAGCAATAGAAGCAAATAGCATAATACCTACTGAAGACTCATTTTATGACCTTGAAATAAGCGAAGAAGAAGAAAAGGAAATAAAAGAGATTGCAGCAGACCCAAGAGTATTAGAAAAACTTACAGCAGCAATAGCCCCTAGTGTATATGGTTATGAGGAAGTCAAACAAGCACTACTATTTCAGATGTTGGGCGGAGTAAGAAAGAAAAAAAGCGATGGAACTGCTTCTAGAGGAGACATGCATGTTTTATTAGTAGGAGATCCAGGGGTTGCAAAATCTGTAATGCTAAAATTCATATCTTCCATTGCACCTAAAGGAAGATATGTTGCAGGAAGATCTACAACAGGAGCAGGTCTTACTGCAACAGTTGTTAGGGATGAGTTCATAAAAGGATGGGCTTTAGAAGCCGGAGCTATGGTTCTGAGTAATCACGGAGTAATATGCATTGATGAACTAGAAAAAATGTCCCCAGAAGACAGAAGCTCTATGCATGAAGCAATGGAACAACAAACAGTAACTATAAGCAAAGCAAATATTCAAGCAACATTAAGAGCTGAAACATCTGTTCTTGGAGCTGCCAATCCTAAATTGGGTAGATTTGACCCCTATCAGCCAATTGCGACGCAGATAGAATTGCCCCCCACATTAATCAACAGATTTGATGTAATATTTATAATGAGAGACATACCTGAAAGGGCAAAAGACGAAGCAATTGCATCCCATATATTAACAGAACACCAGCAAGAAGCATCAAAACAATATATAGACCCCGCATTATTCAGAAAATATATAGCCTATGCAAAGCAGCAGATCAAACCAGAATTAACTGAAAAAGCAGTAAAAGAAATAAAAAAATTCTATGTAGAATTAAGGAATGCCCCAAGAGCATCTGACCAAGTAGTCTCTCCCGTTCCAATAACTGCAAGACAACTTGATGCATTAGTAAGATTAAGTGAAGCAAGCGCAAAAACAAGGCTAAGCACGAAAGTAATGGAAGAAGATGCAAAAAAAGCAATAGACATAATAAAGTATTACTTAATGCAAGTAGGATTTGATTATGAAACCCAACAAATAGATATAGACAAAATAACTACTGGAGTAACTGCCTCAAAAAGGAGCAGAATAATTATAGTAAGAGAGGCTTTAACAAGGCTTGAATCAAGACTTGGGAAATTAATCCCAATAGAAGAATTAAAAAAGGAGCTTGAAGACAAAATTGATGTTGATGCTATTGATGATGCTCTTGGTGAGCTCAATAGAGTGGGGGATGTATTTATCCCAAAAAGAGGATTTGTGCAAAAAACAAGTTGAAAATGGAAGCTTCAGAAATAATACAGCAAAAGAAAAGGCCTACTGCCTTCAAATTCAAGGTTTCAGACTTGAATAGAGCAGAAGCAATAGCTAATGGGAATAACACTATAATGGAAATCGACGCAAAAGAAATACAAAAAATCAACCTAGTAGCAAATGTGATAGATAAGTATGTAAGTGAAGGGGAGAAAAAATACGCTGCATTAACTCTGGATGATTCTTCCTCCCAAATAAGAGCAAAATCTTTTGGAGAGGACATTTCAAAGATGCAGATTATAGAAATTGGAGATACTGTTACAATTATAGGGTCATTAAGATTCTTCAATAATGAAATATATATAATTCCAGACATAATAAAAAGGGTCGAACCAGAAATGCTTCTTTTAAGGAAACTGGAGATCGAAAGACAACAAAACAGTACAGCAACAAAGAACATACAACAAACAACCACCAGTCAAATGCAAACTGGATCAAGATTATCTTCACAGCTAAGAAATTTAAAACCCAGCAAAGAAGAAGAGGGAATGATAAAGAATATTGTTTTTAACAACAAGATAGAATTAAAACAAGAAAAAATAATGGATATCAAAAAAAATTCTACTGGAAGAGACAAAATAATAGCTATCTTAAAGAAAAATGATGAAGGCATAGACAAAGAAAAGCTCATAATGTCAATGGATATTCCTGTGGGGGAAATAGATAGCGCAATAGAAGAAATGCTGGAAAATGCAGAGATATATGAGCCCAAACCTGGAAGAATAAGAATTCTTTAACTAAACAAAGCAGTTTGATGAGTTTCTTGGTCAGACTTTTGTTTTAATGCTCTATACAATTTTAGTTTTTCATAAACAAAATTTATTTGAGTTCTCATACCCTTAAGCCTGAAAAATTCTTCATAATCCATCTTTTCATTATTATTGTATATCCTAAGCCTCTCTTTGAGTATTTCTGAATTCAAAGGAAATTTTACTGTCTCTCTTATCTCCTCAAAATACAATTCACAAATTCTTTTTTCAAAATCAAAAAATTTGTAAAAATTTTTACATTCTTCAAAACCTTCAATGCTTCCACCGTAAAAGCAGTAGTTCCCAATTGTTTTTTGTTTCCCAAGAAGCCGTTCACAATCAACTAAACCATTTTCTATCAAGCTGTTCTTAAATACTGCATCATTCCCAAAAATCTCATCAATTTCATGTGTCATTTTTATATTTGGGAGAGTCATATTCTTTCCTTATTTATTAGAACATACAAAACTTTAAATATTCTCTTGGAGGGGGTAGTTAATGGAATATGAAAATCTTCTTGACAAGTTGTACAGCGAGGTAAAGCCCATAAAATCCTCTTCTGAGAGGTTTGAAGTACCTAAGGTCCAAGGTCATGTTGAAGGCAACAAAACAATCATGAAAAACATAAATCAGATATGTGATATAATAAGAAGAGACAAGAATCATTTTTTGAAATTTCTTTCAAGAGAACTTGCATCTTTAGCAGTTACAGAAGAAGACAGAGTAATATTCAACAGAAAATTAGCAGCACAAATGGTTAACGAAAAGATAGAAAAGTATGTCAATGAATTCGTAATATGCCCTGAATGCAAAAAACCAGATACAGAACTTATAAAACAAGGAGAGTTTATGTTCTTGCATTGCCTTGCATGTGGAGCAAAGCATTCTGTAAGAGCTAAAATAATCTAAGGAGAATAAAATGCTTGTAAAAATTCATGAATCATACAGAAAAATAATTGCTGTCTGTGATTCTGAGCTTCTTGGGAAAAAAATTGAAGAGGGAAATATGCAACTAGATATGCAAGAATCATTTTATGGCGGTGATGAAAAAGATGAAAAAGAGATTATAGAACTTCTTTCAGACTTATATAGG
This sequence comes from archaeon, assembly GCA_043808285.1. Lineage (GTDB taxonomy): Archaea > Nanobdellota > Nanobdellia > Pacearchaeales > DTIR01 > JAZDFA01. The sequence goes on from JAZDFA010000003.1 coordinate 17,654, forward strand.
GATGATGCAACATTTAATCTTGTAGGAGAACAAACAATAAATACTGCTATTAAATCTGGAATAATCGATGAAATAGGGGTAATGAAAATACAAGGCGTACCTTATGCACTGGGATTAATATAAAAAACTCATAGATTAAAATAACTGCCAAATTATGAAAAAATGAGAATAAAAAATAGCATAATAATTGTTTTTATTGCAATATTCATAATTTTTACAAGTGTTTTCGCATCTGCATTCTCATTTAAAGATTTTTTTACCGGGAAAACAGTTTCTGATACAACAACTTCTGATGACCACGAGGCGGCAGCAAGTGTATGCAATACCCACCATCAATACAAATGTTACAATAATCATGTTTATTGGCAGGATTCATGCGGTCAAATTGAAGAAAAAAAAGAGTATTGTGCATATGGCTGTGAAGACAGTTCATGTATAAATGTAAATGCAAAACAGACATCTTATCCTGCCCCCTTTGTAAGCGGAGGTGCTGCAAATGTAGCAATAATAATTGGCTCAAAAGCAACAGCAGCAGATACTCTGGCAGGAACAGATATTTCAACATCATTGCAATCAGAATGCACAAAACAAAAAAGCGGATGTAAACTTGGAGGTGTTGCAGCAATGGATTCTGAGATATCAAGTGTAAAAGACAAAAACCTAATAGTGATAGGAAGACCTTGTGAAAATGAGATAACTTCCAAAATTCTTGGGATAGATGCTTCTTTATGCAATGAAGACAAAAGTAATTTCGCATCATTGACATGTTTAGCAGAAGGACAGTTTCTTATAAAATCAGTTCCATCTCCTTACAATTCTGATAAAATAGCATTAATAATAATGGGATACTCTGCTGCAGACACTAAATCTGCGGCTTCATACATACTTGCAAAAAAACCAGATACCACAATCGGCACATCAATGATAAAAAATGCAAATTATGAAAGTGTTAAAACTGATTATTCCTGCAAGGAAGAGATAAAAACATGCTCCAATCTTGGCGGTTCAAAATGCGAAGAAAATTATGAATGCAATGGTGAAATAAAAAAATCAGGAGATACTACAAAATGCTGTGTGGGAGAATGCAGGATAAAAACAAAAGAAACAGAATGTAATGGAGATGACTGCAAAGAAGATGATAAAAATAACAGCACTACTTCACTAATCACCACTCAAGAATGCAATAGTGGGTGCATATACAAGGAAAAATGCATTCCTTTTGGGATGAGGGCAGAAGGCAAATACTGCAGCATCTTAGGAGTGCTTGAAAAACAAAAGCAAAAAGAAGAAATCTGCGAGAATAATTATGAATGTAAGAGCAATGTATGCTTGAATGGAAAATGCCTAAGCCAAGGCTTTGTGCAAAAAATTCTTGAATGGTTAAAGCAATTGTTTGGTATCAAAGAAACCTGATTACTATCTTAGGTTTTTTGGATGCAAGGAAATCTTAATAGATTTCCTGCACAGAAAAATCAGTTAAGATTTTCTTGTGATCAAGAACACACGATTTTTGTCAAGTGTTCTTGACATAAAAGAGTAATTTCTCATCGAATATGTAAGGTTTATAAACGTATTTTATCTATTTTCACAATGCAAGAAAATAATGAATTTGAAGAATCTGTGTCTGAGGACGCAGCCCAACAAACTAGCCAGCAGGGCGTACCATTCATAAGAGTAAGACTCCCAAGAGGAAAAGAGGTTTTAGGGGTACTTGAATCTAGATTGGGGGCAAGCAGAATGATGATAAGATGCCTTGATGGAAAAAGGAGAGTATGCAGGATACCTGGAAGATACAAAAGAATGCTATGGCTTAGAGAAGGAGATGTAGTGCTAATAGAACCTTGGGATTTTGGAGGGGAAGGGAAAGGAGATGTAATCTACAAATACAGCTTATCAGCAGTAGAATGGCTAAAGAAAAAGGGGTATCTTAAAACAACAGAAGAGGAATTCTAAATGGGTGCTTTGCTTGTTTCATCCAAGGGAATAGAAAGAATAAAAAAAGAAACAAAAAAACTTGAAAAAATTCTAAAAGTAAAAATTTCAATAGAGGGAAATTATGTTTCTGTTGAAGGTGAAGCGATAGATGAATATCATGCTGAAGAGGTTATGAAGGCCATGTCTGCAGGGTTTGATTCAAAAACTTCTTTATTTCTTCTAAATGAGGATATAATGATGGAGGAAATAAACATAAGAAGTTATACAAAGCATAATAGATTAAAACAGGTAAAGGCAAGGGTGATAGGCGCGGGGGGAAGAGCATTAAAAACAATTTCATCCTTGAGCGAGTGCTATTTGAAACTTCTAGACAATACAATATTTGCGATAGGCCGCACAGAAGATGTAAAAAATTTAAGAAATGCAATGATTGCCCTCATAAAAGGAAGCAATCATTCTAATGTTTATTCAAGACTGGAACACAGACCAGATTTCAATGAAGAAGAATTGACAATTATTCCAGAGAAAAAGAATAAAAAATAATTTTAGTGGAAAAGCTTTATAAATTGCCTTTTGCTGGTGAAAAACATGCCTTTGTAGCTCAGCAGGTAGAGCAACTGACTGTTAATCAGTGGGTCGCTGGTTCGAGTCCAGCCAAAGGCGTTTTGGGCCCATAGCTCAGCCTGGTAGAGCACTGCTCTGATAAATTTTCAGACAGGCAGGGGTCCACAGTTCAAGTCTGTGTGGGCCCATTATCTATAATTTAAAATGAGATATTCAAAATTGATTTATTCTTTGCCATTCAAGAAATCAACAAAAATTAAGATTTGTGATGCTCCATACCATAAAACCAGCAAATCTATGGAAAACTGCATTGATTTTTACATGCCAGAGGGAACCCCTATTCTTAGTGCAAAAGAGGGAATAGCTCTAGAAGTTGTAGACCAATACCATAAAAGTTATAAGAAGCCAGGTTTTGCAGCAAAATCAAATCTAATATGTATAAATCACAAAAATAACGAGAGGTCTATTTATGTTCACTTAAAGCATGACTCTGCAAGAATAAAGGAAGGAGATTTGGTTAAAACAGGGCAGGTAATAGCATCTAGTGGGAAGACAGGTTATGCCACTTACCCCCACTTGCATTTTGGAGTATACAGCAATAAAGAAAACTTAAAGCCCAGATTAAAGGGGCTAAACTCCATAACATTTAAAAATCATAAAGCCTTTGAGTAGTCGAAAGAAGAGGAGTAAAAGATGAATGCGAAACAAGTGGCTTTTGTTGTTGGCACTGCAATATTGTTTGCTATAGCTGTTGCATTGGCAGTAGATGCTTTGATGCCTCAGCCAAAATATGAGGGCTATTGCAAAAACCAACAATTTAATTCTTATCCAGAATTCGTAGGAAAACCAGAAGTATTGCAAAACTGTTCGATTAATTATTCCAGATATAACAGCATCGTAAATGAATGCAATCAACTGGGTGGGATGATAGTATACAAATATGATGAAAATGGATGCAGCATTCCAGATAAATGCGATATGTGCAACAAGGAATTTCAAGATGCTACTAACAAATTTAATAAAAATGCTTTTTATATCATTTTCATAACTGGAATAGCTGCATTGCTCGCAGGATTAATGATAACAGATGTATTTGGGCCAGGATTAATGTTTGGCGGGATATTAACTTCAATATACAGCATGATAAGATATTTCAGTGATCTTGACAAGACAATGAGATTCATTGTTGTGCTAGCAAGCTTTATCATAATCGTAATTGTAGGAAGAAAAAAGCTAAAGTCAAATGAAGAAAAGACAAAAGTTATAAAAAGAAAAAAATAAGTGGTTTTCTTATGAAAGGTTCAAATAGTGAAAAAGAAGTAATAAAACAAGTAGCAAAAATCCTTGTCGATTATTCCTGTGATATAAAAAGGGAAGATGTTGTTATAATTTCTGCTGATTTGCCTTCAAAACCCCTGATTGTTGAAATCTATAAAAGAATTATCCAAAAGGGAGCATACCCTAGAATAAGCTGGAATGTGGAAGGATTTTCCCCAGTATATTATGATTATGCAAATGAACAACAATTAAAAAACTATCCTAAGATAACAGAATATGAATACAAAAATGCTGATGCTTTTATTTACATTTCTGCACCAATTGATAGAAATGAACTAAAAAAATGCAACACAAAAAAAATAATGTTAAGGCAAAAAGTGACCAAAAAGTTAAGCGAGATAAGGCTCAAAAAGAAATGGGTTATTTTTGACTGGCCTACTGAAGCGCTTGCGAAAGATGCCAAGATGAACATTGAGAATTATAAAAAATTTCTTTTCAATGCAACACTAATAAATTGGGAAAAAGAGAGTAAGAAATGGAACAAAATAGCTTCATTTATCAATAAGTCAGATAAAGTGCAGATAATAGCAAAAAACACTGATTTGAAATTCTCAATAAAAAGAAGAAAAGCAATTGTGGGTGATGGGACATACAACATGCCAGATGGAGAAGTTTTTACTGCAGTAGTAGAAAATAGTGTGAATGGAAAGATACAATTCACATACCCCCTTAGAGTTATGGGGCGGGTTATTTCAAATATTTATCTTGAATTTAAAGATGGAAAGGTTATAAAATTTGATTCTTCAAATAATAAAGCATTAAAAGAACTGCTTGATACTGATAAGGGTGCAAGGTATATTGGAGAATTTGCATTTGGAATGAATCCTAAGATAAACAAATTCACAGACAACCTGCTTCTTGATGAAAAAATAAGCGGCACAATCCATTTTGCATTGGGTAGGGCTTATAAGGAATGCAAGGGGAAGAACAAATCTGCAGTTCATGCAGATATAGTTAAAAATATGCATGAAAGCAAAATATTCTTTGATGGGGAGCTTGCTTACTCCAATGGAAAATTTTTGATATAACAAAATGAAAAGTGAATTCCACAAAACAGTGTTAAAGAACGGTCTGACTATCCTATTTGAAAAAAGGAATCTTCCAATAGTGAATATATTGTACTCTTCAAGATTTGGTAGTGCATATGAATCAGATAAACTAAAAGGTGTAGCACATTTAATTGAACACATGGTTTTCAAAGGAACAAAAAATAGGAATCAAAAAGAAATAGCCAAAGAAATAGAGGGTGTTGGAGGAGTAATAAACGCATTTACTGCCCAACAACAGACAACATTCTGGGATCAATTGCCATCAAAATATTACACTAAAGGTTTTGAGATAATCTCAGATATAATGACCTCTCCATTATTTGATAAAAAAGAATTGGAGAAAGAAAAGAAAGTTGTTTTTGAAGAACAAAAGAGATGGAGGGATTTGCCAGAGCATTATATCTTCCTTAAAATTAGAGGTCTTCTTTACAACAACCCTTTTGGATCTTCTCCTTTAGGCACATCAAAAACATTAACTGAAATGGATAGCAAAACTATTCTAGATTTCCATCAAAATAATCTTTCAAGAGGTATACTAACTGTAGTGGGAAATGCAAATTTTGAAGAGATAATAAATAATGCAGAAGCAAAACTAAAACAAACAAATGTTAAAATCTCGTTGCCTGAGATAATGAGAAAAAATGGTAGTTCAATTGAGAATCGAGAAGGGCTAAATCAAACGCATATAGCATTAGGAATGCATATGCCCTCACTATCTCAAAAAGATAGGTATGCTGCAGAGATAATAAGCAATATTCTTGGAGGTGGGATGTCTTCAAGATTATGGCAAGAAATAAGAGAAAGAAGAAGTATGGCTTATTCAGTTAATGCAGCAATAGAACAAGAGAAAGATTATGGGCATATGATTATCTATGCTGGCATCGAAAATAGCAAATTAAAGGATGCAAAAGAAATAATACTAAAAGAAATAAAAAAATTGCAGCAATTGAATCGAAAAGATATTGAGGAATCAAAAGAACAGCTGATAGGTAATTTCTTGTTACATATAGAAAGTGGAGTAAATGTCGCACAAAACCTTGTGCTCAATGAGATTGCTGGAGATGCGGAAGAATTTTACAATTACGATGAGAGAATATCAAAAGTAAGTCTAGAAGATGTAAAAAGAATCTCAGATATAAAAGACTATTCATTCGCTGCTTTGGTGCCAATGACATAAAAAAATGCCAAATTCAAAAAAAACAATAGAGTATAACCCTAAGAAAAAAAGCAGAGTATCGAATTCATTAGTTGTTCTAATAATTATTCTATCGATATTTAATATCCTCATGTTCGCATATGATATTTCTTTTAATAAAAAAAGTGAGGATAAAATAATAATAACCCAAACAAAAATTCCAGATTTTGTTTCAATGAATAATATCACCGTAGTATCTATGAAAGTTCCAGCAGTAGATGATAAAAACAATGGGATGTCCACTTTATTAATGGTTGAAGCTATGCCAGGAACTGGAAGAACACTTGTTGACATAGATAATTTGCTGTTCTGGGCAGATACTCAACAAAGCATAAGGACTGCAAGAAAAGTTGCAGCAAATATAACTGGTTTAGATATAAACAGTTATGATTTGATTTATAGCATACAAGCAAATGCAACAGTTATAGGAGGAGAAAGCGCAGGAGCGGCAATAACTATCACAACAATAGCTGCATTGGAAAAAAAGAGGATTAATGAAAGTGTAATGATTACTGGAACAATAAATCATGATGGGACCATTGGTCCAATATCAGAGATCCTATCAAAAGCGAAAGCTGCTAAAAGAACTGGCGCTGAATTATTCTTAGTGCCATTATTGCAAAGCAGAGATGCTGTTTATGAGACTTCTCAACATTGTGAAAAATTTGGAGCAAGCGATGTGTGCACTATAGAACAAGTGCCAAGAAAAATCTCTGTAAATGAAGAAGCTGGAATAACCCTATACGAAGTTTCTTCAGTTAGGGAAGCAATAAAATATATGATTTATTAAAGCATAGAAGCGCCTATAACCCCTGCCTCATCAACTTCTAGTTCTGATGGCACAACTTTAATATTTTGAGTCATTACTCTAAATCCCCTCTTCTTCATCTCTTTTATTGCAGATGGAAGAAAAAGCTTCCATGCTCTTCCTACCCCGCCACCAATTACAATCATCTCTGGATTGAATATGTTAACATAACTTGCAAATCCTATTCCCAGATAAGTTCCAAATTCTTCATGCAGTTTTATTGCTTTTTTATCTCCCTTTTCAGCCATCCTCTGCAATTCTAGGGGCTTGATTTTTTTCCCAAAGTATTTCTTTGAAAGTCTTTCTATGCCCCTACCAGAACAATATTCTTCAAGACAACCCGTATTTCCACAGCTGCATTTATGACCTTTGTAATCTATCACCATATGCCCCAGCTCCCCAGCATAATCAACACCATGATATATCTTGCCGTCAATTATTATTCCTCCCCCAAGACCGGTTCCCAATGTAAAGCAAAGCAAATTCTTGCAGTTGAAATAAACACTCTCTGCTAATGCAGCGCATTTTGCATCATTTTCAACAACCACTGGTATCCCGCTAGCAACTTCTAATATATCTTTAACAGGAAAATCCTTGAGGCATTTTATGTTGGGGGCTACTTTTAATATTCCTTTTTCATGGTCTATAGGTCCTGGCAGCCCTATGCCTATTTTTTCTATGTCTTTCTTGTCTATTCCTTCTGAAACAGAGGATATAACATTTAAGAGATTCGTAACTATCCTTTGCTTCCCCTTTTCCTGCTCTGTCGGTATCTTTATCTTTTTTTGTATAATCCCATTTTTTAGAAGACCTGCAGAAATTTTTGTACCGCCAGCATCAATACCTATAGAATACATTCTAGTAAAACCTCTTTTTGAAACCCTCTTTTTCTATCTTCTTGTAATCATGACCTGAATTAGAGGTGTAAATATTTAGCACTTCCAAGTCTTTATCTCCCGTATTTATAGTCCTATGGGCGTATCCTTCAGGAATTTCATAGAATCTGCCTTTTTTCATTTCTATTTTCTTAAAATCATTGCCTTTTTGTAAAATTATTATCCCTTTTCCTTTAATAGGATAATAAACCTCAGAAGCAGAAATACTATGGTAATGCCCTTTAGTCATATTAAACTCCTTATTTACATCTCCTAGCTTAATTATTGTTATTGCATAGCTTAAATGTTCCCTTTCAATAACTAGAACTCTGTAAATCTCTTTATTTAATGGATAGCCTGAAATATCCTTAAAAAAATTCTGCATATCTTTTACTTTTGTTATATGCACTTCCCCTTTTTTTCTTATCTCTTTTATAAGCATGATATTAATCAGAATGGTCACTTTAAAAATTTAATCAAGTTCTCTAAAGGCTCATAATTTTCATCATATAATCTGGAATCTTGCCAGGAATCTTACCATTTGAGAAGATGCTCATTGCAGCATCAAAATCTTTATCTTTTTTGTGGTATTGATTTATAATTTTTGGGTCAAAATCATACCTCTTTAACGCATATATTGCCCCCATTTCTGCCCTCACTTCAGGGTCGGGTATCCTATGAAGATGCACTAGTGTGTTAAATTCTGTCAATATCTTTTTTTCAAGAAGATCCAATCTGCCCATATTATCCAATGCGTGTGTTTCTTCATGAGCCCTTACCTCGATGTTCAAAGGAGGCATATCTGTATTAATATAATAGATATGGCTATGGACGGAATGATTCTTGACAAATGTCATGCAACGTCCTAATATCTCCATTCTTCTAAGCTCTTCTGGCAATTTCCTAGGAGGTACTTCATAATAAGCATCCAGTTTTTTTGTATGCTCTTCTATATCATCTACAAATCCGTCATCTTTAAATTCCATAGATGGGAGTAATTCCACATTTATCCCCAATGTTTGAAGTCTAGCTTTATTCATTACTTACAAGGGAAGTAGAGATTTATAAACCTTTCTTAATTTCACTACTATATAGAAATAACAGTTAAAAATCAACTAGTTCGTAAACCTTCTTTTTTTGGTTTGATGCCTTTGTTATTGCAGAAGACAATCCCACCCCATCACATCCTAATTGAAGTGCGAGCTCAATATCTCCTTTGGTGGAAATTCCTGCACCGCATAATCCAATTATCTTTGTTTTTTTCTTTTTGTTATATGATTTTACAATATCTGCAAATTTCTTGACGGAATTTGGCTCTATTTTTGTGATGCTTTTTGAGCTAGATACTAATTTAGGGTCTTCATACATTATGCAATAAGGATTTAATTCCAATATTTTTGCAGCCTCATTTACTGAAGCAGCGCATGCAACAACCTTGAGATTTGCATCATTGCATCTTTCTATTGTTTTCCTTAGAACACTGAAAGTAATCCTATGTTCTGAATGATTAAGAAGTGTGCCTGATGCACCTTCTTGCCTTACATCTTCAGGTATTATGAATCCTGTGCTTCTCTCCTGTTGAAAGTAATCAACATGCTGAGCAAATACAGGCAATGAAGTATTACATGAAACTATCTTTATGTCTGCTGTCTGGGGGCATAAAATAAATTTTGTTCCTGTTTTTTTTGATGCTTGAGAAAATATTGCTGCTAACTTAACAGCATTTATTCCAGAGGACTGCTTGTACGTCTTAAAATTTACTAGAATTATGGGCTTCATTTCCATATAACTGATTTTAATTTATTTGTTATTTCCAAAGGAGAAGAATTCTGCCATATGTTCCGGCCTATAGCCAGCCCACAAGCTCCAGCATCAATTATTTCTCTTGCTGCACCCATTAATTTTGATTCATCTTCCTTCAACCCACCAGCAATCACTACTTTTGTTTCTCCTGCATTCTTTATCACCCATTTCAAATCATCAGGATTATGATTATATTTCATTTTTATCATGTCTGCTCCAAGCTCCAATCCAATTCTTGCGGCGTATGCAAGAGTATTCCTCTCTAACTCATCTTTTACTGCCTCCCCCCGAGGATACATCCAGGCAATAACCGGAATGCCTTTTTGATGTGCCTCCTCTTCTATCTTTTCAAATTCCCTAAACATCTCAGATTCATGTGCGCTTCCAACATAAATTGTATAACCTACTGCTTTAGCACCAATTTTTATGGCCTCTTTAACACTGCATAATTGCGGTGCAATTGGGTCTCCCTTAACAAAATTTGTTTTCCCGTTTAGTTTTAGTATCAATGGGACGCTTGAATACGCTTTTGTATAATACTTCTCTGCTATGCCTTTTTGCAATACCAATCCATTGAACTTTCCATTTTTTGCTATATCCAGTATATATTTTGGGTCAACATTCTTGTCATCAAAATCAGAAGGGCCATGCTCCAATCCCTGATCATATGCAAGGATTATTGTCTTGCCATCTTTCATTATTGAATTAATATTCACTTTCATTTTTTATATGGATTCTAATTTTATTTTGAAAGGTCTTTTTTTGATAGATTGTATTGCCTGATTCCAGGTCAGAAGGATATTTTTTGCGCCAAGATAAGTTATCACAGACTCTGCATTTGCCCCTGCAATCTGGAGTGAAGTCTCTGTATCCTCTCCCCTTATTATAGCTCCAACAAATGCTGATGCAAAAGAATCTCCTGCCCCTGTTCTTTCAATGACTTTGATATCATGAGTATTAAGATAACAGAATTTTCTTTCATGAGTATTAAGACAATATGCACCCTTGTCCTCATCAGTTATGCACACTATCCTTGGTCCAAATTTTGAGATAGATAATGTAAGATCCTTTACAGCAATATTGCAATCTCTTTTCAAACCTAAAAGCAATTTTGCCTCCTCCTTATTCAAAACAAGAATCTCAGTAATTTTTATCAGGTCTCTAATAGATCCTATACCATTTGTTACCTGATACTCGCTTGGATTGTATGCTATCTTTATCCCTTTTGAATAAGCTTTTTTTGCTAATTTTTTTTGGGTTTGAAAAGATTTTCTTAACATGGAAGAAAGATAAATCCATTTAGTATTGAAATTGAATTTTACTTCGCTTGGATCAAGTTCATCATTAACTCCCTTATAGACAAGGATAGTCCTATTGTGCTCATGGCTATCCAATACCACTGAGATGCTTCCTTTCATTCCTTTCTCAATATTGCCAAGGAAAGTCACACCCTCTCTCTTTAATTCCTCCAGTATATGCCACGAACTCAAATCATCTGTAAGATTCCCAATATACCCTGTTTTTAGGCCAAGCCTAGAAAAGCTTACTGCAGTATTTGTGCCTCCACCTCCCGTAAAAAAATTAATATCCTTAACAAGAATCTTAGAACCTGCAAGATATCCTATGAAATGCTTTTTCTTTTTTATTATCTCTTTAAGCTCTGTATCAACAAATATATCTTGTGCTGCAGAACCAACAGATACTATATCAAACATTTTTTCACCTCTGATTAAAAACCGTATTTAAGGTATTTATTTCTTTCTTAATGCTTCAAGTCCTGGCAGCTTTTTTCCTGCCAAGTATTCCGCCATGGCACCACCTGAAAGACTTATATAATTAAACTTAGTCTTGGAAATTTTTGCAAGAGTTATTGCCGCAGTAGTATCCCCTCCCCCCGCAACTGAAAAAGCAGAAGACGGAATTGAATTAAATATGCTTTTTGTGCCTTTTCTAAACTGTTCTTCCAGATAATAACCAACAGGTCCTTTGAAAAAAATTATTTTATATTTTTTTATTATTGAAGTGTACCTTTTTATAGTATCAGTTCCAATATCAAATATCTCATCTTTTTGTGGAAAATCTTCAATTTTAACTTCTCTCCTTTTTCCATCTGTATTTACTGCAACATCCAAAGGAATTTCAATTCTATTCTTATGAGAAGAAATAATTTTTTTTAGTTTTGGAACAAAACCAATCAAACCTTTCTTTTCTAGAAATGCATTTTGGGCGCCTAAGTTTATTCCAGAAGCAATAAGACAAAGCTGGCCTAACAAACCAGCAACAATAACTTTATTTGTCCTGTTCTTTAAACATTGCCTCATTAATTCAAAATTATCTTCTATTTTTGCCCCAGCCAGTACATAAAGCACATTGTTAAATTCTCTTACCTTGCTTAACGCACTAAACTCTCTTTCTGCACTCCTTCCAAGACAGCTGGGAAGAACCTTAGCAAAACCAGTAACAGATGTTTGGCAACGATGCATCACTGAAAAGGCATCTGATACGAAAATATCAAAATAATGAGATAAGTTATGTACAAAATTATTCTTCTCTGTTCCATCTTTCTCTTCTTGGAGAAATCTTACATTTTCCAAAAGTAATGCTTCCCCCATTTTTAAATTTTTTATCGAGTCTATTGCTTTATTGCCTATTATATCCTCAATAAATTTTACTTTGATAAATTTATTAAGAAGTTTTGCATGTTGTTTAAGACTGATAAAATCATCCTCTCCTTCCCTTCCCTGGTGGGCAAGGATTACTACTTTTGCTTCTTTTTTGCATAATTCTTTGATTGTTTTGGCATGTTCTATTATTCTTTGAGATAATTCAACTTTGCCTTTTATAACTGGAGAATTTAAATCTACCCTAATTAGAACTCTCTTTCCCTTAAGGCTAAAATCATCAAGAGTAAAAAATTCTTTCATTTTAGCCAAGCATTTTTATGACATCTACCATTCTGCAGGAATAGCCATATTCGTTATCGTACCATGAAAGAATTTTTACAAAATTATCACCTATCATCATTGTGCTTAATGCATCGAATATGCTTGAGTGAGGATTGCCTATTATATCTGAAGAGACTATACTTTCTTGAGTATATTCCAGTATCCCCCTAAGATAAGTTTCTGAAGCCTTTTTCATTGATTCATTTATTGATTGTATTGATGCAGGTTTTTCAAGTTCTGCAACAAAATCTACTATGCTACCGCAGGGAACTGGCGCCCTTATTGAAAATCCATCTAATTTGCCTTTCAAATCAGGTATCACCTCTGCAACAGACTTACTAGCACCAGTAGTTGTGGGTATAAGAGACTCACATGCCGCTCTTGCCCTCCTAAGGTCTCTATGGGGGGAATCATGAAGTCTTTGGTCTGAAGTATATGCATGAACTGTTGTCATGAATCCTTTTTTTATTATAAAATTATCATGCAATACTTTTACAACTGGGGCAAGGCAATTAGTTGTACATGAGGCAACAGAGATAATATTATGTTCTGGCTTTAGGCTTTTGTGATTTACTCCCGGGACAATCGTTATATCTGGATTTTTTGCAGGTGCTGAAATAAGGACTTTTTTTGCTCCAGCATTAATGTGTTTTATTGCTCCATCTCTTGAGGTAAACAAACCGGTTGATTCTACAACAACATCCACCCCTAACTGTTTCCAAGGAAGCTGTTCTGGGTCCTTCTCATTAAGAATTAGAAATTTCTTGCCATCAATTATTATAGAATTTTCTTCTGATTTTATATCCCTTGATGCTACACCATATATTGAATCATACTTCAAAAGATAAGAAAGTGTCTTTGCATCAGCAACATCATTTATTGCAACAACATCTATCCCTTTCCTAATGCATATCTTAAAAACTTGCCTGCCTATCCTTCCAAAACCATTAATTGCTACTTTCATTTTTCTCTCTTTTTACAATGCCTTTAATGTTGTGATATATTTAACCTTTTCTGTCTATCTTCTAAAAAATCATAAAGTTGCTGAATCTCACAACACCTTAAAAGCAGAGGAAATCTTAAAGATTTCCTATGCCCAAACAAAGGAAAACTAAAGTTTTCCTGTGCCCAGAAAAGCAGAAGCTTTTTGGGGGCACTGGGAATCAAAATATTCTCCACGTTAGAATGCAAGGACATTGATTAATTAAGGCTTTAATTCCAGGAATAAAGAACCTTCTTTAAGATAATATTTTAATAGTGGCAATGAAATTGGTAGGAACTTAAAGTATGCCCTGTCTTTGCTTATCGCTTTTATTTCTATGCTGTTGTCTAGCTTGATTACTGCAATATCCTTTATTGATTTCACACCAGGTATACTTATTTCGTAGATTACCTTATCTGTCAGCCTTCTTACTTTGGTTTCTGGCTCCTCCCTTGGAAGTTTTGAACTCTTTTCTTTCTGCTTTTGAGTCAAGTTCTTTGAAGCAATAATATTCTTTACAGGTGTCTGATTTTGATATCCTGGCTGCATCTGCGGATGAGAAGGCATACCTCCACCAATCCTAATCTGTATGCTTATGCCTTTGGGAATGCTACCTTGCTCTCTTTTTTCTGCTTCTCCCAATTTTGAGATATCTTTTCTTGATAAAAAATCTTTATCTGCTTCTCTTAATTGTTGTCCTATCTCATTAGTAAGCTTCTTGAATATATGATTTAGGGGAAATCCCATAGACTTGCTTATATTTTCAGTAATTGCTTCAATTTCTTTAAAGGCGGGATTCTGGATTGCAGCCATTTCTTCTTCTATATTATCCAATAAACCTTCATTCTTTTTTTCTTTCTGAGAAATCCCGCAGTATGGGCAAAATGGGAATTTTCTTGACACTTTATTCTTGCAGTTATTGCATCTCTTTTCAAACATTAATAATTAAATAGGGAAAAACTTTTAAAGGTTTGCATCTCCACTTAACCCATAAAAATCATAAAAACCTTGAGTTTTACCACAGGTTTTTAGGATGCAAGGAAATCTATTAGATTTCCGGCACAGAAAATCCAAAAGGATTTTCTTGTGATCCAAAATTAAAACCACAAACAAAATACCACACTTCTTTAAGTGTGGTTTCAATTTATGGACATGACTGAAAAAGAGGATTATTCCCAGGAAAGTATTGCAAAAAAGTATGGCATTGACATCGCTAAACTTATTACTGAACAGAATAAACTTGCCAAACTTGTCAGCCTCAAAGACTGCATGGACTTCTCTATTACTGAAAGAATTGCTGGATGTTCAAATGCATTTGAAGGCAACAAAATCATCTCTGCAATGATAATATGCAACAGAAATTTTGAGGTAATAGAGCAAAATTACCACATTGAAAAAATAAATTTCCCATACATCTCAGGTTTTAGGGCATATAGAGAGATTCCTTCAATGGTTGAATGCTTTAGAAAGCTAGAAGAAACTCCAGATGTTACATTTATTGAAGGGCAAGGAATTGCGCATCCTAGAAAAATAGGCATAGCTTCCCATTTTGGTATTGCTATTGAGGGTGCAACAATAGGGATAACACAAAATATTCTTGAAGGAGAGATTAAAGAAGAAAAGATAATGATTGA
This sequence comes from archaeon, assembly GCA_043808285.1. Taxonomy (GTDB): domain Archaea; phylum Nanobdellota; class Nanobdellia; order Pacearchaeales; family DTIR01; genus JAZDFA01. Next base: position 32,782 of record JAZDFA010000003.1, read on the forward strand.
GGGCAAGCAGGTTGGCAATTCACTTGTCAGCAAAAAGGGCAGCAGACCGATTTATATAAGCCCGGGCAATATGATCTCACTTAAAACATCCCTAGAAATAACAAAAAAATTTCTTAAAGAACCGCATAAGCTTCCAGAGCCAATTGTTCTTGCAAGAAAGTATGCAGATAAGCTTAGAGAAGAATATAAAAGCACGGCAATGATAAAAAAGGAAAATAATTCTGATATTCTTGATTAAAAATCAAGACTCTCTAAATGGATTTAATATTCTCATTATGCTATCTATCTGATTTTTTATTCCCTGTCTTGCATTAAAATGCTTGACATCTCTTACTTCAGTTATTCTGGGCAGCATTATCAGAGGCACTAAAAATCTCCCTATTGCTGAAATCATAAATAATGCAAAAAAAGGATTAAAACCCCAAATTATATTTGTGCTTAAAAATCCTCCCAGATTGGCTCCGATAAAAACCCCTGATGTGTTTATTACATTAGAGTATGCAACACAAAGTCCCATCCTTTCTCTTGTTACTGCATCATAAATAAAATTTGATGCTGCAAGATTAAATCCTGCCCAAAAAAATCCAGCCAGCAATTGAACAAATGCAAGATAATAAAAATTTGGAGAGAATAACCAAAGAAAAGGAAGTATCGGAATCAATAAGGATGTTATCTTCATTACCTTTACATTACCATACTTATCTGCAAACTTACCCCACATAGGCATTGAAACAAGTGTTGCCAAGACCTGAAGAGTAGTTATAATTGTAAACATTGCATAAGTGAAATTTAGGTCTTTAAGCATATAAGCTGTAAAAAATGGAGAAGCAATATTCACTACTAATTGAAATAATCCTATAAATAACGCAAACCTCCCGAAGTTATTATAAGGCATTTTTTTGAAGAATTGCAAAAAACTAAAGTAATACTTCTTGCCCAGGCTTAATCTTGGCTCGTATTTTTTTAGAAGGTAATGCCTTGAAATTAATCTTGCAATAAATGCCACAAGGAATAAAGTAGCAAATCCTAGAAATAACTGCCTTGATGTTTTGAATGAATCCAGTAATAACCCTGCAATCAACATTGCAACCAATCCTAAAATACCATTAATCCTATTCCTTCTTCCAAAAAATTTTCCGCTCTCTTTTTCAGGAACTAAATCTTTCATCCATGATGCCCATGAAGGAGCGATTAGTGCATTCAAAGAAATAAGAAGGACATAAGAAAGAAGAAGAGATGGTAGAACATATTGGAATCTTATGTTGACCAATGCTATCAATGCCAAGGGAAGCCACATAAACGCCTGAACTAATGCGGCAGATGTCACGATTGATTTTCTGCTGGATTTCTCCATTAGCCTAGGAGTCTTAATCTGTAATATGCTTGAAACCAGCCCTGGAACAGATGAAATAAATCCTATAAAATAATTATTTGCTCCAAGGGCTATAGCACAGGGAGAGATATACCCATTTCCTGCGCTATCCATTACAGCGTACGCTGCTCCGTCTCTTATGCTGTAATCTAGGCTTTTTTTCTTTAGCTTCTCGTCTAAATTATTTTTCTGTTCCATTTTTTCTTGCCCTTGTCTCTTTGGAACAGATTTCTTTAGATAAATGCTGCGTTTTTAAATCTTTTTAGAAAGAAAAAATGGGACCGCTGAGATTTGAACTCAGGTTGCACGCACCCCAAGCGTGAGTCCTTCCAGGCTAGACTACGGCCCCGCAATTAAATAAGAATAAAATTGATTTATAAACATTAACAGAACTATCTGACCTCTCCCCAGCCCTTATTTTTCCTTCGGATAAGATAGTTTATCTTGTTTATTATACCCATAACCCCCCACCCCAATATAACTACTCTGAAATATCCATATTTGTGGTATCTTCTTGGGGATTCGTAAGCCTTGAGATTGCCAAAAAACTTAACTTTCCCGATTCTAGATAATCTATAAATCAAATCTATATCCTCAAGAACATTGAGGTATTTATTATATCCTTTAAGCTTTTTGAAATATTTTGCTTTGATTATCTGACATTGCCCCCCTCCCCTCCCAATTCCCATCTTATTTGAGAGCAGAATAGTAAAATTGCCAAATCTATGCCATATTTTGTCAGTAAATGTACTCTCCGAAGGATGGATATCCATGTATGGAACAGCTGCAACAATATTTTCATCATCTAATATTGAAACAATCTCATCAAAAAAATTTTTAGGGTTTTCTAAAAAAGTATCTGCATCCATAAAAACAAGAATCTTGCCTCTTGCTGCCCATGCCCCGCGGTTTCTTGAATCTGCAACAGAAGTTTTCTTGCCCTTTTTTAATATAACTCTTGCCCCATATTTTCTTGCTATGCTGACAGTTTTATCTGTACTAAAATCATCTGAAACAATTGATTCTATCTTTGTTGGGTTATTGCACCTATAGTCTGCAATCTGTTTTAAAATCCTGCCAATATACCTCTCCTCATTTAGGGAGGGGATAATAACACTTATCAACATTTTATTATTTCTCATTATTGCCTCTTTTAAGATAATTTAAGATTATTTTTAATATCCGCTCATCAAACATCTGGACGATATGCCCGCAATCAACTGCTATACACTTCACTTTATTGGAGGTTGCAGTCTCTGGACTGATAATCTTATCTCTTAATCCGTAAATTGCAATATATTTATTTATTGAATTTTTTCCTTTAAGTCTCTTTAATATATTTTGAGCATCTTCTAATCTATGATAGATGAATTGATCAACAAAATAAGCAAAGTCCTCTCCTTTTTTTAAAGGATTTAAAGGGCTGCAAACAGTAATGAATTTATTAATTATTTTTTTTTCAGCTAATTCTTCAACATAACGCCTTGCTACAATGCCTCCAAAACTAAATGCAAGAAGATTGACTTTCTTCTTTCTAGTATCTCTAAGAACCTCTTTTATTCCTCTTTCTATAACCTCCGAGGATTTGGATGGATTGAATCTAAGTTCATATTCTACCGGGATTATTCTTAAGTCTTTTTTATTAAACCATCTAAGGAGTCTATAACCCGCAGCGTAATGGGGCTTTTCAACACCAAAAACCAATATGTTAACTGTATCTCCCTTCTGATTTTTTACATAAGAAAGATTCTCTTCTACAATATTATCAAATTTGTCTTTAACATTAACTGGGAATGCATAATAAAATGCGTATTTTATAGTGTTAAAAATATGATTAACCATTTTGATTGTTTATTTAATATTCCTTCCAATTTTATAAGCCTTTTTTATTATTCTCCTTTTTTTTACTTTTAGATTAAAAAATCTTGAATCAGTAAAAAGAAGCTTTGCTATTATCTTAGCTCGCAAGCCATCTTTTGCATAAGCATCCATTGCTTTGAAAAATAAAGGTGTCTCATTTAAGATGAGATTAAAAGGCCATGGAACTGTACATGCTCCAAGGTAAATTATCTTTTTTCCACTCATAGAATTACTAGGACCATATCTCCAAGTGAACTTAAAACCTAAGAAAGAAATTTCTTTCATTTCCTTGAAAGAAATACCTATTTGCCTATCAAAAAAATTTTTCATTACACCAGAAACGTTCGAAAAGTATACTGGAGAGGCTAATATAATTACATCTGATTTCTCTAACTTAGAGAAAATTTGTTGGAAATCATCCTTTATGACACACTTGCCTGTTTTTGAACATGTCCAACAACCTTTACAGTATCCTATCCGGTAATCATAAAGATTCAAAAGTTCTGTTGAATTTTCTGCATCTCTTGCGCCAATTAAAAGATTTTTAGTAATCTCACTTAATAATCCATCTTTTCTTGCCGTGCTTACTATTGCCAAAACTTTCATTTTAATTTCAAATTATTCTATCCTTTTTTTAGATAATATGATACCCAAAGCTAAAACTACCACTGAATAAATCAAAAGAACTGTCACCTCTCCGCTTACATCGCTTAATAATGCCCCCTTCATCATTATTTCTCTCATTGCAATGTTTGCATAATAGGTTGGAGCTATTCTTGCAGCATATTGCATGTACCAAGGCATTATTTCTATTGGTGCAAATGTCTGAGAAATAAGCATGAATGGAATTATTAATCCTGGAATAAACATCAATCCTTGCCTCATATTCTCAACAAATACTGTTATGAGAATTGCTATTCCTATGCTCGCAGCTGCAAGCAATGTTAGAATTATCAAGAAAGAAAGCATGCTCAATGAAAAAAATCCTGCCTTAAAAGTTATCCCAAATAATATATTTGATACAAGAATTATATAAACTCCCTCCAATAATCCAACCATCAAAAAGAACAAGAATTTTCCAGTAAAAAGCTCATATTTTCTAATAGGTGTTGTTGAAAGCCTGTAAAATGTCTTCTTTACTTTCTCATCAATAAGATTTATAGAAACAAGGATAACAAGAATATCAAATATTATCATAGACATAATCCCGGGGGTAAGGTAATGTATATATCTTATATCTCCAAAAATATATTCTTCCTGGTATTCCAAAGGCTTTGTGAGAAATTCCTTTTTCAAAGTTTTGAATGTAAATTCAAGCTCATCTGCTTTTTCTTTCATCTCATTATACTCTGCAATTAGCTCGTCTGTCTTTTTAGTAACTCTATTGACAATCTCCTCATATGCATTTATATCCTCTTTGAAAGAACTGATTGAATCCCTAGTTTCAGAGAGATTTATTTCCCCTAGAAGTCTCCCAGTTTCATTAAGCGAATCTGACATGTTTGAAAGCAAAATTTGCATCTGAATTATATCTGCATTTCCAGGATAATTTATTGAAAGATTTACAGTAGATGCATAAAGGGAGTAAATATTTCTTGATATGTTAACTAAACTCTGGTTTACCCTTTCTTCAACAGCATCTTTTTTGTTGAGATCTACCCCACTTTTTGAGATATACTTCCTTATATCAGAAATAACTCCTTTTACATCATCCATCTCAGACTTAATAACATCAATCTTCCTAGACATATCATCTGATAAGTTTATTATGTCATCTCCTATGTTCTGCTTCTGATCTTTTTCTAACTCTAGATTTTCTATTATTATTGTTGCAATGCTTCTTATGGAATCCTTCATTACACCGCCTATTGCCGCCTTAAGTGTATTGTAAACAACATAATCTGAACTGTCAATATAAACTTTAATAATTGGGGTAGTAGCATTATCAAGATTGCTACCAAAACCTGGGGGGATTACTATCACGGCTCTTAATTGACTTTTATTAATCTTACTTAATGATTCTTCTATTGTAAGATTGTTAAAATTAACTATCTTAAAATAATCTGATTGAGATATTGCATCAACAACTTTTATTGAATAATTGCTGCCGTCATAATCTATCACTGATGTTGGCAGCTGAATCAGGTCTCCTTGGAATGAATATCCAAATGCAAGAAGGCTTATAAATGGGGATATCAAAAGAGAAAGGAGAAATATCTTATCCCCAGATGCATCAATCCACTCCTTCTCTATTACTGCAAGTATCCTAAGAAACATCATTTTATCATTTAATATTAAATTTACCTGCCCCCCATTAATTCCATGAAAACATCCTGCAAATCTGGCTTTTTGACATTTATATCAAGTATCCTGCTAGACACTTTTTTTAGCTTGTTCAATACAAAGATTATATCATCTCCTATGCTGCTAGAATTAAACGAAACCCAATTGTTTGGCAATATCTTAACATAATAAACAAGGGGTGCTAAATCTTCAAGAATCTTCTTTATCTCCTCCATATCAGCATATTCTGTAAATTGAATAGAAATCTTTTCTCCAATTTTCTTTGAATAGTTGCTTACTACATCATAAGGCTTTCCTTCAATAACTTTTCTTCCTTTATCCATTAGGTATATGTAATCACAAACACTCTCTGCTTCTTTCAAAGAATGGGTAGTAAGAATAACACACATCTCTCTGCTCTTGCTTTTTATGAGATTCATGATAACCTGATTTGTGTTCATATCTATACCTACTGTTGGCTCATCCAAAAATAGAACCTTTGGCTCAGCTATTAAAGCAACTCCTATTGAAGTTCTTCTTTGATACCCTCCTGAAAGATATTTTATGGGTTTATCCGCAAAATTATCCAATCCCAAAATCCTTATTATCTCCTCTACTTTTCCTGGCAGGTCATCTATATTTCTAGTATATATGCTGCCAAAAAAACCAATATTATCATAAACGCTAAGATTTTCATATAAAGAAATAGTCTGAGGGACCACTGCAATCATCTTTCTTATCTCTTCAATATCCTCTCTTAAATCATAGCCCATTATCCTTGCAGTGCCGCTTGTTGGAAGCAAAAGACCAGTAAGAATATTTATTAAAGTAGTTTTTCCTGCGCCGTTGGAGCCTAAAAGTCCGAAAACCTGGTTTTTTTCTATTTCAAAAGATATTTCGTCTACTGCAACAAAATCACCGAATACCTTTCTTATGTTCTTAACAGACATTAATGCCATTTTTGCTCTTTTTTTATTTTTATTCGAGATATACGTTCTTAATCGTTCTTTCAGAGTTAAGCTCACCTAGTTTTAAAAGATTGACATGGGGCAAAGCCTTATCTGAATAATGATTTATCATGTCCTGATACTCTATATCACTCTTAATCAACTCTGTTTTTATTTCTTTCTCAAAAAGCCTTTTTACCCTGATTGAGGGATTGATATACTTTTTCAGCTCTATATCAACAATGAATATTGTATCATTATTCTTATTGTACTCCTTTCTAAGCCTAAATCTTCCTGTTGTGATGTTTGCAAGATAATGATTGTTATACATTGCCTTCATAACAGTATCTGGATAAACCTTTGCAGCATTTATTGAAATAGTCCCATCTGACCTGCCATTAACAAAAAAGAAAGGCAAAGCAAGTTTTATCTTTAGTTTTATCCCCTCTTCCTTTAGAATCTTTCTCATCTCTTTATTGCTTATTACACCCCCCAAATCATGAATGTTGTATTTTATCAAAGGCTGGAGGCTGTGCCTATTGATCTTGGACATTACTACTTCTTTTTTATCAGTGGATTCTATAAAGAAATTCATAGAGTTATAATGAAAAAGCATTGGGAGGGTGTTTATCTCCCCAAATAGTCTTTTTGCAAGCTTCTTGTTCTTTTCAGCCATCCTTCTTATATTTACTGTATCTTCATTCTCATTTATTCCAGAAACCCCTATATCTGCGGCGCCATAAATAGAATAAATCCTGCTTCTGCTGTTTTGAGGACTGCTTCCAATCAAATTATACATGTAATCCCTGCAAGATTCAGGAAAACCCTCTCCCGCAAGAAGAAAATTTATGTTGTATTTTTTAAAATTTATACCATTTTTTATCCCCCCCTCTAGAAGATTCTTAACAAATGGAGGGTACCCCCCTATAACTATCTGGTCGAATTTATTTCCCATTATTTTTATTATCTCAAGAATCTCTTGGATATTTGCTCCAGTATTTATTGTTGGGCCTATGGATCTCATTATATAAGCAAACTTCATCCCGCTCACCCATGAGCCTAAAGCAAAACCATTAATGAACAATGTATTTTTTTTGCTTGCTTGAAAAAGATTTTCCAAGCCAAGTCTTGCATAATCAATATCGCTTTCTTCCTCCTTAAGATTGTTTGCCCAAATAAATGGCTTGCCAGTATATCCTGAACTCTTGTATATTATGTTTGCATTTTTAATATCTCCTTCAATCAAAAGTTCTGAAATATCTTTTGCCTTAGAAATATAATACTCCTTGCTTGTGTAGGGCAGGGTTTTCAGATCATTCAGGCTTAAATCTCCGGGTTCAATCTTATTAGCAATTAGAAAGTTTTTGTATAGCTTAACTTTTTTTATTGTTCTTTTTGCTTGATATAATGCCTTTCTTTTGCTTGTATCTTCCAGCAGATCTGGGCTTATGACCTTAAGTATGTTCAGTGTTAAAACTGGATTTTTTAGTATTTTCAATAAAAAAAAGTCTATCATTGAAAGTGGGATGATTCTTGATATCTCTTTTAACATTTTAACCTCTCTATTATCAGATAAAATCAATTTAAAATCTTTTCTTAGGATACAAAAAGAGTTTTAAACTGATGAATACTAAAAAATCATTATGAAAACAGCTTTTGTGTTAACAAGCGGCAGTTCAGCTGGAGCATTTCAAGTTGGTGCTATAAAAAAACTTATCTCTGAGGGTATTAAACCAAATGTTATAATCTCTACAAGTGTTGGGGCAATTAACGGAGCAAGGCTTGCATGCAAAGGAGATCTTATTGATAATATAAACGCCCTAGAAAAATGCTGGCTTTCTGCAAATAAAAAGAAATATTTTCCAAAGAACAAAAATGTAAACCTTCCACTCTATTCTATTGAAGGGTTAAAAAAAATTTTGAACAAGTATCTCCCTGCAAAGAATTTCAAAGAACTAATGATTCCGTTATATATAAGAGCTATAAGATCACATGACGGTAAAACTGTCTTTTTTGATAAAGGCAATCTGATAGATTGCGTCCTTGCCAGCTGCTCAGTTTATCCTTTATTCCCCCCATATAATATATCTGGAGTAGAGTATAAAGATGGATTTAATGGAACTGAAGGAGAGATAGAAAAGGCAATAAAATTAGGATACAAAAGGATATTTGTAATCGATTCTTCAGGAATACTAACAGATTTCTTTAGAAGATTAAACCTAATAAAAAAAGATAATAAAATCAGCAAGAAAATAATAAAAAATTTTGATGGAGAAATAATAGAGATAAAGGCACCAAAAAGAGTATCTTATTTTTACAAGAGTTTTAAACATGCAAAAAAACTCATGAAACTTGGAGAAAAACAGGCTGAAAAAGCCATTAAAAAAATCAATAGTTAGATGACGCAAGCATGCTGCTATAGTCATTTACCCTTCTGCATATATCATTGCTCCATTTGTAATTTGCAGATGCAACATCTCTTATGCTTTCTTCCTTGAATTTCAATACTCCTTCTTTTCCCTTGAATCCTGCTGCCCTCAACATAAGAAAATGCTCATCGCTCAAATCTGTTGGAAAGCCCAATGATTCAACCTCATTCCTTAACTCGCTGCAGTCCTTAAGCAATTCAGAAAATGGCCTTTTATTAAGGGTATATCCTATCTTGGGCCAGAGTACTGGGGGTTTGTAGAGAACATATTCATAGCTCATTGCTTTCTTTATTATATCCTCTTCAAACTCAAAACCAAATTTTTCTTTTTCCCTGTACCAATTGCTGTTTTTGAAGGGGCCTGGCGGCGTTATCATCACGCCATCGGGCTGTGTTGATTTTATCAAATTAATATCATCCTGCTTAACTTGCTGCAAGGTTATCCCACTCACTAAAGGACAGGGATAAATTAATGCAAGGCTTATATCAATCTTCTTGCCTGTTTCATTCTCTGCCTGCCTTATAGCCTTTATAGTATAAATTATATCTTCTGAATTAATGCCTTTATTCATTATTTTGTCATTTATTATATCATTGCCTGTTTCTCCCCCCATGAAAATTGATTTTAAGCCAGAATTAAGAAGTGTCTTATAGCTCTGCACAATCTTATTGTAATGATCTTTTTTCTTGCTTCCTTTTACCGCTCTGCAGCCCATGCTATACTCAATATTTATCTTTTTATTCAGCAGTTCTCTTGCGATTCTCTCTCCGAATTGATAAGGTGTGTCTGAGCCTGCAAATCTGTATAAGCCTATCCCTTTCTTATTTATCATGTACTTTATCTCCTTTACTATGTCTTTTGGATTCCTTGCCATGTAGCAGGGGTAAATCAATGAATGCACGCAGAAATAGCATTTCCCGTAATCACATCCATAGGAGTCTATTATTACATGAATATTCACTTTTCCATCATCTTTAGGATAATCTGGAAATGTCTTAAATTTAAGGGAAGGCAGGCTTCTTTTTGTCTTTATTATCTCTCTATTTTTTCTGTATATCAAATTTTTTATCTGCTCTTTTTCTGCTTTTTCCGCAATGTACTCAATAATATCCTGTTTGGATTTTCCTTTATTATCTTTTATTATTTTAAGTATTTGGCTTAGTGTAAACTCTCCCTGGGCAGTAACTGCAATGTCAAAATTGCTATATCTTAAAAAATCTTCTTCATAGATTGTTGGATGATAGCCTCCCGCAATAGTTATTATCTCCTGGTTCAATTTTTTTACCTTCTCAACAAGCATATTAGACCAGACAAATGCTTCTCCATACCATACCTTTATTCCTAAGGCAAGAGGTTTTTTTTCTGCAATTTCTTCAGCAAGGGAATCAAGCATTTTATTCATCCTTCTCTTTTGAATGCTGTTTATATTATCCTGTAATATCATGTTCAATGCACCCTTAATCTTAAAAGATATCCCCCTATTTTTGTTTTTTAGCGAATTTAGAAGAGAAGAAACCATAGCCCTGTTCAATGAAGTAAGATAATCTGGAGCCAGACCGTCATAGAAATCTGGATTTGCCCAGTCTATCAGGTTAACTGAATATCCTTGTTTTTCAAGATAAGTCTTTATCTCACATAAACCATTCTCCCTAAGGATGTCACTTATTGACCTTCTCCTTGTTGCTAGTGAATTCCATAAAATCAAATCTGTCATTTTTTCATACTCTCTTTTAGGATCCTAAAAACCTAAGGCAAACCGCACATTTCAGGAATATTTATATTCCTAAGCACTCTCAAAAATCCTAGATTTTTAAAACTTTAGTGTGCGGTAATACAGAGGTTTTTATGATTTCCTCGCGATTATATCCCTCCCAGAATTTTTTTTTCAAAGAATTTCTGTCAATCTTTCCGTTGCTGTTTCTGGGTATTGTATTATGAAACTCTATTAATTTAGGAACAAGGAAAGGATTAATATTCTCTCTGCAAAAATCAAGAATTTCCTGCTCACTAACCTCTCCTTTCTTTATTATTGCAGCAGCTATCTCCTCTCCAAATCTTAAATCTGGTATGCCAAAAACACAGCATTCTTCAACTAAAGGATGAGAATAAAGCAAGTCTTCAATCTGCTTAGGATGAACATTCAATCCTCTTTTTATGATTATGTCATCAATCCTTCCTAGAATATAAAGATAGCCTTCTTCATCAAAAAAGCCCATATCATTGCTGTAAAACCATCCTCTTTTGTATACTCTCCTTGTCAAAGCTTCCTGCTTCAAATAACCTATTGTAACTGTCTTGCTTTTTATTATGATCTTCCCAGTTTCTAGAGGTTTTGCTTCCTTGCCTTTGTTGTTGATTATTTTTATCTTAACTCCTTTCACAACTTTTCCTGTAGAGAATAATCTCCTTTGGTCTTCTTCATTTTTTGTTCTATGCTCCCCCCTCTTAAGATTTGCAAGAGGTGGGAATGCTTCGGCCATGCCATAACCTTGTTCAAGTATCATTCCAAATCTTTTTATGCACCTCTTCAAATGATTTATAGATATTGGCGCTGAGCCATATATCATTGTATTCAATGTCTCAAAATAATTATTTCTTAGAATATAATTATTGAATAGAAACCACGGCTTGTAAGTCTCTTTTAATAACCCCAGCATCATTGGAGGCACTAGGAAAGTTGCAGTTACTTTCTCTTTTTTTATTGTGTTTATTATTTCTTTAGGGTTATACTGCTCCATAATAACTTGTTTGCTTCCTTTCATAAAAAATGGAAGCAAGAAGATGCTTGTTGCATGTGTTAATGGAGTTAGATGGAGCATAGTGTCCTTTTCGGTTATTCCTGTGTCTGAATTTGTATATAAATTATGTAAGCTATACATCCAGTTTCTATGGGTAGAAATTATTCCCTTAGGATCTCCTGTAGTACCAGAACTATAACATATTGCAGTTATTTCTCTTTCATTTAGATTAACTTTTGGTTCTTCACTACTTCCCTTCTTAATAAAATCAATGTATCTTTCATAATCCCCCAGTTCTTCTGTAACAAATATAAAAATCTTTATTTTTGGAAGGCTTTTTCTTAATAACTCTATCTCATTGCGGAAAGATTCATAAATTATTGCAGCACTACATTTTGAATGAGCAAGCAGTTTTATTATAGAATCAAAATTAAACATCCTTATGTTTATTGGAACGAAGACCATTCCGCTCTTGTAGCATGCAAATCTTGATTCAATAAACTCTATGCAGTTTGGAAGCAATACACCGATATGATCTCCTTTGCTTAATCCTGACTTAAAGAGTGCATTACCTAGCTTATTTACATTTAAATTAAATTCATAATAAGAAACCCTTTTTTTATTGCATACAAATGCGGTGTTTTCTTTGTATTTTAATGCACTTCTCCTGATAAGTTCTTTTGGTAGCATTTGTCTAACAGAATATAGAAACTTAAAAACCTTCTCAATAGTTCGCTTAAAATCCCTTTTTGCCAAAAAGTGCCCGTTCAAATGCCATAAAGGCTAAATGCGCCGGCCGGGATTCGAACCCGGATAGTGAGCTTGGGAAGCTCAAGTCTTAACCATTGGACCACCAGCGCATCATAAAGTTATCAAAATTGGCTTATAAAAATCTTTACAATAGCATACAACACTATGAACAATTTTTTGCAAGAAACACTTAAATATCCTACAACTTGTTGATTAAGCAATATGAAAATAGCAATGATAGGCACACATGGAACTGGCAAGACTACTGCAGTGCATGAAATCATTGCGATGTTAAAGAAGAATTCTATTGATGCAGGATATCTTGAAGAAGTAGCAAGAAGGTCTCCATTGCCTATAAACGAGGAGACGACAAAAGAATCCCAATCATGGATTTTTTATGAACATATTGCCAGGGAAATAGAGATGGAGCATAAATCTCAGATAGTTGTTTGCGACCGTTCAATACTTGACATATACTCCTATTATTTCAGGAAATTTGGAAAAAACAATGCTATGGAAGAGGTCATAAAAGAAAGGATGCCCACATATTCTAGACTTTTCTATTTCCCACTAGATAGATTTAAGAATCGACTGCAAAATGATGGCGTGAGAGAAATGAGAAAAAAATTCCAAGAAGAAATTGATCGTGTTGTCAAAGACCTTTTAGCACAATTTGAAGTAAAATATGAGACCTATCATCATCCTAAAAAGACACTAGATAATGTTCTTTCTTTGATAAGATAGACAGCCAAGAAAAGATATATTAACGGGCAGGATTAGATACCAAAATGAAAGTAAAAGAAATAATGGGCAAGCCTATAATAATTTCTCCAGATATTACTGTAAAAGAAGCTGCTAAAAAAATGGTTGAATTGAATGCAACCACGATGATGATTATAGAGAATAACAAGCTCGTAGGCATATTGACTGAAGGAGACATAGTTGAAAGATTCGCAACAACAGACAAGATTTCAAAGAATGTAACTGTAAAAGAGGTAATGAGCTCACATTTAATCAAGGCGGATGAAGATGAAAATGTGGAGAATGCTATAGGCATTATGCTCAAAAATAAGATAAGAAGACTTCCAGTTGTTTCAAAGGGAAGGCTAGTGGGTATGCTTACCTTAGACTATGTAGCAAAACATCTTCCTGAAATAGGGATAGATTCTTGGTTCTAGAAAAAACAGAAAGATTTATTATTGATCTATTGGAATAGTAAAAATGGAAGAATCAACAAAAGAGGATATTGGGGAAATAATAAAATTTCCTGATTGGGAGAAGATGAGCCTCAGAGTAGCAAAGATAATTGAAGTTAAAGAGCACCCAAATGCCAACAGACTTTATATTGTTGATATTGATTTAGGAACTGAAAAAAGAACTCTTGTTGCAGGTCTCAAAGGACATTATACTGCAGATGAACTCCTAGGGAAGTTATGCATAGTATTTAGCAACATTGAACCTGTAGTAATAAGGGGGATAAAAAGTGAGGGAATGATCTTGGCCGCAGTAAGCCCAGATAAAAGCAAAGTGTGTATATTGCAACCAGAAAAAGAGATTGAACTGGGAAGCAGAATTTATTAAGATCCCCCTTCATAATCTTCTTCGCTAGATTCCTGCTCTTGGTTTATCTCTTCTATCATTTCTGCAATAGTGTCTGAAACTTCTTCAAGATTGTTTCTCAGAAGAGATAATGGAAGCCTTAATACAAAGTAACCTTCAGCAAATGAGTAATAATCTCTTTTTATCTTTTCAAGATCTTCTATAGGACTATTCTCCAGATCATCAATTTCTATCTTTATCCTTGATTCTGGGATTATCACATCACAATAAATATCCTTCCCATTAAGATTTCCTGGCTGAGAATTTATCTTCCTGATCCTTAAAGACTTGATTAAGATATCTACTTCTGGAATGGTGTTAGTGTTATCCATTTTAATCGTTCAAAAGCATTGGATCAACATCCTCTTCTTCAGATTTGTATTCTATCACAGAAAAAACATCATATTTCTTTAGTTTTTCTCCGCCCCCAAGGTAGGAGAGATCAATTACAAATGCCACACCGGCTACATTTCCTCCAAGCTGTTCTACAAGCTTGCATGCCGCCTCTGCTGTGCCTCCTGTTGCAAGCAAATCATCAACGATAAGAACATTTTGGCCCTTCTTTATTCCATCAGCATGCATCTCAAATGCATCTGTACTGTACTCTGTTTGGAACTCCTGCTTTATTGTTTTGTAAGGCAGTTTTCCTGGCTTCCTTAATGGAACAAAACTGCAATACATTTCATGAGCTAGAATAGCACCAAAAATAAATCCTCTGGATTCTGCCGCTGCAACAGCATCTATCTTCTTGCCCTTAAAATGTTCTTGAATTGTCAATAAAACATACCTTCTAGTGAATGGGTCTTGAAGAAGAGGAGTAATATCCCTAAACATTATTCCTTTCTTTGGGAAATGGGGAACGGTCCTTATTCTTTTTTTTATGTCATGAATGTTCATGTTTTTTAGATGTACTAAATAGATTTTAAACTTTTTTGTTAATTCTTTCCTCTAAATCAGAGCAGTAAAATCCTGGCCTAGATGTTGCAAAAAAAGTCGTGTGGTTTGCAAATGGATTACGCATTTTTTGCTGAAATCGATGAGATTTTATAGATTCCTCATGGTAATCGTCCATCTTTACACATTCATAAGCCTTATTACAAGAAAGTTCTGGCTTGTAAATGCAAACCCCTTTGTCCATTAACTCTTTATTCTTTTTTTTATAATCTCCATTAATCATACTTTTCAATGCTTCTATATCTTCTTTTGGAAAATGTTTGGCCATTTTATCTTTTAGTATTATTTAAGTGTTATAAGCCTATCTTCAAGCTTCCAGCAGTCATCAAAAAATTTCTCTAGAATATTTGCTTTTAGCTCATCATTACAATTAGCTTTAGCAATCCTTCCATCTTCTTCTTTCTTTTCAAAAAGATTATAGGTATTATTGTCTGAGACAATGAATGAAGGTGTTTGTGGATTTTGTTTTCTGAATCTTTTTATTTTTACATAATTGCAGTTCTTTAATAATCCATAAAATTTAGAAGATCCATACTCTTCTGTATCTGAAAATAATATTCTTAATTCTGGGGATACTTCCTTACTAGGTAAACGCCTAACAGACCTTAAAAAATTTAAGATTCTGTTCTCAAAAATTATTGTATTTTTATTCTTTCCTAGTTTTGTGTCAAGGTATAAAATGCTCTGATTTATCTCTTCATAATTAATCTCTTCTGAGGACTTAGCAAGTATCCTCAATCTAGATTCTGTATTCCTGATAATCAATGAAGAAACAAGTAAATTATGATCAATTGTGCTATTGGGAATGTCATAACCTTTTCTGTCTTTGAATTCTTGTTCTATTTGGGAAGAATATTCTTTGTCTATTCTTGAAGTTAGCGACACTAAACTAGATTCCATTTTTCTTTCTCGGTTATCTTATCCCAAAGTGTATTTAAATTTTATGAATGAGCCCACTCGGAATTGAACCGAGGATCTTCACAGTGTGAATGTGACGTCTTAACCGCTGGACTATGAGCTCGCCTAAAAAATGGAAGAAAAACAGGTTTAAATTAATTATGTTCCTTCTTTCCAGGAATTAAGGTATTCTTTTTGCCTTTCTGTCAAATCATCTTTGCTTATACCCATTGACTTAAGTTTAAGGGATGCAATCCTGTGGTCAACATCCCTTGGTAAATCATAAACCTTACACTCAAGTTTTCCCTTATTTGCTGCAATATATTCTGCGCCTAATGCCTGGTTTGCAAAAGACATGTCCATAACTTCAGAAGGATGGCCTTCTGCTGCAGCAAGATTTACAAGCCTTCCTTCACCTAAAAGATAAACCTTTTTTCCATTTGTTATATAATACTCATCACAGTTATCCCTAACTCTCCTTTTTTCAGAACTCAATTCTTCAAGGCCCTTGACATCTATTTCGTTATTAAAATGGCCTGAATTTGCAATTATCGCACCGTTTTTCATTCTTAACAAATGATTCCTTGTTATAATATCCCTGTTTCCTGTTGCAGTCACAAAAATATCACCTATTACTGAAGCATCTTGCATAGGCATTACACTATAACCCTCCATTCTTGCTTCTAATGCCCTTACAGGATCTGTCTCTGTTACAATAACATTTGCATTCATTCCTTGAGCGCATCTTGCAATCCCTTTCCCGCAATAGCCATAACCTGCAACAACAAAATTCTTTCCAGCAATCAAGGTTGATGTTGCCCTTAGTATCCCATCAATAGTTGATTGCCCTGTGCCATAACGATTGTCAAAAAGATGTTTTGTCAGAGAGTTATTCACTGCAATTATTGGATATTCTAATTTTCTCTCCTTCTCCATTGCAATTAGGCGATTAACGCCAGTGGTAGTCTCTTCACAACCACCTATAATACTTTCAAGACATTCTCTCCTTTTTGTATGGGTAAGAAAAACCAAATCAGATCCATCGTCTATTGTTATATTGGGCATAAAATCCAGTATTTTGTTTATATTCTCATAATACTCTTTTTCTGTCTCTCCTTTCCATGCAAATACTTCTATGCCTCTATCGGCAAGATATGCTGCAACATCGTCTTGTGTTGAAAGAGGATTACACCCACTAATTGCGACTTTACCTCCTCCTTCTACTAAAGTTTCGACAAGAACTGCTGTTTCTTTTGTAACGTGAAGGCAAAATCCCACTCTTAAACCTTCTAAAGGCTTTCTTTTTGAAAAATCTTCTCTGATTAAGGAAAGAACGGGCATGTTTTGCCTTGCAAGGCCGACTTTTAATTTTCCCCGTACAAAAAGATTAATGTCTTTTACTTTATACATTCTAAAAAATATGCAGAGCTTAATTTATTAATCTTATTAAATAAAGATATAGATGATCAGTATAATTATTCCTGCACTAAATGAAGAGAAATTTATTGTAAGGCTGCTTGATTCCTTAAAAAGACAAAAGTTAAGAGATTATGAAGTAATTATTGCTGATGCAGGCTCAACAGACAAAACATTACAAATATCAAGGAATTATGGATGCAAGATTGTAAAAGGAGGATTGCCTGCAAGAGGCAGAAATAATGGTGCAAAAGCTGCAAAGGGAGACTTGTTGCTTTTTCTTGATGCAGACTGCTTCCTGCCCAACAACTGCTTAAACAAAAGTATAATAGAGTATGAAAAAAGGTCTTTAGACGTTTCAACATTCATGCTACTCCCAGATGGGAAAAGTAAGATCAGAAAAATCTTCCTTAATCTGTTTTATAATTATCCTATTCTTATTCTTGAAAAAATCCTCCCTCATGGAGCCATGGGAATCTTAATTGACAAAGAGATGTTTAAGCGGCTAAATGGATTTGATGAAACAATAAAACTTGCAGAAGACCATGATTTTATAAGAAGGGCTGCAAAGATTGGAAGGTTTGGAGTAATAAGAGCATGCAAAATTTTAACTTCAGACAGAAGATTTGACACTGATGGATGGCTTAATACATACATTAAATTTTTACTTTGCGAGATGCACATGATATTCCTTGGTCCTATAAGAAGTGACATATTCAAATATAGATTTAATCATTATGTCAAGAACACTTGAAAAAACTAGTGTGTTCTTGATCATCCTAAAATTGCACGTAAACTCCACACCTTGGTGTTTAGTGAAACTCAACAATTTTATGACAAAAAGTAACTACATTATATTTGCTATTAAATCTTCAACTTTCTTATATATCTCTTTTTGACTTCCAGAATTGTCTAATTTAAAATCTACATATTTTAGAGTAGTTATAAAATCGAAAAGCTTGAATTCTGCCTCTTCCTGCTTTTTGAATTCCTCAAAAGTCTGTGGGTCTCCTGTTCTTTTTCTTGATTTTAATCTCTCAAATCTTATTGGGGGAGAAGCATCAACAAGAATGAGTATCGCTTTTTCTAATTTAGCAGCTTTTGCATCAATGGGGGTTCTAATTCCATCAATCAATGAAAGAAATTTTTCAGATTCCTTCAATTTTCTTATTGCTTCTTTGATAAAATAGTCTTTTCCAAATTTAGTTCTGTATTTTTCCTGCAATGATTGCAGGTTATCCCTTGTAGGCTCAAGTCCTTCCTCTTTTGCTTTTAATCTAACCAAATCACCCATGGTAATTCTTTCAAATCCCTTGCTCACTAGGTAATCTGAAACAGTTGTCTTGCCTGCACCAATAGTTCCTATCAATCCAAGCATAATGTTTTTTTTCATTTTTATCTGTAATTAAATATCAGCCTAATAATCCCAATTTCTTAAGAATTTTAAAAAACTTGCTTCTCTTTTCATTTTTTTCAAGTTCAATTAGGTAATGCTGACCGATTAATTTTGCTGCTAACTCCATGTATCCTTTTGCTGCAGCACTCTTTGGATGAGTATGGACTACTGCATCTCTCATTCTTAATGCATGCTTTACTGCTTCATCTTCTGGAATAACTGCAATTATCTCCTTTTCAAGCATAGATTCTATATTATCCAGGGGCATTTCATGGTCTTTTTTATTGAACCTCGTAATTACCACCCCAGTTATAATCTTACCAAGTCTTTCTGCCAGTTTTATTGTTTTTAATGCATCGGTCAATGCTGGAATCTCTGCCTGTGTAACAATAACTATATCATCTGCTGCCTGCAATGTTTTTTCAACATCTTCTCCAAGACCTGCTGCAGAATCAAAGATGATCATATCAGCATATTTCTTGAGCTTCTTTGATACCTCTAGTATTTTTTCTGGATCTATCTTGCTAGCATATATTGAAATAGAAGAAGGCAGTATTTTTAATCCAGAATTATGCTCATAGATTGCTTCATGAATCTTCGCCTTTCCAGAGATAACATGACTTAAGCTTACTGGAACAGTTGGAGCGCCAAGGTGCAATCCCAAATTAGGAGTAGTAAGATTAGCATCAACAATTAGAACATCCTTACCAAGCTTGTTTAATGCAGCCCCTATATTTATTGTAGAGGTAGTCTTCCCTACTCCTCCCTTACCAGAAGCAACAACGATTACTCTAGCCATTTTATTTTATGAATTGGCGTACAAAACTTAAAAATCTTTCCAAAAGACCCTCCCATTCCTTAAGCTTTTCCATGTTTATTACTGTTGTATTCTCATTCTCTGTTACCCTTAATGCAACATTCTTGCGAAATTCCGCTTCCCTTGTATGAGCGCATTGGTTTATTTTTTTAAAAAACATGTATAAGTCTAGTGTTTTTACAATTACTTCCTCTTTCTTGAAAGCCTCATAGAGAACATTTACTTTTGCTCTTGGAGCAACAGGAATACTTGAAATCATCTTCTTTTTCTTCGCTTTTTCAAGAATCGAATCTATGCTAGCTTCTATCATGGATTGCCATCTAAGCATTAAATTCATTATAACATCGCATGTTTTAGTATACTTAAGACTAACATAGAGCAAATGCTCCGCTGCACGTTTTTCTTTTTCGATATTTTGCCACATAGTAAATCTAGCCTAAAATGCCTCTTTTGATGGTAGAATTATAGCGGAAAGCATTATTTATATCTATCATTTTTAACTATCTAGATTATCTGCCCAAAAATTACCTCTTGGCTTTTAAGATACCCTAAAAAGAGTGTGTGCTTTACCCTCTTTTTTGTATTAAAAAACTGGTTTTTTTAAACATTTCTTTTGAAAGATTAAGGAACTCCTTAAGCTTCTCAACAGTGAGTATATCTGTGTGAGAATTATTAGACATTATAACAAATTTATCGTTCCTTACAAATTCCATTGCACTTTGATTATGCTTGTCTATTATGACAAACAATTCCATTATCTTTTCAATCTCACTGGTGGAAATGCCAAATCTCTGTGCACATCTCTCCCTAAAAAGCCTAAAATTAAGAACTGGATCGTTATGTATTGCTATCCTCTTATAAAATTGCTCGTAATATATTATTGCGTTGATTATTTCAAGAAAAGACTTATTTACTTCGTCTAAAATTTTTATGAGAAGCCTTCGGTCTTTGAGTAGGGGGAAGGTTATATAGGTCATATGGTCTGCTATCTTTATCTTCTTCTCTGCAGAATCCAAAGAGATTAGAAATTTTTCCATTTTTACCAAGAATAATTGAGGATATAAAAAGTATGCTATTTAACTGCCCTTATCACCACTTCAAATATCACTGCGGCTGCAATCATTATTATAACATATTGAGGCTTTATCTGTATCTTACTTTTAGATTCTTCATAATACCTAAGCAATCCCCCCCCAGTCATTGGAACTCTTAAATTATTGTCTGCCATTATTCTAATCAGCAATAATGATATAAAAATGTTACGGAATAGAGATATTAGGAGTATAATCACTCAAAAACCCCTACAAAAGACAAAATCCTTTTTTAGCAAAACTTAAAAAAGACCTTTCTATGGTTTCTTATGGACGAGGGATATAATTTCAAGGATTCAGAAGGAAAATGGATAGGATACTGGAAAGATGAAGAGATTTATTCTTTTGACAAAGAATGCTTAAAGGATCCGCAAAAAAAAGAAAAACTATTTTCCATAGATACACCACCCCCTACAGTTTCTGGAAAGATGCATATAGGTCATGCATTCAGTTATAGCCAGCAGGATTTTATAGCAAGATTTAGAAGAATGAATGGAGATGTTTTCTATCCATTTGGCACAGATGACAATGGATTACCTACTGAAAGGCTTGTTGAAAAAATTAACAATGTAAAGAGCAAAAACATGAGCAGAGAAGAATTCATAAAACTCTGCCTTAAAACTCTTGAAAAAATAACTCCTGATTTCATAAAAGACTGGAAGAATCTTGGGATATCCGCAGATTATAACTTATGCTACTCTACCATTAATCCAAATTCACAGAAGATATCTCAAAATTCATTCATAGAACTTTTCAAAAAAGGGGAGGTTTATAAGAAAAAATTTCCCACAATATGGTGTCCTGAATGCCAGACAGCAATAGCGCAAGCGGAAATTGAAGACAAGAAAAAAACTACTTCTTTTATAACTCTAAAGTTTAAGGTTGAAGGAAGCGATTTGCTTATTGCAACAACGAGACCTGAATTACTGCCAGCATGTGTTGCAGTATTCGTAAATCCGGCAGATGACAGATATAAGAGTATTACAGGAAAAATGGCAGTAGTTCCATTGTTTAATCACGAAGTCCCAATAATCGCAGACAAATCAGCAGAGATAGAAAAAGGAACTGGAGTCTTAATGATATGTTCCTATGGAGACCGATTCGATGTTGATGCAATAAACAAGCACAAGTTGACACCAAAAATTGTAATGGAAAAAAATGGGTCAATAAACGCTTTAGGGTATGAGGGATTAAAAACCAAAGAAGCAAGAAGCAAGATAACACAAGCATTGAAGGAAAATGAACTGGTTACCGAACAGCAGCATATAGACCATTTTGTAAATGTGCATGACAAATGCGGTACAGAAATAGAATTCGTGACAACAGAACAGTGGTTCATCAAAATACTAGACAAAAAAGATAAGCTTATAGAAACAGGAAACCAAATAAAATGGTATCCAAAATTCATGTTCAAAAGATATGAAAACTGGATTAGAGGATTAGAATGGGATTGGAGCATATCTAGAGACAGGCATTTTGGAATTCCGATTCCTGCTTGGCATTGCAGAGAATGTGATAAAATATTAGTTGCTGATGAAAAAGAGCTACCTGTTGACCCCCTGAAAAAAGAGAAGAAATGTTCTTGTGGGAATTTTGCAGAACCAGAGGACAAAGTATTGGATACATGGGCTACTTCTTCATTAACTCCTTTGCTTGCATCTTCATTAGTAGACAATAAAATAGGAATTCCATTTTCATTAAGGCCACAAGCTCACGATATAATAAGAACTTGGGCATTCTACACGATTGTAAAAGCATACCTTCATGAAAATAAGCTTCCATGGAATGACATAACTGTCTCTGGATTTGTTACTCTTGGCGGACAAAAGATGTCTAAATCCAAAGGGAATGTGATAGAGCCTCAGGCAGTAGTAGAAAAATATGGGGCTGATGCATTGAGATATTGGGCAGCAGGTTCAAAACTTGGAGAAGATTTGGATTACCAAGAAAAGGATATTGTAACTGGCAAAAAATTTGTAACTAAAATATTCAATGCAACAAAATTCGCTTTTATGAATATGAAATATGAAGCAGAAATGCCAAAACTTGAAGAAACAGACAGGATATTCCTCTGCCAGCTTAACAAACTTATAAATTCTGCTACCGAGTATTTTGAAAAATATGAATATGCCAAGGCTAAGGCAGAAACAGATTATTTCTTCTGGTACAGCCTATGCGACAATTATATAGAAATAGTAAAACACCGTGTTTACAATGGTTCTGAAGATGAGAAAAAATCTGCTTTTTATACATTATACAATGCAATACTTACAATATTAAAATTAATGGCTCCAATAACCCCCTTTATAACAGAAGAGTTATACCAGCAGTACTATAGAAAAAATGAGGGAGACAAAAGCATCCATATATCTCACTGGCCAAAACAGTTTAATATTTCATCAAATGAAGAAGATGATGAAAAATGGAAAATATTCACAGAGATACTATCCAAGGTAAGAAATGAAAAAGGAAAGATGCAAAAATCAATGAAGGCAGAAATTATTCTCACAATAGAAAAAGAAAACAAGGAAAAAATAAAAGATCTGATTTCTGACCTAATATCAGTAACAACTGCAAAAGAGATAAAAGAAGGCTCCTTTAACATACAATTTATCTAACACCTCAGAAAATCTAACAAGATTTTCTTGTGACCAAGAACACACTACTCCACATTAAAATCTGGAGTTTTTGTCAAGTGTTCTTGACATCAAAAAGTGTAGAAGATTTAAAATTTTATTCATTGAGAAGGAACATATTTAAATGAAATTCAAAGATAATTACCTATGGACGAGGAAGTAAAGTTAAAGCTTGAGAGGCTTGTCAAAGAGATTGGAGGATATAGGGGGAGGCATACAGAACTTGTAACAGTGTATGTACCAGCAGGATACAACCTAAATCTTATTACAAAGCAAATTGAAGCTGAAAAGTCAACTGCCCAAAATATAAAGAGCACCAATACAAGAAAAAACGTGCTTGATGCATTGGAAAGAATATCAAGACACCTAAAACTTTACAAAGAAACACCCCCAAACGGAGTTGCGCTATTTGCTGGAAACATCTCTGAAAAAGAGGGTCAAGAGCAAATTGCGGTATGGGGCATTGAACCTCCAAAAGCTTTAAAGACAAAATTATACAGATGCGACCAAACATTTGTAGTTGAACCTCTAAAAGAAATGCTTGAAATAGAAGATGTTTATGGTCTAGTAGTTATAGAAAGACAAGAAGCTACAATAGGCTTGCTTGAAGGAAAAAACATAAAAGTATTGAGGAAAATGACTTCCGGGATTCCTGGAAAGTTCAAAACTGGGGGGCAAAGCCAGCAAAGATTCCATAGAATTATAGAAGGAATGGCAAAAGATTTCTATAAAAGGATTGCTGAGGCAATGAAAGGAGAATTTTTTGAGATGAAAAAATTAAAGGGGATTCTTGTTGGAGGACCTGGCCCAACAAAAGAAGATTTTCTTGCAATGGGAGAATTAACAACTGCATTGAAGAACAAAGTAATAGCAGTAAAAGATATAGGATATGCTGATGAACATGGACTTAGCCTTCTAGTTGAAAGCGCTTCTGATGTTCTTGCAAAAGAAGAGATAACAAGAGAAAAAGCGTTTATTGATAAATTCTTTGCATTATTAGCAACTAAACCTGAACTTGCAGCATATGGAAAAGAAGAGGTAAGAAAAGCGCTGATGGCTGGTGCGGTAGAAGAATTGCTTCTTTCAACCTCAAATTCTAATGCAGATATTGATGAGTTCAAAGAACTTGCAAACTCGACAAGTGCTGCAACTAATCTAATTTCCGAACAAACAGAGGAGGGGGTTCAATTTAAGAATCTGGGAGGATATGGGGCAAGACTAAGATTCCAAATAGAAGGGTATTAAAAAAGAAAATGGGTGAAAACGATTCAATAAAAAAGGTGGAAGCTGCATTATTTGTAGCTGGAAGATTCCTTTCAATAGATGAGATAGTGATGCTTACAGGAGTTAACCCTCTAAGCGTAAAAGAGCTTCTTTCAAAATTGCTAGTAAAATATGAAGCAAGTGATTCTTCTATAAACATAGTGAACAAAAACGATTTATGGAAGATGGATGTAAAACCAGAATATGCAGAGATAATGACTAAACTTGCTTCTGGAAAGGCAGAGTTTACTAGGGCAGAGCAGGAGACATTGGCAGTAATCGCGTACAAGCAGCCAATAAAGCAGTCAGTAATAGTAAAAATCAGGGGTAACAAAGCATATGAACACATAAAAAGATTTTCAGACATGGGGCTTCTAAAATGCAGAAAAGTCAGCCATACAATTGAACTTCAACTTTCAGAAGAGTTCTACAATTATTTTCAAGTGGGGGTAAAAGAGGAAGAGGCTGTTAAAGAGAATAATGAAAACTCCCAAAAATGAAAATGCCCAACAGCAGTATTAACGGAGGTATCTAAAATGCTTCTCATTTCACTGACAGTTTACTTAACGGCATATTTCGGGCTGATTACAGCAGGATTTTTTCTTTTGACTTATTTTACAAATAGAAGAGATATGGCTGACCCTCCTGCAAAAAAATTCCCATTTGTTTCTTTTATTGTACCGGTATTTAATGAAAAAGATGAAATAAAAAGAACAATAAGCTCTATGCTTAGCATTGATTACCCAAAAGATAAATTTGAGATTATAATTGTTGATGATGGCTCTAGCGATGATACATATCAGGAGATAAAAAAGATGGAGTCAAAAATAGTTCGGGTTTTTACAAAAGACAATGGAGGATGCGCCAGCGCATTAAATTTTGGAATAAGGAAAGCTAGGGGGAAAATAATTGCAAGATTTGATGCAGATACGATCCTCTCTAAAGATTCACTTAAAAAAACAATAGGGTATTTTGAAAATCCAAAGGTAATAGCTGTCACCTCCTCATTAAATGTAAGAAATCATGTTGGGTTCTTGCAAAGGATACAGTGGGCAGAATATCTTTTTGGAATAACTTTAAGAAAAATATTCGACTTAAACAATGCAATTCATGTTATACCTGGGCCTTTGTCAGTTTACAGGGCAGAATTCTTCGAAAAACATGGGGGTTTTGATGAAGGAAACATAACTGAAGACACTGAGATGGCTATGAGGATACAAAGCTATGGATATGAGATAAGAAATAGCATAAGTGCAAATGTCTATACTAATGTTCCTACGAAATTCGGTCAATTGCTAAAGCAAAGAATAAGATGGTATACCGGCTTCATATACAATGCATGGAATTACAGGCATCTTTACTACTGGAAGAGAAAAACAGACCTGTCTATATTTGTGCTTCCAGCCGCAGTCATTTCTGTTCTTCTTGCATTCTTATCATTTTTTGTAATGCTCTACTATAACCTCAAAGGCTTAAGCAACACAATAACAAAAATAAGTGTAACAGGATTCAGTCTTGATGATTGGATTAAGAATATGACATTAAAAACAATGCAAGAATCATTTTTTAATTATGCAACCAGCCAGTATATCTTCTTTATTATACTGGGGATTCTCCTGATGATTCTATTTTTTTCCATATCAAAATACCACAGCGGTGAAAAAAGAGGAGTAATTTGGGCAATAATTCTTTATTTTATTTTTTACATTTTCTTCTTTCTTTTTTGGTGGGGCGCTGCAATCTTCTACTTTGTTAGCGGGAAAGAACAGAAATGGGGGAGAAGGTCTTATCGTGGTGCAGTTATGGTAGGGCAAAAAGCAATTAAAGAAAAGCAACGCTTAAAAATAAGGAAGAGTTCTTAAGAGAATGGTTAAAATAGGAGATCTCAAAAATAAGTTTCCAGAGAATATGGAAAATAAAGCAGAATTCAACAAGTATATAGCAAGTTTTGCTATTGCTACTCTACTGCTAACAATAGGGATAATTGTAGGCAATTATCTTTCTGAAGAGAAAATGTCAAAAATAAAGGAAATTGAAAACAATATACAGTTTGATATAATGTCTATGGAAATTCAAGACTTGCTATTTACAGAGAATCCTTGCAATTCAATCTCTATCCAGCTAGAGGAAAGACTTAAGGAAACTGCGACCAAAATATCATTCATGGAAAATCAGCTGGGAAAAACAGAGGGGCGAGTGATAAATCTCAAGAAAGAGTATTCTTTACTCGAAATAAAGCATTATATAATAATGAAAACAAAAAAAGACAAGTGCAACCTTAATTACAGCACAATACTATTCTTTTACTCTAACCAAAAAGAAAAGATTTATGACAGCGAGAGGCAGGGATATGTTCTTGATAACATAAGGCAGAAATACAAAGTGGAGAATGTAAAAGTTTATTCTCTAGACAAAGACTTAGACCTCTATATTATAGGAGAATTAGCAAAGTTCTATGGCGTTTGGGATGTACCTGCAATTGTTGTGAATAATCAGACACTGATGGGATTCCAAAGCAAAGAAAAAGTGAATAAAATCCTCAATATCACAGAATAGAAAAAGATAAATACTGGTTTTTCAGTGAGTTTTTTATGGTAGAAACATGTTCTATATGTGGCAGAGAATCATCAAATATTACCAAGGGATTTATAGATAATGAACTAAAAAGTGTTTGTGATATGTGCGCAAAGATTAACGGGGATATGATTGTTGTAAACAAGCCAACTGAAGCGCAGCTAAAAGAAGCTGACAGGCCATTTAGTGTTTTTGAAAGATTAAGCAGAATGTCAAGAATGCAAATGCATGAAGATGAACTTGAAGAAAGGGATTTATTAAGAAAGAAAGAGGCACAGATAAACCTGACAAAACTTGCAGCATTAAAAAGTGATAATTCAATAAGGAAAAAAATGGAAGCTGAAAGCAAAAAGGTTGAAGAAGAAAAGCAAAAAAATAAGATTCATCCTAAAGGATTAGGCATCAAAACACAGACAGTTAATATAGATGAGCTAAAACAAATGAGAGAGGAAATGTTTGGAAAAAAGAAGTCTTCTTAAGAATTTTTGGCAATAAAAAGCTTTATAAATCAATTTAACAGCACCTAATTAATAAGGAGATAAAATGCAGATTAATGTCGTTAAAAACGAAAAAGATACTCTTGAATTAGAAATAGACAACTTGACAGTAGTTGAGGCTATAAGAACAGAGCTATGGAGTGATGAAAAAGTGGAAATAGCTGCATGGAAGAGAGAACATCCTACAAAAAATCCTGTCTTGGTCATAAAAGTTAAAGAAGGAACAGCTAAAAGGGCATTAAATGATTCAATAGCAAGATTGCAAAAAACAAATGATTCACTGCTTGAAAAATTCAAGGCAGCTATGAAGTAATAATTTCTATTTGGTCAAAATTTCATTAATCGCCTTTTTTATTTTTCTGTTATACTCAATAATATCTTTTTTTAGGTATTACCAAAACATGGCCATACTAAAGTATGTGGTTTTTGCCAAATGTTCTTGACATAATCTCTTCGCAGACATTTCTTGTTGAATCATAGATATGCTTCACTGTTCTTTCTATATGCCTCTCAACACCTTTTCTATTTTTATGGTGATTCGGCACTAACTCATTTATATCATTTACAGATGTTTTCTTCCCTTCTGCAAGTTCATTAAAAAGGACTGCATAATGTCTAAATTTTTCATAAATAAAATCCTGATGGGTTCTAGACATTGCAATCACGACGTCCTGTTTTTCCAAAATATCTTTTGTAAGCTTTGTCTGTTTGTGCCCAGACCCATCAATTCCTCTTTTCCTAAGCTCTTCAAGTGTCTTTGGGTCAGGGGGCTCTTTCTTCGCAATAATTCCGGCAGAAGAAACATTAATTCTTGTTATATTATTATCCTTAAGATACTTCCTTAAAGAATACTCTGCGCACATACTTCTAAAAACATTGCCAGTACACACAAAAAGCACATTAACACTGTCTTCTTTCATATTCATTGCAAAATTGCAAAATTTATATATCTTGCCAGATTAGGATAATAATGCTTACAGTAAAGCAAGGCTCTGTTTTAATGAGTGCTGCAAGAAATGCTATTAAGAAAAGTTTTGACAGCGATTATAATAAATATCTTTCAGAATTTAATGAGAAACTAGGGGTTTTTGTAACTATTCTGGAATATCCTTCTTTAGATTTAAGAGGATGCATAGGTTTTCCGTATCCTGAAATAGAGCTTGGCAAAGCAGTTATCCAAGGCGCAAAGGCCGCTGCATTTTCTGACCCGAGATTTCCCCCGTTGCAAAAAAATGAGATTAACAAAATGGTTATTGAGATTTCTATTCTTAGCGAGCCAAAAGAAATAAAATGCAAGAAAGAGGAACTTGCAAATAATGTGAAGATAGGAAGAGATGGATTGATTGTAAGATTTGGAGGTTTTTCCGGGTTGTTGCTTCCTCAAGTGCCTATTGAATGGAAATGGGATTCCCAGCAATTTTTGAGGCAAACATGCATCAAGGCCGGCTTGCCTGCAGAAACCTGGAAAAAAGAGGCTTGCAAATTCTTCAAATTCCAAGCACAGATATTTTCAGAAAAAAGTCCTAATGGAAAAGTTATAGAAAGAAAAATTTAATAAGCTTATAGTCCATATTATTTTTTGGAGAGAAAAATGGAAAGAAAGATTTCTGCTGGAAGCTACGATTTGAACAAATGGCTTTATGGGGGTTATGAAAAGGATGTTATAACCACAGTTTATGGGCCTGCTGGAAGCGGTAAAACCAATTTTTGCATGCTTGTTGCAGTTTCTCAGGCAAAAAAAGGCAACAAAGTAATATTAATTGATTCTGAAGGGGGATTCTCTATCGATAGATTCAAACAGATAGCTGGAGAGAATTATGAGGCAATACTTGAAAATGTCCTGATACTAAAGCCTACAACATTCAATGAGCAGCAAGAATCATTTGAAAGGCTTCTTAAGGAAATAAAAGAAACGAAAGCAATAAGTGCAATAATGATAGACAGCATGACAATGCTTTACAGACTTGAACTTGCTGATGCAAGAGGAGATGAAAGAAGAGTAAATGAGGTTAACTCAAAGCTTGCCTCCCAGATGAGGATACTTGCAGAGATAGCTAGAAATAAAGAAATACCTGTTATAACTACAAATCAAGTTTATTCAGAATTCCTTAGGCAGGAAGACTATGAAGAAGGCAGAGAAAAAAGAGTTTTTATGGTTGGGGGGGATATAATGAAGTACTGGAGCAAATGCATAATTGAACTGCAAATAATCCCTGGAAAAAGAAAAGCAATACTAAGAAAGCATCGCTCATTGCCAGAATCAGAATTCATTTTTAATATAGTGCAAGAAGGAATAATCAAAGCTAGGAGATTCTTTTAGAAATGGATGAGGAAACTTTCAAGAAAATGAAAAGGGAAGAGTACAAAGAATTTGATTTATACATGCTCTGGGATGCTTATACTGCAATGAAAAAACAATCAGCAGATTATAAAAAACATGGCTGGGAAGAAGATGCAAAAGAATCAAAATTGGAGATGATTGTCCTTGTTTCTTTAATGAGAAAAAAGCCCCACCCAATTAAAGCAAATCTTTACAATGAATTGCATGGAGAGAGGATAAACAATGTTCATTACAGCCTTGAAAATTTTTCAAAGGACATGGAAGATGTTGAATTTTTCAAGAATGAAATATTAAACAGGGCGGAGAATTAGGAATGGAATACACTAAAAGGATGAGATATGCAGCTGAAAAATACAATGAGATGAATACCGCCCAGTTATGGAATGAGCTTATTTTGTGCGATATAAAAATAAACAAGTACTTATTTGAAAAGAGCAAATGTGCAAGTCCTCCTGCAAAAAACAATAATAAAGAAAAGAATTTTTTTAGAAACATGGAAGAATCAATTGTTTTATTTGCCCTGCTACGAAAAATGCCTGGCAATGAATTATACAAGATATATGAATACATGAATCTGCAAAAAGTAGCAAGCACAGATAAAACTGAAAAAGCGAATCTTGAACAGACTCTTAAATTTTTTGAGAAAGAGTTCTTTTAAGAAGAAGAGAGGAAATTAGTAACTCTTATATCTGGGCTAAGTATAAATATATGGTCGGAATCACTTCTTAATCCTCTGTATATTCTCTGGAAAAATTCCCTTTTTGCTTTGTCCCTATAAAATTCATCATAGTATTGCGGTTTTGTCTGCTTTAATATTCTCCAAAAGATTGAGCTTATATCCGGATAGGGAAATCTTGTCAGTATTATGCTGTTGCACATCTCTCCGGGGAAATCTATCCCGCGATTGCATCTTGTAGAATATAAAATATTAGTATTTCCCTGCTTGAAATCATCAAGCAAATATCCTGAACTGTCATTTTTTTGAGTCTCTATGAGCTTTTCTTTTGTCATTATACTCAACCCATAATTTGATGCTTCCTCTTGGGAAGGAAGGTCCTTGAAAGCTGTAACATTCACAAGAAGTGGCTTTTTTGAGGACTTAATGCATTCGTCAAGAGCTTTAAGGAATCTCTCCCTTGAATTTGGAAGCTTGAATACTTCATAATTGCAGTTGAATTCTTTTCCAGTCCTCTGAATATCTATTGAGCCGGGCATTTTTGTCTCTGCCTCAACAATCTTGAAATTTCTTAATCCGAAAATGTCCCTTAATACTTCCGGGGAATGAATTGTCCCTGACATGAGCACGATTGCCTTGCTTCGCTCTATTAACTCAGCGAATCTCTTCTCAAGATTTACTGTCACCATATTTACAACTATATCCTTGCCATATTTTTCAAATGATACATAGGTCTCATCGAAAAAGTCTTCAAAAGTCCTTGAAACCTTGTCAGCATGATATGAATAATTTTCCTCGTCACATTCAACCTCTTCCATCAGATTATTATCTAGGAAATTTTTAAGCACATCCAAAAGTTTCGTATCCTTAATGGGAATTATTTCTCCAAGATTCATGCTTCCAATTGCATTGTCTCTTAAGATATCCTCTACCAGATGTATTAATGAGATTATTGTCTTGCGAGTTTTTTCATTTTCAGAAAAAAGATACCCCAATGCAATATGCAGCCTGTTAAGATTAATCCTCTCGGTGTTTGCAAAACTGTCCAGGAATTCATCGCACTCATCGATTATCTCAACATCGGTTGCAGGCCTGCGGTTCATTATTGACTCAAGCCAGTACTTGTCGCTGTTAAATATCAATACATCTGCGTCAATGTAGGAATGAAACTGTTCGTAATATGGGCATCCCTCTTTTCTCTGGTAGAAAACATACTCTCTTCCAAATAATCCCTTGTATTTTCTTTTTCTTGCTTCAAGATTAACATCCAATTCTGCCGGAAGTATGGGGCTCCAATAAGGGCATACCGGGGCAATTGAAAGCCTCTTTACATTATGTATGTTCCTAAAATCCATGGCGTTTATCCTTGTGTTTCTTTTAAGATACTCTTTTATTCTGGCAAAATTCTTTTCTGCAATTTCAATCTTGCAGGGAAGAAAGGAATTGTCGCATGAATCGTCCTTATTTTTGTTTAAGGCAGTTTTTTCCTTGTTTATCTTTTCTATGAGATTATTCATCATCATCTTGAAATCGCTTAGCTTTGAATCTCTTTCATTGCTTACAAAGAATTCCTGCAATTCCCCATCAATATATTTGCATTTGTGGTTTCTTCTTCCGGTCAATACTTCTATTTTTAATTTTTCCCCATTTTTTTTGAGGAGATATTTTTTATTGGTGTAATCATCCTCATACTGCTTCTGTAGATTTCTTATAGGGACAACAATTGACGCCCTTCCAAGCTCCTTTGCAATATTAAGGGCAATTGCGCTTTTTCCTGTTCCGCATACGCCTCGAATGAAGATTATTTTTTCTCCACCTTTTATCAAAGAAACAACTTCATTTACAACATCCTCCTGGCTTTTCCCGTTGGAAAAAACAAGGGGCTTTAGAAAATCACCACCTTCATCATAAAGACTCCACATATTTTATTTCTTGGGAATTGGATTTATAAGAATTGTGTATATTCAATC
Source organism: archaeon (assembly GCA_043808285.1). GTDB lineage: Archaea > Nanobdellota > Nanobdellia > Pacearchaeales > DTIR01 > JAZDFA01. The sequence continues at coordinate 65,288 of JAZDFA010000003.1, forward strand.
ATTAACGCAAATGCCGAAATCTATATCTCCCAGGTAGTCCCCATCTGGTTTATTATATCTTAAACGCATATCCAGGGCATCTATTCTCAGACCTTTTGAAATAGCATAACTTGAGTTTTGCATGGTTACATAAGGTTCATCATCTATTCTAATAGAAGCACAATAAGAATCATTGCAGGTACTTACCCCTACAATTCTTAAAAAATAAGTTGTATTCAGCAAAGATATTTCTTTGCCTTCATATGCAAACAATGTCTGATTTACACACCTATATTGGTCACCTTTTTTGTCTGCAAGATAATTAATATTAATTCCAGATAACATTAATTCCCCACCAATAACCATATTTCCTGTAGGAGTTGTCTTAAATTCAAGCTGGTTTTTTACAGTAAAATTATTTCTAGGTATAGTTATAAGATGCCAAGCGTCATCGCTTATTCCAGTCTTATTATCTCTCATCGTAAAATTTAAGTATACGATGCTTCCTTCCTGAATAATTCTGTTAATCCTTATATTTGCGGGATTTAATCCGTGACCTACCAATAAGACTACTACATTCTCCTGAAAATCAATATTGGTCTTATTGAGATTAATGATAGTTTCATTCAAATAATCTAAATCTGCTTTATTCTGGGCAAAAAATAATCCTACATCATAATTTTTTAACAAACTATAATTCAATATTCTCTTTTGATTGTTTCTTGTGTTCCCTTCATTAATTGTTTGAAATTCTAAGGTATTAAATTGGTTTAAGCATTTATGGTAAAAACAAACAGTATTAGAACTACAGTCCTTGTCATGAGTGCACTGATACTTCTTGCACATGTGATTGTCTGCATATTCATTCAGGTTGCATTGCAACTTGATGCATTCGTGCTGCGGCACATGGCAAATTTGGTTTGATTCGCAATCACTAAAATTAACGCAGCTCTTCCCTATGCATTTATGATTTGAAGTAAATGCTGGAGAACTACAATTTAATGTCTGGCATATGTGATTTACACAAATATCTTCATCGTTGCATCCTGAATCATTGAAACATTGCCAATCAGGATTGAATTCAAATTCTTCTGTATCTGCCGGGATATCTAATGAGATATTTATCTGAGAAGTTGTATTTTGCTCTTCTAATGTTGCTTGATTGTTATCCTGATTAGTTTCTTCTGAGTCTTTTTGGGGGATATCTTTGCCAGGTTGAATCAAAAGAAAAATGCTGATTGATGCTATAATCAAAACAAGAATTATCAAAACTGATTTCGCTAATTTGCCCATTAAATAATATAGAAAACTAAGGATTTAATCCTTGTGCTTATTCTTCCTTCTCTTTCCCTACTTCAGCGGCTTCTTCTTTCTTTTTTTCCTCGGAAGCCTTTGCCTGCGCAATCCTCTTTGGGCATTCGGGATTAAAGCAAAATATCCAAGGACGTCTACCTTTGCTTAATGCCATCATCAATGGGAAGCCGCACTCGCAATTTTTTTCTGTTTTCTTTATCAAGCCATAAGGAGGAAGCGAATATGTAGTCTTGCACTCAGGATATGCATTGCATGCCATGAATTGCCTTCCTTGCTTGTTCTTTCTAATAACAAGAAATCCCTTAACGCATTTAGAACACTTCATTATCTTGCTTGCTTCTCTCTCTTCCTCTTTTAGCTCCTCATAACCTTCCAAGAGCTGCTTTCCTATCTTTTCCTGCTTTGCCTTGAAATCTTTTGAAATATCAGTTATTACCTGCCTCGCTTCTTTTAGAACTCCCTGTTGTATCTTTTCTTTGTCCTTGCTATTTTCAATAATTTCCATCTCATCTTCAAAATGCCTTGTGAGATTTTCATCGATTATCATTGGTGCCTCTTTTTTCATTGTATCAATCAAAGTTATCCCAAAAGAAGTTGCTTCAACTGGGTCATTTTTTACGTAGCCCCTGCTTATTAATGTGTCAATTATCGATGCCCTTGTGCCTTTTGTGCCAAGATTTCTTTTTGTTAATTCTGCTACAAGACCTGCCTGGCTGTATCTCTTTGGAGGCTGTGTCTGCTTTTCCTCAATTCTTATCTCTTTTATGCTTACCTTGCCATTTATATTTGGAATCTCTTTTTCCTGCACTCTTGAAGGATAAACCTTCATCCATCCTTCTTCATCAATAGAGGAGCCTGAAACAGAAAACTTTAAGTCATCTATCATAACAATTATTTTCTTGTTTTCAACAACTGCATCATTGCAAAAACAAGAAATGAATCTCTTCACTATCAAATCGTATACTTTCTTATCTTCACCATCCATCTTGGCATAATCTCCAGTAGGATAAATTGCGGGATGGGCATCATCTTTGATTCCTTCAACAGGATTTTCTTTTGTGATGTATTTTATAAGTTCTGTATTCTTTGAAATTTTTTGTATTATTTTCTTGTAACCTATAGAAGGGGGAAGCTTTTGAGAAGAAGTTCTTGGGTAGCTTATAAGCCCTGCTAAGTATAATTTCTGTGCTACTTTAAGGAGTGCAGAAGGTTTTATGCCGTGCAACCTAAATGCCTCTAGCTGTAGTGTTGTGAGGTCAAATGGATGGGGAGGAACAACAATCTCTTTCTTTTCTTGAGTAGTTGCATCCCCGTATTTGCCTTTTAAGTGCTTGAACTTTAGAAGCTCTGACTGTTTTGTGAGGTCATTGTCATATTTTACTTCTGCTTTATGGTTGTCGCTATCTAGCACCATCAAGAATACCTGCCAATAAGGCTCTGGCTTAAATGCGAGAATCTCTTTTTCCTTTTCAACAACAAAAGCCAATGCAGGACCTTGAACTCTTCCCATAGACATTATCCTAAATCTTCCTGCTTTGCTTAATGCACTCATTAATGCCCTGCTTAAGTTTATTCCGTAATACCAATCAAGCGTATGCCTTGTTTCTCCTCCAACTGCCAATCCAAAATCAATTGTAGGCATAGGATTTTCATATGCATCAACTATATCCTGTTTTGTGAGTGCAGAGAATTTCATTCTCTTTGCTTCCAATGTCTTGCATATAAATCTCAATATATTATATCCAATAAGCTCTCCTTCTATATCAAAGTCTGTTGCTATTGTAAACTTGCTTGCTTTTTTTGCCAAAGAAGAAAGGAGAGTATAGTATTTTTTTGTGAAATCGTTTTTTCCCTTATAGCTTGGAACCCAATCCACATGAAATATCGGATAACCTCTCTCTTGTGAGGTCAACCCCATTAAATGGCCTACTGCGCATGAAACAACTATGTTTTTCTTATTATGAGTCAATTCGTAATATGGAACACCATTGACAAGATTTCTTTTCAGAGAATCGTCTGCAAGCGCAGCAGCTATTTTCATTGCAGCCTGAGGCTTTTCAGTAATTATAAGCTCATAACCTCCTTTTTTTTCTGGAGCCTTGATTTCGATGTAATCACTATCCTGCACAGATTCCACTTTTTCTTTTTTCTTTCTTGGCATTTAAAAACAGATAGAAGGAGGGTATATAAAAATTGTTCTGTCTTAGAAAATATCAAAAACTATTTCTTTGTTACTTTTTCTTCCTTTAGAATCATCTTTGCTATAAAAAATACGACAAATGCAATAACTATAAAATTTATTAAAGCACCAAGGAAAGAGCCCCACCCGATTACAACTGGACCCATTGAGAATGTCGCGGTCTGCCATGCGCCTCCAGGAATAAAAGGAGTAATTAATGGCATGACTATATTATTTACAAGTGACTGCACAAGTGAAGTTGCAGCAACACCCATTATAAAAGCGACAGCCAAGCCTACTACCTTGTATTCTTTCAAGAAATCCTTAAATTCAGCAAACACCTTCATTTTATGATCAAATAACTCAATACGATTTTATAAATATTACTTTTTTATTCAAGATATTTTTTTGATAGTCTCAAGCTCTTTTATTCTTTTCTCTGCCGGAATTGCTGTGCTAAAAAGATTCCAAAATATTTTCTGAATCCATTCTATCCAGTCTTTGTCGTATATGCAGTAGAATGTAAATGTTTTTTTCTTTTTGTTTGATGGGACTCTGACTTCCTTGAATCTTGCAAGCTTTGAATCTATCACTATTGCCCTTAGCGGCTGCTCGCGATGCCTTACTTCTATAACATTCCTTCCAACCCTCTCATTTATTGAAAGAAACCTGTTTACATTGTTCAAATTGGATAAATCCACATTTGCTATCACCTTGATGGAAATGTTCTTTTTTGCAAGGCTCTCAAAAATCTCAATTGTTTTTGTATTGCCCTGCTTAAGATTTGCCCATGACAGGCTGCCCGAAAAAATAAGTATCTGTTTTTCAGTGTTCTTTAGCAAATCATGCAGGTCTTTATTCAATGCGGTCTCGCTTTCATCTTCCTGCTGCTCCATAAATGCGGACTTCTTTTTTTCATCAACATACTGATATATGTCAAATGGGCTGAAATCATCCTTGCCCCTGGATGACTCTATCCTTGAAAAAAGTTTTTCCTGAAATGAGGTTGCATGAATTTTTTCTATGTTATTCCAGTAAACTATCTTTAATGCGCCTCTGCTGCCTTCCCGAAATGTCCTCATGGAGATAGTTCCCTGCTCTTCGGATATCTTCTCTATATATCGATTTGCAGTTCTCCAGTTCTTTTTTAGATAAGTTGCAATCTCATCCACTGTTCTTGGCTTTGAATAAACAAGATCATTAATTCTTTTAGAAATCTCTGGTGTAAGCATGGAGATTAAATGCAAAAGGAGGTTTTTAAGTTTTTTCTTCTTGTACAACACTATGCCTATTTTTTTGTCAAAAAAGTATAATAAAAATACAACTCTTTGATATATATGTGAAAAAATACCTCCTTTCACTGCCCCCAAAAAAATAGGGGGAGCTAATAATAAAAAAAGAGATGATAGAAATGGAAGAAATACCAAAAGTAAAAGTAGTTTATGGAAATGAAGAGTTTGAGCTTACAGAGCAAGAGCTTGACAGGGTAGTGGCGATTGCATCAAAGAGACTAAGAAATGATTTGATAGGAGCAAGGCTTGGATTCTTGCCAGTGAAAAGGAATGAATTGAAGAATGAAAATGATATCAAAGTGATAAAAGACGGCTATGAAAGCGAATTATACCGCGCGATGGCTGAAACAATGGTTTATGCTATAGAAAATGGATACCTTGATGAATATGCGTTGTGCGGCTGTGATGAAGAAAAATCAATAGCATTTGCAGCAGACATGTCTTCAAAGATTGACAGGAATGCTATCAACACGCTTGCAAGAATAAGAAACCAGACATCTCATGAATTAATTGATTCTGAGATACAAAAAATGCTTTTTAGCAAAGGCAATAATTGCATTTTCTATTAAAAAATCAGTTTTTAATATATCTAATAAGATCATTATCGCACATCAAAATGGGGCTGAAAACAAAAGACAGGATAAGAGTGTATATGCCTTGCCGCAATTGCAGTGGCAGCGGGAGAGTGCTCCCGGATTATACTGGCAGTCCTTCTGTAGGGGATTTATTCGGATGTGATTTCAGCCATGAATGTGAAATATGCAAGGGAGAAAGGCAGACAGAAATAAAAAAGAACCATCCGGAATATAAAAGGTATTATCGCTTAACACTTGAAGAGAGGATAAAATCTGCCTTGGTTCAGACGGATTCTGCAAAGAAGAGCTATGATGAATATCTTAGAGAGTACAATTTTTACAAGAATCTGCATGAAAGAATCAAGATTGACAAAAAAACTAAAGATAACCTCAAGGAAAAATATATAGAAGATGGGAAAAAACTTCAAGAGAGATATCGCGATGATAGAAAAAGTGAAAGATTATTGGATGCCATCTTGCTTGAGTTATTAAATAAAGAGGGGTCTATGGAAAGAGACAGATTAAAAGAAAGTGTCTGCAGAATAACAAACAAATTGCATAACAAAGGAGTAATATTAAATATTGATTCAAAAGATGAGAAGAAGAATGAATATAGAAACAGTGATAATCTTGAGTCTGCTCTTGTTTATCTTTCCTGCAATCGGATAATCGAGATGGACTGTTCAAGAATGCTTGGTACTGACATTATATACAGAGTTCATGAAAGTGTTAAAATGGCTGGAACAGCCAGATATCTTAAGATGATTTATGGAAATTCCTCAAATAATGATAAGAACATTCTCAGGAAAGAGATAAAAAATTATTCAAATCAAAAAATTAAAATAAAACCTCAATAGCAAAATGCTAAAAAGAATAAGATTCAATGACTGGTATTCTGGGCAGTTAGAACTTGAAGAACTGATTCTGGATGGGAAAATACAACCTCTTTCCCAAGAAGAAGTTGATGAGATGGAGAAACGTGCAAAAGAATTTCTATCAAAAGGATATTACAGCAAGGATAGTCTTACGGAGAAGATAAAATCTTATTCTACTAAAAATGACAGAAAAAAATGAAGGAATCAATATCGATGACCCCCTAGTGATGATATTTAGAATGATGATGCTTGAGAAAGAGGCAAAAAATGAAAGGTCAGACCTCTATTGCCCAAAATGCAACACAAATCTTCCAAAAAGACCACCATTCTTAGATTTTAGCGGCACAGACTGCTACATTATAGCTCAAGAAAATAGAAATTATTATTGTGGTTTATGCGATGAATATTTCTAAATTAATGCCAGAATATCTTCAATAATTCTATTACTGCACTTGAAAAAAATGCAAGGACACTTATCCCCAAGAGGCTTCCGCTTAATATTAGAAAGTATGAAACCTTTTTATTCAGTTTAAGTGTGAATGCTAAAAGAACAGAACTCCATATCCCCCCTCCAAATGAGGGCATTGTACTCAAGAGAAAAACCCCACTAGCACCCAATCTTCTTGCCCATTTCCATGCTTTTGAATCCTTTATGTCTTTTTTCTCCTTCTTTGCATGAACATGAATATTTTTTGAAAGCCTGATCTTTTCCTGGCTATAAATAAAATAGAAAATCGGAATTTGTAATAAATCCAGGCACAAGGATAAAATGATGATAATCAAGGGATTTGAGGTTGCTGCAATGCCATAGGGAATGCCCATCTTTCTCCCACCCAAGATATAAGTTGATGCAAAGATAAAAAAGAAAAGAAAGAAATTAATCATTTTATTTCTATTATTCTCCCTCTTCTTCCCACATTTATCACTCTTGTCTTACCTATCTTTTCCTCAACTCCCTCAAGCTCATGGATATGCCCTGCAATGAAAATGTCTGGCTGAAATTTTTCTATAGCCCTTCTTATCCCTTTGCTTCCTGGGAATCCAGATAATTCAGACTTTGTTCCTGCCGCATGCATGTGAGTGACCATTATCTTCTTTTCTAAATCCTTCACCTTGTCGAAATTCTTTTTTAGCTTCTGATAAACTTCCCTTTCGTTTAGAGTAAGCAATCCTGCATTGCCGCTTCCAAATACTCCCACCTTTTCATGCCTAATGTAATATTCTTCAAGATTTTTTATTCCGTAAAATTTTGAGACGAATTCTGCAGATTCTGGGGAGTCCCAGTTGCCCGGAATAAACACAACCTTTTTTTTAGTATCTACAAATGGCTTTATGAGATTCTTTGTTTCCAAAACTCCAACTATGTCTCCTGTAAGAATGATTAAGTCAACATTGTTTTTCTTCGCTTTTTCAGCCAGCTTCTTTGCAAGCTTACTGTCTCCATGTATGTCCCCTGCAGCAAATATCTTCATAGGATATCAAGGAAAAATTGTTATTTAAATGTTGGTGGATAAACAAACTGGGGGAGCAAATAAGAAGGGTTAAATACGCACTTTTTCTTTTTTAAAGATGGAATATAAAAAGATATCAGATTTAAAACTGCCATCAATAGGGATAGGCACATGGGGCATGGGTGGCTGGCTTGAAAAAGACACTTCTTATGATTCTGAATGCGTTTACGCAATAAAAACTGCAATAAAACTAGGCATGACGCACATAGATACTGCTGAGGTATATGCAAACGGGCATGCTGAAGAAATTGTGAGTAAGGCAATAGCAGGAATGCAGAGAAATAAACTGTTCATAACAACAAAAGTATACAGAAATCATCTTCATTATAATGATGTCATCTCTGCTGCTAAAAGAAGCCTTAGAAGACTGAAAACAGATTACATAGATTTGTATCTTATTCATTGGCCTAATCCTAAAGTCCCATTGAAAGAAACAATCAGGGCAATGGATTACCTTATTGGTGCAGGAGTTGTAAAGAACATCGGAGTAAGCAATTTTTCTTTAAAACTTCTCAAAGAGGCTCAATCTTACACGAAGAACAAGATTGTTGCAAACCAGGTAGAATATAGCTTATTAAAGAGAAATGCAGGAGAAAAACTTCTGGAGTATTGCAAGCAAAATGACATATTCTTAATTGCCTATCAGCCCCTAGCTGGTGGGAAGCTTGCAAAAAAAGGCTATAAACTTCTTGATGAGATGGCAAAGAAATATCAAAAAACACAAGCACAGGTAGCAATAAACTGGCTTATCTCCCAAGATAATGTCATAACCATCCCAAAAGCAATGACTGCAAAGCATGTAAGGGAAAATTCTATTGCTGCTGGATGGAGGATGAAAAAAGAAGATGATTTCAAATTAGGCAAGTATTTTATCAAATTCCATGCTGTATCTAAATTCATAGGAAAGCCCATAAAGTTAATAGAGGAATTCATATTATCTCTTCTTCCTGAAAAAGCTGCAGAGAAACTTGAAAAAATATATTGTAAAATAATTCAAGGATTATCTAAAACACAGAAAAAGATTTTCTCCAAGTAAAAAAGAATCATAATTCATAAGCTTTATTAATATATATTATTTTTTTATGTTATGATAGAAATTTCAGTTCATGGAAGGGGTGGCCAGGGGGCAGTAAGGTCTGCCCAACTTCTTGCAGAAGCCGCATTTATAGAGGGCTATGAAGTGCAATCATTCCCAATGTTTGGAGTTGAGAGAAGAGGGGCGCCTGTCCAGGCGTTTGTAAGAATTGACAAAGAAAAAATATTAACAATGGCACAAGTAAAGCAACCAGATTATGCAATTGTACTTGATCCCACTTTGTTTCAAAGCAAAATAGAAGCAAAAAAAGAGGTTTTCATAAATACTCCAAGCAAAGGTAAGAACAATTTTGATGCAACATCTTTATCATTAAAGATATTCCCCCAGGCAGTAAATACCTGCATGGTAGCATTCTTCGCAATTTCAAGTGGGATTGTTAAAAAAGAATCATTAATAGAAGCAATAAACAACCTTTTTAGTGGAGAAGCAGCGCAAAAAAACATAATAATAATAGAGGAAACATTCAAATCTTTGAAAAATGGATGAAATGCAAGAAAATTTTGCAGCAATTGTAACAAATCCTGGCAGCAGCAGAAGTAATAAGACTGGATCCTGGAGAACATTGAAACCAAGAGTGTTATTTGAAAAATGCATAGGATGTGGCACTTGCGCAAGATTCTGCCCTGAAGGTTGTATCAAAATAATTAACAAGAAATCAACAATAGATTATGATTACTGCAAAGGCTGCGGCATATGCGCAATAGAATGCCCGCTCAAAGCAATAACAATGGAAAAAGAGGATAAGGAATACTGGGATGTATGCCTAATAAAACCAACAACCAAAATCTTGGGTGGAAAAAAATCAAAATGAGTAGCGATTTAATAAAACTGATAAAAAAGATTGAAAAAGAAAGAGACTGCGCATGCGACATAGATGTGAATATAGTAAAAAATGGAGTATATGCTTCAGAAAAATATGGTAATCTTGACAACAGAAAAATAAAGCTGAACAAGATAGCAAGAAAATACAGGGAGGATATAACAAAAGACCTGAAATTATTGAAAGATATATATCACTCTGTCAAGGAATTAAAAGATTGCCTTGGGAAGAATAATCTCCTGTTGAAATATCACGTATTAAAAGATGGAATATACTTAAAAACTCCCGGAATCCATGGGGGATTCTTAGAAGGAATTGGAGACAAGATTGCAAGTATAGAATATGACAGATTAAAATAGGAAATTAAAATCATGATGAAATGCAAAACTGAAAAAAAAGAAGATAGAAGAGTGGTTGAGTGCAGCAATGCTATCGCTCATGCGGTAAGGCAATGCAAACCTGGAGTAATACCTGCATACCCAATAACTCCCCAAACACATATAGTGGAGGATATTGCAGAAATGATTGCAAAAGATGAATTGAAAGCAGAGCTTATAGATGTTGAATCAGAGCATAGTGCAATGTCTGCAGCTATTGGTGCAAGCGCAACGGGTGTAAGAACATTTACTGCTTCTTCTTCTCAAGGGATAGGATTAATGCATGAAATGATTTTCATTGCAGCCGGAATGAGGCTTCCAATAGTAATGGCTGTTGCAAACAGGACATTATCTGCCCCAATAAATATATGGAATGACCATTCAGATACTATGGCTGAAAGAGACTCTGGCTGGATACAGCTTTACTGCGAAAACTCTCAAGAAGCATATGATACTTCAATAATGGCTTACAAGATTGCAGAAAATAAAAAGGTAATGCTTCCAGTAATGGTGTGCATTGATGGATTTACATTAAGCCATCTTTGGGAGCCTGTAAAATTTGAAGATGACAAAAAAGTTGAGCAATTTGTCGGGAAATTTGTTCCATTACATACCCTTGACCCTTCTTCTCCAAAGACATTCGGTGCTTTAGCATTCCCAAAAGATTTTATGAATTTCAAAAAACAGCAGGAGGATGCAATAAAAAATGCAATCGAAGTTATAGGCAAGATTAATTCTGATTTCAAGAAGAGTTTTGGAAGAGATTATGGAAGCGGATTAATAGAGACTTACATGATGGAAGATGCAAAGGAGGCATTGATTGCTATGGGGAGCGTTTGCAGCACTTCAAGAATAGTTATCGACAAGCTTAGAAAACAAGGCAAAAAAGTCGGATTGATAAAAATAAAATCATTCAGGCCTTTCCCAATAGAAGAGCTAAGAAAAATAGCAAAAAATCTGGAGGGGATTGCTGTAATTGATCGGGCAATGTCTTTAGGAAGCTTTGGCCCATTGTATCTTGATGTAAAAACATCTATTCCGAATGTTCAAACAAATAATTTCATAACCTCCTTAGGTGGGAGAGATATAAATGAAGAGATGATAGAGTCAATAATAAGCAAGATAGGGCAAAAACAGGAGCTTGAATGGATTTTTTAAATTAAAAAATGGTAAAAAAAGAAGCGAAAAAAACAGATGCTGAATTTGAAGGATTTGTCTGTGGACATAATTCATGCGCCGGATGCGGATGCGCAATTACGATGAGGCATATTACAAAAGCTATTGGAAAAGATGCAATATTATCAATTGCTACTGGATGCATGGAAGTAGTTTCAACAGCATATCCAACAACTGCATGGAATCTTCCATTGATACATACTGCATTTGAGAATACTGCTGCAACAGCCTCTGGCATTGAAGCGGCATTGAAACATCTTGGGAAAAATCATAAAGTTGTTGCAATTGCTGGAGATGGCGGCACGTTTGATATAGGGCTACAGGCATTGTCCGGGATGGCTGAGAGGGGTCATGATGTTCTTTTCATATGCTATGATAATGAAGCATACATGAATACTGGTGTGCAAAGGTCTGGTTCTACTCCAAAATATGCAGACACTACAACCTCCCCGCATACTGCTTTACATCATGGCAAGATAGAAGGGAAAAAATCAATGCCATTCATAATGGCATCACATGGATGCTATGTTGCAACAGCAAATATTGCTTATCTGCCAGACTTATATTCAAAAATAAAGAAGGCATTATCAATAAAAGGTCCAAAGTACATCCAGATATTTGCACCTTGTGTGATAGGCTGGGGGATTCCATCAAATGATACTATTGCAGTTTCCAGACTTGCTGTGCAAACAGGAATCTACCCCTTGTATGAGATAGAAAATGGAAGGGTAAAAATGTCAATGGATATCAAAAGCAAGCAGATAGGAGAGTATTTCAAGAGGCAAAAAAGGTTCAAATCCGTTGATGAAAAAGAATTAACAGAAATCCAGCAGAAAGTTGATTCTGAGTATGAACGCATAAAGAAGTTAAGTGATTTGGAGATAAAAATTTTCTAAACTAGAAATATTTCTAAACATACAACGAAAGTTTTATAAATAACCATTATGCTTTAACATATAGTTTAAAACATATCCTATAAGGGATATACTAATAAACTAAGGAAAGGGAGAAAAATGAAAGATACATTTGAAGTTTTTTTCAGGAAGAAACCTGCATTGATGCTTGTTGCACTCAAAAAGTCAACAAGACCAAGATACGGCAGCATACTTGCAAAGGAAGTGGATTGCACGTATTCTCATGCTGTCAAAATATTGCAAGGCCTGGAAAGAATAGGATTAGTTGTTTTTGAAAGGAAAGGGAGAATAAAGCTGATAAAGCTTACAAAGAAAGGTCAAGAGATTGCTGACAATATAGACAACATAAAAAACATTCTTTCTTAAGCTTAATTAATCAAAAGAAAAAAATCAGCTTAATTCGTATAGCTAGCCAAGTAGTATTGACCTTCTTTCATCTTTTGCATTCTGAAGCTTTCTGCTTACTTCAGATATCGCAGGATACATCTTTATTGCCTGATTCTCTGTCAGCCCTATGCCAGTCATCACAGTTATGTAGTCGCCGCTTGCAAGTTTCTTGCCGGGATTAATGCCAAATTCCAGATAAGTGTCCTTTTCGGACCTTTTCTGCTCTATCATCCCACTAAGTATTTTTCCGTATTTGGGATATTGGCTTGCAAATTCCTTAACGCCTTCCTTGTAGCCCCGCGCCTTATTGTTATCTTCTGTTATCACATCTGCAAAAACCCGCTCGCTTGAATAGCTGTCAACAACACTCTCTGCAACACTCTCTGCAAGCGATTTCCTCTTTCTTGCAAGTTTTTGGTGCATGCTTGAAAGTGAGATGTCTATCCTGTCCACTGCAATAAGCCCTATAACCTTGTTTTCTATTCTTTGTGTCATTTTTTATCTTTTTCCTCCTTTCATTGCTCTCTAACTGATTAATAGATAGAGGGTAAATAATATTATGTGGTGAAATTATTCACCACTTTAGTAATATTTATAATCTCCTTCCCCTTTTGCAAGCATATGGAAATAGAAGAAGCAGGATTGACAAAATCAGAGGCTATGATATATCGGGCATTAATTGACCTGGGACCCTCGCTAGCAGGACAGGTTGCAAGAAGAACTGGTTTGCATCGCAGGTCAGTATATGACTCATTTGAGAGGCTTATCAAAAAAGGGCTTGTAGGATATATTGTAAAAAACAACAGAAAGTATTTTGAGCCGGCTAATCCTAGAAGACTCTTAGAAATCATCGAAGAGAAGAGAGACAGGATAAATGCAGTCTTGCCCCTACTTGAAGAGCAGTTTATATCAAAAAAAGAAAAACAGGAAACAGTTTTTTACAAAGGAAAAAATGGACTCAAAAGCATATTTGAAGATCAACTGGCAGAAAAGAAGGAGATATTAATTATAGGCTCTTCTAAAGAATATGGAGAAGTCCTGCCATTTTATTTCAAAGGGTATGATGAAAAAAGAAAAAAAGAAAGGATAAACGCAAGAATAATATTTTCTTCAAAAAGCCTGCCAAAAAAAATACCACTAAGTGAGATAAGGCTGCTTCCACAAAAGTATTCTAATCCTCTCTCAATAAATATCTATGCTGACAAAGTTGTGATTATACTCTGGAGCAGAGAGAATCCTATTGCAATACTGATAAAAAACAAAGAGATTTCAGAAGGTTACAGAAAATACTTTGAACTTTTATGGAATATCTCGAAGAGATAATAAATTTCCTGAGTGATATCTTAATCAAAAAGTTGCTGTGCGTTACCGCACCTTAAAAGGTGCGGTTTGTTCGCAACTTTAGGATGCTCAAGAACACACGACCACATACTGAAGTATGTGGTTTTGGTCAAGTGTTCTTGACATAAAAAGGCAACAAGACAAAACTTTATAAAGATTTTATTATTAAATAAATTATGTCTATGGAAATAGAATTAAAAGAAAGGCCTCAGAAGCCTATTGTGATACAGGCATTTCCTGGAATAGCGATGGTTGGAACTATCGCAGCAGAATTTCTTATTGACCACCTTAAGGCAAGAAGGATTGGAAGAATATACAGCGAGGAAGTACCTCCGATAATTGCATTGCATCATGGCAAGGTTATAGAGCCATTCAGCATATTCTATGACAAGGTGCATAATATTGTCATAGTGAGTGCGCTTGAAACAATTCCTGGCAAGGAATGGGAGATGGGAAATACTGTTTTGAAATTGTGCAAAACTCTAAAAGCATCAGAGCTCATTTCTATAGAGGGTGTTGAATCTCCAAATGCGACAGAGCCAAGGACATTTTACTGCACAAACAACAAAAAAAGAGAAAAGAAACTCAAAGACTTAGGATTAAAAGAGCTTGATGAAGGGGTAATAATGGGTGTTGCTGCAGCACTTCTTCTAAAGTCGCCTGAATCAACTTACATATTCTCAGAGACTCATTCTGAAATGCCGGATTCAAGAGCCGCTGCAAAAATAATTGAAAGCCTTGACAAGTATATAGGACTAAAGGTAGACTATGCCCCCTTAGTGGATAAGGCTGACGCATTTGAAAAGAAGCTAAAAGAACTGCTTTGCATTGCATCACAGCAGACAAAAGAGAAAAAAGAAACCTACTTAGGGTAAATGATTTTCCACGAATGAATCCAGTCCTTCTATATGGCTTACTTTTAGCCTAAATAATTCCTCTCTTATTGAAGGTGCTATTTTTACACCGCTGCTTGAAAAGGTGTTTCTTGCAAGATTGTAAAGTTTCTTGCCTTCAGTATCAAGGTCTGTGAGTATTACCACTTCTTTGTTTCTTGATGCAACATCCTCTAAGAATTCTTTGATGCTTTTTTTGCTTTCTTTTATAACTGCCACATTATCTATACCAAGATTATTCAGCGCTTTTTTATCATTATGACCTTCAACAATAAAAAGAGTTTGGGTGGATTTGGCTTTCTCTATCTCTTCCAATAAATATGATATGTCTATGTTTTGCATCTGATAGCAGGATGGCAATGAAGCATTAAAAACATGTTTATTGTCTATCTTTTTTACAAAAGATTCCACATTAAGAAGTCCAGAGGATTAAATTTATATAACTGGATTATTTTCATAGCGCATGGGCAAAAAAGAGGCAGAAAGTGATATAATAATTCTCAATTTGCTAAACGAAATGCAGGAAAAGCACGGCTATCTTTCCCAGAGTGTTCTTAAGCGAATAAGCGAAGAGCAATGCATTCCAATAGCCCGTCTTTATGGTGTTGCAAAATTCTATACTATGCTAAGAACAGAACCTGTTGGAAAGTATGTCATAGAATTATGCGGCTCTCCTTCATGTGTTTTAAACTCAAGCGGGGAAATTGAAAAGTTTATTGAAAAAAAGCTTGGAATTTCTATTGGTCAGACAACAAAGGACAAAATGTTCACTGTTTACAAGACATCGTGCATTGGCTGTTGTGATGAAAGCCCTGCAATGCTTGTAAATGGCAAGCCCCATACAAATCTTACTTTAGAGATAACAAAAAGATTGATAAGTGAACTTAAAAAAAATGCAAATACTAAGAGAAACTAATCTGCAAGCACTAAGCAAGGCAAAGGAGATTGGAAAGAAAGAAGTATTGGAAATTCTTGAGAAAAAAGTTCTGGTTGGAAGAGGGGGGGCGAATTTTCCTATATCTAAGAAGTGGAGAAATTCTTTGAACGTTAAGTCCTCTAAAAGATACCTCATATGCAATGCAGATGAAGGAGAGCCTGGAACATTCAAGGACAAATTTATTCTTAGAAACAATCCTTCAACATTGATAGAAGGAATCTTAATAGCCTGTTATGTCCTTGATGTAAAACGAGCTTTCATATATCTTAGAGGAGAGTACAGCTACCTTAGACAAGAACTTGAACTAAAAATAAAAGAGATTGTAAAAAAATCAGGAATGGATGTAAAAATAGATATTGTAAGAGGCTGCGGGGCTTACATCTGCGGAGAAGAGACAGCAATAATCCAATCAATAATGGGATATAGAGGAAATGCAATGTACAAACCGCCCTATCCTGCGATAGAAGGATTATGGGGCAAACCAACGGTGATAAACAATGTTGAAACATTAACATGCATCCCGCAGGCACTGCTTTATGATGACTGGAATCCTAACATAAGACTTTTTTCAATATCAGGAGATGTAAAGCATCCTGGAGTTTATGAATGGGAACTGGGGGTAAAAGTTCAGACAATTCTTGACAGTGTAAAACCAAAAGAGGAAATCAAGGCAGTATCTTTTGGATGTTTTGGGGGGGTAATGCCTTTGCACAAGACAGGGCAGATAAACTCGCAGACAATATGCAGGGAAGAATGCCACCATGGTGCATTCAGCATGATATTCATAGGAAAAAGCAGGAATATAGTAGATATATGCACAAGCATTGCTAAATTCTACACATATGAATCATGTGGGAAGTGCACTCCATGCAGGGAAGGGACAATAAGGATAGTAAACATCCTCAAAAAGATAAGAGGGGGAAAGGCAGATAGTCATGATCTCTTAAGACTAAATGAAATGGCGCATCATATTCAGGACACAAGTCTGTGCGGACTTGGTCAATCTTGCGGCAACCACATAATAACATCACTGGAGCATTTCAAAAAAGATTATGAAAAATTTTTAAAATGAAAATACAAATAGACGGAAAAGAGATAAATGCAAAAGAAGGGCAAAGCATACTAGAGGTATGCAAAAGTATTGGAATAAAAATTCCTACATTATGCTACCATAAACTGCTGTTCCCCGAATCAAGATGTAGAATATGCCTTGTTGAAATGAATAGCAAACTTGTGACTGCATGCTCCACAAAACCTACTGACAAATGCCAGATAATCACAAATTCAGAGGGGGTGCTTAAGGCAAGGAAAATGAATCTTGCATTAATGAGTCCCTCAATAAAGGTTGATGAATTATCTGATGATTTTGAAGCAAGAGAAATATATGACCAAGTTGGATTGCATACTGAAAAATTTAATGTGATAAGAGATTATGCCATTGACTTAGGAAATGCAATAATAAGGGACAATAACAAATGCATAAACTGCGGAAGATGCGTTCAGGTATGTGCAAAAATTCAAGAGGTTTTTGCAATTGACTTTGCAAGCAGGGCGCATAACGAGCATGTAACGCCCTACTTTGAAAAAAATTTGGGAGATGTTGCATGCATAAAATGCGGCCAGTGCCTGATAAACTGCCCTGTTGGAGCAATAAGAGAAAGATCTCATCTTGAAGAGGTTATAAATGTACTAAACGACAAGACAAAACATGTAGTCGTGCAAACAGCCCCATCTATAAGAGCGGCACTTGGAGAAATGTTTGACATGAAACCAGGAACCCTTGTAACAGGCAAAATGGTTTCTGCATTAAGAAAATGTGGTTTTGCAAAAGTGTTCGATGTAGACCTTGGAGCAGACATGACAATAATGGAAGAGGCTGCAGAATTACTAAAACGAGTTAATAAAAAAGGAGCTCTTCCGATGATAACTACCTGCTGTCCTGGCTGGATTTTAATGATGGAATTTTTTTATCATGATTTAATTCCTAACATGTCAACATGCAAAAGCCCTCATGAAATGTCTGGAATGCTCGTTAAAACATATTATGCAAAAATGGTAAAGATAAATCCTGATAAGATTGTTGTTGTGAGCATAATGCCATGCACTGCAAAAAAATTTGAATCAACGAGGCCAGAATTGAAAACAGCAGTTGACTACGTGCTTACAACCAGAGAGCTTGGGAGATTGATAAAGCAGAAAAATATTGATTTTGTAAATCTAAAAGATGAGGAATTTGACCCTGCGCTTGGAATTGCTAGTGGGGCAGGAGATATTTTTGGGGCAGCCGGAGGGGTAATGGAGGCGGCATTAAGAACTGCTTACGAAACTGCTACAAAGAAAAAATTACAAAAAGTAGTTTTCAATAATCTAAGGACTACCGCCGGGATAAGGCATGGAACAGTCATTATAGCTGGAAAAAAAATAAGATATGCTGCTGCAAGCGGCGGCGCAAATATAAGAAAGCTGCTCAAAGACAAAGACAAGTATGATTTTATAGAAATGATGGCTTGTCCTGGCGGATGTGTCGGAGGTGGAGGGCAGCCAATCTATTTTGAGCCGAATGTTCTGCATAAAAGGGCAAAGGCGTTATACAAGCAGGACTCAATGAAAAAATACAGAAGAAGCCACGAGAACCCTATAGTGAAAAAGATTTACAAAGAGTATCTAGGAAAACCGTTAAGCAAAAAGGCAGAAAAATTGCTGCATACTTATTATCAAGAAAGGGATAAATTCTAGAAGCGGACTAGACATCGATGGATTTTATGGATGCAGGAGGCAGAGGGGTATTCTTGCGAAAACATTTGCTGGCAAATGAAGTAAAAGACGCAATTAAATTCTAAAGTGAATCTGTATAGAAAATTATATATTGGAGATTTTGCTGCAGTTTGGATATGAGAGATAAAATTTGCAGGGAGCCAGGAAGGACAAGAGCTACTTTAAATTTCCTAGGAATTTTGTTTTTGATAACAGGAATACTGCAGTTTATTGTTCCATGGCTCGATGGCAATTATACTCATTTTATATGGTTCTCAAGCCATGTGATAATTCTTCTTGGAGTAGGCATATTATTAAGGAGCAGGTTTCTTTTAACGGCAGAATTATGCATAGCCCTGATTCCAGAAACATTATGGAGCATAGATTTCCTTGGAAAATTATTCTCAAATAAATATTTTATTGGGATTACACAATACATGTTCGAAGGGAAATTCGATTTTGTTGCATTGGTTAATCTTGAGCATCTCTTAATAATTCCTTTAGGACTGGTTGCAGTGTGGTATTTAGGCAGGGATAAAAATGGATGGAAGGGCTCTTTAATTCATGTTTTAGTTTTATGGGTTATAGGATTAATTGCCGGTCCAATTTACAATATAAACTGCATTTTCAAGTCGTGCACTCTTCTTTTTGGAAATTTAAGCAGTTACATGATATTATGGCCTATAATTGTCTTTTCAATGATATGTTTATCAAATGTTATACTAGAGCTATTTAGTCTAATGAAAAAATAAAAGAGAATGGACCCGACGTGATTTGAACACGCGACACCCTGATTAAGAGTCAGGTGCTCTACCAAGCTGAGCTACGAGTCCGTTAAAAGTCAAAATAAAGACAATTTATAAATTTTTAGAATTGGAAAATTACCTATATTCTCTCCATGTGTGAGAGCACTTCTTGCACCGAAAGAATGAAGTTTCTCCTTCGTCTGCCGCCCTCATTTGCGTTGACCAGAAATATGCCTCGTGATAGCCGCATTTGGGGCATGTGGCAGATGTTACAGGCCAGACATTGCTGTCTTTCTGATGCAAAACTCCAACTTCCTGCTTGCTCTGCATTTTTTCAGTTGATTGTATCTTCATGCTTTTTTCTTTAGAAGTATAATTACATTTGATGCATCCGAAATGCTTTGTCTTTTGCTCTAATACACTACCACACCTTGGACAGAATTGCATTTTAAGTTTTATTTAACTTGGTTTAAAAATTTAACGGTGTTGCAAATTTGGTGACTATTCCTCCCTCAAAAGGAGATAATCAATGTTGATTAAGAATGGGCATTAAGCTCCCCCATATAATTAAGATAAACAATATCCATAGCAAGATTATAAGTACTCCAAATAATTTATTGCCTAAATCTTTTTCTGTAAAGATAGTTAGCAATGCCTTTAACGTTATTGCAGAACTAACTAGTATTCCTAAAGAAGATATAGTTTTGATTAGTGATTCATTAGAATAATCTGTTCCCCAAACAAAAAACTACATAAGCTACATAAAATTGAAACAATCATTACTGCAATAGATAAAAACCCGATAAAAACCCAAATTTTATTCCTTGTTTCATCTTATATAACCTTGCGTTTAAGATCTGATTTCAACCAATCTTGCCATTCTCTAAAAACAATTTTTCCTTCTGGCAAACCCACTTCTTGCCTTACTCTGTCTGAGATTTCATGAAAAGCATTATTGCTTCTGGAATTGAACTGTGATTCAAGAAGCTCAAGCATTCCTGTCTTGTCTGCAGTCTTTACTATCTCCTCTTTTATTTTTGCCCTCAATGTTATATTGTCCCATACCGCGTCCCAATTTCCCGCCCAGCCTTTTACATTCGAAGCTATTGATTTTATTACCTCGCTATCTCCAGAGATCAGGTCGGGTGTAGGCTCAAGCTCATCACTCTCAACATTATATCTCATCAAATCAACAAATCCTTTTTCCTGCAGGGGGTCAATTGTCCAATGCTTTCTAACTTCTGTTATTGACATCATTCTTTTCCAAGAATGCATTCCATCAGGGCTCTTGATTGGATTTACAATAGTGATTATGTCTGTTGCCTTAAAAGAGGTAACTGGAACTCCCAAGTCATTTACAACTCTATCAAATACGCCGTATGGAGAAGCTCCGTGTATTGTTCCTGCAACAACATTTGCCAATGCGCCAACCCTCATTGCTTCGTATAATGCTCTAGCCTCTATGCTTCTTACTTCACCAACAATAAGGCAAGAATCTCCCAATCTCAAAGAAGTCCTTATCCCCTCATCTGCTGGGACTTCAGTTGTTTCTTTAAGCAAAGCAGCCCTTACTTTCATTCTTAATATATCATATCCTATCTTCCTCAATGCATCAACAGGCAACTCCAAAGTATCCTCTAAAACAATAACTCTGTATTTTGGCATTATCTCCAACATCAAGCTTCCAAGTAAAGAAGTTTTTCCAGCGCTTCTTGTTCCTGCTACGAGCATTGTCCTTGAGCCGTCAATAAGGAAAGACAATAATCCTGCAGCAAGGGGATTAATCATCTTGTTCTTGATGAACAAAGGCAATGTCCAAGGGTCATCTCTATGCCTTCTAAATGCATAAGCTAATCCGGTTGGAGAAAGGGGCTGCTGTATTATCGCAACTCTTGCCCTTATTTTTTCAAGAACTAAATCAGTATCCAGTATGGGATTTGCCTCATCAAGAGGCCTTCCGCTCAACATTCTAAATTTAGCAGCCCAAGAATCTGCATCTTCTGATGAAGGAATTATATTAGTTACGCATTCCTCATAATCCTGATGCCTTACAAAAATTGCTGTCTGACCGATTGGAGAATTTATTGAGATATCTTGTATTTTTTCGTCTTGAAGCAAAACCTCCACCAATCCAAAACCAATAGTGTGCCTTACAAGTATTGTTGCAAGCCTATTAAGCTGCCTGTAACTTAATTTTATTTTTTTGTTATCTGAAAGCTCCTGCAATAAATCTCTTGAAACATTAAAGAAAACTGCTCTTGTCCTCTCTGTGTCTGTGAACTCCTCTGCTTTTGGCCTGTGTTCTATCAATACATTTCTTGCTAAATCAAGAAGAGCATAATGCTCCTCATGTAGATTAAATTCCGGAGGGCTTAGATGGTAGAGAAATTTTGGCTGGTTTGGCAGCTTAAGGATAGACACAGTGCTCTTGTCATTTCCATGAGATATTTCATATTCAGTTACAATCTCAGCACCTTCTGGAATAGATGCTACCAATCTTGTAAATGTAAAGTTGGGAATTGTATCTGCCCTGAATACTTCCCTGTAAATCTGCCTATCCCCAACATGATATGCTTCAAGATAGGGCAGAATGTTTTGGATAAGTTTTGTTTTTTCAAAAAGTTCTACAATCCTGTTTAATATTCTCAGATAGGAATTCTCGCATGCCTCACATGTGACTGGCATCTTTTTTGAGTTTATTCTTTCTTCTCTTAAAACTCTTTTGCTTTCAACATAGCATCCTATTGGGTCCTGCTTAAGCAAATTCATGATTAAGTAATTCAGAGAGTTATATCTTTGGCTGAGGCATTTCTGGCATGAGGGTGTTGAAAGCCTTTCTATGCTGAGTATTTTCTCATGCTTCACAAGATATGTGTAAAGATGGGCTACTTCCAAAAGCATTGAAACTTTACTGAAATCATAGCTATAATTCCTCTGCTGAACAAAAACCAGCCTTGAAACATTGGGTGTTTCTATTAATGAGTCTATTGTTCTTGCCATACAGACTGGTGAATCTGAGATTATGGGAACAGTTGGAGCACCCATGTAATTTATGTACATTACATCCTGGCCTGCTTCCCTCATTACCTCATAATCATACAAAGCTGTTCCTTCTCTAAAAATCATTTTACTTTTTTACCCTTTTCAACAAAAGATAAGGACAATTAAAATATCTTTCTGTTAGGAGATTTATTCAATTAAGAATCAAGCAAGGAGATATTCACTAAATCTTTCTGGAACATCCGGATTATAATACCCTGTATGAGGAAGTTTAAAACCAATATTTTCAAAACGTTTCTTAAGCCCGATTAATTCATCGGTTACCAGCCCTTTAGGAAGATATAATCTATCCGGCGTATCCCCAATTATTGGCAAAAGTTCCTCCCATCTAACTCTTCTGGCATCAAATGGCAATTTTTTCTTGTCAATAAAATCCTCTAATGTTTCAATGCTGTATTCCCTTTTGACTATCTCTTTAATACTATCCCAAAATCCATCAATTTTTTCAGGGCGGCACAATGGGCAGGGAATAAAACCAGATTTGACCAGCTTATTTAATCCCTCCTTTCCTGTTGACAACACTACTTCATTAAATCCTTTTGGGCCACGGTTGCCTGCTTTGCAGCTGGCTAACCCGAATAACCCTGTTGATAGTCTAGCAGACCAAATATTAATATCTGGCAGCTCATTTGAATATGTTGAGATGCTTATTTCCTTAGGCAGGGAAATAATTTTTGCATATTCTTCTAAATCATGTTTTGAAAATTTCCCATTTTGAGAGTATATAAAATATTCATTCATGAAAAAAGCAGGATATCTCTGGATATTTATAATTTATTATACTTTACTCTTCTAATAAATTATTTAAGCAAAATCAAACAACCTCTTCTGTTTTTTAAAATGTTGTATAACCTTGCTTCTTTCTGCAAAAAATGAAACAGGAAGAATAAGTCTTTTTTGAGCAGCATCCAATGCCTCATCCAGTGTTTGAAATTTTTCAGGCTGTTTTGCAAATGCATTTCTTGAAGCCTCTCTTAATATCCCAACACCGCATGGTGCCCAGTATTCCTGCCTTACTTCCCGCATCACAAGGCATGATGCCTGCCTCTTTATTCCCTTAAGATACTCGCAAATAGCTAACCGGTTTGCATAGTAAGCTCCTGTAACGTTGCTTGCATATTCTTTTCTTCCATTAAATAATTCATAATCCTGCATAACAAATATTTCTGAATCTGTAGAAGGGTTCCAAACGCTGCCTTGCATTTTAGCCTCTATTACTTCAAAATTGAACTCGCGAGGCATAAGTATAATCTCATAATGGTTTCCAAGGTACTCTGAATTAAAAAGAAGGAATTGCTGGATTTGCCTGTAATTTCTTATATTTTCAAGAAGACTCTTTGAGATAGTGTCATCTGTTGCAGTTATTGCCCATCTGCTAGGCACCATCTTTCTTTTAGATTTTAATCCTATGAGCCCAGCAGATAATATCTTTATGATATTACTAACCTCTATACCTGAGGTATATAGCTCATTTATTGCATTTACTGCGTGCAAATCGTAATCTGATGAAACATAATCTGCCTTTTTTTCCACTTTAGGATTCTCTTCAAGCCTTGCTGATTGCAAAGGTGCAGGATTTCCTATTATTGCAGAATGAGAATCCAAAGAAAAACTAGCAGAAGGTTTCTTTTTAAGCTTGAATTCTGTTGCAACTGGCTTGCTTGCAAGCGCAACTTCCTGCATAACCTCTGTGAACCTGTTTTTCTTTTTTATGTTTCCTTCAAATCTTGCGTAAACCATCCTGCTTCTTGATCGCATTATCTCTTCGACAGAATAATCCTCGCTAAACCATATCTCCGGCATGCTTAGGTTTTGAGTGTTTCCATATTCATTTGGTGAGAGTATTCCTGCAAAAACATCTGGATAATTATGCCTGCCTACAAATATTTCTGGAGCAGACCCACAAAACTCAAGGTTTATTTTTGGCTGATATTTCTTAAAAGAAAGAAGTATCTTGCAAGGCTTGCCGCATTGCCCCCTTCCTTTGCAGATCATGCATTGTTTTTCCATTTTTCTATTATAACACTTAATTAATAATAATATTTATAAACTAATGATATTACTATAGAATAGAGGTAATAGAAAGGATGGTTAACAAAGCTAAAAAGGACTTGGCTAAGCATACAGTATTAGTTCTTCTTATATTGACGATAATGCTATCATCTATAAGCACATGGATAGTTCTTGATGCATTAAATCAAATAAAAGAGGGATACATTGCATCAAAGGATTCCAAGCCAGTATTCGGAAATACTGAAGCGAATATAAGATTGGGCATATTAAATACGCAGGCAGCCCCAAATACTAATACTGTAGGAAGTGCTGATGTAAAAGTAGATATAGTAAAATAATCATAAATTTTAATATAACTCACAAGGAGGTTTAGAAAATGGAAATTTCGAATAGGGCATTGGCGGGATTATTGGTAGCGGCTATAGTTCTATCAGTAGGAGGTGCTATGTTAACTGTTGCAAAGCTTGGAGATTTGGTAGCAATTCTTCCTATCTCTGGAATAACAGGATTCGGAGTTACAGGGCAAGTAAATGTTTCATTGCAACAAACAGCAAGCTTGAATGTATCACAAACATTTGTTGATTTCGGAGTAGGCGTAGTAACTACTGGAAGAACTGGCGCATTGCTTGTTTCAGATGGA
>JAZDFA010000004.1:0-11464 GCA_043808285.1 archaeon
TACTAATTTCCTATGCCCCGAAAACAAGATGTTTTCGCGGGGGTGTGGTTTGCGTGCAACTTCGCGAAAAGCAATGGCTTTTCGGGACCCTGAAAAACCTTCAAGTTTTTCTTGGTTAGGATGATCAGAAATGCTCATCCCCGCGAAAAGCAAAGCTTTTCGGGGCATAGGAAAACTAAAGTTTTCCTCTGACATGCTAAAGCATGTGGTTTTCGCAAAAGCATTTCTGACATAAAAAGCAGGTTTTTATGATTTCTGCAATAGGTTTATAAATATTGTAACTACTATCTAATTAATACTATGTTTGAGAAAAATGGAAAATAAAACATGTGCAATCATTGCAGCATATAACGAGGAAAAAAGTCTTGAAAATATTCTTAATAATACACTAAACCATGTTGACACACCTATAGTTATAGATGACGGCTCAACAGACAGGACAGCAGAGATTGCAAAAGGATATTCTAATAGGGGGGTTATAACACTTCTCCAAGGGTTAAACTGCGGGAAAGCCGATGCATTAAGAAGAGGGATAAATTATGCAATCAAAAATGGTTATGATACCCTTGTTACATTAGATGCTGACGGACAACATCTTCCAAGTGAGATACCTCTGCTTGTGAATGAATTGAAAAAAGGCTACGACATGATTATAGGGAAAAGGGATTTTAACAAGATGCCGCTTGCAAACAAGATAGCAAATATCATAGATTGTTCAATAATCTCATTCCTTGCAAGGCAGAGGATATATGACTCTCAATCAGGATTCAGGGCCATGAAAAGCAGTCTGTTTAAAGAAAGAAGAATAAATCTCAGCGAGCCAAGATTCGCAATGGAATCACAGATAATAATAGAGGCTGCATTAAACAATTACAAAATAGGATTTGCAGGCATATCCACAATATACTTTAAAGAAAGAAAAAGCAAAATAAAGATAAATCAGCAGGCAAAAGATTACTTGCGGCTTTATTCAAAATATATGTTTTAAAAAAAAATGAAGAATACTGTTATTATAAAAACGAGAAAAATAAATGAGGATGCTAAAATTCCTTCATATGCCCATAAGGGCGATGCAGGGCTTGACTTGTTCTCAGTAATAGACACCCAGATAAAACCCATGCACCGAACCGCAATTCAAACAGGAATAGAAATGGAAATACCTGCCGGATATGTTGGATTGGTCTGGGATAAAAGCGGCCTCTCCCTCAAAGAAGGAATAAAAACAATGGCAGGAGTTATAGACTCCTCTTATCGCGGAGAATTAAAAGTTGTTATGATAAACCTAAGCAGCAGGATACTGCATATAAAAAAGGGCCAAAAAATAGCACAAATCCTAATTCAGCCAATAACAACTGTAGTAGTTGAAGAAGAAAAATCTTTGAGTGAAACTTCTAGAGGGAAAAAAGGTTTTGGTTCAACAGGAAAGTAATATGGAGTATACAATAAATGACATCCAAAAAGTAATAAAAAAAATATCAAAAAGATTTAATGTTACGCCAAAAAATATCCCACTGGAAGAGCTTATTCTTGTTTCATCGCTAGATTGTAAATCAAGAAGCAGCAAGAAAAAAATAATAGACTTGATTAACCAAAGGGAATGCGGATATTTCAAAAAAGATTTTGAGCTTGGAAAAGTTTATGCAGAAAAAATTTTATGTGGGGTAAAAGAAGACAAGGATATCCCAAAACTTGTTGAAAATCTTGTTTATGGGTTAATAAGCAACAAGCAATCCTTGATATTGCAGTCACACGAAGATTTTGATAAGCAGAAAATTGAGAATGCCAGAAGGTACGTTTCTGCAAAAGAGGTTTACAAAAATATAAGAAACAATTTAGAAAATCTTAAATCTGAATATGAAGGCAACAAAAATGCGCGAGAAATAATTAATTTTTTTTCAAAAAGATATCTCAATGTAAGGGATTTAATGGACTTGCTTGATGGAATAGAGGGGGAAAAAGCAGATTACCTCATTGCAAGGATGCAAAGGGGGACATTCCATGACCTGTTTCACAACAGCAAGCTTGGGGCATGCACATTCTATCCTAACGGCTGTTCTAGAGAAGATGCATTGAATTATTCCCTAGACAGAGATGTTGGATTGCTCCATCTTATTCCACTTTCAAGAAAAAAAGAAAGAGAACCAATAGGTGTTGCAATATGCCTCCATGTTCAAGATGAAGAAAAAAATAAAGGAATCCTAGTTGATTCATATGAACAAGGAGAAGTATTCAAAATAGGTTGCAAGGTATGGTCTCCAATAATCGAACAGGGATTAAAAGGAATTGCTGCTGATCCCAAAGCCAAGTTTATAATTGTAAACAGCAACACTGTAAGCACAGATAATGGAAGGCTTCTAAGCCATATAAAAAGAACAAATAATGCTAGAAATGGTGAACATTATGCAAAAAAAATAAATGGCACAAAAGACTTGGAGAAATATGGGGGGATTGGAAGCAAGTATCGGTATTTAGAATCTTTTGGACTTGATGATGGATATTACACGAGAAACAAGAAAACTGAAGGGAAAGTAGAAGGCATAAGGATAAATCTATAAAAACCAGTTAGAAAAATTAAAGAATAGATTCTAACAACATTTAAATATCAAAATTTAATGATTTTATTGAACCGGGGTAATAGGGCCCTGGTTCATTTGCGCTAGTAGTCCAGTGGTTAAGATGCGACGTTGCCAACGTTGTGACCCGCGTTCGACTCGCGGCTAGCGCATGGTTTTTATCATCTAAAATATCTATAGTATTAATCTGCATTCCCCTCAGAATCATGATTATTTTTTAGGATTGTTTTTTCCAAGAATCTCCATATCAAAAAGTTGCTGAGTTTACCACACCCTAAACAGGGAAAATCTTTAAGATTTTCAATGCCCCGAAAACCTAGGGTTTTCGCGGGGGTGTGGTTTGCATGCAACTTTAGGATGCTCAAGAACACGCGACTACACACTACCGCAAAAAGCAAAGCTTTTTGGGGCATAGGAAATCTGCTAAGATTTCCTCTGAAGTGTGTAGTTTTAGTCAAGTGTTCTTGACATAAGAAGAGTCATAATTCCTGAATAGTTTTTTACCCTCTTTATTTTTTTCCTTATCTTCAATTTTTCTTACAAGATACTTAACTCCTTTTTTTATTGCAAAAAATTCCAAAAAAGAAATCCCCACTATCCCGCTTATCCCCTGCTCAATAGGAATATTAAGATTCTGTATTGCCTTAAATTTTGATGAAAGATAAGAAACCCCGAACATATTGATTAATGCCAATGGAGCTGTTCCATTTATTGTCCATATCATGCTGTTAAGCCCACTGATAACCTTATCTATTGCCTTTTGCCAGTTTATATGCCGGTCATAAAGGTCAAGTGTATGTCTTGCATTTTTTCCATTGCCATTATACTGCAAATATTCTTCCAAACCCATCTTGTATTCTATGCTGCTTAATCCAGAATTCTTTATTCTATTCTCTATCCCATTGGATGAGAGAAAAACCTCTAAATTTTCCATTTGAATCAGAATCTATTCTGATATATAAATCTATAACTAAAGAATAGTAAACGATTACTCCATTTCAGATGGCATTCCACCATGAGGCATTCCCCCGCCGCCGCCTCTTCCTCCGCCAGAACTTGCAATAACATCATCTATCCTTAATATCATCACTGCAACCTCTGATGCAGAATCTATTGCCTGGGTCTTTATCTTCAAAGGTTCTATTATCCCTACCTTCATGGCATCCTCTACTTTGCCAGTAAATATGTTTATGCATGCATTCTTATCTCCCTTATCATGCCTTACCTTTAATTCTGTAAGAACATCTATTGGATCTAAACCAGCATTCTCTGCAAGTGTCGAAGGTATTGTTTCCAAAGCAGATGCAAACTGTTCAATGGCAAGTTGTTCCCTTCCAGTCATTGCTTGTGCAAAATCTCTTAATCTTTTTGCCAATTCCATTTCAACTCCTCCACCCCCAGCAACAACCTTTCCATCGGTTAATGCTGCAGAAACATCTCCTAGTGCATCTTTTATTGCCCTTTCCATCTCGTCAATAACATGTTCTGTTCCACCCCTTACAAGAATAGTCAATGCTTTAGGGTTAGGGCATCCTCTTATGTATAATAATATCTGGTCTCCTTCTTTTTCTTCTCCAACCTCTGCAGCTTTCCCCAGCTCAGAAGCAGTCAATTCATTAAGATTATTTATTATTTTGCCACCAGTAGCTCTTGCCATTCTTTCAATGTCTGTTTTAGAAACTCTTCTTACTGCAAGTATATTCGCCTTCGTAAGGTAATATTGCGCAATATCGTCTATTCCTTTCTGGCAAAAAACAACATTCGCTCCAGACTTCTTTATTTTCTCTACCATATC
This sequence comes from archaeon, assembly GCA_043808285.1. Taxonomy (GTDB): domain Archaea; phylum Nanobdellota; class Nanobdellia; order Pacearchaeales; family DTIR01; genus JAZDFA01. The sequence continues at coordinate 4,369 of JAZDFA010000004.1, forward strand.
CTTCAACATCCTCTCTTCTTGATCTAAGAATTGCTGCAATTGGTCTGGACTGCTTACGCTTATCTTTGTATCAGTTTCTGGCCCCTTTATTTCTAAAGCAGAATCTATCAATGCTATCTTTGCATGCTTTACAACGGTAGGCATATCTGAATGAACCTTTTCTTTATCTAAAACTATCCCCTCAATTAATTCAGTATCTTCAACTCCTTTTCCTTTTCTTTTTTCTATTTTTATATTAGAAATATCAACTTTGCCATTTTCATATATCATTTTTACTGCCTTTACAACTATATTTGAAAATTTTTCTTTTGCAGTCTCTGCACTCTTTCCAGTCATTGCAGTCATTGCAATATATTTTAGGATTAATTCATCCTTAGGTGTTATCTTTGTACAAATTTCCTGCAAGAATTCTTGTGCCTTTTCTGCTGCAATCCTGTAACCTTTTGCAATTACAGTAGGATGTATTTTTTTATCTAGTAAAAATTCAGCATTTTCAAGAAGTTTTCCTGCAAGAATGACTGCAGTTGTTGTACCATCTCCAACAGCCTCTTCTTGTGTCTTTGCTATTTCCACCATCATCTTGGCAGCTGGATGTTCAATTTCCATTTCCTCAAGGATAGTTACTCCATCATTTGTAACAATTATATCTCCGATGCTAGAAACTAGCATTTTGTCCATTCCTTTTGGGCCTAGAGTTGTTTTAACGGTATCTGCAACAAGCCTTGCAGCTAGAATATTATTTCTTTGTGCATCTCTTCCCATCATTCTCTGAACATTTTCAGGCAATATAAATATTGGTTGTCTATTATCCATTTTTTCTCTTCTAATACCTCAATTTTTCCTAAAAAAGAGTATGAAATATTTTCACTATCCCCGTTTATAAATTTTTTGGTGGCATATTCATAACTCTAAAGGTAAGAAAAAAATCAGAGTTTCTATTTAAAAGGTTTTTTCTACTTGATTATATGCTTTTTTATTCTCATATCTTTTTAAATAAAGAAAGATTAGATATCCTATCAAAAATGGGATTATTTAGAATAGATGAAAAGACTAAGATTGGAATAAATGTCGGAGATATAATGACTAGGAATTATATCTCGACTAAACCAGATTCTGCTTTGATAGATTGCGCCAAAGAAATGATAAAGAGGCATGTTGGTTCTTTGATAATTGCTGAAAATCAATCATTAAAAGGAGTAATCAGTGAGAAGGATATTGTCTGGGCGGTAATAAAAAGGCAGGATCTAAGCAAAATAAAAGCAAAGGATATAATGACCAGAAGGGTCGTAACTATAAATCCTGGGAAAGATATCTATGAAGCAACATTGAAGATGAGCAATAACAAAGTAAAAATTCTTCCAGTCATAGTAAAAGACAAAGTAATAGGTGTTGTTACAATGAAGGACATACTCAAACTTGAGCCTTCTCTTCTTGAGATAGCAATACAGGGATTTAATATAAGCGAGGAGAGAGACAAGTTGAAAAGGAGAAAAGACATCCTTGAAGGTGAAGCCGAATCCTGGATCAAGGAAGGGGTATGCTCTGAATGTGAAGTTTATGGATTGCTCTATAATATTGATGGAAAACTGCTATGTGAATCATGCAAAGATGAATTATGATTCTATAGTGCTTAATCAAAAAACCATTTCTGCAAATCCATAAAAAAATAATTAGTAATCCCTTCTCTATATCTGCCAAATAACCATGTTAATTATCAACCGTCATTTAAGTGGATAGGTAGAGCTTCGTTTATCAAAAATTCCTGATATCAAAAGGTTTTTATACTATATTTTTTAAAATTTCTTATGTCCAAAGCAAGAGTAAAATTATTATCTACAAGCATAGATCAATTAAATGTAATTTGCAATTCTATAAAAGATATAGCTTCAAAAGCAGGCGTTGTAATAAGAGGGCCAATACCCCTTCCTACAAAGAAATTGAAGGTGACAACGAGAAAATCTCCATGTGGGGACGGAAAGGCAAGCTTTGACAGATACGAGATGAGAGTACACAAGAGAGTAATTGACTTGCCATTAGACGATAGAGTATTGCATAGTATAATGAGGGTGCCAATACCAAAAGATGTTAATATCCAAATAGAAATGATTGATTGATTTTTTAGATTAAAAAATTATGGTAACACTTTCTTTATCAACTGAGCCATTACTCCTACGAACTCGTCAGTTCTAGACATCCACAAATCTATCTCTTTTCCTTCTATTTCTTTTACTGTTCCATGCATTATTTTATGTGCTAGCAGGTATAAATCCCTATACCAAAGAACATATTTTGCATCAAGCATCTTTTTATCAACAAATGTCTCTTTTAGCATCTGGGATATATGTTCTGGCGAAGGAGGAATTTGTTTTGCTGCAATTAATGCTGCATGAGAAGAATCAACACACGCCCAATATAATCCTTCAATTGCACCAAGTATTGATGCCTTGCTTCTTAACATATGCATTGGGGCTCTTTGCAATGCAGTATATATCGACTCGGGGGTGCTCTTTATCTTTCCTTGTTGTAATAATACTTTTAATGGGCTAAAGAATCCCCCAAAATCAATGATAACTTCACCCCACCTGATTATATTTATCACAACTGGGTCTCCCCTCATTAAATCTACCCACCAAGTGCTTAATCTTACAGTGTTTATATGTAATGATTTTTTATAAGGATTAGAGGCTATAATCTTTCCAAGTTCTTCTCTATACCATGCTATTAGCTCTTCATCCCATTGCACGCTGCAGTCATCAATTATTATAACCAAATCAATATCACTTCCAGAAGTTGCTACTCTTTTTGCAGTGCTCCCAAAAAGAACTATTGCCTTTATAATCTTGTCAAATTTTTCATATACTTTTGTGCTGAAATCATAAGCGATATCATGCTCTTTGCCCATGCTAAGGGTATTTGATTTCGGATTACTTTTAGAATGTTTCTTCATTTTTCCTCTTTTATAATCTTTACATGATTTTCCTTTTTTTAAATCTTTTTACTCTGTGGGCGTTCCTGAAAATCTTGATTGCTTTCCCTGTTGCTGGCCACCAAGTTCAACAGGCAATGTTGAAAATCCACTCCCGTAAATTGAAAAATGCTGTTCTGGAAGCATTGTTCCATACCCTGCAGAATATGCACCCTGAGATCCTCTTGCCTGATTCCAGAATGGCTGCATGTATGCAGAATATAACGGACTCCCAAAAGCCTCTAATACATAAGGATGAGGTGATGTCTTAAACTCCTTAACAAATCCTCCTGCCTCTGCAATATGCCTTCCTGAATACCCTGCTTTTTCTAATTCCTTCATCATCTCTTTTACTGGGACCTCTCCCATTCCTATTGGGAGATGACTATCAGAATAACCAAAATTATCAGTAAGATGAACATGCTTTACATATGGGGCAATCTTTTTAGTTTCTTCAACAATTTGTTCTTTGCTAAATCCTCCCTTCCTCAATAAATTGATGTGCCCAACATCCCATGTTGCCCCAATAATTTCTTCTGCTTGTTTTTCTGCATTAGAAGTAGATAGACCTTTTTTTACTGCCTGTTCTACAAATCTCTCTCTTGATTTCACTATAAGTTTTTTCAAATCTTCTGCTCTAGAAATCGCCTGTCCTGCAGGAGTATTTTCCAAGCTGATCATAGGAGCAGTATCTCCATATTTCTTATAAGATTCAAATGCAATATTTCCTATCGTCTGGCTTGCTTTTTCTATTGCGAACTCGTCTATTGGCTTGTAAATCTTTGGTTCTGCACTAGACAATGAATGAATAAGGCTTTCAACTGCTCCAGACTGATATTGTACACTCCTCATAAAATCTGATTGATTTGATTTGTTTATGAGATCTTTGTATTCCTCAGAACCTCCTTCCAACATCCTTTTATCCCCCTCATCACCAAACTTGTATGCTTGATTATAAAGAGACCTTATTAATGCATTTGTATTGTTAAGAAAAGATGCCCCCCTATTTATCTTGTTCTGGCATTGCATCACTATTCTTTTTTCTTCATCTGTAAGTTCTATTCCTTTTGCAAGCTTTGCAAAATATGGCGCACCCTCCCTTAATGCAGGCTCTATTAGTTCATCTGCCTGTTTTTTATACTGCCTCAGTCCCAATAGATGATTTGACCAGTTACTTCTATTTATCACATTGAGCTCATCTTTTGCGCTTATAATCTGCTCCTTGTTGCCTGTTTCAGGATAATATCTCTTCACTCTCTTGGCTGTAGTCATCTGGCCTGTTTCCTGGTCTACACCAATTATCATTTCCTCCCCCCCCTTTCCATCATCATAAACCCTGTATTCATGTCCTGCAACATTATCTGCATGAATTGTTACAGGAACCCTTCCTTCAGGATTTAATTCATGGCTTCTTTCTATCACGCCATAAAGTTGTCTTTCCGCAGATGCCCTGTTTGCATCACTCCATCCACCTTCTTGGGAAAAACCTGCAGGATCAATTATCGGAGCATGCACAGAAATCTCGCTTCCTGTAAGTTTTGTAAGCCTGTTCATCTCTTTCATATGCTGTTTTGGGATAGTATCAAAAACACCTGCCTGTATTGTGCCCATTTCAACAGCATTCATTCCCTCATTTAACCTTGAAGAAACTTCCCTAAGCTGGTCTGCAGTTTGCGGCGATGTAGGTGCTCCAAGAGAAGCGGCAGGAATCCTATATCCAGTAAATAGATCTCCAGAATTGGGATCAAGAGCAGAAGTGCTTCCAGAATAAAGATATTCGTAATTCTTTTTCATGTCCATAAATTGCAAATACACTTTTTAAAGTGTAGCGTTTTGTTCGTGGTTTTAATTTTGGATCACAAGAAAATCTCACTAGATTTTCTGTGCCGGAAATCTATTAGATTTCCTTGTATCCTAAAAATCAAAAGTAAATGAGGTTTTTATGATGTTCTTAAAAACTTAAATTAATTAATAAATCTTGTGATATTTTTGTACTTCTTTATCTCAGATCTATGACTTATTGGTTCTCTCCATATCTCCCTTTCATCCCTAAAATCAGAATAGGTTATTGCTGCTCCATCGTGCACTGAATTCGTCCTGCTAATTTCTGGTCCGGCTATTTTTTGTCTTCTCAATGAATCATTTTCAATCTCTCTTGTGCCTCTCCTTTCAAGAACTACTCCCCTTCTTCTTAGTTCATTCATGCTGGGAAGATACTCTTGGGAAGAGTAAGAAGGATATTCTGTCTTTTTTTGTCTGTTCCTTTCTTTTCTTCTTTTTGCGATGATTGCTCCAAACTTACCGACTTTTCCAATCCAGATTGTTTCAAGCTAGGAACAGAATTCTTTACCTCTTCTATTTTGTCCTCAAACTTGAACTCTTGAAGAGAATCTTTCTCTTCTTCTTTTTCTTCTTTCTGCTTATCCTCTTTCTTTTTTTCTTCCGCCATTATAAAATATTACTAGAATCCTTTCTTTCCCTTAGAATGGAAAAGCTCCCAAAAATCAATATCCAACTGTGGAGCAGCCATGCCATGAACTTTCTTGTAAAGATTAAAAAGCATAAAAGAACCTTCTGCAGCTTGCATTTCTGCAATATTTCTCACATATGCCTCATCATAAGAATCTGGAGTTATTCCTTTTTTCTTTATCTCTTCAATTATATTCTTCTTTTTTTCTTTCTTCTCCTCTTTCTTTTCGCTCCCAAAACTGAATAATGCTGAAAAAGGATTAAATTCTTCGTCTTCGTCTTCCTTTTCTTCTTTCTCTTCTTTCTCTTCTTTTTTATTCAAGTAATTATCAATATCCTCCTTTAGCTGATCCAGACTATCTTGGGTAACATCTTCCACAAGATTTAATGCTGTTGAGATGTCTGATTTTTCAAGCTTGTTTCTGAACAATGCCAATTCATCTTCATTCAATGTAAATGCACTGAAATCAACTATTGTTTTTCCTCCAAATCCATAATGACCTTCTTGAGTTATTCTTCTAGGAATGCCTCTAAAATTAAAGTCAACAAGAACACATGCATAATATTCTCTTTTTGGCTTGTAATTAACATATTTTAATGGAACTTCTTTATTATATGCCATATCTTGCAAGCTTATTTTCTTAATGCCCAATAACAAAACTTCTAGCATGATTGTATTAAATGAAGAGACTAAATGTGGAGACTGCATCTGCTTCATCCTTAAATCTTCTGCAGCTTTTAAATAGGGCTTAGCCCACCGGGAATAGAGTTGCAATGCAGAAACTTGACTCTTCAAATAAGTTCTTTCTATCTCAAACCTTTTGGTTAATTCTGATTCAGAACGTTTCTTCCATTCAAAAAATTCTGCAACCCTTGGTTTTAATATTCTCTTTACCCTATCATTTAAATCAATTTGGTCTACTTCTTCTATCGTATTAACTTTCATGAAAGCGTCTCTTAAAGTTGTAAAACTCATATCAGAAGTCAGGAAATTTATGCTTCCTCTTCCCCTCTTTATATCTACCTGATCCATCCAGACTTGTTTTAGTCCTAAAATGCCTGCCTCTTTTTCATCCTTATTTTTAGAATGTGCAATCTCATACTGCTTTAGTCTTATTTCATACTCTTTCAGGTCATATATTATATTGATTATGCTCTTTACAACAGTATTAACTGAACCAAGAATTTTCATTGCCTCATCCTGCATCTTTGTTGCTCTCGCACCAAGTTCTGCAAAGTATCCAGAACCGGGAGTTGCTGTAAAATTATCTATAAGCTTTTCAACTTTGTTTCCAAATCTTTCCATCGCATCGAGAATCCAAAAATATATGGGCTCTAATGTTTCTGAACTGGAATCATAAACTAATCTATTTTCCCAAAGAGGAGTCTTATATCTCTTGTTTATCTCTCCCACTATGTTTAAGACATCCTTTCCTTCTAACTTTATTTCTTGGTCAGATTCTCCCATTTTTAATACTCAAAGATAACACTTTTCTGTTTTTAATAGTTTTCCTTTAAGTAGGCTCTGTTGAAAATGTCCCCTTAGTAAAATTAATCTACTAAGGGAACTATGTTATTTCGAGGTGAAATAACATGAAAAACGATAGCAAGCTATTTATAAAAATCCAACGTTTGCTAAGGGAGATAGGATGCCCAAGATTT
>JAZDFA010000005.1:0-11163 GCA_043808285.1 archaeon
TCCTTGAATATCTGAAATTCTTCTATAAGTAACCATTTTTAAATCCTGATTTCTTGCATGTTTCATGCAACCAAAAAACGCATCTTATGCAACAAGAAGAAGCTCTTTAGAAATCGTCAAAGACTACAAAAAAAAATATCCTGATATTGCAATAGATGTCATAAGGATATCTGATATTGTTCTTGAGATATGCGATGCGAGATTTATCAAAGAGTCAAGAAATAAGAAATTCGAAGACTTGGTAATCAAAAGCGGCAAGAAGCTGATGTATGTTCTTAACAAGGCAGATTTAGTTGACATGGAGGAGGTTGCAAGAAAGCTTGAATTACATGAACTTCAACCTTATTTTTTTATATCATGCAAGACCCATTACGGAATTTCAAACTTGAGAGACATGATAAAAATCGAGGTAAAAAGAGCAGATATGAAATACAAGAGGGCCCATGTTGGCGTAATAGGATATCCTAATATTGGAAAGAGCTCAGTCATAAACCTCCTAGCAGGAAAGCCTGTTGCAAAAACAGCTGCAGAGGCGGGGTTCACAAAGGGCATGCAGAAAATAAGGCTCGCAAAAGACATTATTATAATTGACACCCCAGGAGTCATTCCTCAAGAAGAGATGGGCAAGGAAAGCAGGAATACCGCAAAGCATGCTAAGATAAATGTGAAAACTTGGGATACTATGAAAAGCCCAGATATTGCAGTTTTTGATATTTTCAAAAAACATCCAGGATTAATTGAGCGTTTCTATGAAATTGACTCCCTTGGAGATTTTGAAGTTCTTATTGAAAAACTGGGCAGGAAAAATAATTTCCTCAAAAAAGGGGATGTTATTGATGTTGACAGAACAACGAGATTAATCTTGCGTGACTGGCAAAGCGGCAATATATTGAAGGAAGAGAGTTAACTAAACAATGGCATACAAAATAGGCAATTTGAAATTGAAGGATCCATACTTTCTTGCGCCTCTTGCAGGAGTGAATGATATTGCATTCAGGATTTTATGCAGCAATGCTGGAGCAGGACTAGTTTATACTGGCATGATTCATCCGCTTTCTAGAGCGAAAATTCCTCTTGACGATAATCCTGCAATACAATTGTTTTCTACAAATGAAGAAGGAATTGCAGATTTTATTCGCAAGCACAAAAATACTCCCCTTTTTGATTTCAATCTTGGCTGTTCTGTAGTAAAAGCCAAAGAAAAGGGTTTTGGCGCATTTCTTCATGACAAAAAAGATACTATAAAGAATATTTTACAAATAATGAGAAAATCCACAAAGAAGCCTATTACAATAAAACTCAGAAAGACAGAGCATGCATTAAAGATTTTAAAGATTGCAGAAGAATACGTTGATGCAGTTTGCATTCATCCGAGGACAAATGTGCAAGGCTATTCTGGGAAACCAGACGTTTCTTTTGCTTTGGAATTCAAGAAAAAGACATCTCTTCCAGTAATATATTCGGGGGATGTTAATGAAAGCAATGCTCTTGAGTTATTGGAGAAATTTGAATTTGTAATGCTTGGAAGAAGTGCAATGGGAAATCCTAACCTATTTGCGCATCTTACAAATAAAAAAGAAACTTTCTTTTTTGATGATTACCTTAAATTGGCTTCTAAATACCATATAAAGTTCTCCCAGATAAAATCTCAGGCTATACTGTTCACTAAATCCTCTCCCAACGCAAGTAAATTGAGGGGGGAGCTTTTTATTGCAAATAATACAGAAGAAATAAAGAAGATTATGTGTTAGTACAACTGAGATATTACTATTTAGTAGTCACAGATAGAAAGATTTAAAAGAAGAATATATTTTAGGAGTATATGAGATTTTTTGAAAACTTTAAAAAAAAGAAGACTCCTCAAGCAAATCTTGAACAAAGAGTTCAAGAGACTATCAAGGAAGAAATAGTTGAAAAAAACGAGAATAAGCTAAAGAGAGTTCAATTCTGTGAAGAGTTCTATCATCCTGATTTTGCAGCTTCAAAAATATGGGATTATATTTCTAAGAAAGGAGAAGTAGTGGATATTGGAGATAACTCTCATTCATCAGATGGCAAATGCAGCGGATCTCCTCAAATGAGAAAGGCAGATAATGGGGAGTTTTATCCAATAGGTGCTTTAATCAAGACGAAAATAGATGGTTCAGATTACAACATAAAAATAGGAGAGACTTATAGTGCAGGCAGCAAACTGAAAGTTTCAGTTGAATGCGAGGTTGGCAAGGAAAAGGCAGTTGAAGAAATGTTTTCTAAAGCAAGGTACCAACCTGTTATTATAGAGAAAAAATTTGAAGATGAAGAACCATTGCGAAAGATGTATGAGTTTATCAAAAAGAATTCAGATTCAATAAAAATTTTTGAGTCTGGACTTAACAAATCTCCAAAAATGATAATTGATGAAAGATTTGGGCTTCTTCCAGTTGAAGCATCAATTCATGCTAAAATAGAAGATACAGAATACCAGTTCATATTTTCAGACAACTATCATAAAAGCATTTCAATAGAATGCCCTGTTGAAAAGACCGAATTTGTAAGTTCTCTTCTAGAAAAAATGGTTACAAGGGTCCTTAAAGATGATGAAAAAGGAATAAAGAGCCTTGATTTTGCAGTTTCAGTAAAGGAATACAACTGGGAGATGGTTGGAGGACTTGGAGAAATAAAAAAAGAACTTGAACAATATATTGAATGGCCAATGTCTAATCCAGATCTTTTCAAGAAACTTGATGTAAAGATGCCAAAAGGAATATTGTTAATAGGTCCTCCAGGAAATGGAAAAACAACAATAGCAAAAATACTTGCAAATTCAACAAATTCTATATTTTATACTGTTTCTCCAAAAGATATCAACTCAAAATGGGTCGGACAAACAGAACAAAATTGGGGCAGGCTATTTAAGATGGCAAGAGAAGATTCTGCCAAAGGAAACAAAGTTCTAATATTCATAGATGAAATTGACGGATTTTATGTAAGCAGAGATGACATGGATAAGTATTCAAGAATGTCATTCGGGCAGTTCTGCCAGGAGATGGAAGGAATCTCAGACCTTGAGAACATAGTAATTATTGGTGCAACAAACAGGTACAAGGATCTTGATGAAGCCCTTGTAAGGCCTGGCAGATTCACAAAGAAAATCTATATAGGAACTCCTGATGAGACTGGAAGGGAAGAAATACTTAAGATATATTTGAAAAACAAACCTCTTTCGCAAGATGTAAATATTGCAAAGCTCGCAAAAATAACACCAAAATATTCTGGTGCAATGCTTAAAGAAATTTGCGAATCTGCTGCTTACAATACTGTTGATAATTACTGCTCAACAAAAGGCATCTCAATAAAAGACATTGATTCAAAAAATATCTCAGACTTAATGCTGACATCAAGAGACTTTGATTTAGCAATGGAAGCACAAAAAAAATACATGGAAAAAGAGAAGGATATCGGATTCAAAGTTAGGGAGCAGTAAAGAATTATTTTTCTTTGTACTCCATTATAACATGCCCGCCATAACTCTGAATTTTGTCTCTTATAGTTTTTGCAATTGTGAGGTAATTTCTATCTTTTACATCTAGGTATACATTATCTCCCATTAATGACTCAGATATATGAATTACTTCATACTTGATAAAACCAGAGAATTTTGGAAGATAAATTGAGATTGAGTCTGGCTGGTGTTCAAATTGTTTAAGAGCACTATTATTAATTTCCTCTCTTACTATCTCTGCCAATCCTTTTCTTTGAGGTATATCTTTTAGTGCCATATTAAATTTCCTCAGAGAAATAGCTGAGGTGTCTAATCACCCTTTCTATAATTATGACCTATAAGGGCTTATAAAATTTTCTAGTTATTGCTTATCCTTCTTCATACATATTTACATCTTACGTCAGAAATGCTTTTCACGAAAACCACATCCCCGCAAAAAACTCTTATTTTTTTGGGGCATAGAAAATCTTTGATTTTCTCTGTTTAGAGGGTGGTAAAACTGGAGCAACTTTTTGATATGTAAAGTAAATCAAGAAATAAAAAAATACAGGGAAAGCAGATTCGTATATCCTACTCTCCGTGAAAAAACACGGATTTTGTCGATCTTTATATATATTGTTTCCCTATATTTGTATATACATATACTATTATACTACTACTCTCAAGATTATAAAACTTGTGGTATGGGTTTTTGGTAAAAATACTACTTTAATTAATATTTTCAATTTAGCTGCTCGGTTTAGGATATGGGAGCAATTTTGCCCCCTCTTCAATATAAATTTTTTGCTCTAATCTTTCCTCAATTTTTCTAGAATGTAATCAATCACGTTCTCTGAAGAATATTCCATGCCATGTTTTGCAACTAGATCTTTTACTGCAGTAAAGTCTGCACCGGAGGTCATTAAGGGTTTTTCGCCTGGCATACCGAAACCTATTGTGGAAGTGAGGCCATTACATAAACATTTCCTGCCCAGAGTATCTTCAAGATTACCGCCTTTTTGTACGTATGCTTTAACAGGTTCAGCAGGACAGCGTGTTATAAGTTTACCAGTAGCTTCTTCACAAATTTCTACTAAGTATCCTAAATTACACAATCTCTTTCTTTCTGCGTAGACTTCTTGAAATGCCATTGTTCCCCGTATAAGTAATTCTTTGAATGGAAATCCGGTTGGTGATGCTCTAGCATTAGTATATGCTTTCGCACCATTCAGTATTTCGACAATTGCTTGCCGTTTCAATTCAGGAGTTATCCCAGAATCTTGACAGAATGCAAATGGTGTTCCTACTTGCACGCCCGATGCACCATAAGAAAGTGCCTCATCAAGTCTCGTAGCATAATTGCCCGCCAACCAGTACGGTTGATGCCCCCCATTTTGGTTTAATAGTGAGGTGAGTAATTTAAAATTTATATCATCCTTTGGGCCATACAATGGTTCACCAATATCGTTTAATGTTTTACTGCGTGCGGGAGGGTTATGCCCTCCAGCTACTGGCCCCTCAAAGACATATGCATCAACCTGGGGTAATGCTTTGACACCTAGATGATTACTAACAATTCCTAAAAATACAGGTCTCTTAAGATCACTATTAAAGATTCTTTTAGGGTCAAACACAATACTATATTTTTTATCGTTGATGGGAACAGACATTTTACCCAAGTTTCCTGAAACGAACTCTGTAAGTATTTTAGAAATCTCTTTAGGGAACCCCGCACCGATAAGTACTACATCAATTCCTGCAAGCATTGCACCATATAAAGTTGGGAGTTGAGCCCATTCTATCTTATTAAGAAAATTTGCACCTACAGGATTAGTATGCCCTTTTTTTGCTAAGTATACTTCAACAAATGCACCCGCAACTACAGAATCTTCCAGATCTTTATTTTTTAATATGAATTCAGTATCACTTGTTTTTTCAAAAGTAGGAAATTGATTAAGAATATATTCCTTTCCAGGGGCTTTCCCACCTTCAATAAAAAATCTTTCAAAAATTCTTCCTGCAATATCTTGATTTGGAAAATGTTCTAGCGCATCACGTAATTCACCAGTACTATCTCCATTTTGTAATCCGCGCACTAACAAAATGTCTGGTGCAGTAGCAGAAATAACCCCTAATTGACCATAACAAGAAACTTTTCGTGCAAGTTTATATCCAGAAACTCCAAAACCCATTCCGCCCTGAATGATTTTCCTGTCTAAAATATCAGTAAGATTGTTCATATTTTTAAGATTATTTAATAAAATATAAAGATATCTCTTTCTTTTAAACAGTAAATCTGAGCAAAAATAAACACTTTAGTAAATACCAAATCTACAAAACCAAGAAATACTCCTAGGAAGCCCCAATCTATAACTGATTGATTTCCGTTAAATGACATCCTCCCCACCCTAAAGGTTTGATGCTGATGCATTAAATCCTCACTTCGTTCGGAGTGGGGTTTCCATGATGGTGCTCTTCTTGATTCAGGATATAATTTCTCACAACATCTTCTTGAACAAATTCTACTGAAGCTGCAAATTTACCGCTGCTCCATAAATGCCCTTTTGGATTCCAAGAATTATAGCCATACTTTTCGTGATGTTTATCTCACTTTTTGCCCTTGATGTCTTTTCAGAAGGTTACAGTCCATTGCAATTGATTGTAGGATTGTTCATGCATCTTATCCCTTCTATTATCATGACTTTATTCATAATATTTGCCTGGAGAAACGGGTTAATACTGGGATTGCCATTCATTGGATTTGGAATCTGGTATATCTGGGAAATTTCTGACGGTCCGGCTTACCAGTGGTTTTGGGCTCTTGAAATCGCTCTTCCTGCTCTTATTGTGGGATTTCTCTCTATTTATGAATGGATGCAAGCAAGGAAGAAATAGACATTACTATAGTTTTATAAAACAATTTTTTCTTATGTCAATTATGGCTAAAAAAAGCAGGGTGAATGAGCTAATCAAGAATCCTAGAAAGGCATTCTTCATTCTTTCAATCCCTATTCTTATCTCAATGTTTGTGCAGACAACCTATAACATAGTAGATACTGCATTTATAGGAAGAATGGGTTCAGAGCCAATTGCTGCATTAACATTTACTTTTCCGATAATATTCATTCTAGTGACAATAAACGCAAGTCTTGGCATAGGAATGGGAGCTAGAATATCAAGAATGCTTGGCGCGAAGAATAAAAAAGAGGCTGAAAATACTGCAATGCATGGAATTATCCTGTCTTTAATATTTGCACTTGCTCTTTTTATACTGAATCTTGTTTTCCTAAGGGGCTCTTTTATTCTTCTAGGTGCATCTGGTAATGTGCTTGAGTATTCCATGCAGTATATGTCTATAATTATGGGGGGGATATTCTTGATGTTTCCAGCTTATGTCATGAGCAATATATTCTCTGCGCAAGGCAACACTAAAATTCCAATGAAAATACAAATAATCTCTATGCTCACAAACATTATATTAGACCCCATATTTATCTATACCCTAAAGCTTGGAGTAGCTGGGGCGGCTATTGCAACAGTAATATCCTTTGGAGTTGCATTAATCCTTTCCATTTATTACCTTAGAAAATACTCCCATCTAGAGATAAATTTTAATCAATTTAAATATTCTAAAGAGGTAATAAGGGACATAATTGCTATTGGTTTACCTTCAAGCTTGATGATGCTAATGGTTTCTATTTATGCAATGTTTGCAAATAGAATAATGGTTCATTTTGGAGTTGATTATGTTGCAGCATTCGGGATTTCAACAAGGCTTGAAAGCGTTGTTACAACTCCTATTATTGCATTCGCAATATCAATGGTGACTATTGTGGGGATGTTATACGGGGCAAAAAAATATGGATTGTTAAGAGACACAATAAGGTATTGCATAAAAACAGCAATACTCATCACCATAGGAATTGGTGCTTTAGGATTCATTTTCTCACATCTTCTTGTAAGAATATTCACATCAGATCCCAATTTGATTTCGCTTTCAGCAGCCTATCTTAGGATAAGCATATTTTCATATCCATTTTTGGCAATAACAATGATCACAAGCAGGGCATTGCATGGCATGAGACTTGGAATGCCTGGCTTTGTCATAAATGCAATTAGAGTTTTGGTTCTTGCAGTACCAATTTCGTATCTTTTTGTTTTTCTTTTTGATTTTGGTTATATTTCAGTTGCAGTTGCTTCTATATTGGGCGCAGCAGGCGCAAGCATAATTGCTTACATACTGCTTGAAAAAGCAATGATTAAGATCAATAGAAAGGGTTAGTTGGAGTAAATGCTTAAGTTTATAAAGCCATTATATTACATCATTTTAGAGACATACAGGAAAATCGAAAAAATCTTTCGTTTTACTACACACTTCGGTGTGTGTTTGCGTTGATTTTTGAGGTGCTCAAGAACACAAGTTCTTGGCATATAAAGTTTTCTTTGCGTGTTGTTTGTAAGGAGGAAATGTAACATGGGATTTGGCGGAGGAAGCGGTGGTTTCAGAAGAGATTTTGGACCACGAGAAATGCATAAAGCAGTTTGTGCCGAATGTAATAAAGAATGTGAAGTACCATTCAAACCTACAGAAGGTAAGCCTGTTTATTGCAGAGATTGCTTCATGAAGAAAAGGAAATACTAAATTTCTTTTTTCTAGATTGAGATAATCGTAGTTATTTTTTATTTTTTTTATTTATATTTTGAGTGGTGGGAAAGTGGGAAGAAAACCACAGAAATAGAGAGTTATGAGTTCTATATTTTACTTTTATAAGCAATAGAAAACCTTAAAAATTCATATTTTTTCTATTTCTCATGGCAGTTATGGGAAGAAAGAAGCAGATGGTTGCTAATATGATAGCAGGAAGGCAGATGAAGGTCACTAAATCCCTCCAAGAGCGAAAGGAAAAAGAAAAGGCTCAAGAAGTCAGTGACGAGGAGCATAAGAAGAGAGTTGAGTTGCTTAAAGCAATGGGGATTCTTAAAGAGGGAGGAGGGAAGGGGTAAAATGGTTAAAAAAAATAAAATGGCTTTAGAAGCAGGAGATTTAGAAATGATCCCAGAAGACTTGACTATTGAAGATTGTTATGAAAGCGTCCATAATTGGCATAGAAAAAATTGGAAAACTGCTATTAGGGAGCAATCAGAAACAGATCAAAAATCTTTAATGGAATACCTCTCATATTTTGATTCGTTAAAGCCTGTAATGAGTGCTAATAAAGAAGATATGAAACGGCTTTTTAATGAAATTATCTCAGGGCTTATGCAATGGTCTTATCATAAAAAAGATAAGTATAATATAAAACTTGGAGCATATGCAGAGTTTGCCTTGCAAAAATACTAAAAATTATCCCCGTCGTGTGCATCGTGCTGAAATTACCTTGTAATTTCTATATAGTTCGTTGAATAAAACGCCTTTCACGATTTGCTTTTCATTCTCAATTGGTTCAAGAACAAGATTTACTGTGTAGTTCTCTTTTCTGGTTAGATTGTCGTAAGTTGCTTCCTTGCAATAAAAGTAACTTGAGTTTTTACCACTTTCATTTCCTCTTACGCAATGTGGCTTAAGGGACTCAACGTAATCAAGAGAATTTTCATGTATATACAAGAGGGTTCCATCTGCCCACTTATCTGTCTTTATGACATATCTATCATCAGTATATGATGTTCCTGTCAAGAATTGAGATTCAAAAATTAATATCTTATCGGGAATGATATTTTTTGGGCATGTATTTTTATTGCCAATACTGATAAAAAATGAAACTGCTATTATCCCAATCAATACCACTGATATTATACGGATTAATCTTAATTTGTTTGGCTTACTTACAGGGTTCTCTTTTTGTTTAGCTTGTATTTTCGGCTTTCTTTTCTGCTTTGGCATTTTTAATTAACTAGAGAAATCCTTATTTAAGGATTTCTAATTTTGCAACAGCAAAAATTGGAGAAGAGTTCAGGTGGTTCGTGTTATTTTTTCTTTTTGAACCAACCAATTAAAAATAATATTCCTATGAAGAAAGCTATTCCAGAAATCTCCACAGCCCAAGATAAGTAATACCATTCAAAACCCGTTTTAAGAATATTCATTAAAATCATTATAGTGTATAAAATTCCTCCAAGGATAAAACCAACCCCCCCAACAATCTCGTGTTTCCAAGCTATCCATAATAATACTGAGAGTATGATAACTGGAATGTTATGCATAAACAATCCTAATATTGTTCCCCAGAATCCTAATTTCATGTCAAATATGTCAAGTGAAAATAGCGCCAAGAATAATACAAAGATTATTGATAAAATCCTAGGTGTCCAATAAATAAATTTGCTAGTCTTTTTTTTCATATGTTATTAATATAAGACAGAGATATTTAAAGTTTCTGTCTCAGAAGTCAAAAGCGAACCGCCCGCGTAGTTTTAGTCAAGTGTTCTTGACATAAAAGATAGAAATATAAATCCCTCATGATTTTTATTGGGATGGAAGTAAAGATATTAGGTGCTGCAAAAGAGGTAACTGGCTCTTGCTTTAGCATATCCACCAAAGATGAGAAGATTCTCATTGATTGCGGGATGTTCCAGGGAAGCAAGGAGATAGAAAAACTCAATCATGATAATTTTGAGTTTGAGCCTAAAGAATATGATGCTCTTCTGCTCACTCATGCGCATCTTGACCATTGCGGCAGGATTCCCAAGCTTTCAAGATACGGATTTAAGGGGAAAATTTATTCTACTGATGCAACAAGAGACCTTGCTTTTTTAATAATGATGGATTCTGCAAAGATATCAGAAGAAGATACGCAGCATGAGAATAAAAGAAGAGCAGAGCAGGGATTATCAAAAAGAAAACCAATCTATAATGAGTTTGACGTGCAAAATATCATGAAGAGATTTGTCGTAGTAGAATATGGCCAAGAAGTAAAGATAACCCCCAATATTACAGCTAAATTCTATGATGCAGGGCATATTCTTGGTTCAGCTTCTATTCAAGTTAAGGTAAATGAGGGAAAGAAGACAAATTTGCTTGTATTTTCAGGAGACATGGGCCAGGAAATGGCAGTGCTGGTAAAAAATACAGAGCCCATACCAAAGGCAGATTATGTTTTTATTGAATCTACTTATGGAGACAGGCTCCATCCTCCAATTGAAGAAAGAAAAAGAGACCTAATAAGAATAATTAATGAAACATACAGGAGAGGCGGCAAGCTTATGATTGCTTCATTTGCTGTTGAGCGTGCTCAAGAGATAATTTACTTGCTTGGGGAATTCATGCAAGAAGGAACTATCCCCAAAATGAAGGTATTTTTGGATTCTCCAATGGCTACAAGAGCCACAGAGATATTTACAAAATACCTTCAATATTACAATGATTCTATCCAAAGTAGCATGGCAAAAAGAAAAGACCCGTTTAATTTTCCAGAGTTAGTTTTTACTAAAAGTGTTGGAGAGTCTAAAAAAATAAATGGGCTTAAGGAACCCTGCATAGTCATTGCAGGAAATGGTATGTGCACTGGGGGAAGAATAAAGCATCATATAATAAATAATATCCAAAATCCGAAAAACACATTATTATTGGTAGGATATCAGGTTGAGGGAACCTTGGGTTATTGGCTTAAAAATGGAGAAAAAAAGATAGACTTGCTAGGAGAAAATGTAGAAGTAGGCTCTAGAATTGAATCTATAGAAGGATTTTCAGCTCATGCAGATTATAA
>JAZDFA010000006.1:0-14111 GCA_043808285.1 archaeon
AGCTGATACTATATCCATTTCGTCAGTTGAGTTTGCAGTACAATTCCAGATTTCATTTTTTGCCTGAATTCCTAAAAGAGCTATACTTACAACGCTGCCAGATACTATGTCAAGATATGTTAAATTGGTGTAAAGAGCAGAATCATTATACCAATAAAGTGTTACATTTCCCTTATAGTCATCTATATTATAATATGTTGCAGAACAGTTTAAAGTAGAGTTAGTGTATGCTTGCGAGGGTGAAATAATAATCGGGGTTATTTCTGGCAGTGCAAAAACAAAAGCCAAATAGCAGATAGCAATTATTGCTACTGCAAATGCTACGCCTAACCTCGAACCTCTTTTCATTTCTATTTTTTAAAAGGGTTATGTATTTATAAACATTTTTTAACGTCTCCTTGGAAAAGATGTTTTTAAGTAATAGTGTAAAAGAGAAGTCCTTTTCTTTAAGCTGTCCAACTCCATTAACTGCTTAATAACTAATATTTTTGATTTAGCTGCTAGGCTGAGGTGGGGGGAACAAAGAGGGGTAAGTAAGGTGGATCTAGGGGGCAAATTTACTGGAATTTAAGAGAGGAAAGGAATTAATGGTGTCATGCCTAAAAAACAATTCAAGTGTTAAGAGAAAACTTCTGATGCAAAATCAAAAAATTCCTTGAGTTTTACCACACCCTAAACAGAGGAAATCTTACTAGATTTCCTATGCCCCAAAAAGCAAAGCTTTTTGCGGGGGTGTGGTTTGCTTGGAATTTTAGGATGCAAGGAAATTCTCTTTTATGAATTTCCTGCACAGAAAATCAGCTAAGATTTTCTTGTGCTCAAGAACACAACTACACACTAAAGTGTGTAGTTTGTGTCAAGTGTTTTGACATCAAAAAATTGCCCATCCAACTGCCTTAATCCTATACTGCTAAAATTTAGGTCAATTAACAATTAATCTTAAAAATAAATTATCTGTCAAACCTAAACTGCAATTCTGAAACCTAACTCCTAAATAGCCACGTAAATTAACAAATCCTTAAAATATAATCATTTACAGAACTAAATTAGGAGGGAAAGAGTTAAAAATGAAAATTTACTCCTCGAGCATAACATGGCTATAGAAAAATTGCTTGATGAACAAGACCTCTATTATCTCAAAGAAGGAACAGATATAAGGGCTTTTGATAAATTGGGCTGCAATCATGCAAAAATTGATGGCAAAGAGGGATATCATTTTGCAGTATGGGCTCCTTCTGGAGAAGTAGAAGGAGTAAGCCTAATTGGAGATTTCAATAACTGGCAGATAGCAAAAGACTGGATGCACAGGCTGGGAAGTTCTGGCGTGCATAGAATATTTGTTCCTGATGCAAAAGAAAATCAAAATTATAAATTTGCAATCCATCTAAAAAATGGCACAGTTCTCCAAAAAGCTGACCCCTATGCCTTCTTATTTGAAAATCCACCCAGCCAGCATTCTGCATCAACGATTGTAAACCTAGAAAATTATTTGTGGAATGATGAAAATTGGATGCAAAAAAGGCAAGATACCCAAAAGCAGGACAAGCCTCTTTCTATTTATGAGGCTCATTTAGGCTCATGGAAGAGAAAGCAGAATAATGAATTCCTTAATTACAAAGAAATTGCAGATGAATTGATTCCATATGTCAAAGACAAGGGATTTACTCATATTGAGCTTCTTCCAATACTAGAGCATCCATTTTATGGGTCATGGGGATATCAAGTAATGGGATTTTATGCCCCCACCAGCAGATACGGCAGTCCAAATAATTTAAGATACCTCATAGATAAAGCGCATCAAAATGAAATAGGAGTAATTCTAGACTGGGTGCCAGGACATTTTGCAAATAATCCTAAGAATGAATTAAGTGAATTATTAAGTAAATTCGATGGCAGCTATTGTTATGAGCACGAAGACAAAAAAAAAGGCGAGCATTTTAAATGGGGAACAAAAATATTCAATTACTCTAGAAATGAAGTGCAATCTTTCCTGCTTTCAAACGTAAATTTCTGGGCTGATAAGTATCATGTGGATGGATTCAGGGTAGATGCTGTCGCTTCAATGATATATCTAGATTATGAGAGGGAAAATGGGGCGTGGGTACCAAATAGATACGGCGGAAAAGAAAATTTGGAAGCAATAGACTTCTTGATCAAAATGAACAGAATAGCGCATGATAAAAAACTGCATAAAGGGCTAATTACAATTGCTGAAGAATCAACAGATTTTGCAGGGATAACAAAGCCAATAGATCAATGGGGAGGAATAGGATTTGATTATAAATGGAACATGGGGTGGATGCATGACTCTTTAGAATATTCTGCAAAAGAGCCAATACATAGAAGATATCATCATAACCAAAAAACATTCAGTATTATGTATAAGGACTCTGAAAAATTTATTCTCCCTCTTTCTCATGATGAATTTGTCTGTCTAAAAAAGTCTCTTGTTAAAAAAATGCCTGGAGATGATTGGCAAAAATTCGCCAATGCAAGGCTTCTATTATCAGACATGTATGCTCATCCTGGGAAAAAACTATTGTTTCAAGGAACTGAATTGGGGCAATGGGAAGAATGGAATCATGACGAAAGCCTGCCTTGGCATTTGCTTGAACACAAAAATCATAAAGGCATGCAGAATCTTGTAAAAGACCTCAATAGTATCCTAAAAAATACTCCTGCATTGCATGAAGTAGACTGCGATTACTGGGAGAATGACAGGATGATTAGAGGTTTTGAATGGATTAATTGCAACGATGCAGATTTTAGCATAATCTCATTCTACCGCCAGAATAAAAATGAAGATAACAAGATTATTTTCGTGGGAAATTACACCCCAGTAATAAGAGAAAAATACCCAATCAACGTCCCAGAAAGAGGAGTATACCAAGAAATTCTAAATACTGATGAAGAAAGATATTGGGGAAGCGGTGTAAAAAACAGCAAGGAACTTTTTTCCAAAGAAGGAGTCTACGGGCCCTATTTGGAAATAACTGCTCCGCCATTGGCAGGATTATACCTAAAGAAGATAAAATAAAAAATAGACAATTTATCTGCAAAACAAAGAAATTACCCATCCAACTGCCTTACTCCTAACTGCTTGATTTCACGTCAATTAGGAAAGATAATAGTCAAAAGTAAAAAATCCCAGAAGCATGTTTGATACAATCAAACATGCCTTTCTTCAAGGAAGAAAACAGTATTTGAGAAAAATTCTTTATGTTTTCCTTTTGAATTCTTGAAGGATACAAATGCCTTTGGAAGCTCGAATCTTCCAACAATTGATACCTTGCTGTAAAATATGTATGATAATATTGTCTCTTCTCCTGCCTGCATGCTGTCAACATTCCACTCAATTGTTCCCTTCGCTTTGTCAATTCTTGAAGGTATTACAACACCAAATCTTTCATATAATTCTGCCAAGTGAGGCAATCTTTCCTTTACAAAAATGTTTGAAACATTCTTTCTTGCCCTTATCAATATCATTACCTTCATTGCGAACTCTCCTGTCTTGCTTCTTACCCTTACAACCTTCTTTTTTACAACAATATCGGTTCTAAGGTATGCTGTAATTATTATTGCAACAATAAGAATTGCAAAAAGAATTCCCAATGGAAGAATGTAATTTGTATTTACTTGTATCTCAAATGATTGCCCGGGCTTTATGTTTGCATTCCACTTGTAAACATATGTCAGGCCTTTTTTCTCAACGCTATTTGCCTCGAAATTGAATGAAGTGAAGCTGTTTGCAAATGCATTCTTCATAACAACAACTTCGACATCTGCCGGAATATTGCCTTTATTTTCTTTCTTCACTATGAATAATGGATTGAACATTGTGCCAGAATTATCTTCAGTTGTGATTATGTTTGCTTTTTCCACCACAGTTATTGGCTTGTCTGTCTTGATTGTAGCTTCGTCATTAACTTTGAGGGTTATTGTTGCCAAGTAGCTTCCTGCATTAACGCTTGAAAGCATATTTTTATCCAATTGGAGATTTATCTCTTTCTGCTCATAAGCCCCAAGGCTGAATGTCTGGGAAGACTTAGCGAAGGCAGAAACTATCTCTGCTTCTATTTTTTCAAAAGCAATGCTCTCATTGTTTGAAATAGTAATTGTTATCTGGGAAGAATCAACTGTTATTGAATCTGGAACATTTATTGAAAGAAGATCCTTCAAAGGGAGTATTCTTAATATCATCCTTTGCTCTACAATATTTTGCTGCCCCTTCGTGTAATATACAAATGTATATGACCCCTTTCTTTCGTCCCTTAGCTTTGCAGCAGGGAAAATTTCCAGATTAACATCTTTTGTCTCTGACCCTTCTATCCTCATTGCTCCTCTTGGAGAAAGAATAGCATCAACATAAGTGTAGAATTCAAAATAATCTGCAATGTTCTTTGTATTTGAAATTTTCAATGCAAATGTTGCAGGCTGGGATAATTCCTTTGCAACAACATCATTTACTTTTTTCTGTGTTAGAGTAATATCTGCAGAAACAAATGCAGTAAGCATTATTGCTATTAGCATTAATGATGCTATACTAAAAAATAACCTCTTTTTCATTTCATTCCTCATTTTAATTATCATGACCACGATATATTAATATAATTATCTTCCCTTTACGCCTTCTACTTCCAGGTAAGATTTGGCCTGAGCCACTAATTCATCTATCTCTTCAATTATCTTATATTCATATGATTCAACCCTGCTTCTTACAATATATCTATCATAAATTCCTCTCATGAACTTGCTAAAGGGGCTGACTTCCCATCTGTGCTCATAATCCTTTTCCAAGAATCCCATGACCTTTATTTCAATCATTCCCTTGTTTATTTTTACCTTTATTCCATTTTTCTCTACTTCAACGTTCGTCATTCCAGTAACCATCCAGTTAAGCCTTAAGAAAAACCTGAAATAATCTGATACTTTTTTCTTTGCTTCCCAGGTTATTTCAACACCTTTTCCTTCAGGAACTATCTTCTCAACATAATTTTTTTCCTGAATTATATTATAGCCATAATCATTAAGCCACTTGTAAACAAAATTATAAGCTTCTTTAAAATCGAAAACTCCGGCAAACTTGAATTTGCTCTCATAAACTCTGTCCACTTCTACCATGATAAAAATATGTACGATGACTATTTAAATATTTTTGCAACTATGACTGATTGAAATAATGTTGGTTAATGATTGCTAATTTAACGGTCGGCTTGGGATATAGGGCAGTAAAGAGGGGGTGAGAACAAATATTCTCTGATGGATGAAATTCTTGGATTGTTCTGGGTAAGATGTGTAAGAGAGTCATGCGTATAAAAACAATTCAAGTGTGAAAGAAAAAACACTCTGCAAATCCAAAGAAACCCAATCGTAAACCTTACTCTTACACTACTAAACTAAAATAACCACGTGAATTAATAATTGTTAAATATACTAAAAATCCTAAAATTTTGCTCTGCCCGAATATTCGTCTTCTTCACCCATTTCTTCTGCTGACATTTCATGAATATCCATGTCATCGTCTTCCTTCTCCATTATGCTCTTTATTGCTTCCTCTTCCTGCTCTTCATATTCTGGTCTTGGCAATTGTTGGGGTTTTTGCTGAATTGGAGGTTGCTGCACAACTGGAGAAGATTGCTGCTGCACTTGGAGGCTTTTTTCTGTCTCAGCCACAACCTTGCTTATTTCATTTGCAACATCTGCATTAACACTTATGCTGTCTATACCCTCTTTAACAAGGAATTTTGCCATCTCTGAGTTTGAACCTGCCTGCCCGCATATAGATGATTCAACCCCATATTTTTTGCATGCTTTGATAACATAAGACAATTGTGACAAGACAGCTGGATGCATTTCATTGTACAAATCTTGTATTCCCCCATTCCCCCTGTCAACTGCCAATGTGTATTGTGTAAGATCATTTGTTCCAAAACTTATGAAGCTTATTTCCTTGCACAAATCCTCTATTATCTGGACAGCTGCCGGTGTTTCTATCATAACTCCAAAATCAACATGATTCATTCCAATCGCATTAACCATTAGTTTTGTTTGTTTTACCTCTTCTAGAGAAATTACCTGAGGAAGCATTATTCCCATCTTTGCTCCTCCATCTGCTACCCTTTTTATTGCTCTTAATTCTGCATTGAATAATTCCTTGTTCTTAAGGCTAAACCTTATTCCATGTAATCCAAGCATTGGATTACATTCAACTTTTGGAGATCCTTTAAGATCCTGGAACTCATCAGTCCTTATATCTGATGTCCTTACCCATATTGGCTTCCCAACAAAATGCTTTGCAATCTCATTGAGTCCTGTGAATATTAATTCCTCGTAATCCTTTGACTTTCCTTCATTGATGTATTGAACTGGATGTTTGTTTGCCGAAGCAATTATTCCTTCAAGCCTAATTAACCCAATGCCATAAGCATTTGTCTTCATCGCTCTTTCTGCAAAGGCAGGCAAGTCAACTAGAACTTTTATCTTTGTTTTTGTCTCAACAATTGGCAGTATCTCAACACTTATCTTTTCATGCACTAATTCGCCATCATAAACCTTGCCCTTGAAACCATCTACAGTTACTATCTGGCCATCTTTCAAAAGGGTAGTTGCCTTCTTTGTTCCAACAACACAAGGAATCCCCATTTCTCTGGATACAATTGCCGCATGAGCAGTTGCGCCCCCTTCATCAGTCACTATCGCGCATGCCTTCTGCATTGTCATAACCATGTCAGGATTAGTCATCTTTGTAACAAGAACATCTCCATCCTCCACTTTTGAAAGCTCTTCCATGCCCTTCACTATCTTTACTTGGCCTGAAGCAATTCCTGGAGAAGCAGCAAGTCCTTCTAAAATTGGAATTCCCACAAGATCCTTTGAATCCTTTTTATTTCCTATTGTTGTTATTGGGCGAGATTGCACAATGAAAATCCTTCCCCCCTCTATTGCAAATTCAATATCTTGAGGATGACCATAATGAGATTCAATCTCTATTCCCTGGTTTGCAACTTGCTTTATTTCAGAATCAGTAAGAACCTGGTCTTTTCTTCTCAATGGAGGAACAGGCAAAATTAATGTTTTTCCCTCTCCGCTTCTAGTGTAATATGTATCTTTTGTTCCCAGGCTCTTTTGAGTTATTTGTATTGTTTCCTTATTTATTACATAATGGTCTGGCATTATAGTGCCTGAAACAATTCCCTCTCCCAATCCAAAAACTCCCTCTATAACTACCTCATTCTTGTCATCTAATGGGTTTACAGTAAACATTACTCCAGACTTGTCAGAATTAATCATTTTTTGGACAACTACTGCAATCAATGATTTTTCATGGTCAAATCCTTTCTTTACCCTGTAATAAACCGCTCTTGCAGTGAATAGTGATGCAAAACATTTTCTCACAGCATCTAATAATTGCTCGTTTCCCTTTATGTTAAGAAAAGTTTCCTGCTGTCCTGCAAAGCTTGCCCCAGCCAAATCCTCTGTTGTTGCAGAGCTTCTAACAGCAACAAAACAAGATTCCTTTGAAACTCTCATTATATTCAATGCATCTCCTGATGCAGATTTAAGAGCCTCTGGGTCAGCATTAAGGTTGCTGTATGCTTCTACAATTTCTTCCTTCAACTCAGAAGGCAGCTGAGCTGCCTTTATTATCTCTCTTATCAACTTGGCTTTTTCTTCCAAATCTGCAGTGCTATTAACATCTATTGTATCAATTATTGCTTTTATCCTTTCTTTCAAGTTAGTTGCATCCAAGAAGTAATTATAGGCTTGCGCAGTTATAACAAAAGCAGGAGGCACGGGCATTTTTGCATTGAACATTTCCCCAAGATTTGCACCTTTCCCACCGGCAATAGGAATCGATTCCTTGCTAAGCTCGCTTAACCACTTAACAAACTTATCCTCTCCTATATCTTCAATCTTTTTCTTTGCAGGAGCATTCTTATTAATGTTCATAAATCTTTCAACTATTGTTTCAGCATAACTCACCATTTTTCCCCTTTTTATTTAAAAAATAGAGAATAAAGGATTTAAATATTTTTATGCATTCACATTATACTAAAAAACATGACTAGTAAATTTCCCCGTACTTCTTTTCTAGATAAGAAATAAAATAAGAAGGGTCAAAATCTTTCTTGAATGATTTTCTTGTAAGGTCTTTCATAGTGTATGTAGAGCCATATTGGTGTATTTTATCTTTAAGCCATGATTGAATCTTTGTTATCCCCTCTTTTGATTTTATCATACCTTCCAATTTTCCAAATTCTTTTTCCAATTCTGTATTTATCATCCCACTTAGGAAAGTACCCATGGAATATGTTGGAAAATAACCAATATAACCGCTAGACCAATGAACATCCTGCAAGACACCCTCTGTATCATTCTTTGGAGAAACTCCCAAGTATTCCTCATACTTCTCATTCCATGCTCTTGGCAAATCTTTTACTTTTATCTTTCCCCCAATTAAGGCCTTCTCAAGTTCAAACCTTATCATTATATGGAAATGATAAGTAACCTCATCAGCCTCTGTCCTTATCAGGCTTGGCTTTACTAAATTGAAATATTGATAAATATCTTCTGTGCTATAATCTTTAAATTTTGGATTTAGTCCTGTTATATCCTCTTTGAATAATTCTATAAATGATTTTGTTCTTCCAATAATATTCTCCCAGAATCTTGACTGGGACTCATGCAAAATCATGCCAGAACCTCCAGAAATAGGAGAATAATCTAATTTAGGAGAGCATTGCAATTCGTATAAAGCGTGCCCGAATTCATGGACTGTTGAAAACAAACTTCTTGCAAAATCCTTGCCCTCATATCTCGTGGTAATTCTTACATCGCTTGAAGAAAGGCCGCTTGTAAATGGGTGAGAAGATATATCCATCCTTAATCTTTTGGGATAAGGATTAAGCAAAGAAAGAACTTTTGAATTAAGCATTTTCATCTTGTCTAAATCATAAGATTCCTCTTCAAGTGGATGTTTTTCTTTATATTCAGAAGATTTTTTTATTCTTGCTAGTATATTTTTCAGAGGCTGCCTTATTGAATCAAAAAAAGATTCAACATCTTTAGTTGTCAAGCCATCTTCGAACTCATCAAGAAGCGCATCATATGGGTGCTCCCTATAGCCCAAGTATTCTGCTTTCTTAATAGACAAATCAACAATCTTCTCAAGATGTGGGCTGAATAATGAAAATTTATTTTGTTTTTTGGCTTTATCCCATACAGAATAGGCCTCTGTTGTTGTCTTATTGAATTCTTCAAGGAATTCTTTTGGGAGTTTCTTGAATTGTTTGGCGCTTCTCTTCAATATCCTTAATATTCCTTTCTCATAATCATTTAATCCATTTTCTTTCCCTGCCCTTTGGATTAAAGAAGAAAATTCTTCCTCAAGAAATAATTTTTGTGTTAATGATGATGCTTGGGCAATAGCTTCCCCTCTTGCCTCAATGCCCTCTTCTGGCATGTTGACCTGCATATCCCAGCCAGCCAAATTGTTAAGATGCCCAATGGCCCATATTGGCTTGTATTTGTCCAATATCTTCAATATCAATTTATTCTTGAAAAGGCTATTTTCCATTCTAAATAAGAATGGTTTAGGTTTAAAAATTTTATGAAGAATAATTCAAGTGAGGATTGGGAAAAAAGAAAAACCTCATTCTGCAAATCCGAGGAATTACCCATCCACAACTGCCCAACTCTATAACTGCTAAACGGAATACATCAATTAACAATTGATAATAACCGTAATGAGTATTATTAATTTAGAGGGGCTGGGGGTGTTAGGGGGAGGCAGAGAAGATGGATGGGGGAGAAGAGCAAGGAAGGGACAAATTTATGATGGATTTGAAGATGTGAGAGAGTAGAATCTGTGTTATTCTTATAAAAAAATTCAAGTATGAAGAGAGAAACCCCAGATACAAAACCAAGAAAAGTCCCATCCAACTGCCTTACTCCTACACTGCTAAACAACCACGTAAATTAACAAATAATTCGTAAAATACCCAAGAAATAAATTATAAAATAAAATCAGGCATTTGCCAGTATCTTTGTTCTGCAAGGCAATTTTGCTCTTGTGCTCTTAAGAACCTTTCTTACAAATGCTATATTATTCTTGTCCGGGACTGCAACAGTAAATATTGGCATGTTAGTCTTAAGATGCGCTGCAATTCCAACAGGCACGCCAAAGCTCATGCTCATTCCAGTCTGCATTCTATCTGCTCCTGCACCCGTTAACATTTTGTTTTCTCTAAAAACATGATGCGGATGAGCATGAACTTGAAGATAGTAATTTCCCTTGAATGCCTCGTCAAGATTCCTGTGTATAAACTGCCTTGAAGCCTCTATTGCGCTGTCTCTTATGAAAACTTCCTGCAGTGTAGAAATGATTATCTTAAATGGGTACTTGCCTGTTTCAAATTTCTTAAGATCTCCCATTATATATTTTGTAACCTTTTTCCCAGGAACAGCTTTGATATAATTCTTGCTTCTTACAGTGCTCTTCCTAGTATAAGCCATCTTTTTATGATGACTATAGGATAATGCTTTTCTCAATGCCATTTTACTTTATTTCAACCTCGCTTGTAACTGCCTGTCCTGGTAATCCTTTTTCAAATATCACTCTTACTAATCCCTTGTTGCCATGTGCAACAGAAACCTTCCCCAATATTACTTTCCCAGCAGGAGACTTCCATTCAGCATCTTTTCCATTCAGCTTTTCTGCGCTTTTCCTGTCAGTGATTCCATCTACTTGGACCAAAAAATGCCTAGGTGTCCATGACTGTCTTCCTCTTTGAAATTGTATTACTTTGCCTTTCATGTTATAACTCTTCAGAAAAAGATGATTTTTAAATCTTTCTTATGATTATCACATCCTATTAATAGCTAATAATGGGTAAAATTTTTAAACTAAGACAGAATGTTTTTAGTATGAGAAATGGGTTCATAAAATATATAAATAAAATGGATAATAAAAGCTATAAAACTTTTGGGGAATATTTTATGGATAATTACATTAAAAAATACAAAGAACTAAACCAGGAATCCCTGGGAAAACCAATAAAAAATATATCCTGGAATGCACACATAATTGAATTAGGTAATATTCAAAGGTATATGGAAAAAAGAGGGGATTTTAGGCTCCTTAATATCAAATTAAAAAGAGAGCAGGGAGATTTCATTACTGGAGAGATATCAAAGGACTTAAGATTTATTACCCCAAACAAAGAATTCCACCTAGATGACCTTGCTGATGCAAGCGAACTCATCTTAACTAATAAAAGAACCAATATCAAGGGTGTTAATAAACGCTCTCTAGGCAGAATAAGATATGGGATTCATTCAGCAGTTCAAAGAGAATACCCAGATTATAGATATAAATTTCCATTAGATTATAGGTTGGGTCTGTATAATTGATAGATAGATTTCTAGATTAAATTAAGAAGATTATCAAAACAGCATCTCGTAACCAGGAAGAAGCTTGTCAATCTGCTTTAATATTGCCTGATTTAAAGAGCCCCTCTTTCTTTCCTCAAATGCTTTTTGGAACTCTAATTTTTCAACGGTGAAAATCCCATCCTCTTTAACTTTCTTTATTGCATCTGGGAACATTATGTATAATCCTTTCTCCAACAGGAAAGCATCAAGCTCTTTTTCCTTTCCACCAATCTTGTATCTTATTCTTAATCTTGTTCTGTCTATCTCTGCAATTTCGCATCTTTGAGCATACTCAATAAGCATATTTGTAACTTCAGAACCATCTTTTCTAGCAGATTCAACTTCGAGCTTTGTAAGTTTCTTCTTCTTATAATCCTGTTTTGCCTTTACTATCTCTCTTAGTATTATTATCGTCCTCTGTGTAAGCTTTCCTTTCTTTACTAATTCTTTGTCAACTCTATCTAGCAGCTTCTGCTCTGTTGATTTGCCAAATATCCTCTCTAAAAGCAAAAAGACCTCATCGTAAATTTGCACGATTGTCTTCTCCCTGGTTCTTACCTCAATCTGGCTCATCAATACTTTAAGTCTTTTTATGTAATCTGCAGAATCTTGAAGCAATTCGTCTATCTCCTTTCCTGAAATCTGTTTTATTGACTCATGCTCAAATCCTTTGTACACTTCAACAACTCTTGCTAAAATATCAACATATTTTTTCTCTAGCATCTTTTCTTTTTCAACAAAAATATTATTCATCAACTCAACAGTCTCCCTAGGAGTTGGAGGCGCAATGCCATAAAGCATAAGCACTGCTTGGCTCGGAGTTATAACCCCCCAATAAATATCCTCGCTTACAATATCGTTGAGTTTTCTTTTTACAGAATCAGTTACTCTCTCTCCAAGACTCATGAACATATCTATTGCCTCCGGGCTTGGCTTTATTTTTCCCATCCTCAGCAATAATTTCCATGGAGTGAAAGCTCCCCTGTCATAAAGAGGAATGCCGTCTCTTATAAAAGTGAATATTACTGGATGAGCATCCTTAACAGCCTCCCAAAACTCAGTTAGAATATAAACTTGGGGGCTTAGCTTGTTTTTTACTCCAGCAAGCTCGCTTGCTTCTGCAACATAACTATATATTATTGCTCGCAGCTTTTCTTTCAACTCAATCCTGCTCATTCTCTTTACATCTGTATCGTCAATTACTACATAAATATCCACATCACTCGTCTTTATAGCTCCCCCCCTTACAAGGCTTCCTGCAATTACATAACTTACAATATATCTTTCAAATTTTCTCAAGACTAATGTCTTGTGTATTGATGCTACCCGTAACGCCCCCAGTATTCCCTTGTCAAAAATTGGGAATGACATGGATATTGCATCTACGTATTCATATTTTCCATCAAAGCAGATTTCCCACAGCTCAGAAGTTGTCTTTACATTAATCCATATTCTTGGTTTCATTGACTGCACAATCTTTATGCATTCCGACTTTACCTTCCCAGCCTCCTTCGCCTTATCATCTGGGAGAATTACAAAAACATGAATCAGCTTGTCCTTAGTATCTGATTCTCCAATCTCTTCCTCCTCTTCTATTATCTTTGATGCCTGTGGAGGAATCAATCCTATTGAAGAAATAAAAGGAAATTTTTTTGTTGCCTGCTTCTTGAAATCCTCTAGCTTTTCTTTTATCTTTTCAAGTTCTTTCTTTGAATTGTCTTTATCTATCTCTACAGTCTTTTTTTCATTAGCAATTTCAGAATCAAGATTTTCCTTTTCGTTATCTGCCATCTTATTATATTTTAAAAAAAGATATATATAAACATTATGTCAAGAACACTTGACTAAAACTACACACTTTAGTATATTTTTATATACAAGAATTTTTTGATGTCTTAAAACTTTATTAAGAACTTCGCCAAATATTTCTTAGGTTTTACTTCCACTGCAAAAACTTTTTCTAATTTTCCTGTCTTTCTAAACTTTACATTAAACCTTAACGTGTCTCTGTCAATCTTTGTGCTTACTTTCTCTATGTTAAAGTTATTCTTCAAAAGAGAGTTATTCATCGGTGCATTTATTCTCTCTTCTATCTCTTCTTTCTTGTCATCCACATTGTAATAGCCTTTCCACAAATTTCCGATGAAAGAAGCACTTTCAAAATCCTCACGGCTTGGTTCTCTTAAACTGTAAGGATAGTTTGCATAATTAAGAAAGGGTTTAATCTGGGGGTTCATCCTTAAATCAATATTATTTGGGATTATGTAAGAAGGGGCAATCGCCTCAGGACTAACAACAGAAGCTTGGGCAGAACCTATTCCTACAATATTTTCAACAATATTGATTTTTTCACCTGCGCAAAAGCCGCTTTTGGTGCACAAAAGAATTGCTCCTACAATAATAATCCTCTTTAATGAATTAGCCCTGTATTTTTGATGGCAGCAATGCTGCTTAGGCATACTTGCAGATAAACTTTTATGCTCTCCCATCATCCTTGTCTATTACCCTGCTAATTATTTAAACGTATTGTTTGGGTCGGCTCTGTTGAAAATGTCCCCTTAGTAAAATTAATCTACTAAGGGAACTATGTTATTTCGAGGTGAAATAACATGAAAAACGATAGCAAGCTATTTATAAAAATCCAACGTTTGCTAAGGGAGATAGGATGCCCAAGATTT
>JAZDFA010000007.1:0-200499 GCA_043808285.1 archaeon
TACGCTTATTCCCGCAACCTTTCTTGCCTGATAAACTGTCTTCCCATCAGCTAGCCTTCTAAGTGTCTCTGTTAGCTTAGATTTGCTCAATTTCATAGAACTGTCTATGACAGCCTTATGAAATAATTTCGGGATAACACAAGAGGGCATAAAAACATAACCTTTAAAAATCAGAAGAACCTTTAAAAAACATAAAAAGATGGCGTCAAACAAAAAAGCTCAAGGATTAAGCATTAATACAGTAATTCTTCTTATACTAGCAATAATTGTTCTTATTGTAATAATTTCAGGATTTTCAATGGGCTGGGGGAGCATGTGGGGAAGAGTGCAAGGTTTCTTCAGCAAGACAAATGTTGATGTTATAGCAAATACATGCAGCATACAATGCACAACGAATCAAGCTTATGAATTTTGTAATTCTCAAAAGACCTTAAAAATTGAAAGAATAAATTTGGGGCTAATAGTTGCAGAAAAGTGCACAGGAGATGGAGAAATACTTTCCTGTATTGCTACATGTGACTATTTTAAGGGGAAGATAACAGGATTAGACAATTGCGATATATGTAAAAAGTAAGTATATTTTAAAGAAATTTATCTAGAATTAAAATGTGTCGCACCAAGGTGCGGGGTATATAACCCAGAACTGGAATTAATTAAATCTCTATCTTGTATGCTTTCTTTGCATACTCTTTCATCATTCTATGAGTATTGAAATATGCCGCGTTTATAGCAATTGAATTCCTCATTATCTCTTTGAATTTTTTCTTCCCATTGGAGTAATATGCGGGGAGGATATTATTTTCAAGCTTCTCGTAAAGAGAAAATGAATCTGCTTTTCTCGCTTTTGCTGCTTCTTGAGAATCTAGATGAATTGGCTTGTTGTCTGGTTTTTCTTCTCCAATTGCCCACCCCGTAACTCCTTCTTTATGCCCTTCAGCCCACCATCCATCTATTGTGCTGAAATGTGGAACTCCATTATGCGCTGCCTTCATTCCAGATGTACCAGATGCTTCAAGAGGAACAACAGGATTGTTTAGCCATATATCACATCCTGAAGTAAGAAGTTTTCCAAGGTCCATGTTATAATCTTCTATATAAACGCATTTTATGCTGTCATCAAGATACTGCATTGAAGAAAACAAATCTTTTAGCAGGTGTTTTGCCGGCTCGTCATTTGGATGAGTCTTGCCTGCAAAAACAAGCTGTAGTTTTCCTCCAGCAATTCTTGCCAGCTCGTTTATATCTTCAAGTATCAAGTCTGCCCTCTTGTATTTAGCAACTCTTCTTGCAAATCCTACTGTCAATAAATCAGGATTAAGGTCTCTCCCAGTTGAAAGATTGACATAATCGATAAGCCTTCTTTTCTCTACCATATGGGAGTCCCATATTTCACTAAGAGGTATATTTTTCCCTCGGGATAATTTTTCTGCATCCTGCCTCCAACCTTCGCAGTACTTGTCAAAAAGATTCATAAAAGAATTTGAAGTCCAAGTAGCTGAATGAACTCCATTAGTAATATGATCTATTATAATATGATCTATCTCCTTTCCAAAAAGCTTTCTTGAAACCTCTCCATGTTTTCTTGCTACGGCATTTGCATAACTGGAAGAGTTTAGTGCAAGAGTTGTCATATTCAACTTTTCATTTCCTGCCAACTTCTTTATGTTTTTTGGTAGCTGGTCCCTTAGTATCTCCTCAACTCTCCAATAATCAAATTTTTCCAAGCCGGCTTCAACTGGAGTATGAGTTGTAAAAACACATGAATCAATTATATTATCAAGACTTTTTTTCTTCATCAGCTCAGTAATAAGAAATGCACTATGCCCTTCATTCATGTGGTATTTGCAAACTGGAATGCCTAACTTTTCCAGCAGCCTAACTCCGCCTATCCCCAATAATGCCTCCTGAAAAATTCTGTTGCTTACATCCCCCCCATAAACGTGATTTGTTGTTGCTCTTATATGTGCAGGATTTTGTATTGTATTTGCATCAAGAAAATATACGGGCACAACTCCTTTTTCTCCTTGGACATCATACTGCCATACTTTTGCTTTTACTGGCTGCCCGTACAACTCTATTTGGACATCTTCATCTAGCTTCCTCATGTGCCTTTCAGGACTCCAAGGTATATCCCTTTCTTGCTGCCACCCATCATTCTCAAGTCTCTGTTCGAAATTGCCTTTATTATACATCAAAGTTATCGCATTCATTGGAATGCCCAAATCTGCAGCCGCTTTAATTGAATCTCCGGAAAGAATCCCCAAGCCTCCAGAATAAGTAGGAATTTCTCTCTTTAAACCAATCTCCATTGAAAAATAAGCTATTTTATCTCTGACTGCCAAATTAGATCCTATCAACCTCTCTCTCTTCTAAATTGGGTATATTTCTGCATATTTAAATTTGTTGGAATCTGCAAGTTTTATAAATCTCTTTTTCATGATATAATCATGTTTGGATTTTTGAAAGAAAAGCTCAAATCCTTCTTCCATAGAAGTAAGGATGAAATTGAAAAAAAGAAAAGTCTAGTGCAAACTCCTGCAGAAGAAGTTGAACAAAAAAAAGAAAGTGTGGTTCAAGAGCAAAAAGAAGAAGAGGTGCAAGAAGCAGAGGAGGTAATTGAAAAGAAAGAAGAGGATAAAGAAACTCTTGATGAAGAAAAAGAGAAGAGGGGAGTAGAAAAGAAAGAAATAGTAGAAGAGATCTCTGGAGACAAAGAAGAGGAAGAGGCAGAAGAAGACCTTGAAGAAAAAGAGGATATAATAAGCGATTTGGTGGGCGGACAAGAGGATGTAAGAATTGACTGGAAAGAGCTTCCAAGAACAGAAGAAGAGAAAAAAGAGGAAGAGCATGAGAGCATCAGGCAGGAACCCCTAAAACTTGAAAGAAGGGAAGAAAAGAAAGAAGAGAAAAAGGCAGGATTCTTTTCAAGATTAAAAGAAAAGTTTGAAACAACCTCCTTAAATGAAGAAAGCTTTGAAAAATTATGGAGCAATCTTGACGAAATATTGATAGAAAATAATGTTGCAATAGCTACAATAGACTCTATAAAGAAAAAACTAAAAGAGGAATTGCTTGGAAAGGACGTAAAAAAATCTGAAATGGAAGAGCACATAAAGCAATCTCTAAAGAATTCTATTTCAAGCCTGCTTATAGAGCCTTTTGACCTCATTGAAAAGATAAAGAATAGCGAGAAACCATTTGTTATTGCTTTCTTTGGGATAAATGGAACTGGCAAAACAACAACCATAGCAAAGATTGCAAATATGCTCAAAGAAAATGGATTAAGCGCTGTTCTTGCTGCAGGAGACACATTCAGGGCGGCAAGTATAGAGCAGATTTCAAAGCATGGGGCAAATCTTGGAATAGATGTTATAAAACAGGATTATGGGGCTGATTCTGCAGCTGTTGGTTATGATGCAATTGCTTATGCAAAAGCGCATAATAGGGATGTTGTGCTTATTGATACTGCTGGAAGAATGCATACTGAAAAGAACTTGATGAGGGAAATGGAAAAGATTTGCAAGGTTACTAAACCCCATATGAAGATATTTATTGGGGAAAGCATTGTTGGAAATGATGTTGTTGAACAGGCTAAAGCTTTCAATGATTCAATATCGATTGATGGGATAATACTCACAAAGGCAGATGTTGATGAAAGGGGAGGGGCAGCAATATCTATAGGCAATATAACTGGAAAGCCTGTATTGTTCCTAGGAACCGGGCAGGGATACAAAGACATAGAAATTTTTGAGAAAGAAAAAGTGCTTAAAGATATGGGATTCTAGTCAATAAGTCAGATTTATAAACGAAAAAGGTTTGTTTTTTAAAATGGTATTTGAAAGGCTGGGGGATGCTATTAAAGGCGTAATGAATAAGATAGCTAATGCTGTCTTTGTTGACAAGAGCACTATTGAGCCAATAATAACTGAACTGAAAAGAAGCTTACTGAGTGCAGATGTTGATTCAAGAATAGTTGATGAAATATGTGAGAAGATAAGGAAAGTAGCATTTAATGAGAGCATAAAAGGAATAGAAAGAAAAGAGCAATTAATCAAGCTAATACATGATGAGATAGTAAGGATACTTGGAAAAGAAGGGAAAGAAATCAAAATAGACAAGAAAGCAAAACCTTACAAGATAATGTTCTTGGGTTTATATGGATGTGGTAAGACTACGACATCTGCAAAACTTTCTTTATATTATAGCAAAAGAGGGTACAAGTGTTCTATGTTGGGATTGGATGTTCACAGACCTGCTGCCTCTGATCAATTAGAGCAGCTTGGAAAAAAGATAAGCGTAAGTGCGTTCATAAACAAGAATGAAAAAAAT
Organism: archaeon; assembly: GCA_043808285.1. Taxonomy (GTDB): domain Archaea; phylum Nanobdellota; class Nanobdellia; order Pacearchaeales; family DTIR01; genus JAZDFA01. The sequence continues at coordinate 4,330 of JAZDFA010000007.1, forward strand.
GCATTATCAATATATCGGCAGTATGAAGAGGAAATAAAAGGATATGACATATGTTTTATAGATACTGCTGGAAGAGATGCATTGGATTCAGAATTGATAACTGAAATAATCAATCTTACAAAAGCTATTTCTCCTAATGAAATAATTCTTGTTATGCCTGCAGATATAGGGCAGGCTGCAAGAAAGCAGGTTGAGCAATTCAAGAAGGTATGCAATATTTCAGGGGTGATAATAACAAGAATGGATGGAACAGCTAAAGGTGGCGGCGCCTTGGTTGCATGCGGCGAGACAAATTCTTCAGTATTGTTTATGGGAACTGGAGAACACATACATGACATAGAGACATTCAATCCCACTTCTTTTGTTTCAAGAATGCTTGGGATGGGAGACTTAAATGCGTTGCTTGAAAAAGTAAAGACTGCTGCCTCTCCGATCAAGGAAATAAAAAAAGACAAGTTTACACTTATAGAATTCTATGAGCAGATTAAGGCATCTCAATCACTAGGCTCGATGGACAAGATAATGGAGTTTATTCCCGGGCTTGGAAGCATGAAGATACCATCCGGAATGCTTGAATCTCAGCAGAACAAAATGAAAAAATGGAAGCATGCAATAGACAGCATGACTCTCAAAGAAATAGAAAGCCCTGAACTGATAAAAGACACAAGAATAGCCAGAATAGCGAAGGGCTCTGGGACAACTTCTGGAGATATAAGGGATTTGATAAATCAATACAACATGATAAAGAGCATGATGAATTCTTCGCTGATGAGCGGCAAGACAGACTTGGGCAAAATTGCAGCAGGTGGCAGGCAGAATCTCTCAAGTCTTGGATTAAGCCAGGGGCAACTTAGGAAACTTGCCAAGAGAATGGGAAGATTTTGATCAGGAAAGAATATCTAAGATTTTTTGCACATTTCTTTGGTGCTTTTTCTCATCTTCCATTATTTTTGAAAGGATAGAATTTATTTCTTTGTTATCTATTTGGGAGATAATCTGGGAATAACTATATTCCATAGTTCTCTCTATCTCTAAAATTTCATTGAATGTCTGCCTCAGCAATTCATAATTTGTATTTGCCATTTTTTATAAATGGGATAAGGTTTTCAATAATTTTCTTATGCCTTTTTGTATCTTCAATATTCTGTCCAAAAAGTACTTTTATCTTAGTAAACTTACTTTTTGGCAGAGAATCTTTAAGCAATTGCATAAATGTGGAGGAATCATACTTCAGGATAAAATCATCCTCGTTATATTTTAGTTTTTCAAAAAAATCTACAATTTGCTCCTTGCTTATCACCATCTTTTCTCTAAAAAAGATAATGCAAGTCATCTTTAAAAATTCTTCCAAGAAAAAGACGGCTTGGGGGTAAGGGAAGAAAGTTTATGGATAGCATAAACCTCAATAGTTTTTTAAAATCCTTTTTCTATTTCTATCTATGCAAAAAATAATCGCTCAAGGTGCTGAAGCAATAATCCTTAAATATGGAAAAAGCATAATAAAAGAGAGAATAAGAAAAGGATACCGTCATGAGGAACTTGACAATCAATTAAGGAAAAGAAGAACGAGAAGCGAGGCAAAGATAATTTCTAAAGCGGCTAAAATAATACCCTGCCCAGAAGTAATTGATTCTGATGAAACAAAACATTTGATAGAAATGCAGTTCATAGACGGAAAGATGCTAAGTGCACATCTTGATGATTTTAAGATAAGTGAAGCATATAAAATTTGCAGAGAGATGGGGAAGAATATTGCAAAACTGCACAATGAAGGAATAATACATGGAGATTTGACAACAAGCAATATGATTTTCAAAGATAATAAAGTGTTTTTTATAGATTTTGGTTTGTCTTTCCACTCTTCAAAAAAAGAAGACAAGGCAGTGGATATTCATTTAATGAAACAAGCGTTAGAATCAAAGCATTTTGAAAAATGGGAAAAGTATTTTGAAGAAGTAATGAAAGGATATGAAAAATATTGCGATAATTATGAAGAAATAAAGAGGCAATTTGAGAAGGTAGAGGGGAGAGGAAGATACAAAGGGAAGCATTAAACTAAACTTTTCAATTACAATAAACGTTAAAAATCATAAATTCTTAAAATATTCATGGCTAAGGAATCAGAAGACATTGCATTATTTGATATGGATGGCACTTTATGTGATTATGAGGGTGGTCTTATAGCAGAGCTGCAAAAGTTAAAAGCGCCAAACGAGCCTGATTTTTTTCCCCAGATTAGGGAAGATATGCCAGACTACATAAAAGAAAGATCAGATTTGATAAGGAGTTCTGAAGGCTGGTGGGCAAATTTGCCTAAGCTAAAAAGTGGTTTTGACATATTGGAGAATGCAAAAAATCTAGATTACAAAATAATGATACTAACGCAGGGACCAAGAAGAAATCCTCATGCATGGTCTGGAAAGAAATTATGGATTGATAAAAATTTAGGTCAGGATATTGATATAACAATAACAAGAGACAAAGGTCTTGTTTATGGCAAGATTTTAGTTGATGATTGCCCCGAGTATATATCCAGATGGCTTGAGTGGAGGCCAAGAGGATTGGTTATAATGCCCAAAAATGAATCCAATAAAAGTTTCATTCACCACCAGGTTATCAGATACAATGGAGAAAATCTTGAGGAAGTAATTACAGAGATGAAAAGAGCAAAAACAAGATAAGTTCCCTTTTTCCATTAAACCAAAATATTAAAAACACTTCTTTTCATTGATTTAGCATGTCAGAAATGCTCTAATGCATTTTTGGGGGCATTTCTGATCACAAGAAAATCAAAGGAGATTTTCTGAGCAGGAAATTCAGAATAATTTCCTTGCATCCAGAAAATCCACGCAGCAAAATGCCAGATTTTCTTGATAGCCCTATAGTATAGCGGTCAAGTATCTAGGCCTTTGGAGCCTGGGACCCCGGTTCGAATCCGGGTGGGGCTATTTTATTTTTTCAAGATTAATTATTAATTTAGCAATCTGCCAAGGTGTTAGGGGGTAGGGCAGAAAAGAGGAGCATTTCAAAAGAAAGGATTTAGCATTTCTTTCTGGATTCTAAATAGGTAACCGGAATTATAGAGTCATGTGTATTAAAACAATTGATAACAAAAGAAAAACGATTAGGAAGCCTTGCTCCTAACTGCTAAAATGTCACTAAATTAACAACTTCTAAAAAATCATCTAAAAAGATTTAAAAATGCCTTTTTTAGCATTACTACAATGACAATGCAACAATCACTTGTTGTTGTAAAGCCCGATGGAATTGTGAAAAGCCTGACAGGCAACATAATTACAACATTATCAGAAACAAAGCTCAAGATAGTTGGTGCAAAAATAATAAAGGTGCCAAAACATCTTGCTGAAAAGCATTATATTCATTTAAAAAAAGATAAGCCAGAAATTTTTGAGAATGTAGTAAGATATATGATGGGTGAATTCCATACTGACAGGGTATTGGCATTGGTTTATCAGGGTGAAAATGCTGTTGAGATGGTAAGAAAAATATGCGGCTCAACAAACCCTGAAGATGCTGATCCAACTTCAATAAGGGGGAGATATGGAAGAATAAACAGCAAAACAGGCGTTTTTGAAAATGTGATACATGCTTCAGATTCTGCGGAATCAGCAGAGAGGGAAATCAAAATGTGGTTTACCCCGGATGAAATTGTAGACAAGATATACCCCACTAAAGAAGTAAAGACACAGAGGGAAGAAATTGAGTGGGCCTAAAACATAGCAATCAATGATACAAAAAGATTTAAAAGACTAGTAATAATAAAGATAAAATGCAAAAAATGAAAGAGAACGAAAAACCGTCATGGTTGAAAAGGGAATATTCAGAAGTAGAAGAGCTGATAATAAAGCTAGCAAAGCAAGGACTTTCTAGCGAGAAGATCGGCATGGCTTTAAGAGATAGCTATGGTGTTCCCAAGGTAAAGCTTTACGGAGTGAAGATAGGGGATGTACTAAAAAAAGCAGGAATTGGTCAGAAGCCTCAAGACCTTGCTAACCTTGAAAAAAAAGGGGAAAATCTAGGCAAGCACATAAATACAAATAAACAAGACAAGACTGCAAAGAGAAGCCTGCAGATAACAAAAGCCAAAATAATAAAGACTGTAAAATACAACCAGAAGTAATCCGTTCTCTAGGGGGCTTTTAATGTTTAAGGCAATAGAGAAATTTGGAGAAGATTTTAAGAATATTTCAAAAGAGAAGGTTATTCAGATAATAAGCCATTATGATACTGATGGCATAACTTCTGCAGCAATAATGATGAAGGCATTGCAGAGAGATGATAGAAAATTTTCTGTTAAAATAATAAAGCAGCTTGAAGGAGATTATTTAGAGGAATTAAAAAAGGAAGCTGAAGAAAAAAAAGAGGTTTTATTTTTTCTTGACTTAGGTTCATCAAACTTAAAGGCATTGGAAAATATCAAAACAGATGTGTTTATACTGGACCATCATGAAATTCCTAACAATTCAGAATCTCCCAATGTAAGGATTGTTAATCCTCATATGTTCAGTGAAGAGGTCAGCTCTGCAGGATTATGCTATCTTTTTACCAGGCAATTAAACCAGACAAATCGCAATCTTGCTTCCCTTGCAATCGTGGGCATGGTAGGAGATATGCTGGAAAAAACATTGAGCAGGGTAAACAACTACATACTAAAAGAGGCAGAAGATATAACAATAAAAAAAGGTCTCCTGATATTCTCTTCAACAAGACCTTTGCATAAGGCATTAGAATTCAGTTCAGAGATATATATCCCAGGAGTTACAGGCAGTTCTATTGGCGCAGCAGGATTGCTAAAAGAAGCAGATATTAAGACAGAAAATGGGACATACCGCACATTAATAGACTTAAATCCTGAAGAGATGTCCAGGCTGATAATTGCAATAATGCTTAGAAGAGCAGATAAGGAGAGAAATGATGATTCAATAATCGGAAATATTTACTTGACTAAATTTTTTAATAGGGTTGAAGATGTAAGAGAGCTAAGCACATTAATCAATGCCTGCAGCAGATTGGGGCATAGCGATGTAGCATTGGCATTGTGCCTAGGAGATACAGCGGCGAAAACAAAAGCAGAAGAAGTTTACAATTCTTACAAATATGAGATAATACAGGCATTAAACTGGGTTGCTAAAGAAAAGAAAGCAGAAAGTAAAGGGCTTGTAATTATCAATGCAAGAAGCAATATAAGGGATACTATAATCGGAACTGTAACAAGCATACTTGCATGCTCTGGAATGTATGATGAAGGAACAATACTCATAGGCATGGCAAATCAAGATAAGAACATCAAAGTTTCCGCAAGAATAAGTGGAAGAGAAAATAAAACAATAAATCTCCAAAAGATAGTAACTGAGATTCTAAAAGATGTTGGAGGGGGTGGAGGTGGGGGCCATGCAAAGGCTGCAGGCTGTGTAATCCCTTTAGAAAAAGAACAAGAGTTCATTGAAAGTGCAAAAAAATTGATAGAAAAAGAAAGCATGAGTATAAAAATTTAAAAAGCAAGCTAATTCTATAGGGGAATGAATAACCAACATTCAAGATTCATCAAAGTAAAATGCAATAAATGCAAGAATGAACAAGACATATTCGGCAAGAGTTCTACAGAAGTAAAATGCCTTATATGCAATGAGGTCCTTGCATCTCCTGCCGGAGGAAAGGCAGTAATCCTGGGAAAAATAATAGAGGTTCTTGATTAAAATGCTTAATAAAATTCCTGAACAGGATGAACTTGTATTATGTACTGTTGATAGAATAATAGAAACTAGCGTATTTGTAAAAATAGATTCTTATGGCAGAGAAGGAGTAATATCAACAAGCGAGATTGCTCCGGGGAGAATAAGAAATCTAAGAGATTACGTAAGACCAAAAAAAAAGATAGTGTGTAAAATATTAAGAATTTCTCAGGACGGCACATATATAGATCTTTCATTAAGAAGAGTAACACAAAAAGAAGCGCAAAAAGTAATGGATGATTTTGAAAGGGAAAGGAATGACATAGCCATATTAAAGACTATATTAAAGGAAAAAGTAAGCGAAATTGTTGAAAACATAAAGAAAAACAACCAAAGCGTTACAGAATTTCTCCAGAGTGCAAAAGAAGAGGATTTTAAAAAAGTAGGATTTGGCAAAGAACAAACAGACCAGATTATAAAGATAATAAATGACAAGCCTGAAAAAAAAGTATATGTTAAAGCCAAGATGACAATGAGCAGTGAATCTGGAGATGGAGTTGTAAAAATAAAAAATATTCTCTCTCAACTTTTAAAAACTTACAAAAATCTTGACATAAATTATCTTTCAGCCCCAAATTACTCAATTAGTGTAGAATCAACCGATTACAAGACTGCAAACACCCAACTCGATGCAATAATTTCAAAGATACTGGAGCAGTCCAAATCTGCCGGAATAAAAACTGAAATAATAAAGAGCTGATTCTTAAACATGAGAATGAAGAAATGTAAGAAGTGCAATATTTACACTATGAAAGAAAAATGCTCAAATTGCAGCTCAAAAACAGAGATTGTAAGCCATAAGTTCATAAAATATCAAAAAGTTGCTAATGTTACTGCTCCCTAAATGGGAGAGGGTTTGCGTGCAACTTCGCGAAAAGCTTGCTTTTCGGGACCCTGAAAAACTAAAAAGTTTTTCTTGGTTAGGATGCTCAAGAACACACGAGTTTTGTCAAGTGTTCTTGACATTAGAACAGCCTTTTTTGAGTGTCTGTAAGCGTTGCCTTTCCATAAACTCCATCATAACCAGGCAGTACTTTTATCTTTCCATTTCTGTTTGAGATTATTGCATCTGCTATTTTTTCTTCGGTTACTCTTGCAAGATTCCCATGCTCAACACTCAGAAGAATATCTAACTCGTTTCCAAACGCATTTATCATCTTGTTGTATTCATTCCATACTCTTAGGCTTCCAACTGAAACTCCTTTTATCATTGATATAACTTCTTGCAATGGGAGAAGGCTATAGAAATTCTTCGCATTAGACGGCTTAAATCCCTCCGGCTTGTCTGCTATTTCCTCAACACGATGCTCTACTCCTATAGTCAATGGCTTGTTGCATACAGGGCAGATATTATTAATCTTTTTTGCTTCTTTTGGAGAGCATGAAAAATTGCATGCCCGGTGTCCATCATAATGATACTTTCCGTATGGGGGAGATGTTTCTATTGTGCCGCTTATTGAATTTTCCCTTATCTGGGAGATCATCTTATTGTAAGTCAATTTATCTTTCTCTATATCAAATATTGTTGCCTCTCTTCCCAGCCTGAATGGCCAGAAAGAATGCGCATCTGAAAAGCTTACAATTGTTCTATCATTTAATTCTGAAATCCTCCAGTTCATCGCAGGGTCGCTAGACATTCCAGTTTCTATGGCGTGTATATTTTTTGCCTGGCTTTTGAAAGCATCTTTTAGTGCATCAAATCCAGACATACTACCAAATACTCCAAACCAGGGAGTCCATGCATGAGCTGGGATAATTTCTATATCCTTGGAAATAGAAAAAAGATCATGTGCGAATTCCTCGCATGAAATCCCAAATATCGGCCTGCCATCGTAATCTAATCTTCCTTTTTTGAGAAGGTAGCTTCTTATCTGCTCTACAATTTCTAATGATGGAGCAAGAAGAAGAAGATGGACCCTTCTGCCTTTTCCATTATCGCTAAATACTAAAGATATCTCGCTTGAAAGAACAAAGGGAAAATCCTCATAGTAATAAATTCCATTTCCAGTTGTTTTGAGCTTTTGCTTTATTTCTAAAAGCCAAAGGGGATGGGTAAAATCTCCAGTCCCGAGTAGACTAACCCCCTTTATTTTAGAGTACTTCACAAGATTTTCAATGCTAAGGTCTTTTGAAGTTGCTCTTGAATACCTGCTATGGATATGCAAATCTGCTATGATTCCTTCCATGATAAAAAAAGAGATAAAGGGGTTTTTATATATTTAACATTCAACGCATCTTCCCTGGTCAGAAACAAACTCGCGGTATTTATGCTCAAGAAGCTTGAGGACTGTTTCTTTTCTCTTTGCAATTGAATCAAATTCATATCTAGCATGTGCAAATAACGTATCTTTTAACGCTTCTATTCTTGTGTTCATCCGGTTATTCGGCAATGAATGATATAAACCACCAAGAGTGTATATAGGAGATATTTTTTCAGCATATTTTGCATCCCCCATTACATCCTTAAGAAAGATGCCTTCATTTGAATCAACTACATAATCTATTCCTTTTTTCTCGTTAAAATGAATATGCGGTCCCTCACCCAGGTCATCAAGGTCTATTGTCCCATGATATGTATGCAGGTCATTCTTAAAGCCCTTCACCAACCTCCCTTTAGAAGTGACATAGAATCTTCCAAGATATTTGTTGTCTGCTTTCTGGAATTTAGATGAAATGCGCTTGAATTCAAAAAGATCCCTGAAAGGCCCCTACCAACCGTCTACATCTACAACTAGATTAAATATAGGATTTCATTCTCCTTAAACATTTTTAACAGATTCATCTCTCTCCTTAATATTATTTACTCCAACTCAATGCTTAAAGAACCGATGCTGACTTTTGTGTCTGGAACAATCCTTATGCTGTTTTGGCCTTTCTTTAGAAGCAGGGTTACTGCAGTCTTGTATTCCAAATTAGAAGTGTCTATGTTAATCGGATTTCCATTGATAGAAACAACAAACTTTTTCTTTTCATTATCTGGGAATCTAAGCTTTAGGAATGCAAGAACCTTGCCGTCATCAATTCTTTCAAAATTATCCTTGTTTACTGAAAAGTAATATGTAACATAATCTTTTTGCTTGAACTTGACCTTAAGATTTACATCGCTTAGGAAATAATTGCCCTCGCTTTCAAAGGATATTGTGTTGCTCTTTGCCAGCGCGCTCATGACATCATTTGAATATTCTGTGCATATTTTTTCATTCACTATTGTATCATTATTCAGCTTGACTTTTAGTGAATCCTCGCTGTAGCAATTTCCATTAAATGTAAGAACGGCAGAAAGAACATCATTTACATCCTGCTCTATCATAAAGCTTCTTTCTATCTGGGGCTGAGTTGTTGTATATGTCTCCTTTAATGCAAGATAATTTATGTCAAACTTATTTGTAACTCCCGGTAATATTGGTGTTGAAGGAACTATCTCTAAGATGTTATTTCTTGAGATTACATCATTTGGCACCTCTACAAAATGCGCTCCCGCCCCAACAATCCTTTCAACAACATGACCATTGATTATTATAGACAATGAAGCAAAACCTTCTGATTCTGCAATGCCTACAATAACTATCACTCTCTTTGCCTTCCCAGGAACTTCAAATTCTTGGGTAATCTTTTTGCTGTTAAACCAAGATTTTTCAACGGTGGGATCCAAGCTTATGGCAAATGGAATCTCTGTGCTTTCTCTCATGAATAAATCTATTGAACCAAGACTATATTCTACAGAGTCTTCTAATGGCTGCAGCAGTCCTGGAGCCTCATTTAGCAATGCTTCTGATTCATTAACATAAGAAGACTCGCTGCATTCTGGAAGGTCTGGATTATTCTTGCATTTATCGCTTTTAGGCATTAATGTCAAATAGCCTACAATTAAAATTCCTATTATGAGAACCCCCAATGCAGCTGCCTGAGCTTTCTTTGTGAACATAAAAATATCACTTAAAACTACTATATAATGGTTTCTAATGGTTTCGTTTAAAAGGTTAAACTTAAATATTCCTGATTGATTTTTATATAAATGAATGATTATGAATGCCCACAACAGAGAAGAAGCAAGAAAGACCTCAAAAGAAAAAGGCAATTTAGAGTTTACAAAAGAGGCGGGCGGTTTAGGACATTGAATATAGGCTCAAAATAAATTAAAGAGCTTTCTTCCCAATAAAATAAGCCCCGGATTTTTTATTAAAGTAGAAACAGCCCATTTTCTCATCTCATCTCTTGATTGAATCTTTATATCCTTCTTGTTAGCCACCATAAATAGATTATCAAATTCCTGGGCAGAAAGTTTGCTTAGGATTTTTGTTATCATCTGATGCATCATTATTTCTCTTGAAAGAGAATTCATCCTTTTCCATTTGCCATTTCTGAGGATATCCCCCAAGGCAATTGCTGCCTCTATTGAAGGCACTATCCCTCCCCCGCTGAATTTTGTGTGGCATGCTGCATCTCCTATTATAAAAATGTTTCCTTTTTTAGTGTTCAATTTCTTTGGAATGGGAATTAATGCAGATTCTATCTTGCAGTTCTTAACGCCTATAAAATCACAAAACTCACTAAATCTTGCTTTTGCTTTTTGGGGGTCTGCTAAAATCCCGATTGTATAATTTTCTCCTGAAGGGAAAATGTATGAATAATAACCCAGGTGGGGAATGAAGAATATCTTGTAGGCCGACTCATTGACATGACAGCTTATTTTTGATTTGGAGACAGATGATTGTATTGCAAGCCAAAATTTTCTGTTTTGCCATAATCCTGACTTTCTAGATACTGTGCTTAATGAACCATCTGCACCTATGCAGTAATCAAAACTTTCCATTTGAGGATTTTTTTCATTTGTTTTCTGTACAGTAATATTTATTCCACTAGGGGTATCTTCAAATTCTATAACTCTTGAATTGAAATAAAACTTAGCACCAAATTTTTGGGCAGCGATTATTGCAATGTGGAGAAGCCTTTGACGGTCTATCTCATAATCTGTTACTGGTATCTTCACAGAGTTACTTTGTGAATAGAATTCTGCCATTGCGAATTTTCTTTTTATTATGCTCTCTGTATCTAACCCTATTTCTTTCATCAATCTTATAAAAGAGCTAGTTACTATGTTAGCGCATATCTTCTGATGTATTCTTTCTTTAGGATTCTGCTCATATACACTGACATCAAATCCTGATTTAGCAAGAATGAACGCTGCAATTGATCCGGAAATACTGCACCCTATAATAGTTATCTTTTTTGACATTAACAGATAAGATTAAAAATGCTTATAAATTTATTCCATTAAAATGGATTTGATTCTTGTTTCAGACATTGCAATATCACTAATAACAGTTATATGGCTTTTTTTTGCAACAATCCAAGATATAAAAAAAAGGGAGGTAGCTAATTGGCTGAGTTTCTCCCTGATAATAATAGCATTAGGGATCAGGGCAATCGCATCAATAATCTCATCAAAGCCTTACTACTTTCTTTTTGGAATTGGGATGACTGCTATTTTTTTTGGTGTTGCAAATATTCTATATTATTCTAGAGTATTTGCTGGGGGGGATGCTAAATTGCTAACCGCACTTGCCGCTGCTTTTGGAACATCCCCCGTTTTTATAAACAGGCAGATGGACTCTTTATATTATCTTATTCCATTCAAGATTCCTTTCCTAGCAACATTTATGGTAAATACTCTATTTGTAGGCTCGGTTTATGGGCTTGCATTTAGCATAGCACTTTCAATTAGGCACTTTACAAAATTCAAGAAAGAATTTTTTATTGTTGTAAATCAAAACAAAAAGAAGGGAGTGGTGTTCATTATTGCAGGAATTGGAGTTCTTGCGCTTAATTCTACTTTATTATATAATGAAATTTCAATAAGAATTTTTACAATCCTCCTTCTAGTATTTCCTTTCCTGTTTGCATATGTGAAAGCAGTTGAAAATGCATGCATGATTGCAGTTGTTCAACCTTCTAAGCTAACAGAAGGAGACTGGATTGTGGAGCCTGTGAAAATTGGCAAAAAAACAATAGAACCAAGATTTGACGGATTGACAATAAATGAAATAGAGATGATAAAGAAAGCCAAGAAAAATGTTGTTATAAAAAATGGGATTCCTTTCGTCCCGGTATTTTTTATTTCTTTGATATTAAGCCTTTTTGTTGATGTGCTAAGATTCATACTCATAATGTTTACTTAACTTTTGCATTGTTTTAGAATATTCTTCAAATGAACCCAGACCCATTTCATTTCTTCTTTTATCTAGATTACCTTCATCAAGAATTGGGAAAGGATTGCCATTAGAAAATTGTGTCCCATAGATTTGTTTTTTATTTTCTTTCACCAAAATTCTATCTATTAAATAAGCAATATGTTGATTTCTTTCTTTTGTTTTTGATAAATTTTTTAATAACTTTAGACACAATTTTTGAAAATCAATATCTTCTGAATGCTGAACAATCAACCAAGAATAAAATTCTCCTTGTTTGCTAATTTTCTCTTCAGATGACCCACCTTGTTTAGAAATAATCCGTTTCAACCATTCGGAATTTTTATGACAATTTTCTGTATACTTTTTTATATCACATTGTTTAATTAATTCTTGATCTAACTTAAACCGTTGTTCTAATTCATAAAATAATTTTTGATTGTGGTTCATATATTAAAAAATTAATGTTTACTTAGCGAGGAATTCGTATCACCCTCATCGACCTTTTCCCTTCTTGAGCATTTTTTACTTCTTTTTTTTCCTCTTTTGGTTGTTCTTTTTTCTCTTCTTTGGGTGCCTCTTTCTTAGACTCTCGGCCTTCTTCTGCTGCTGCTTTTGGCTGCTCCTTTATTTGCTGCCTTGGTTCTTGGGCAACTTTTTCTTTTGGAAGTGATTTAAAATACTCTGCTATCTCTTTTTTAATTTTGCCTGCAATACCTTCAAGATTTTCATCTGTTTCTTTCTGTCTTTCGTTATCGAAATTTAATTTGTCATTTTCATATCTTGGGGTGATATTTACACAAACGTGAGGCACACTCTGCCCTTGCCCCTGCATTAAAGTTATTGCTGTTCCTTTTGCGCCAAGCAACTTTATGGGAAGAGGCGAGAGGAATTTTACTGCAGAAAAAAGCGCGAATACTAGATCATTAGGCATCTGTGAAATAAACTGAAAATGATTCTTGGGAACAACAATCATATTTCCACTTGAAGCAGGATTTATATCAAGAAATGCAACAATATGGGGAGTCTCATAAATCTTAAATGTTTCAACCTCTCCCGATGCAATGCTGCAAAAGATGCATTGATTCCTGTTTGCTATAGCCATAATCTCCTCATCATTCATTGCTTCTATCTTTTCAGCAAGCTCTTCCTTATTTTGGGCATCTGAGGCAGAAATCTGCTCTAGAATCTTCTTTTTTATTTGGGTTAAATCCATTAACTAGACAGAAGTGCTAATTTTAAATATCTTTTCCAATCTGAATCAATGTAAAAATTTAAAAACAATGAACATATTTTAGAAACATGAGCAGATACAGGTGTGCATCTTGCAGATTCCAATTTCAAACTGGAAGAATTCCAAAGAAATGCCCCTATTGTGGAAAAGAAGGCAGTGTAATGGCTGAAGAAAGCGCTGAAGAGCTGGTAAGGGACGTAGATAAGATGTTTTAGTAAAGAAAACATATTCTAATAAACCTCCATATTTGGGATTATGATAATTTTATATAAATTCTAATTGAAAAATTAAACTTTTTCTAATTTGACTGGAGCCAAGAAGATAGGAGTAAGGCAAGGGAACAAAAGCAAAGGCAATCATCTTTGCAAAGTCTAGGCAATTGTCAAAGCAAAAATGCTGAACAAAAAAATGCAAGAACCCCCGTAACCTTACTCTATAACTTGTAAACGGAATACAACAATTAAAGATATCTAAAGATAATTTTATCCAAATGCCCTTCTAAAGTCAATTATTTCTGCAGATTGTATATGTTGAACGCCTTTAATGGCCTCTTCAACTATGCTTTGGTCTTTTTCTTCAGGCCATATCAATGTAAATATCAATGCAATTAAACCAAAAGCGATTGGCTCTTCCTCTACAGAATGAACCTTTGCCCCTGCAGCAGTGAACTTGGCAGTGCATTCTGATTTTATTGCGTTGAGGTCGCTTGAAGGTGACTCCGGCATTATCTTCATTCTTATTAGTGCTGTTCCCATTTTTAGTAAAAGCAGATTTGCTTTTTGATTTATAAATTTTTGTATCATTAGGTTTATAAATTACTCTTCTATATATCTAAAATGGCTAAAAAGGATGGAAAAAAAGAGGCAACCATAACAAAGAAGCCTAATAATTCTCTTATAGCAATAATAATCATAGCAATGCTGATTGTGGGTTTTGCAGTGGGCATGTGGTTCTCAAAAACAAAGGAAGTATCTGTAGATGTAAAAGAAAAATGCTTTCCAAAGTGGGAATGTAATGACTGGAGCGAATGCAAAGAAGGTTCCACTAACAGAGTATGCAATGATATAAATCAATGCGGCACTGAAGAAGGAAGGCCTAATGATATTGACCAATGCACATTCCAAGGAACAACAACGGATGTAAATAAAGAATTGATTTCTTACCAGATAGAGTATAACGTTGACAAAGTTACAACTGCAGAAAAAGTGGGAGAGAGAAACGCAAGTGGCTTATTTTATATTGTTCAAATGACGATAACAAGCGCAAGAGACCAATCAGTAACTTTCACTGAATTGCCTTTCAGTCTTGTTGACAGCATGAATAATGAATATTTATCCAACCCCCCAGCAGAATCTGCTTATTCAGATAATGGAATAACTGCATTAACCAATCTCACTAAATTTATGCCCAATAAGCCTCTTTCAGGTGTAAAGATATTTGAGGCTCCAAGAGATGCTTCTGGATTGCAGCTTAAGATTGGCTGCTGTAAACTTGTTTCAAAGCCAGAATATATACAATTAGGAATCTAAGTAGTAAAAATGGCAAAATTCAAATGCACTGTATGCGAATACATATATGACGAAGAAAAAGAGAAAATGAAGTTTTCTGACCTTCCAGCAGACTGGAAGTGCCCTTTGTGCGGAGTTGGCAAAGATATGTTTGTTGAAGTGAAGTAATATCTATGCTCCCCTAAGCTGAAATTAATTTTTTATGGAGCAAGTTCATCATCGTAAGTTTCATCAATGGTATCTTCTAGCGCATGATTTATTGAGGGATCATAATTAACCTCATTTTTGTTTCCATCTTCAATAACTTCATTTTTATCAGTTCCATCTCCAGAGGTATAAGTTTTAACTTCAGGTTTCAATCCTCCGCTGCCATTTCCATCATTACCTGTTACAACTCCCTGCTTATCGCCTTTTATGACGACCCCTGATTCCCCTCCAGGACCTGTTCCGGCAGCATATGTTATATTTACAATCTGATTATTAATCTGATTCATTTCTTCTTTTATTTCATTAATCATGGTTTGTCCATTAGTTCCATTAACATCAATAATACGTTGTTCTGAAGCATTTTCAAATTTATCTAAAATATTTTCAATTTCTTTCTCAATTATGTAATTTACTAATCCTTCCTCATTTCTAATAACACTAATTTTGCCACATTTTTCTTCTAAGAAATTATTATTTTCATCAAAACATTGAGGAATTGATTCTTGCATTGTTGGTTCTTTGTTTTTAGGTCTTTTTCCTATATAATTCCCATATTCATCCCAATCGTCCTTTGTCTCTTTTAGATAATCATATTGTTTACATTCTGGTTTATCATTTTCATCCCAGCACTCCTCGGGAACACCATCTGAATGATTTATATTATAGCCAATCATATCTTCTTTTTCCCTAAACAAATTCATTAAAAAATCTGGAACAAAACTCTCTGCAAAACTATCTCCTTTTTTAGGCCCCATAGCTTTTAATTCACTGCAAGATACTTCATCTTCCTTATACTCGCATTTAATAGCAAGAGCAACCATTTTTTCACATTTTGCTTTCTGTTCAATATCAACATTAGCTTCACAATTACAAGTCCCCGGGTCATCTATACAACTTCTAATCTCTAGCATTAATTGAACAAACATCCTCTCTTGAAAGTCTTTTAATTTTTCTAATTCTTTTTCGAGTCCGGGAATAGCAGTATCTGGATTACATTCTTCTTCTTTTAACATTAAAGCAAAATCTTCTTTTGCAAGTTCTTTACAATATTCATAAGTCTTCTCAGTAAGTTCTGCTGTCAGCTGTGTTTTTTCCTCTTCTGATTTATATTTGCTAAACTCTTGGGGGAGATTGTCCTTGCTGATTTTTTCTTTTATTTCTTCAACGCTTGTTTTTACTTCTTGAGAAGTTTTTAATGATATTTTTTCCTGGATAATTTTAAGCTTACTTTCTGCATTCTCAAGATTTTTAATTGCATTTTGAGTATTTCCATTCTCCACATTTTCTAAAGCAGAATTTACTTCTTTTTCTCTTATTTCCAAGGCTAATCTAACTTTGCCATCTCCATTAGAAAAAAATAATTTAACATTATCAGCAAAGCTATTAAATCCGGAGTATGTTTGAGCTGAAACAATCGGAATAGAAAAAAATAGCAAGGCAATCGTTGCTAAAAGCACGGATGACACTATCCTCTTTTCCATAGAAAAGATAGGAAAATATAGTATAAAAACTATCTTGAAAATGCCCCCACGAGGATTTGAACCTCGGTCCCAACCTTTTCGCGATAGTGTTTATTATTGGGGGTTTAATTTACTTAAACCCTCTCGCTCACCGCAAGGTCGTATTCTATCCGGGCTGAACTATGGGGGCAGATGATTAGATGATTAAAGAAATCTTCTTGAAATTTAAAAACTATTCTAAAACATTAATCCTTGCTCTTTGATTCTTTTGGTTCTTTTGGCTCGTCTCTTAACCCTACAGTTGTCAGGTAGAAGACTGTCTCGCTTTCAGGAAGATGCGGAGCATCAATAAGTTTTGCGACCCTTGAATCCTGCTTTCCGCGGCGGAAATAAATCCTGTAAGTTGAACCATGCGCAAGTATATGCCCGCCGATTGCGGTTGTAGGGTCTCCAAACATCATTGCAGGATTAGCCATTACTTGGTTGGTAACATAAACTGCCAAGTTGTATGTTTCTGCAAGCCTCATCAAATCATGAAGATGCTTATTTATTTTCTGCTGCCTGTCAGCTAACTGGCCCCTGCCAGTAAATTCCGCCCTAAAATGAGAAGTGATAGAATCAACAACAACCAATTTGATGTTCTCCCCTTCTTTAATCATATCTGCAATTTTTTCTATTAGAAGCATTTGGTGGTCTGAATTAAATGCCCTTGCAACCATTATATTTTTCAATGCCTTTTGAGTGTCAATCCCGCTGCCTTCTGCAATCTGTTTTATTCTTTCTGGCCTAAAAGTTCCTTCTGTGTCAATATAAATTGCCTTTGCATTGCATCCCCCCTCTTTTATCGGAAGCTGAACATTTACTGCTAATGATAACCCCATCTGTGTTTTTCCAGAACCAAAAGCGCCGTAAACTTCTGTTATAGCTTTTGTCTCTACCCCTTTGCCACCCAATAAGGCATCAAGATTGCCGCTTCCGGTCCTTATTGTAAGCATTTCATCTCTCCTCTTCATGTATTCTGAGGCATCTTCAAATCCTAGATTAAGCATCTTTCTTGAAGCCTGTATGGCTTTTCTTGCAACAGCCTCTGATAATCCTGACGTGTTTGAAAGCTCTGCTGGAGAAAGAACCGCAATGTTCATTAGTTCTGTTATGCCTGCTGCTTCAAGCTTTGTAGCTATTGCAGGGCCTATGCCTGGCAAATCAGTAATCTTGATATCCTTTTTCTTGTCTTCCTTACTCTCTCCCATATTAAAGACATATAGTTTCGATTTAAAAAGATTATCTTAGTTCAGCATATAGTATTCTAGGTATCAAAAAATTCCTTGAGTTTTACCGCACCCTAAAGGGCGGAAGTTTGCTTGGAATTTTAGGATGCTCAAGAACACGCGACCACATACTTTAGTATGTGGTTTTTGTCAAGTGTTCTTGACATCATAAAAAAATGTCTAAAGCTACAATGAAATTAACTGCAATAAGAAAAATAAACAGCAATTTTTCACTAAATCCTCCTGTTGCAATTCTTCCCCTTATTATTGATTTTGAGGGCCAGAATGCAGTTATTCCGGCACTTGTAAAGCTGTCTGAAAGTATATGAAGAGAATATCCTAAGAAAAAAGCCAATGAGACGAGGGAAGAGAATGGAAGAAGAATAGCAGAAAAAAGAATAGCGGCAGTTATACTATGAAAAAATCCCCTATGCCTTGCAAAAAAAGTGAAAAGCCTTACTAGAGAAGTAAGACGGTTAGATATGTAAGAACTCCCGCAATCAATGTCAGGTAATGTTGTTGAAAGCATCATAACTGCAAAAAAGACAAGTTGATTATCTATTGAGTTAAACAGGAATAAGAAAACTAAAAGAGAGATTAGTATATGTGTTTTAACCAGCATTTTACTTGCTCATCTTTTGTATGAGCTCTTGAACATTTAGTTCATTTATATCTGAAACAACAAATTCAGTATTGCCAAAAAATTTGTTTTGCCTTGCTTTGCCAAAAAATATCATCTGCTTGCCAAGTATTTCATCCCTCTTCCCGGCCAAAAATCCCACCTCTTTTAGCGCCATTGAATCTTGTATGCCAAAAATCTTCTTTACCATTTCATCAAAAAGAATAGCCCTTATGTTTTCTGTGCCATCATCAAGAACCACATTCATCAATGAACGGTAATTTGGAACTACTGCTCCGTGTGTTTGGCAGGTAAACTTGCCATTGTCATTTGCAAGCTTTAAATTGCATTCTGGGCAAGTTTCTATGAACTTGGGCTCAAATGCCTGCACTATGAATGCCCTAAGCATAACATTCACATTCTGCTGGAGGTCAATTATGCTGGATTCCTCAATATGGGCCTTAATAACAACATTTTCCATTTCCTTGTTGATTGATTTTATGTCTGAGAGATTGCTAAGATGAAGTTCTCCAGTTCTTACGGCTGCATCCTTTATCTCAACAACATTTCCTTTTTTTATCCCACCATTCTCAATGAGTTTTATGTGATTAGTATCCCAAAGAACTACTCGCACAGAAGCAGTTTCGTCAGCAATAAGCAGCGTAGCAACCTTATTGTCCATATCATTCCTTTTGAATGTCCTGACAGGATAAATATCTAGAACTTTTCCTATTACTGAGATTTTTCTCATCCCAGTCAATAATTCAGAAATCTTTGCTCTCTGCCTGTCAAAGCTTACGCCAAGTTCTGCCGCGACAATCTGAGCAGCACCCTCTTTTGTTATCAAGCCAGACAGCTTAGCTCTCTTTGCATCAATCCTTCTTCCAACTTCCTCTATGCTTATTGCCGCGCCTTTGGATATTTTATCTAATAATTGATCGTAACCTATTTTAAACATCCCATCTAGAAAACGAAGTGATTTATAAGCATTTTTATAGAACAATGTATTCTTTATGCGTCCAAGAAGAAGGATATTTTTATTGGTGTAAGCTCTTTGCCATCAAGCAGGAAATTTCTTTTTGATGAAAAATCAAAGAATATTTTTGAGCCATCTATTTTAACAGCAGAATCATAATAGCCTAAATTGATGCATACCCCGATTTCTTCAGCAGTTGGAAGAGCTTTGCACCTTTTCGCTTCACTATATATTTCCTCAAAAGAGAAAAGATGCAATTTGCTTAAGGAAAATTCTAAATTTGGCTTGAAAAAGTAAACTGCAGAGTATGCGAAATTGCCTTCAACTTCAGTATTAATTTTTTTCTGGGAATTAAAAGATAATTTGCTATTTTCAAATGCTGCAAAGAACTCCATGTCGCTGAATTTGTTGTCAGGATATTCCTCAATTAAGAGATTAAGAGAATTGTTTGATTGAATGAGAAGCAGTTGATCAGTATTAACTATCCCCCCAGTCAGATTAATATGATTATCTGCGTAAACTGCATCTTTTGGTGCAAAAAGATTTTGCTTTGCAATAGAGTTATAAGATTGTATTATGCTGATTTCTGCGGCATTGCTTGAAAACATCTCAAAGGCTAATGAATCTTCATAAAGGGCATGTAAATTTTTGGGGGAAGAAACTCCCCTGAAAAACCCCTGAGTTGTTATGAATGTAAAAAGAGAATAAGTTATGACAACTATCACTGCGAGTACTAATAACATTGCAAATATCTGCGCTTTTTTGTTTTTCATTTTATTCCCAGTTGTATATGCATTTTTCATCCAAACGGAATGAAATCTTAATCTGTTCACTTCCTGCTAAAGGGAGATATGCAACGTGCTCTTCTCCTTGCTTTATCATATCCTTAATAGCATTTCCAGATTCTATTGAATTCTCCCCTGATTGTATCTTGAGAAAATAGCATTTTTCTTTTTCATTTGAATATCTTGAAAATATGATGTCTGTTTCCTGTTTTATTTGGGCAAAATATTGAGGATTCCCTTCGATAGTCCATAGCCTTATCATTTCTGAAATTTTTGTTTGGTCTCCTCCAATCAAAGATTCTGTGTTAAGATATGCCTGGAGTGATTTTATTTGAGATGATGGAATCTGCTTCTCTGGCAATGAAAAAGAGAACTTGAATGAAGCTAGGGTATTTGTTATACTAAGGAAAAAGAAAAGCAGAAAAAAAATTATAATTGTTGCTGCAATCAAAGTCAATGTTGTGCCTATCTGAGATTTTTTATGATTAATCATGTTACATTCTTCTCCACTTTTCTTATCCCTATGAGTATATCTAAAGAGGCGCGATTTAAAGAGCCGTCTTTTTCAAATAGCACATAATATCTTTGGTCTGTACAGTATGGCTTGTATTTCATTCTTGATTTTTTTAGTTGGCAGAGCATCTCCGTGTCCTCTTCCCCCACCTGCTTACCTGGGAGTTTATCGCCACCATAAGAGATACTCAAATTTACATAGTATTCATTTTCATCTAGAGTTGGAACGCATTTATCAAATGCTGAATTGAATTCCTGTTCTGTTACAACTCCTTTGTTGATGATACATTCAGCAATACTGTTGCCTAAAGCAGAGGCTTCAAAACTCCTGACATCATACTTGCCAGAATAAAATATTCCAACTGCCGCAACAATTGCTGCAATTATTAGTATAAGAACAAGAAACCTAAAAAACCACAATACAAATTCTGATGCCAAATCGCCTTTTTTGTTTCTTAACGCCATTTTATTCTGAAATCTTTATGCTAAGCATAGCCTCCTTCTGCTCTCCGACCACATTGTATTTTGAGATAAAATCATAAGAGTATCCTTTAGTCTTCTGGAGTTTGCTTAATGCATCCTCTTTTTTTGATAATGCAGTTACTTGATTTGTTTTTATTGAAACATCAAAATAATCCTTATGGAGACTAATCTCTGTACCCGGTTTTGAAATATCTATCAGCAATGAAATCTGCTTTGCAAGAACCTGCTCTTTTAGAATATCTCCATTAGCAGATTTTCTGATAAAAACAAGAAGCACAAAAAGTATGAAGATGACAAAAATGATGTAAATTATAAATGACTGCAAATCTGTATTCGCTCTTTTTTGCGAGAAAAAATCCTTCCTTGTGGTATTAAATTGCATAAAGGTGCAAGAAAAAAGAAGTTAATAAATTTTCTTAGGGAATGCTTTCTATATTATCGCAAGCTTTCCCAAGTTCTTCTGGGCTGTATTCTGTAAGTATAACCATATTGCATCCTTTTACGTCACCGCATCTCATTCCAGCTACCCATTCCCTCTGGCTAGTCATAAATCCTTGAGCGGCAATTAAACCAAGTGAAGCGATTGCAACAGGTTCTGCTATTAATTTTACCAAAGAGCCCATTCCAGGTATGTTGCTTGCAATAAATGCCCCTCCTAATGCTAATCCCCCATCTGTTTGAAGAATTTCCTCAATACTGCCCCCCTTAAGACCCATGTATATTACTGTATATTCTTTGCTTGTGTCTATTTTTGCGACTTCAATTCCTGGCTGCAATTTTGCACCTTTTTCTTCAGAGAAATATTCAAGGTAAGTAACGCTTTTTGAGGGGATCTGAACATCCTGAAGATAACTGGTTATATCAACACTTGGAATCTCTTTTTTTGTCTTGTCTCCAAATGTTATTCTTGAGCATATAACGCATGCCTTGCTTGCTGGATTAACAAGTAATTTTTGCCATGTACTTTCTGTAAAGAAATCAAGTTTGCCTTCTCCAAGCATCCACCAGCAGTCATACATTGCATTGGCAAGCTTGCCTTCAATCTCTACCGCATTGTTTGAATTTATCTGAATTGGTTCTGTTTTGCATTTTAAAGGGACTCCTGCTTTGGCTGCATCTCCTATTACTGACGGCATTGACCTTAAAAGAACAGAAGTGTGGCATGTCTCTTTGTCAATTGTTCCAGTTGCATTAAAATAAGAAATAAATCTTAATATTACTAATGCAACTATTATCGTTATTATGATTCCGATTAGTACTTTTGCCTCAAGACCTTTTTTGTTTTTCATTCTTGTATCAGACTTTTGTTTTTTATAATATTATCTAGATTACCCCAAACTTCTGCATCATATATCTTAGGCCTAAAAAGATTATTGCTGCAAAAACAATCCACAGCAGTATCTTCATTAATGCCTCTGCAGTCATTGCCTTTTTGTTTTGTTTAATCATTTTTTTTCTGCAACAGTAAAAAATTTCTCTCCTTTTGTTATTATCAGTGTTTCCTTAATTATCCTTATATCCAAGTCTCCTCTCTCATTGTCAAAAAATGGGAGGTCAAATGACTTGCAGGCTGCATTTTTTATGCAGTCCCTTTTAGAATCTCTTACTGCCCACTGGCATACACAAAGGCAATCGCTATTTATACACGCTGGGGGAAGTTTCAGGGGATAATCTGTTAATCCCCCCTTTGTTGCAAAGCCCATTAAATAAAATCCTTCTGGAGAATAAATCATTACTTCTGCGCTCTTTCCTATTTCCAGATTATCAACTTTTGAATAAATCTCATCAATAGTGCCTTGTGCCTGGAGCTTTTGCTGCGCTTTTCCAGGAAACAAAATTGAAAGAAGCCCAGAGAAAAGATAAAGCAATATTATAACACAAAATATCCCTATCAATAGATTTATAACGAATTTGAGAAGGTCTCCTCTTTTATCATGTAATAGCCTATTCCCCATTATTAGAAAAACAAGAAGAATTATTTAAACCTTATTAGACTAAAAATTTATAAAGAATTTTCACCTTTTGTAATGATGAAATCCATTCTTATCATACTGGATGGAGTGGCGGATAAAGCCTGCAAAGAGCTGGATAATCAAACTCCTCTTCAAGCAGCATCCACTCCAAATATCGACTTTCTTGCGCAAAATGGAGAGCAAGGATACATGTATCCAATAAATGAGAATATAGCACCTGAATCCAATAATGGGATTCTTGCGATACTTGGGGAGAACGCATTCATCCCAAGAGGACCCCTTGAAGCATTGGGGGCTGATGTAAAATTTCAAAGAGGAGACCTTGTATTAAGAACAAACTTTGCAACGATAACTAACATAAATGATGGAAAGATAATAGACCGAAGAGTTGCAAGAACATTGACAACCAGAGAAGCAATGATACTCTCAAAAGACATAAATAAAAGAATGAAATTGCCTTACAAATTCCTATTCAAGCCAACAGTTCAGCATAGAGGGGTTCTTGTAATAAGGGGAGGATTCTCAGAGAACATAACCAATGTTGACCCCGCATATAGAGTAAAGGGAACCTTCCAATCTCATGATGTATTGCAATACTCAAAACCTCTTGATGATGAAGAAAACACCCAACTAAGCGCAAACATACTAAATGAATTTGTAGAGCAAAGCTATTACATACTAAAAACTAACAGAATCAATGAAGAAAGAGGGAAAAAAGGGCTGCTGCCAGCCAATATAATTCTTGCAAGAGACGCTGGAACAGAACTTGTCCAAACAAAAAAGTTAGATGGAAAATGGCTTTATATCGGATGCATGCCTCTTGAAATAGGAATTGCGAGATTCTTTGGAATGAATGTTGAATCATTTGCTTACCCCCCTTTGAAGGGAGAGGAGGTATACAGCAACCTCTATGAAGGATTGAATCAAACAATAGATTTTGCAAAAAAATCATTGAAATGGAACTGGAAAAAATACGACCATTTCTATATTCACTTCAAAGAAACAGATATTCCCGGGCATGACAACAAACCTTTAGACAAGAAAAAGATGATAGAGATGATAGACAAGGAATTCTTCTCATTTATCTTGGAAATGTACAAGAATGAAAAATTTAAGATAATAATCACTGCAGACCATTCCACTGTATGCAATTTAAAGGCGCATACTTCTGATTCTGTCCCCTTCCTGGTTTGCGGAAAAGAAAAAGATGGCACTAAGAGGTTCACAGAAATTGAATCTAAGAATGGAAAGCTTGGAAAACTCTATGGAAAGGATGTTTTGAAGTTCATATTCTAGCAGCAGAAACCTTAAAAAATAGGTTGTTTGTTGTTGTTGCATGATAACATATCAAGAACTCTATGATTTACTAAGAAAAGATAAGTATTCTGAGCAGTTGCAGGATTTGCCAAAGAATTTCTTTAGCGATGTGGGTAGTTATATAGCTGAAAAGAAGGGAATAATATCAAAAGAAGATGACATGTTTTCTGATGCAATAGTAAAAACAAAAAAGCAAATGGAAAACAGCATTGCTGTTTTCAAAGAGCTTATGATGAGAAGAAAAAAGAAGATACTTGACCTTGCTTTTGTTGCATCTGAAACTGGGATCAGCAAGAAAGATTTTGAAAACATGATACAATATGAAAAGGAAATCTTTGAAATAGTTACGCAAAAACTTGAAGACGCAACAAAAATATTGAGCAATATAATAAATGGGCATGAGCAAAAAAAATTGCAAAATCAGCTAATAAAGTTTAACAAGGATGTTGAAAGCTTTCTAGAGGAGAATGGAAGCATACTTGGACCATTCAAAAAGGGAGAGATGGCAAATCTTCCAGCCGCAATAGCCCAGATACTTGTGCAGGGTGAGAAAGCAAGCATTATAGAGTCGGATTAATAAATAGATTTAAATACCCCCTTCTTTTTCTAAAAAATGAAAATCATAGGTAACATTATAAGATGAAAAAGCCAAAAAAGACGAAAAGGTATTGCCCTGTTTGTAAGAAGCATACAGATCAAAAAATAAGTCTTGTTAGCTCTGGTCATAAAAGAGGAAGTATGAAGAAAGGCTCAGCCCCAAGAGCAAAATTAAGGGGAAGAGGAAGAGGATATGGTAATTTGGGAAAATGGGGAAGCAAGCCAGCTATAGCATCCTGGAAAAGGAAGACAAAATCAACAAAAAAGGCGAATGTTATGTACACATGCTCAATATGCAGCAAATCAAGACTGCAGAAAAAAGGAATAAGGACAACAAAAATGATCATAGAGGAAAAGAAGAAGAAGGATTAAAATGGCCACTAAAAAGAAATCTTTTGATGTAGAAATACCGATGATTGACACAATTATAAAATTGTCTGCCCTAGAAATAGAGAATCTTAACAACAAAACAATAAAGATGGATCTAACAAGGCAGCTTCATGGCAAAAGCATTGAAGCAGTGTTTAGAATTTCTGTAAAAGATGGAAAAGCAACTGCCGATTTAAAAGGATTCAAGCTGCTTCCATTCTACATACAAAGGGCAATAAGAAAAGGAATAAGCTATGTGGAAGATTCTTTTATGGTTCCAAAAGACGATGTAATACTTAGGATAAAGCCTTTCATGATAACAAGAAAAAGTGTTCATAGAAGCGTAAGAAATGCGTTGAGGCTTAAGGCTGCAGAAGAAATAAAGGCTTTTTGCGAATCAAAATCAATCGAAGAGATAGTTTCATCAATAATCTATGGAAGATATGCTAAAGAATTATCATTAAAACTCAAGAAGATATATCCTTTATCTTTCTGCGAGATAAGAATATTTGAGATACTAAAGAAGAAAGAACAGTAAAAAGGATAAGTTTAAAAAATTCTATTTAGAAGTTATTTAATGCCTCCATAGCTCAGTGGCTAGAGCATCTGTTTTGTAAACAGGGGGTCGGGGGTTCAAATCCTCCTGGAGGCTTTTATCTTTCATTCTTGATAAAACCTATTAGGGTAAAGCCTGTCTGAGGCTTACGCATTTGGTTTGAGAAATGAGGATTTGGAAAGGATTAAAAATAAGAATAACTCATTGATGATATGGAAAAAGGTGTTTTTAATTATCTAATTGATATTTTAATGGCAATAACGTTTGTATTTAGCGCAACAACAGCCTTGGTTATTTTCTTCTTTCTTCCAGAAGGAGTTAGGCAGGGAAGATATCAGGAATTCTTGGGCTTGACAAAAGGAACATGGTCTTTTGTCCATACTTGGGCAGGAATAGCGTTCATTGTTTTACTTATTATTCATTTTATATTGCATTGGAATTGGTTAATTTGCATGAGTAAGAGCATATTTAGGAATAAAAATAAAGAATTGAAAGGAGGTAAAAAACAATGAAAAAATTATTTTTGATTCTCTTGGTTTCTTTAATGGCAATTTCTTTAGTTTTTGCTGCTCAAGGGGATGCGGGAGCAGGACAGCAAGGAACTAATGTTGGTTCGGGCACAGCTCAAGCAGGTCAAGGAACAGGCAATGGAACTCAGACTAATACTGAAACGCAAACTCAAAATCAAAATCAAAATCAAAATCAAGGAGAAGTTAGTCAAGTGCAAGTAAGAGTTCAGTCTGGAAACTATGAAAACTCTAAGGGGGAGCAAATGCAAATCCAAACAGAAAATGGGTTTAGGCTTCAAGTTGGAGGAGTAGGAGCAACATCTTCTATGGAAATGACTCAAGAACAAGCCCAAAATAAAACAATGTTAAAAACCAAGCTTTCAAATGGGAAGAATGCAGAAATTAAAGTAATGCCAAATACTGCTTCAGAAAGAGCTATTGAAAGGTTGCAATTGAAAGTTTGCAATTCAGAAAACAACTGCCAAATAGAGCTAAAAGAAGTTGGAAGCGGAGAACAAGTAAAAGCAGCTTATGAAGTGAAAGCCCAGAAAGAAGCACGAATTTTAGGAATGTTTAAGACAAAGATGCAGGTTCAAGCCCAGATTGACGCAGAAACAGGAGAAGTAATAAAAGCTAAAAAACCTTGGTGGGCTTTTATAGCAACAAGTTAGTAAAATTTCTTTTTTTCTTTTTCTTTATTTTTTAATATGTAAGACAGGTTTAGGTATTGAAAGCCTTAAAAAATAAACCAAACACGAATGCCTGTCTGAGGCTTTTTATTTTTCGTTAAATTACTTAATAAACAAAGAAACAATCATGAATATATTCACTGCTACCAGCAGGATAGTGCTTGCCACTGCAATAATATTGGTCGTTTTAGTGTTTGCAAAATCTCCCATTATCTCCTTGTTGTTTACTAACCTTAACATTATTATCAATATCACTGGAAGCAATACTCCATTTAATACCTGAGAAATGTACATCAGGAAAATCAGGGAGGAATTTGGAATCATTATTACTGCAGCACCTATTACTATTATTGCAGTGTAGAGCAGATAGAATTTTTTTGCTTCGCTAAATTTGCGGTTTACTCCATTCTCCCAGCCAAATGCCTCACTTACAGAATATGCAGTTGAGAGGGGAAGTATCGATGCTGCAAAAATGCTTGCATTCAATAAGCCAAATGCAAAAAGATATCCTGCAAACTTTCCTGCCAAAGGGATTAATGCAACTGCCGCATCTGCGGCGTCAACTATTTGCTTGTTGCTATGAAATATAGTAGACGCTGTTGAAAGGATTATAAAGTATGCAACAACTGCAGCAATAATGCATCCTACTATAACGTCTAATTTGCTGTACTTGTAATCCCTCCTCTTTATGTTTTTTTCAACAATTGAAGACTGCAGATAGAACTGCATCCAGGGAGCGATAGTTGTTCCTATCATTGCTATAATCATTATAAAATAAGAAGAAGAAAACTGAAATGAAGGGATTATTGAATTGTAAGCCACTTCTTTCCAGTCGGGAGAAGACATGACTCCGGAAAATATGTAGCTTACATAGAAGATACATGCAAAAAGAAATATTTTCTCAACGGTTTTGTAAGTTCCTTTTACTACAATCCACCACACTAAAAGGGCGCATAATGGAACAGAAATATACCGGCTTATATGGAATATCTCACTTGCGGCAGCAATGCCTGCAAATTCTGAGATAGTGTTCATTATATTCACGATGACCAATGAAATCATAAGATAAAATGTAATCTTTATGCCAAAGTTCTCCCTTATAAGATCTGCAAGCCCTTTGCCTGTTGCAACTCCCATTCTAGAACACATTTCCTGCACAACAACCAAAACGATTGTTATTGGAATAAGCACCCAAAGAAGGGTGTATCCAAAATTTGCCCCGGCCAAAGAATAAGTAGCTATCCCTCCGGCATCATTATCTACATTGGCAGTTATTATTCCTGGGCCGATTATTGCGAGAAAAAATAATAAATTTCTAATGTTTAATCTTGGCATTTTGTTTTCTTTTTCTCCTATACTTGGAAGGTATTCTCTGTTTTTTTATTCCCAATGGGAGCAATGCATTCAATGCATCGCTTATTCTTATAACCCCCACTATTGCTCCTGCTTTTGACACTACTGGAAGCGCAAGAAGCTTGTATTTGTTTAAAAGATTGAATGCCTCATCTAAGGGGGTCTGAACATCTAATGTAATCAAATTTTTTCTCAAAATTGCAGAAACTTTTGCATTTTTGTCTCCGATTACCAAATCCCTCAAAGAGAGTATTCCTACTAAATTGCCTTCCTTGTCACTAACATAAAAATAATGAATCTTGCTGGGCTTTGGCATCTTTTTTCTTAAAAAAGCTATTGTTTGAGATACTGTGAATGAGTCTGGGATAGTAAGAAACTCTGTGCTCATTATAGAGCCTGCTGTGCTTTTTTCATAAGACAATATTTTCTGTATGTGGTACGCTGATTCTTTTTTCATTTTTTTGAGCACCTCTTCATTTCTTATTGAGGGCATTAATGTAAGAACAGCCGCTGCCTCGCTATAAGACATACTCTCTAGAATCTCTGCCAAGTTTTTAGAACTCATTGCCTTGAATACAGACCTCTTTATATCAGGATGAGAAACAATTAAGGTCTCTGCCGCCTTCTTCTTGTCTATTGAATTGAATAGGAATACTCTTTCATCCAATGAAAGGTCATTCATCATGTCTGCTATGTCTGCAGGATGCAAATCCACCATCTTATCCATTTTGCATTTTACGTGCAGTTCACAGCTTCCAGAATTAAGAGGCTCTACATACTGCCAGGGGATTATATGCTCTTCTAGTATAGGTATTAATTCTCCCAGGTATTTCCAAAAACCTAATCTTCTAAATATTCCTTTTGTGGAAACGTCAACACCCACAACGCAAAACTTGCCCTCTATCTCTCCAAGAAGTATGTCATTAACTCTTATTATTCTCACGCCGTCAACATCAACTATCTGCTTGTCCAGTATGCTGTTTAAAGATATGTCCTGCCTGTTAAGATATCTTAGGTCAGATTCAATTTCATTAAGGTACACCCCCACCTTAAATCTTGTATCATTAATCTTGTCTCCAATCTCGACAACATGATGCCATGGAATCTTTTTTACCCCTTTTTTGGTTTGGCAGATTATTGCAGAAATCTTTGCAGATTTATAACCATCAATAAATGCCAAATCCCTGACTCTTCCTATGACCCTGAAATTCTTGTCTATAACAGGTTTTCCGATTAACTGGCTATAATACACCATCTTTTCAAGCAAAAACTAATTGAAATTTGCCCCCGCTTTTTATATATTTTTCTACAATCCTCAAAAGAAAAATATTTTAAAGCCATTTTTGTTGCTTTGTGGAATGGACCCATGGTCTAGTGGCACGACGTCTCCTTGACGTGGAGAAGATTAGAGGTTCGATTCCTCTTGGGTCCATTTTTAACGAAAAAATATTAATTTTTCAGCAACATTTAAATATCACTTTGATGTGACTAAGATATAATGTTGTCGTCCTCAAAAAAAGCACAAGTAACTATTTTTGTAATTATTGGAGTGCTCATAGTTTCAGCGGTGTCCTTATTCTTTTATTTCAAAACAGCTCCTTCATATGTCTCTGCAGAATTTAAGGAAGTTGAAACATATTTTACAGAATGCATCAATAATAACATAAAAGAAGGCTCTGCATTAATTGGATCTGGGGCAGGATACATAAATCCTCCTAAGTTTGAGAAAGGTTCAGAATACATGCCTTTTTCCTCACAACTTGATTTTTTTGGCAATGCGGTGCCTTACTGGTTCTATATCTCTGGAAATAATATAATGAAAGAACAAGTGCCTTCACTAAATGAAATGCAAAAACAGCTTTCTTCTTTTATTAATGGAGAAATAAAAAATTGTGACTTTAGTGTCTTTGAAAGCAGAGGATATAACATAACATTAGGAGAAGTAAAAAGCAGTGTTACGATAAAAGATGAGCAGATAGATGCAGAGATAAATGCTGCATTGGTAATAAATAAAGAAGAAAAAAGCGGGAGAATAACAAATCATAAAACCTCTCAAAAAACAAAACTTGGCAAATTTTACAAGATAGCCAGAGAGATATATGGAAAACAAAAAGAAGAGCTTTTCCTTGAAAATTATAGTTTAGATATACTATATCTATATGCGCCTGTGACAAAAGTAGAAATTTCCTGCAGCCCTAAAACTTGGATGAAGCAAACAGTGAAAGAAGATTTGAAGAATGCACTGCAGGCAAATATGGGGGCTATAAAGATAGAAGGTAGCTATTATCAAAATAAAAGAGATACTAATTATTTCATCGTTAAATCTCCCAAAAAAGTAAATGAGAATGTAAATTTCCTCTACTCTCCACTATGGGAGACGAAGATAGATATATGGGATGATAATGGAGACAGCGATACAATGATTGCAAAGCCTGTTGGGAATCAGAAAGGAATGGGTATCTTAGGATTCTGTTATGTTCCTTATCATTTTGTATATGATGTAGGATTCCCAGTAATGGTGCAGGTTTATGATGAAAAAGAATTATTCCAATTCCCAGTAGTAGTATACTTAGAAAAAAATAGCATAAGACCTAAATTGGAAGGAGAGGCAATTCAAGAAACTGCAGGAATATGCGACAATAAAGTTACTGATGCATTGATAGCTACAATGGATAATGAAATGAAAGCAGTTGAAGCAGAAATCAAATATCAATGCCTCAATGAAGTTTGTGATATTGGAAAGACTGCTATAAAAAATAATGAAGCGGTCCTTGAAACAAAAGTGCCTCAATGCATAGGCGGAACATTGATGGCTTCAGCAGAAGGATATTCAGATTCCCAATTAACAATAGATACAAATGAAGAGACAACTGCCGCCATAATAATGAACAAGATTTACACTCTTAATGTTGATATTTTTGTTGGAGGTGTTCCACTTTCTGCTTCGCAAGAAAGCGCATTGATAACATTTGATTCAGGCGATGAAATAAAAACACTCTCTTATCCTTCTCAAAAAACAATAAAGCTCAAAGAAGGATATTATAATATCTCTGCAGAAGTCTACAGAACAGGCAATCTTGTAATAGGAAGTCAAAAAACAACCCAATGTGTGAAAGTACCAAAAACAGGAATGTTTGGATTTTTTGGAATGGAAGAGGAACAATGTTATGACATAGAAATTCCTTCTCAGAAATTAACACAGCTACTTGAAGGCGGCGGAAAAATACAAGATTATCATATTGGAGAAGACACTTTAAAAAACGCCAAAAAAATAGAAATAACAACAAGCATAATCCCCTTGCCAAAAACAATAATGGACCTTCAAAATAGTTATGATAATGTTGAAAATAGCGAGATGGATATAAGGATTGTGTAAAATGAAAAAAATGTTGGTCATGTCTGGAATAGTAATCATCCTTCTAGCATGTGCAGTAGTAAATGCACAGCAGTATTTTGCTCCAAGTCCTCTCTCTTATTATTCAGGGAATATTAATAATTATTGGCCTTCATATGGGAAAGAAGAATGCACTGCAAGGCAGGATTTTATAGTCCAGATAATGCCTGGTGGATGTTCTCCAGCTGTAGTAAGAAGCGATTTGCTTGAAGAGCAAAATGTTCCTGTTTTCTGCCAATTGACAGGGATTAAGATTAATCCCCTTATACAAGTACCAAAAATAACAAGTATTAGCATAGGGAGAAATAATATGTCAAAAGACATTGCAGGTATCGGATTTCACCCAGCAAGAGCTGCATTAAGGACTAATGGCAATGAGCTTACCGGTTCCCCGATCATAAATAATTGGGGATATCTTGTAGTGATTTTAAAGAAACAGCCAATTGAAAAAAATATGAGTAAAACCGTTGAAGCAAGCCTTAATGCAGTAATACAATATCAAGCGGAAGAAACATTTGGCATTGGAAAAGCATCTTTCATAAGCCCCCAGATAAGCGACGAACTATGGCAACAAAACTACAAACAGTATGGATTCTGGAAGGGAAAGGGATATGTAAGAGTAAGTGAAATAGGAAGTGATAGCCAAGGAGAATTTGCAAGAGTTGATATTTATCTTGATGCAAATAGGAAACTTACTTCATTATTAATAAGAGAAGGGCAAACATACCCTCAAGATGTTTATTTGCCCGGATATTATTGCCAAGCTGCATTGAAAGTTGCTGTAGAAGGAATTTCTTCTGAACCAAAACCTAAGGCAAAAATAAGTGTAAACAATGAAGTTATGTGGGTCTCACAGGGCCAAAAGATAGCAGAAGATAAATGCACTGTTAATACAGTTGAGCAGGACATTTATGGAAGCGGGCAAGTTGAGATAAGATGCCCAGATAAATTGCACAAGCTTTTACTAAATCCTGCCAAGGCAACTCTTTCTTTTGAAATAAATGGAAAAGAGACAGAAAAGACAGTTGGAGTGAAGGAGATCATTGATAGCGGAACTGGCGCATTTGTCGCATTTATAGGAGATACTGGCAAGGCAGCAAATGATAAGATACGTGGGATAAATAAACAATTTATAGTAATTGGAAAACCAAATAACATTATAATGACTGACACCCATTATGACTTGATAAGCTTCAAGACAAGAAAGATTATTGAGGGGGATAAATTTAATGGATTTGGTAAACTAACTTCCCAAAATGCGCTCTCATTCTTAGCTAACTTAAAGAATCTATTTAATGTGGGAGATAAAGTCCCAAACATTGCAGAAAATGATGATTTTGATGCCGCTAAAGCACTCACTGAAACAGAGTTTAAGGCGCAACTTGCAGCAAAACTTAAAAAACAATTTGGCGACAAAATAGAATTTGAGGTATCAATGCAGGAAGAGAAAAAAGATTCTTTGTTTGGAAATAAGATAATAGAAAATTTCATATTCAAAGGATTGGAAAGTTCATATGATAGAGAATACAGTCAAGACATTGGTTCAGTAATGGAAGAAAATTACAAAAATGCAATTGAGGAATATAGGAATATACAGACCAGCTATGGAGAAGAGAAATCAACATATGAGGAAGGTTGGAAAGATGAGCCTATTGGAGCCCAAGCGTTGTATAGTGCTGCGCAACTCGCAAGATATCTAGAAAAATTCAAGACAGAAGCAGAAATTTTAACAGAACTTGTTGAAAAATACCCAGATTCAAAAATCTCAGAA
The DNA here is from genome assembly GCA_043808285.1 of archaeon. Lineage (GTDB taxonomy): Archaea > Nanobdellota > Nanobdellia > Pacearchaeales > DTIR01 > JAZDFA01. The sequence goes on from JAZDFA010000007.1 coordinate 37,852, forward strand.
GATGCATTAATCCATCTTCAAACATTAAAACAAAATGACATGACTAATGCTGTTTCAACTGCATTCATAAGTGGCAAGTCTTACTCTATGGCTCTTGAAGAAGTTAAAGATGTAAGCCTTAATGATAAAGGCGTAACTTTATTGGTAAATGGCAATCAGGGAAAATACACTGTTGGAGATATAATCTGGGAAGATGTAGTGATAAAAGATATTAAGGATGAGTATATCACTATAGAAAGCAAAACTTTAACGATAAGCAAGCCTGCACTAAAAAAGAAAGATGTCATAAATATCCCATATAAGGCAAAAAAGGCAGACGCAAAGGGAGATATTATAGAAACACCAGAAACAATTACTGTACAAGTAGTAGATATAATGCTTGTGAAAGAAGCTAGGATAAAACTTACCCCCTTGGTTGAAAGGACAGAAACACAAACAAACTTTACATTCAAAATAGGAATAGAGAAAAGAGCATTAAAATTAAGCGATGCCAAAGCAAAAGAAATAATAACCGAACTTGATGCCACAATAGCCCAATGGAAAAAGCTTAACAATGACCTTGGAAATCTGATAAAGGCATGGAAGGGAACATGTTTTATAACCTCTACATACCTGATTGGGCAAAGCTTCTTCTCAAGCTTTGGCGGAGGAAGCAGTGCAAGAAATAAAGTAATGAGGGGGGGTGGAGGATGGTGGGAAAAGTGCACCCAATTAGTCAATGAAGACCCTAAATACAACAAAGATGTTCATAAATGCCTTGCAGAAAATAACGATGAGATAGAACAAGAAGTAAGTGTAATGAAAAACAGTCTTGGTAATGTAGATGCAAAGGTAAAGGCTACTACAAAAATGGTGCAAGGTAGTAACCTTCTAGCCAACATGAAAGACACAAAGGCTTCAACAGCAGCTTATGGTGCAGACATAAAAACAAGATATGCTAGACAGGGAATGGATCTCTCTGACACTTTCAAAAAAGAACAATTTGATTATGTAATAAATAATATAGATAAGAGTGGGGCGTATAGCTCTGACTTAAAAGAAATTGATTTATGGACTGGAGTTTATAATGACCCTAAATCCACCACCGATCAAAAAGAGCAGGCGAAAAAGAAACTACTCTCAATAATGGAACCAATGAAAAGCGATGTGGATGGGGCCTTGCAGATAGAAAAAAGTAATGAGATTGATAAACAAAATGGTGTTTCTGATGAATATGCAAAATTTGATCAGGTTCCAATATTGGAATTGAAAGATACGCTAAAAACAGCTAATATAATAGAAACAGAAACCAAGACACTAGTAATAAAAAAACTAAATGGCGAAGAAAAAAGGAGGAATACTCCTGAAAATAAAGAGATAATCCAATATACCAGACAATCTACATCTTTAGGCAAACTTTATATCATCGGAACTCTAAGCGGAGGCCAACTTGCAAGCAATGAAATATATCATTATGTTAGTGCGGATAAAACTACAGTGTATTTAACTGAATTATCTGCAGATGAAAAGAAACAGATTCCTGGGGGAATTATTGTAAAACAATTAACTGCTAAAGATTTAAGTTGCAACAATGTATACAAAAATCCAGAAGTAAAATTCCATGAGAAAGCGCCAGATACTGGATTCCCAGCATTAGTTCCATTAGATAAAGAAAAAGGATGGTATGTAGCAACAAAACCTGCTGGAATGGGAATCCAATCATATGAATCTTCTGGAAAGATTGTGAGCTTTTGGATATGCAATGTTGGTGCAAATGGACTTGCAGAATTCTTTAATAATGAAAAAGATGACAGATACTGCAGACAATTTAATTTAGATATTGAAACAATTGACAATAAAAATCTGGGCACGATTGGATGTCTTACTGAGAAGGAAACTGCAATATTAGTAAACCATGCACAAGAGGCATTGCGCATTGCGGCTGAAAGGTATGCGAATGGAATTACAAGCATGAATATTGACGGATTTGGGAATATTCCTATCTCTGCTCCGCCAACAATCACTCCCTCAATTGAATGTGAAGATTTCATGTCTGCAAAGAATTGCAATCTGATGTTTAATGTATGTGACCCGGTATTATGCCCTTCAAGCAGATGCAATTATGGGGGAAAATATACTGTTCCAGATGTGGTGCAAACTGGAGTGGTTGGGGGGATGCTTTTATGCCTGCCAAACTTTGGGAAACCTTCTGAGGGGGGGGTTGCAGTTCCAGTATGTCTATCAGGAATACATGCAGGACTTGAAAATTATATAATGATATTAAATGCAACAAAACAATGTCTGCAAGAACAAATAAAAAGTGGGAGAACTGTAGGTATATGCGACCAAATACAATCTGTTTATCTTTGCGAGTTTTTTTGGAAACAGGCAATGCCTTTGATGAAAATAGGGGTGCCTCAGTTAGTACAGTCCGTATTTGGGAGAGGCGGCGTTGGAGGTGGAGGAGAATATATGGATGCTCAAGGTGCATGGACAAATCTTGAAAAATCTACAAATTACTTCACAAATTATTATGGAGTCAATGCATTCAAAGCATTCCAAATGAGGAGCACAGAAGAAGTTGGAACAGAAGTGTGCAGATCATTCATATCAACAAGGTATCCTACTAGCGCTGATGGATTCAATAAACTTCTAGAACCAGAATCTCCGACACAATTCACTGCTAAATTCTCAGAGATTGTGATTACTGATGCCACTGTTCCTGCAACATCTCAGTATAAAGTGTATATCTGGGTCTATGCTGGAAAAGACCAAGGAATTTATTATGATGTATACTTAAAGGGTGCACCAACTACTGCATACTATCAATCTTTAGGCCAAATGCAAGTTCCTGGAGCAGTGGGATATATCCCTACAGGGGAAAAAGTAGACCAGACAATAGATTTTACAGGACCTGCAGGGTACAAGGAATTATGTGTAAGAATCAACAATCAGGATAAATGCGGATTTACACAAGTAACTACTGACTTCGGAGTTGAAGAAATAAAGAATCTCTATCTTAAAGAGCAGGCAACAAATATTATAGAGACAGAAGAAGAATGCATATCTGGAACACCTACTGTAACTCCAATGATGCAATTAAACATCCAGCAAGGAGTTGAAGAATCTCTAAATCCCCAGATATACAAGCAGGGGATAATAAGAATCTGTTCTTCAGAAAATCCTGCCAAAACAACTCATCCAAGCAGATATGTTGAAGTTGGCTACTGCACAGACAAGAGCATAAAATGCTGGCTAGATGGAAAATCTGTAAATCAAAGCATCAGTGATTTAGGACTGGCAAACGAAACATTGGATACTGCGAAGGAATTGATTAAACAGATAGATGCCGAGGGATATCTCACACAAGACCAGGCTAAGGATAAATTCACTGAAATAGATAATCTAAAGGGAGAGGATAAAAGCAATGTGGGGCTAATGAAAAAAATAGCTCTAGAAGTAGGAACGATAAGGAACCAATATAAAATAAGCAAATTAGATACAATGCCTAGCAGAGAAATAAGTGCTAAGATTGATGAGATTATCACGCCGATAATTTCTAGATATAGAAATATAATTGAAAAATCAATTACAAATGACAATAAAATAAAAGCAAATTTTGAGATTGCCAAGATTTACAATGCAATTACAAAATATCTATATGATGACCCAGAAAACAAATTCAAGAGCCAAGCACAAACGCCTGTAGAAAATAAGCCTATTAGCAGTAAGAATATTTTAGATTTGACCAAGATAGTATTTGGTCAGAGAATAAGTGTTAGTGAGAGCGGACTGAGTGAGGAAGTAATCGTAACAGACATTAGTGGTCTTAGTAAGGGCACATTCTTGGCAAAGGGAGTAACCAGCAACACCCTATGGAGATATACATATGACGGTGTAACAAAAACTGGAAGTTGGAACCAAGAAACTGTTACAGCAGCAAATAAACAAGAAATAGAGCAAACAACTGCAAGAAGTTATGATATAAATCTTGACAAGATGAATAGAGTTACTGTAACATTTAACAAAGATGAGAAGAAGACTCTGCTTTTTAATAAGAATGGATATGACGTTTCTGTTGATTTTAGTGGATGGGGGGCAGCAAATGCTCAAAACAAAGCAGTTATTTTATTTAATTCAAAAACATTATCAATTACCTCTACAAAATTAGTAGAATATGATTTAGATGGGGACAATAAAAAGGACATAGGAGTAGATGACACTGGAAGGAGCTTTAAATCAGGCTCATACATCTCTCTTATTTTTACAAGATTAAGCAAAATAAGTTCTAAATGCAGCGAATGCAATGGATTTTTTGCGTTCTGCAGTATGGCACAATGTCATGATAAAGGAGAGTGTTATGTTAATTATAATCCTAGTTTCTGGAAAAGTTCAAATACTGATTATGAATGTTTAAGTTGCTGGGAAGACAAAGTAGTAAATTGTAATTTATTTAACAATCTGGATGAATGTGAGAACAATAAATGCGGGATATCCGGATGTTTATGGGCTAATGGAAAATGCCAATTAGAATCAGAAAAGCAAGAGCAAATAATCAGCACTGCAAAAGATTGTGCAAAATGCGGTGCAGGATTGTTCAATGTATGCAATTCAGCAGAAAAATGTAGAGGTCTTGGAAGTTGCTATACTAAGATAGTTGGTGGTTTCCTTGGATCTTACAACTGTTTAAACTGCGATACAAATACTAAATGCAGCAGTTTAGAAAGAGAAGACGAATGCACATGGAATAAATGCAACCTTGACTGCCTATGGGCCGATAACAAAGGATGCCTTTCTGACGAACAGATAGATATCGAAGTGGAAGCTGAGGATAAATGGGGTTATATTTAACAAGGTTGATTAAAATGCAAAAAAATGCTTCATTTGCAGGATTGATTTTTTTTTCAACCATGGTTATGGTGTTGCTTATAACAATCGCATTGATAGATTCAAAACCAACTATCAGCGGCTATGCAGCTTCTTCATTAAATACTATTGACTCAATAAGCTATTCTGCTTCTGAATTTCAAAATGCGCAATATGAGGCAGATTATAAATCGAAAAAAAGCACTTATGAGATTGTAGATAAATATGCAGAACAATATGACATAAGCTTTAATCTTGTTCGCGCAATAATCAGAATGGAAAGCTCCTGGAAGCATACTACCTCTCCAAATAACAAGGGAGCTGTGGGAATAATGCAGCTTAGAACTACTGCAACAGATGACATGAGAAATGAAGAGGGAGCATGTTCTGATTTTTGCCGCAATCTTAAAGTAGATAGAAATAATCTTGATGATAATATTCATGGAGGAATTTGTTATCTTGCATGCCAAAAAGAAAGGTTTGGAATCTATAACAGCCCAAAACTTATTATCGCGGCATATAAGGAAGGTCCAAGTGCAGTAGACAAAAAATGCATAACCTGCTGGTTTTGCAAGCAAAAAACATATGATGTTTGCACTAGCAAATTAGACAGCATAACAGTAGATTATGTCTCAGATGTTGCAACAGGTTATGAGGATTATGCCTCAAACTCCCAGATGGAAAACAATAAAGACATTGCCTCAGGTTCAAAGATAGTGGTAGTAGATGCAGGGCATGGGGGCAAAGATACTGGAGCGACAAGCTCTTCAGGATATCCTGAAAAAACAGTGACTCTTGCTATCGCCAAAGAGCTTGAAACTCAGCTTAAACAGCAGGGAATCAATGTCATAATGACGAGGAATTCAGATGTTTATCCTACCCTGACTGAAAGGGTTGAAATCGCAAATAGCAACAATGCAAACCTATTCATTAGCATTCATGCAAATTCTGCCAAAACAAAGCCATGCTCTGCAAATGGTCCTGAAGTCTGGTCTTATGATTCTGCAAAAAGCAAGGAGATGGCAAAATCAGTTGTAGATGAAATAAGCACTGCCTTGAATGCCAATAACCGAGGTACAAAAACAACCTCAAATCTTTATGTACTCAAAAAAACAAAAATGCCTGCGATACTTGTTGAAGTGGGGTTCATATGCAATCAGGGAGATTTTAATATAATCACAAATCCTTCAAAGCAAAGACAGATTGCTGCTGCGATTTCCCAATCAGCAAGCATGTATGCATGATTTTTTCTTAGAATAAAGATTATTTGGAAGTGAATTTAAGCAACACCCGCGGATTATTCCAAACTAATTATTCCATAATTCTGACTTATAAAGATAATAGACCTTTTTTAGCTGCCTAAGAAAATTATTCTTCCCATTGCCCAGACTGCATATCCCGAGATATTCCTCATTGGGGTTAATAAAATTCTTCATCCTTTTCTTTAATTCCTCCTCGCTTATATTGGGGCTGCCCTGCTTTATCAATTCTATATCAAAAGCATCATGCTCCAGGGGGTCTGTGGTTTTCCACCATTCATCTGTCCATTCAAATATAACTCCTCCTAGGGAATTCCTATTTCCAGAACCCGCAAAATTTGATGAAATAGTCTTCCAGCATCTTGAATGTATCTCTGCCTGTATGCTCTCATCCTCTTCAAGTTTCCCATTATTATATGAAGAAGTTCCATATTCTGTGATTATAACCGGTTTGCCAATATTTTTTTTTACAGCAGAAAATAATTGGTTACCTGCCTTATCAAGATCAAATGCATTTGCCCCGAATATATCTATATCTGGGATATATTTTGCCATGGCTCCCACGAAATGCGTGCTTGTATTACAGAGTATTACTGGATGTTTTTTGTCATTCTTGTGTATAACCTTTGCCACATCATTTACAAAAGAATAATATTCTTTAGGATAGATTGCTGCATTTGTTCTTGTTCCCATATGAGTATTTTCATTTCCAAGAACCCATCCAAGCACGAATGGCTCATTCTTATAAGATTTTACTATTGAAATTACCTCTTCAAGCATCTTTTTTTTATGATCTGGATTTGTGTAATCTGTTCCTTCTTGCCATGATGCTCCAGAACCTTTAGTGTAAGCGCCGAGATAATCCCCAACAAGAACCATGACGCCATACTTTTTATACAAGTCATTAAGCGTCTTTTTTGATTCCTCTTCACTAAAATCTCTTATGTGGTAGATTCTTATTGTATTGACGCCCATTTCCTTCATTATAGAGAAATCCCCCTTACGAGGTTCATTCACATCCTGTACATTGTTTTTGTTGGCATCAATAAATGATTCGTAAGGTGCGTTCGCTTTGCCATTTTTGTCAGAATCCTCGTTCATCCAGTCAAACCTTACTATCTGCGGGGAATATCCCGGCGGGGTTGGTTCGTATACCATTCCCTTGACTATGTATCTCTTTTTGTTGACAAAAAGATTCCAGTCATCCTTTATTTTTTTGACCTCTACATATGATGGTTTAGTTTCAATATACTTTCTGATGCTTAGAGTGCTACACCCATTAAGAAGAACAATTGAAAAAAGACCTACACCTAAAACACATTTTGCTATAAGAGACTCCAGATTTTTTCTCATTTTTTTCTAATGATCTGCCATTATTATAATTATATGATGAGAAACTTAAAAAACCTTCTCAATAGTTCGCTTAAACGCCCTTTTTGCCCCCGACATCGGGCGATTATGCCATTGAGTATGGATGCGGGAGATAGGATTCGAACCTATGAAGGCACTAAGCCACCAGGTCCTAAGCCTGGTCCGTTTGGCCACTCCGGCACCCCCGCATGAATAAAAATGATGCCAAAATCCCTCTGGATTTTTATGAATTTACAAATAGGGAAATAGCTATATAAAATTATAGATTAGAAGAAGTTTAAGATGACTGTGCAGAAGGAGTGATAAAGATTATTGTATCTCCCCTTATGAATGCTAAACCCACGTTTCTCTTCACTTGGTTATTCTGTATCTCTTTTGTATTATCCATCACAATGTTTATATGGATATCAAATGCTAACAGAGTTCCAACGATTTGTACGTCGTTTTTCAATTGCACTAAAACTTCCTTGCCCTTGCTTGAATTCAATAAATCAAGTGGTCTTTCGATTCCGTTAACCATGTTTAAGGTTTGAAAGAAGACTTTTTAAATCTTTTTATAATGTCAAGAACACTCGACAACTCATGTGTTCTTGAGCACAAAAAAATCATTTGGATTTTCTGTGCCGAAAATTCATTAGGAATTTCCTTGCATCCTAAAATTCCTAAAATCAACTAGAGGAATTTTTTGATACAAAATAAAATTGCTATGATGTTCTTGAAAGAATAATTTTAGGGGGAGAAACCGAATACAAAATATTTATAAAGCATATTTTTATGATTAAAATATGAAAGGAAGAAAAATTTCTGGTGGAAAATACAGAAGCATAAGAAAGAAGAAACACTACGAAATGCCTGGCAAAGTGAGGCAGGTAAAGCTTAGCAAGGAAAAGAAAAAAGAGATGAGGGTGAGGGGTGGAGATGTAAAGACAGTGCTTCTTGCTGCTGACAAAGTTAATATTATTGACCCAAAGACAAAAAAATGCAAGAGAGTTTCTATAAAGAATGTAGTTGAAACGCCGTCTAACAGATTCCTTTCAAGACAAAACGTGATAACAAAGGGCGCAATAATCGACACAGATTTAGGAAAGGCAAGAGTAACAAACAGGCCAAGCCAAGAAGCAGTTATAAATGCCGTATTGATTGAGTAAGAAGAAGAATTTTTTTCTAAGAAAAGCAGTTTATAAAGATTCCGAAAGGTTTATAAATAATCATAGGAAATATTTATAAATACTTAAAAAAACCTTTTAAAAACTTCTTTTAAAGAAATGGTTACACAATTCATAAAAAAATGCCCGGAATGCGGAAGCATAAGCCTCATGCATGACGAACAGAGGGGAGAAATTATCTGCAATGACTGTGGGTTAGTAGTAGAAGACAAGATGATTGATATGGGCCAGGAGTGGAGCCATTCTGAAGAGGGTGAGAAAAAGGGAAGGGGTGGGGCTCCAATGAGCATGCAAAAGTTCGACAAGGGGCTTACAACCAACATAGGAGAGATTTCTGATATATACAAGCTAGAAGGAGCAAAACAAACCAGAAAATTCTTAAGGCTAAAGAAATGGCAAGAAAGAGTTTCAACAAGCATTGAGAGAAATCTAAGATTGGCGATGTCTGAATTAAGAAGAGTCGCATCATATCTGAGTCTGCCAAATGTTGTGAGAGAAGAGGCTTCAAGAGTTTATAATTTTGTATTGCAAAGAGGATTTGTAAGAGGCAGGAGCATGGAATCAGTAATTGCTGCTTGCATTTATGCTGCATGTAGAAGCTACAATATCCCAAGAACATTGGACGAGATTGCGGTTGCATCAGATGTTGAAAGAAAAGAAATCGGAAGAACTTTCAGATTCATAACAAGAAAGCTGGCTATTAAAGTTACCCCCTCAAACCCCAAGGATTACATTTCTAGATTCTCTTCAATACTTCATTTGTCCCCTAAAACTCAAAATGATGCGTTAAAGATACTCAAAAAAGCAGAGAATTCTGAATTAACAAGCGGGAGAGGTCCTGCAGGGATTGCTGCAGCAGCGTTGTATGTTTCAGCATTGTTAAACAACGAAAAGAAAACACAAAGGGAAGTGGCAGATGTCGCAGGAATAACTGAAGTAACAATAAGAAACAGGTACAAAGAACTTCTTGACAAGCTTGATCTGGGAGATAAATTAAGAATAAAAGAAGCTGAAGGAAAAGAAGGCAAGAAGAAGTAATGCTAGTTGCAAACGTTATTTCCCACAAGCATTTTGTTTATAAATAATTTTTACATATGATTATTATGCCAAAATTGACCGATAAAATTTCCATGTTAGAAGAAAAATTTGCAAAGAAAATAGGAGATATAAAAATCCCTGTTCCGGGTGATGGAATAAAAGGAGAAATAAATGTCCAGGAATTGCTGCTTAAAATGGGTAATTCTTTTGTTGACATATACTATAAGGGAGATGCACAAAAATGTGATTACCTCAAAAAGGTCTTGAAGACAAAATTATACCCCGCAATTGATTATATCATGACAGAGAAAGAAATTTCTTTGCTTAATGAAGAGGCAAATAAAATATACGAGAAAATCAAGACCAAGCTCAAATCAGAAAAGGATACATATGGCAAGGGAAGGGCATTAAAGATTATTGATAAAGCCTGCGAGCATAAAGTCAAAGGAATTTCAAGCTAAATTTCAATATTCATAAAATCTTGAGCGAGTTGTGTTTGTGGAAATATGTTTTTTGCACTTTTTAGGAGTTTGTATTCCTCTTTTTCATGCCTTTGAGAAACATGAGTTAAAATAAGCTTCTTTGCATTTGCTTTTTTTGCTATGTTTGCTGCATCCTCGCAGGTAAGATGATGATATTCTGCTGCCTTGTCTTTCATTTCTGCAGAATAGCTTGATTCAATTATCGCTAAATCTGCTTCTTTAGCTGCTTTAATGCAATTTACATTCATTGAAGTGTCCAAAACAAATGATATCTTTTTTCCTTTTTCAATATAAGAAACACTTTCCGACTTCACTTTTTTTCCATTAAAAACAATTGATTCGCCTTTTTGCAATTTTCCAACTAATGGTCCAGACAGTCCTATTTTTTTTAATTTTTTAGGGTCTATTCTTCGTTTTTCTTTTTCAGTGAAGGAATATGCATTACAGGGAGGCCCATGTGTAAGGGGGAATGCTTCAAGAATAAAATCCTTATTCTCAAAGAATTTACCGCTTGCTTCAATCACTTCTATGTTAATCTTGCCTACGAACACAAAAAGGCTGAATATGTTCTCCATGAACCTTTTTGTTCCTTGAGGGCCATAAATTGACAGCTTCTTATTGTATCCGTTTAACACAAGAGTTTGCAGCAGCCCAGGAATACCCAGGATATGATCTCCGTGCCAGTGAGTTATAAGTATCTTTGTAAGACTGCAGGGATTTATTCCTGCAATTCTAAACTGCCTTTGTGTACCTTCCCCGCAATCAACAAGAATTGACTCTTCCTTATACTTGAAGAATATTGCAGTGTGGTTTCTTTTGGAAGTTGGCACTGCCTGGGATGTGCCTAAAAATATTAAGTCGATTTTCATTGCTTTAAAAAGAAACCTTTTCTTAAATAACTTTCTGCTAACATTTAAATATATTCTTTAGTTCTCGTTGATAATGAAACCAAAAAAGAAGCCGGCAAGGGATAGTGCATTCAAGGCAGTTCTTAGCGGAGAGAAAATATTCAGCAATGCACATGGTGCTTTTACACTGCATGAACAAAGCAGTTTTGGAGAGCCAATAGAGGGCAAGGTATATTATTCAGTAATAGAATCGCTATACTTAATAGAAAAAGGAAAGATGCAGATGTACTTGGGTGGCAAAAAAGTTTCTTTCGATTCATTCCTTGAAAAATCCCAAAAGATTGAGAATAATGTTCATACTAGATTTATAGTATTTCGGGACATGAGGAACAAGGGATACACTTTAAAGACTGCATTAAAATTTGGAGCAGATTTTAGAGTTTATGAAAGGGGAGTAAAACCTGGGCAGGAGCATGCAAAATGGATTCTTTACGCAGTGCATGAAACAGTGGGATTAACATGGCATGAATTTGCAGCTAAAAATAGAGTAGCCCATTCAACAAAAAAAAGGCTGTTAATAGGAATTGTAGACGATGAAAATGATGTGACCTACTACGAAATTGCCTGGAAAAAACCATAAAACAAAGAAAAAATGATAAACGTTGAAGAGAAAAAAAACAAGATAATTGAGGCTATAAAGACTAGGGGGCCTTCTTTGCCTATACACCTTTCAAAAGAGATAGAGCTTAGCAGCTTGTTCACTTCTGCAATAATGTCTGAAATGATTTCAAACAAAATGATTAAGACAAGCAATCTTAAGGTTGGCAGTTCTCCTCTTTATCTCATAGCAGGACAAGAACCTCTTTTGGAAAATTTCTCGAATCATCTTGGTTCTAAAGAAAAAGAAGTTTTCCTTTTCATAAAAGAAAAGGGGGTTGTACAAGATGAATTGCTAAGCCCAGCCTATAGAATTGCAATAAGAAGCCTCAAGGACTTTGCGATACCCTTGAAGGTTAACATAAATAACGAAGAAAAAATATTCTGGAGATACTTGACTGTACCGCTGGGTGATGCTGTTAAAAAAATAAGGGATATGACCCAGCCAAAAACAGAGCATACCATTCAAAAAGAAGAAGAAAAGAAAGTGGAGCAATTTTCTCCAATAAATCATGAAGAAAAGCGGGAAAAGGCAAAAGAAGAAAATCTTACGGAAGAAAAAGAGCAGAAAAAAACAGAAAAGTTGGTTAAAGAGAAGCAGGAAAAGAAACAGATTGTAAATAGAGACTTCCTTAGCGCACTAAACATCTATCTTTCGAAGTTAAAGATTGAGAAAGTGAGGGAGATAGAGACAAGAAAGAAGGATATTATGATGGTAGCAAAAATGAATTCTGCCATAGGCATGATAGAAGTGCTGGTGGTGGCAAAAGACAAGAAGGCAATAGGTGAGAATGATCTCAGTCTTGCATTGGGGAGGGGGCAGGAAATTAAAATGCCTGTGCTCTTCATTTCAAGCGGAAAGCTCAATAAGAAGGCTGCAATGCAAATAGAAACTTTTAAAAGCTATCTTATTTTCAAACAAATTGAATAGAATGGGAAGAATAAAATCAAAACTTGTTAAGAAGACAACGAAGAAGCTTCTAGTAGAAACTCCCGAAGTTTTTAATTCTGATTTTGAGCATAACAAGAAGATTTTGAGCGGTGTAATAACTAACAAAAGAACAAGAAATGCTATTGCAGGGTATCTTGCGAGAATAAAAAAGAAAAAGTAATACTTAAGCAATAAGTGATTGCTTTAACAACAGTAAACAAAAATAACAGGAGGTAAAATGGCGGAGCAAAAGAAATCTGACGAAAACACAGTATACATAGGATCAAAGCCTTTTATGAATTACGTTACAGCCGTTGTAATGCAATTCACTGGCAGAAATGCTAGAGAAATTACAGTTAGAGCAAGAGGGAAATTCATATCAAGGGCAGTCGATGTTGCTGAAGTGATTACAAAGAAATTCCTCAAGGACAACAATATAGCAGTAAAAGAAATAAAGATAGACTCAGAGGAATTAGAAACTGCTGAAGGCAAGAAAGTTACTGTCAGTACAATAGACATAACCCTTGCAAAGAAGGCTTAAAAATACATTTAAAAAATCAAATCTTTTTTTTGTTTTTTTATTATCTTTTACTCTTCTTTTTATCAAGCCTCTTAAGTCTCATCTTATTTGCTTGAAAATCTAAGATGAATGCAAAAAGAGAGATTATGAAATAGATTTTCCATCTGGAATCAAGAATTATAACTGCGAGAGTTGTCAAAAATGAGAATATGATTAAAGAAGGTTTGTAAATCTGCATGAATCTCTTTTTTCTCAATAATCTGTATGAATCTGTAACGTCCCCAAAAAGAATATGAATGAACTGCAGCAAGGCGAGAAATATGAGGACCACAGAAAAAAACTTATTCAAGCTCATGAATACAGCAGAGCCGCAAAAGAACAATGATGCTAAGTTTAATATCTTGGCTTTTATTTCAATCTTTTCCATTTGAGTTAAATGGCTGCGGAGGGAGTTGAACCCCCGACATCTGCCTCATGAGAGCAGCGCTCTACCAACTGAGCTACACAGCCTTTGATAGTTTTTATAAAATGGGGAAGATAAAGGGTATTTTAAAAGATTTCTTATTTGAGAGAGTTTGAAATTAACTGGGAAATTCTCTTCATCTCTCCATCATCAAGCTTTTTGCCATGCCAATGTTCGTAACCATCCCCCTCAAATCTTGGGATTATATGAACATGGACGTGGTCTATTAACTGGCCTGCGGCCTTTTTGTTATTGACCATAAGGTTAAATCCTGGGGCATTCATTGCTTTCATAATAATGTTAGCGATATCTCTTGCTTCATTAAAAACAATATTTACTGAGTCATTATCCATTTCACCCAGATTATCTATATGTGTCTTTGGAACAACCAAGGTATGACCTGGATTAACAGGATTAATATCTAAAAAAGCAATTATTTTATTGTCTTCATAAACTATGTAAGCAGGTATTTCTTTCCTTATTATTCTGCAAAACAGGCAGTTATCTTCTTTTTGAGATGACATTTTTGTAATATATGCAGATTTTTTTAAGCTCGCAGATATTGCATTTCGGATTTCTTGTTATGCATATCTCTCTTCCAAAATTCACAAATCCCAAATTTATAATCCTTTTGCATTTGTCTTCAAAAATCTTTTCTATATCCAGCCTTATTTTTTCTGGGTCTGTATTTTTCGTTAAACCGATTCTTCTGCTGCATACTGCAACATGCACATCTACAGGGATAGTCTGTTTTCCAAAGCCATAGCAAAGAACAACATCTGCTGTTTTGTATCCTACTCCTGGCAATGCAAGAAGTCCTTCTCTGTTATCTGGCACTTTTCCATTGTATTTCTGCAGGATAATTTTTGAAACTTCCTTAATTTTCTTTGCTTTTTGGTGATAGAAACCAGAGGGTCTTATTAATTTTTCAAGTGTCTTATTATTTAATTTCAATATCTTTGAAGGTGTTGATGCAACCCTAAAAAGCTGCCTTGATGCTTTCTCTGTATTTTCATCTCTTGTTCTTTGGGAAAGAATTGTTGATATGAGAAGTTGAAAAACATCATCGTGCCAGTTTTGGATGTCAAGAAGAGGTTTTTTGTATCTCCCTTTTAGAAACTTGCATAGAATTATTGCTTTTTGTTTTTTGTTCATTTTTATTTAATATTCAAAAAGAACTCAATGAATAACTGAACAACAAGCACAATAATTGTTAGTATCAGGAAGATAATATAATTTATTTTTACCTTTGAGATAATTATAGAGTTTAGTAATATATTAACTTCCTCTAGGTCCTTCCTGCTAAGTTTTTTGCTCCTAATTTTTTCCCTTAGTTTGTTATTGATGATTAGGTCTTGTCTCCTATCTTCAACATATATGCGGTAGGTATAGAATACGGCTGAAAGCAACATTGCAGAATACCAGGATACACTTGCATAAAATGGATTGATTTTTGTAAGGGGAAGAACTAAACGCAATCCTAATGCACTAAGTATCCCCAAAGACATAAAAATAACAGAGAACGGTCTGCTCTTTTTGCCCAGTACACCTTCATATTCTTTATACATTTGGATGGACCCACCGGGAATCGAACCCAGACCTCAAGACTGCCAGCCTCGCATTCTACCGTTGAACTATGGGCCCTTGATGCTTAAGGGAAAAGAAAACTCTTTATTAAGTTTGCCATTTTTATGGGCAAACGTTTATATAGAAAATGCAGTTCTTATTAAAAAAGAGGATAAAAAGAAAAAGATGATTGTAAAATCTATTGCGCCTTCAAGGGTTGATTTTGCAGGAGGTACCTTAGATATCCCATTATTTGCAGAAAAAGAGGGAGGATGCACGCTAAACTGTGCAGTGAAGAAATACAGCTACGTTGACATACATCCGATAAAACAGCATGCAACGATAATTAATTCCATTAATTACAAATCAAAAATCCAGATTATAGATGGCAAAATAATTTATGATGGGGAAACAGACCTCCTAAAAGCGGCAATAAAAAGAACTTCTTTTTTTGAGGATGTTGAAATAAAAATAAGGCATGAATTGCCACCACATTCAAGACTTGGAACATCCTCCTCCGTTGGAGTAGCATTGATTTCTGCAATATATAAATATCAGGGGAAAAAAATAGAGAAAAATAAGGTGGCAGATTTAGCAACAGACTTGGAGATAGAAGAATTAGGATTGCGCAACGGACCTCAAGACCAATATGCTGCGGCCATTGGAGGTATAAACTTTCTCAAATTTGATGGAAAATCCGTTAAAGTGGAAAAGCCCAAAGTGAGCAAAGATACAATAAAAGAATTGGAAAGAAGAATGATTTTATGTTACTGTGGGCAGGCAAATGTTTCTGGGGACATGAACAAGAGAGTAACTGACGGCTATATTAATGGCAATAAAAGAATAAATGATGCACTTCATGAGATAAAAGAAATAACAATTGAAATGAAAGAGCACCTCATCAAAGGAAATACCCAAGAATTTGCTTTCCTCTTAAATGAAGAAAGATTAAACAGGGAAAAGCTAGATAAAGACATCTCAAAAGGGCTTGCAAAATTCATATACCTGGGAATGAAAAATGCGGATGCAGCCAAGATTCTTGGAGCGGGATGCGGCGGAACATTGCTGTTTTATTCTAAAGAAAAAAAGCTAAATGAACTGAAAAAGTCTTTAATAAAATCTGGAGGAATTGTCTTCCCTTTCAGATTTGATTTTGAGGGTGTAAGAGCCTGGAAAATTAAATAATAATTTTTGAATAAATCATTTCATTAACCAGTTCTATAAACATTGCAGCGCTCCATGATTGAGAGATACATCCGTTGGAAGAAAGCTCTTTTGCAGAACTTATTTCAGAAGCATTTGCAATTGCCCCATTCCAAAGTATATCTTCTGTGCTCGCCTTGGATATTTTCATTATTTTCTCCCTAAATTTTTCTTTTTCCACTCTTGCCAAGCAAATTGCTGCCAGATTATTAAGCCAAAACCAGCTGTCTCCATTATGATAGCTCTTACTGTTTTGGCCTGTATGCTCGCAAACAAAAAGTGGAGAGCTCTTGTCAACTGTTGAAAACCCCCCACCAGACTCCCATTCGCACCATAATTTTTCAATAGAATGGGAAAAGCATTTATCCCATTCTTCCTGCTTGAGCAATTTAGGATAAATGTAATATGCAATAAATGAATTGGGCCTTGCAGTTGTATCTGAAGGAGAATCCAATAAGAATGAATCATTAAAGAATTTTTTTCTCACTTCGCTATTCAATATATCCTTATTTATTCGATAAATATCGTTTTTTGTCAGCTCATGCATTGCATCAAAGATGCAAAGTTTTAGTGCCTGCATTTCTATCCTGCTCCCCTTTCTTTCAAAACTATCCATCCAGGTTTCATTGCTTTCGTTTGATGCAAATTCTGTATTCATGTTTGCTATGCTTTCAAGAAGCTCTATCCTTTCTTTTGAAATCTTTACAGTATTTAGTCTCTTAAAAAGCCAACCCAAGGAATCTGCGGAAATGCCGTTCTTGTTTCCAAACAAATCAATATTTGCAGAAGTCTTATTTCTGTTTACAGCATCAAACAACCAGCGGTCAAAAATTGCCTCTTTGAGATTTTGAGAATTAATCTCATTAAGGGATTTGAGGCTAATCAATTCATCTCTCGCCCAAAATTGAAAAAACCAGGGCAATCCTGCGTAAAGCCCTTTTTCTCCAACTGAAAGATTATACAAAGAAACTCTTGCAGAGTTATAAGCCATGCTCAATTCCTTGTCTTCTATTCTGTTGTAAAAAAGCTTTGAAACTTCTTTCTTCTGCTTTTCTTTAAGCATTCCAAGATTGGAAAAAACATAATTGCATTCCTTAATTGCATTCTCCTTGCTGCTTGAAAAAGAAATGACAGTTAGTTTTCCATTAATCTCTGCGAAATCATATACCTCCAAGGAATAGGGGGGGGAACCTCTTTTCTTGTCAAAATCATATTCTCTTTCAAAGTGAATCGAATTTATTTTGTATGTTCCTTCTAATTTTATCGCAATGTAAAAATCCTCCTCATTTAGCCTGCATTTAAGAAGTATAAAATTTGTTGTTGATTCCTTCTCCAAAGAGTAACTGGCTTTTCCTTGTGAATAGCTCTCCCTCAAATTAAGACTCAAATCAGCAGTAGAACCATCATTTTCATAAGCAATAGAATTATAGCCATAGGGCATAAAAAAATTTTCAATGTTGCGGTCTTTTACCCTCTCAACACTCCAGAACCGATTTAATAGCTCTCTTGTGTTACCCTTCATTCCAATATTTTCTATAACCCTAAATAGCCTTGATTTCTCAACAAAGAAAACCCCCCCATATCTGCTTTGTGGAATGCTTGAAAACCAGGCATACCCTCCTTTTCTATTAGTAAGAAGAAAACTACAATCATTACAATCCTCTCTAGAAATTGATTCCCTGTCTGCTATATGAGTTACTCTCATTTTATATTTTGTTATATGCTCTCCTTAACGCCAATTCATACGCTTTAAGGTAATTTGAGATTAGGGTGCTCCATGAAAAATTCATGGAAAAATTTTCAGCTATAATCTTGTTTTTTATTCTTTCCTCTTTGCTAAGATTGGAATACCAATAAAGATAATCGGTAAGCTCTCCAGATACTTCTTCAAATGACTTGTTTTCTCTCTTTAGCACAAATACTCCCTCGTTGGTTTTCATGCTAGAGAGTGCAAATCTTCCAAAACCACTGAGATCTGTTGTTATTGCTGGCACGCCGTGAGCGGCACTTTCTATGGGGGTATAGCCAAAAGGTTCATAATAAGATGGGAATACCCCCAGATGACATCCCCATATCGCAGAGTAATAATCCAATCCTAGCAGCCCATCTCCCAATCCAAGATAATTTCCATAATGAATCACCTTTACTCTATCTTCTTCTTTGTTATTTAATCCTGCTCTTTGCAATGCATTTAATATTGCGTCATGATTCTTGTCTTCCAACTCATATACCTCTACGGGGGGCAGGCCTTTTTTGCGTAATGAGAATATCAGCTGCTTCATTTCTCTTGTAAAATGTTCTTCGAATATGTTTTCTGACGGGAACTTGCCTGCAAGAGCAGAATAAATTATTTTCTTCCTTATTTCCAGATTATTTTCATCCACCAATCTTTCAATTCTTTCAAGTATTGCAGTGTTCTCAAGTATCTCTATATTCTTGCTGCTTGTAGCGCCAGGAACGAAAAAGAAAAATACTATTGTCTTGTCGCTTTTTTCTTTTTTTAATTTTTCGTTAAGCTTTTTGAGGGACTCTATTGTAACATCAATTCCCTTATTATGAAACTCATATCTTCCAGAAAGAAAATAAAACAATGCATTTTCAAGATCTACTGTGTAATAGGGGGAAAAATATGCCATGAGGAATTCTTTAATTGCCTCCTTGTTCACCCTATGTCCTTGAGGTATTGCCTCTAAATCTGGGAACTCCCGGAAGTTTACCCCATTTATAAGAAGAATATCTGGTTTTCTTCCCAAGAGATATTCTGTTTCCAATGCAGTTATGTCGCTTACTGTAGAAAAAATATCGCAATTGGATGCTGTTGCTTTTTCCATGCCATGCTTTGAAGATACTCCGCAATTATACGCCTCTTTTGATGGATCGATTGTTTTTAGAATATGATATAATGGGCGATTTGAATCTGCAATTGCCCTCCCCAATACTGTTGCATGTGTTGTAAAAACTGTCGCGATATTTGAATTTAATTTTTTAAGATACAATAAGCATGCTCCTGCAAGCCACTCGTGAACATGAACGATTATCTCCTTGTTTGGAAACTTCCTTGAAAATTCCTCTATCAACATTCCTGCAGCAGTAGACCACACAACCGGCTCGTCAAAATCGTTTCCTGCAAAGAGAGAATCAATTTTGTAATCTTTCCATAGGTCTCCTTTAATCTGATTCTTGCTATTCATAAGTCCTGAAAAATCTATTAGTATTGCTGTTCCTTTTGCAGCAATCCACCGGCCATAATGGCAGTATATGCCTTTGCTGTTTAGTTTTGAAAATATTTCTTCAAGATCTGCTGAGGGGGCGAGTTCTTCAAAATCAGAAAGGTTATGGGCAAAATACGGACCTACAAAAAAATAATCATCAAAGTATTTCATTGCATATTCTGCCTTTGACTCAATGACTGTATAGATACCTCCTACCCTGTTGCAAACTTCCCAAGAAACTTCAAATATGCACTGCATTTTCCCTCTTCAATAGATAGAACTCTAAAGAGTTTAATAAACCTTTTTGTTAAATTTTTTAAAGAATACTCTTTATTTTATCAACAGAAACCCTTTCCTGCTTCATGCTGTCTCGCTCTCTTATTGTGACAGTGCAGTCCTGCATTGTCTGCGTGTCAATTGTGACGCAGAAAGGAGTTCCAACCTCATCCTGCCTTCGGTACCTTCTTCCTATGCTGCCAGAACTGTCATAGAATGCAGTGCAGAACTGCTTTAGAATATTATATATCTCTTCGGCTTTGCCATCCATTCCGTCCTTGTTTACAAGAGGGAAAACTGCTATGTCTATTGGTGAGATAACTCTTGGAAATTGGAAGAGGTCTCTTTCCTGCTCTAGCTCTTCCTTGTAAAAGATATCCAAAAAAGCCCAGATATTTCTATCAACTCCAAAGCTTAGCTCAAGAACATGAGGGATGAATTTTTTCTCATTGAAAAAAATCTCTAAATTTTCTTTTGACTGCTTTGCGTGTCCTACTAAATCATGGTCTGTCCTATAATGTAAGCCAGCTATTTCCTTGAATCCGCCAAGAGTTTCAAGCTCAAGTTCAATATCCCAATGAATCTTATTGTAAAATGCCCTTTCTTCCTCGTTTAATTCCCTGAACCTAAACTTGCTTTTTGGAATTTTTAGGATATCAAGATAAAACTGCTGTATTTTGGCCATGTGATAAACATAAAACTTTGGAATTTTCATTTTTGCATTTGCATCATCACATTTTACTTCCATGATTTCCTGCTTGCAGGCTTTAAGTATCAATGAATACTCTTTGATAGAATCCCACTTATTTTCCTCTATCTTGTCTATATCTGCCGGGTCAAAAAAAATCTGGAGTTCTGCCTGTGTAAATTCTCTTAGTCTGAAAAACATCTGCCTTGGAGAAATTTCATTGCGGTATGCCTTGTCAATTATTGCTAATCCAAGTGGTAATTTTTTTCTTGTTGCCTCAAATTCCTGCTTGAAAAGAAGATAAGCTGCTTGAGCTGTTTCAGGACTAAGATATGCTTTTTCATCATTAAATCCTACAGTTAATGGAAACATCATATTAAACCATCTTACTTCTGATAACTCTCCCCCACACCTAGGGCATTTGAATTTCTTTTCTTTTATTACTGCATTCATCTGCTCCACTGTAAATGAATCATTAAATGCCCCTTTATCTTCCAGAAACTGGTCTGCTCTGAATCTAAAATTGCACTTTTTGCATTCTGTCATGGGGTCATTGAAATTCTCTACATGACCTGATGCAATAAAAACATCTGCCGGCAGTATGTTGTTGCTTTGCACTTCGTAAAAATTGTCATTCAATCCAAGAAAGTATTTTCTCCATGTGTTTTCAAACCTATTTTTTAGAAGCTTTCCCAAGTGGCCATAGCTAAAGAATCCTGCTTTGCCCCCATAAATTTCTGCTGTCTGGAAAAAAAATCCCCTTTTGGAGGCTATTGTTGTTATCTTTTCTGCTTTGTTTTCTTTTCTTTCAACCATAACTAATAGTTTTGGAATTTATTATATAAATCTTGCTAATCCATAGCAGATTTATTGAACAAATAGGCGCTTAAAAATACAAAGAAAGCAGTAAAGCAAGAGAGCACTATCAAGTCAAATGTAGGGTCCCAAGTAGAGAATTTCATCAAACTTGCTCTTAATCCATCTATTCCATATGTAAGTGGGTTTGCATAAGCAAGAAGATATATCGGCTTGGGCAATCTTGCGATTGGAAGCATTGCCCCTGAAAGTAAAAACATAGGATAAATCATGAAGTTCATTATAACATTGAATCCCTGTATATCGGACATTCTTGAAGCGAAAATTAATCCTAAGCTTATGAAAAGTATTGCAATCAATGTCATGTAAACCAAGGCCATAAAAACGCCCCCAACACTTGGCTTTTTTATGTTAAGGAAAAGCATTGAAACAAAAAGGATTATTGAACCTTGAAAAATTGAGATTGTTGCACTTCCTGCAATCCTGCCCAGAAGTATTGAGAGCCTGCTTGCAGGAGTTATCATTATCTCTTTGAGGAATCCAAATTCCTTGTCCCATATAACTGAAATGCCTGAAAACATTGAAGAAAAAAGTATTGTTGCACCTATTACTCCTGGTAGCAGGAAGTTAACGTAATCTATTTCTTGGGGAATACCCGGTAGCTGTACTCCATACAGCCCCATGCTAAAAAAGGCAAGAGTAAGTATGGGCATTGCAAGAGTCCCAAATATTCTGGACCTCGCTCTGAAAAATCTTTTCATTTCTCGCAGCCATAATACAGATATTGCATTAAAATCAAACATCATATCATAGGCCTTACCTTTTCAGGCTGCAAATCCTCCTCCCTTATTGTTTTGCCAGTAAGCTTGAGGAATACATCCTCTAGGCTTGGCTTGTGCAAATTAACAGAACTAATTATAACATTGAAATTTGATGCAAGTTTTATCAACTTTGGAATTCTCTTGCTGCCTTCTTTGATATTAAGATGGAGCATTCCAGATTTCCATTTTATTGCTTTTATCCAATTAATCTTTTTGAGAAGTTCTAAGAATCCTTCTATATCCTGGCTTTGGTTTGATATCTCCAATACAATCACGTCTGTGCTTACGCTATTTTTCAGATTTGCAGGAGTATCCAGGGAGATTATCTTTCCATGGTCTACAATTGCTATTCTATCACAAAGATAATCTGCCTCTTCCATGTAATGGGTTGTTAAAATTATTGTAACATCTTTCTTGTTAAGCTTTTTTATGTAATCCCATATATTCCTTCTTGTTTGCGCATCCAAGCCGATTGTTGGCTCATCCAAAAATAATACTTTTGGCTTTTGAATCAATGCCCTTGCAATTTCAAGCCTTCTTTTCATCCCCCCAGAATAATTCTCAACAAGTATGTTTGCCTTATCAGCCAATTCAACTATTTCCAATACCTCTTTTATGCTTTTTTTCCTCTCTTCTTTCTTTAGCCCATACATTCTTGAATGAAAATCAAGATTCTCATATCCAGTAAGCTTTGTATCCAGGGTAGTCTCCTGAAATACAATTCCTATATGTTTTCTTACATTTGTGGAATTAGTTGAGGTGTTAAAACCAGCAACTTCGATTGAACCAGAAGTGGGTTTAAGCAAGGTGGAGAGCATATTTATTGTTGTAGTCTTACCAGCACCATTAGGCCCAAGCAAGCCAAACAACTCTCCTTCAAATACACCTAAGCTAAGGTCGTTAACTGCCACAAAATCGCCAAATTTCTTTACAAGATTATCTGCCTTTATTGAAAGCATTTCTAGATTAGAACGATTAATCTTTTAAACCTTTACTAGCAAGCGAGGAGAGGGACTCGAACCCTCGAATAAGAGCTCTGCAGGCTCCCGCCGTAGCCGCTGGGCCACCCTCGCATTATATATTGGATAGGGAATAGATTTTTAAAACTTGTTAATTGCCGAAATTAAATACTGTAATGATGCAAAACAAGAAAGAAAAACCCATCTAACTGCCCCACTCCTACACTGCTAAATGGAATACAGCAATTAACAATCCACTAAGATAGAAAAAAACAATTCCCCAGATCAAAAAGTTGCTCTGGTGCTATTGTGACACAAATGGCAACTTTAGGATGATCAAGAACACACGAGTTTTGTTAAGTGTTCTTGACATAAAAAGATTTATTAGGGATATTTCTTTTGTTCATAAATGGAATCGATAATAAGATTAGAGGATGTATGGAAGATATACAACTTAGGAAATGTTGATGTGCCTGTATTAAAAGGCTTGCATTTTCATATCAATAAGGGAGATTTTGTTGCAGTAATGGGCCCTTCTGGAAGCGGCAAGTCAACAACAATGAATATGATTGGCTGCCTTGACATCCCGACAAAAGGAAAGATATTCCTCAAAGGCAAAGACATAGCAAAACTCTCTGAGAGCAATCTTGCACAGATAAGAGGAAAAACAATTGGTTTTGTATTCCAGCAGTTTAACCTAATCCCTACAATGAGTGCATTAGAAAATGTAATGCTTCCAATGATATTCCAGGGAACTCCTCAAGAAACCCGAAAGGAAAGAGCATTAAAGCTTCTTGATGAAGTAGGATTAAAAGAAAGGTCTCATCACAGGCCCACAGAGCTTTCTGGAGGAGAGCAGCAAAGAGTTGCAATTGCTAGGTCACTGGCAAATGACCCGGAGATAATACTGGCAGATGAGCCTACAGGAAACTTGGACAGCAAAAAAGGTGTGGAGATATTGGACATGTTAAGAGAGCTGCATAAGAAATACGGAAAAACAGTTATAATGATAACCCATGACAAAAATATAGCAAAGAATGCAGAAAGAATAATCTTTTTAAAGGATGGAAAAGTTGTTAAGAATATATAACATGAAAAAAGGATATTTATTTATCGCATTGGGGATGATTGCATTGCTTTCATTAAGCGTTGCTTTTGCAGCCCCCCTAGAACCAATAAGAGAGCAACTTCTAAAGTATGGTCCTTCGCTTTATATTACAAATGTCCATACTCATCCTGCAGAATTGCAGCCGGGCTCTGAAGGTCTAATCTCTCTGGAACTGGAAAATGTTGCACCCCATCAATTAAGGGATGTTGAGATTGAATTAAGCCTTCCTTCACAATTTGCACCTGCAGATGTAAGCAGAAAGAAGATAAGAACAATGCAGGGATTGGAAAAAACTGAAATGAACTTCAGCATTGTTTCATTGCCTAATGCAAAGGACGGCATATATACTCTCTCAATTGCTTCGGATTACTTTGATGAAATAGGAACCCCCCATTCTGAAAATAATACTGTAAGCCTGAAAATTTCTTCAGTGCCAAGCATTTACACTGAGTTAGTAAGCACTGATTTATACGAAGGAAATTTATTGGGCAGAGTAAGCATAAAGATTGCAAATACTGGTGTAGGAGATGTGAAATTCCTTGTTGTTGAATTGCTTCCTTCACAAGATGGAGAATACAGCATAATCGGCTCTAACAAGGATTATATCGGGCAGGTAAATTCTGATGATTATGAAACAGTAGATTTCAAGATAAATTTAAACAGTCTTTCAAAAGAAATTCCATTGAGTTTGAGGCTAGATTACTCTGACTCAAATAACAAGGCTTATTCAAAAGAGATAATATTACCTCTCAAGATAATAAGTGCAAAAGATGCAGGAATAAAACAAGGCAATAACAATTTGATAATAATTGTAATAGTTGGAATTCTTATAGTGTTTGTTATTTACAGGCAATTAAGAAAAAGAAAGAAAAAATAGTAAATAACATTTAGAATAATGATAAGGGACTATTTTAATCTCTCTTACTCTTCTCTTAAAAACAGAGGCATAAGGAGCTGGCTTACAATAATAGGAATAACAATAGGCATAGCTGCCGTCATCTCATTAATTGGAATGGGTGAGGGTTTAAAGATGACTATAGCCTCCCAGTTTAATTTCTTGAGTACGGATATTCTAACAATACAGGCTTCTGGATTGAATTACGGCCCCCCTGGAAGCGGAGCAGTAAATCCTTTAAAAGAAGGCTATCTGGCTGGGCTTGAAAGAATAAACGGGGTTGATGTTGCGATAGGCAGACTGATAGAAACTGCAAGGATAGAATATGGGAACAAAGCAAATATGGGGTATCTTGCAAGCATGCCAGATAACCCTAAAAGGAGAGTTATTGAAATGACAATCCAGCTTGAAGCGCAGAACGGGAGGCTTCTCAAAGATGGAGATGCAAATGCTATAGTTGTTGGTTCAAACTATGCAAGTGATAATAATGCTTTTGGAAAAGCTGTAGAAGTGGGCTCAAGATTAACGATAAAAGACAAGGAATTCGAAGTAATCGGGGTGCTTAAGAAAAAAGGAAGTTTTACTGTTGACCTTGCAATACAAATGAATGAAAAAGAATTGGAAAATCTTTATCCAAGCAATAATACCTATGATATGATGGTTGCAAAAATTTCAAAGAATGCAGATATTGCAGAAGTGAAATTAAGAATTGATGAATATCTCAGGAAGGAAAGAAAGGTAAAGAAAGGAGAAGAAGATTTCACAGTGCAGTCCCCACAACAGGCAGTCGCAGCACTGGATTCTATTTTATTTGCGATAAGAATTTTTGTTTATGTAATTGCAGGAATTTCTATTGTTGTTGGAGGCATAGGCATTGCAAACACAATGTACACCTCTGTTGCTGAAAGAACAAAGCAGATAGGAATAATGAAATCAATTGGCGCGAGAAACTCCGATATATTCAATTTATTTCTTATAGAATCCGGATTGCTAGGAGTTGCAGGTGGAGGCCTGGGTGTTGCAATAGGCCTGGGGCTGGCTAATGGATTAGTTTTTATCGGCAAGACTGCATTGGGGATAGATGCAATAACTGTAGATTCCTCGCCTGTATTAATAATGAGCACATTGGCATTTTCATTCATAATCGGTTCTGTATTCGGGTTATTGCCAGCAATACAGGCTTCAAAACTTAAACCAGTAGATGCATTGAGGCATGTAAAATGATAAAGCCAGCGCTATTTGTATATTCAATAGAAAACTTGTACAAGAGAAAAACAAGAAGCTGGCTTACAATTCTTTCTGTGTTAATAGGAATTGCATCAATAACTGCATTGATGAGTTTTGGATACGGCATTTCTAATTATGTCCAAGACATGTCCAAGCAAATGGGAAATGACAAATTAATAATCATGGAAAAAGGTATGGGAGGCATGGGCGACAAGCCGGCATTTAGCAAGGAGGATTTGGAGGTAATTGAAAAAGCGAATGGAGTGGGGGAAGCTACCGGGATGAACGTTATTTCAGCAGAAATTGAATTTGGAAAGCAAAAAAAATATACCATGCTTGCAGGAGTGGATTACAAAAAACATAAAATCCTTATTGAAGAAATTATGACAGTTGAAATAATTGCTGGAGAGGATTTGAAGGGAGATGAAAAAAACAAGGCAATATTTGGGTATAATTACATGCTTGCTGACAAAGTTTTTACAAAAGCATTAAAGGTCGGGGACAAGATAACAGTAAATGGGAAGGAGATATCTGTCGGTGGTTTTTATGGAGAGATAGGAAACCCGGCAGATGATGCCAATATATACATAACTGAAAAATGCGCAGAAGAGGTTTTTGGCTCCTTGGGCTATTATGAGATAGTCGCAAGAGTCACTCCCGGAAGCAATGCAACACAAATTGCAGAATATGTCACAAAAGACTTAAGAAACCACCGAAACCAAAAAGAAGGCCAGGAAGATTTCTTTGTGCAGACATTTGAGCAAATCATTGCAACATTCAATACGGTGTTAGGAGTAATAATTGGAGTTGTAATGCTTATCGCAGTAATCTCTGTCATTGTAGCCTCTGTCAACATAATGAACACAATGTATGCCTCAATAATTGACAGAACAAAAGAGATAGGAATATTCAAGGCTATTGGGGCGAAAAACAGCGAGATACTTATGATTTTCGTAACTGAATCTAGTGTACTAAGTATTATTGGTGGAATTTTAGGGGTATTAATCGGAATGGGAATAGCAAAAGTTGGAGGGATAGCAATTGCAAGTGCAGGATATGCTGCCTTTCAGCCATATTTCAGTTTACAGATAATTTCATCAATAATGCTTTTCTCATTAGTTATAGGAATTGCAGCAGGACTCCTGCCATCATATCAGGCTTCAAAGCTAAAGCCGGTTGATACGCTGAGATATGAGTGAGAAGAATATCTTCACTTAACAAAATTACTTAGGTTTCTGAAGAAATCATAATGCACGTTGTTAAAAGATGTCCTTGTCTCTATTACTGCAGCGATTACCCTCTCCTTGTAAAGCAGCATATGAACATTATTATCTGTATAGGCAGTAGGCTTTAGATATGTCCCTTCCAGCCTAATTTCCAAGTACATAAGATTTGCACCAAAATTGCCAACAAGATGCTCTTTTGTTTCAATAAAAAAATCGTCTATTGTTTTTCTAACCCTATGCTGATCTCCAGTTATAACTGTTATAGATTTTGGAACTCTTTTCATGTTCAAATCCTTAAATAGTGGGTCCGACAGGATTTGAACCTGCGACCCCCTGCTTAGAAGGCAGGTGCTCTATCCAAGCTGAGCTACGAACCCGTTAGTCTTTAAGAGAATCCGTTTGTTTTTAAAGATTTTTAAATGCTTTGAAAAGTGCTATTAAGATATGCTATGCCTGCTGTTTCTATTATTGCTGCCAAAATAAGGATTATTGCAATCAAGACTAATATTTTTGATGCCTCTTTGTATGCAATTTTTAGAGCATCAGCTCTTTTCTTTTTTCCAAATGCAGCCGGTTTGATGATGCTATAGCCTATCCTTAATCCCTCATAAGTTGAGAGAATCATGCAAAAAACTTCCATGCCTGCAACGATAAAAAGCAATAATCCCCTCCAGAGAGTCAGGGCATTTGGAATCATGCTCTGTATTCCTATCAAAACTCCCAAAAGCAGGACATTTGAAAAAGGAATTAATATTGAAAATATAAAAATAATCCCGGAATATGACGCAAAAACATCTATGAGGAAATTATTAAAGAATATCAGCACTGAAACAGAAACATATTTTCCCTCTTCCATCATCATGTCAAGGGTTTTTAATTTCTCTATGTTCTTTACAGAATCCAGTATCTGCTTTGCTTTATCTGGCTGAGTATTGTAGAGGTACTTTCCTGAAAAGAAGGCATTAATAAAAAGAACCAGCATTATTGAGAAAATAAGAAGATAATGAAATTTGTTGCGTTTTTTTAATACATCAATCGGAGCTCTTAAAATATTCATATTAATTATTGACATAGCAGATTTAAAAAATGTATCCTAGAAAAATATTTAAACCCCTCAGAGGTTTTATTTCTATGAGAAAGTCTCATAGAATGCAAATAATGCAGATAGGAATATTACTCCTAGTGCTATTAGCCGTGCTTCTATAAGGCTTCCTTGATTTTCTTTTTAGGTGGAAGTTTTAGGAAAACAAAATGGTTTATCTATATTATTTAAAAAAATATTGCAAGGGAGAAAGTTAGAGCTGCAGCACCAACAAAAATCAAAGCTTTAAAAAAAATGAAAAAAATAACTTTTTTTGACACCACTCTGAGAGATGGAGCACAATCAGCTTCTGCAATGCTGCAGACTGAAGATAAGGCAGAGATAGCAATGCAACTTGAAAAATTGAATGTTGATGTTATTGAAGCAGGATTCCCGGCATCATCTAAAAAAGAAGCAGAGATAATTGGAAAAATCGCAAAAAAAAGCAGCAAGATTATCGCTGCTTTGGCTAGATCTAGAAAAGAAGATGTGGAGATTGCATGGGAATGCATTAGGAATGCAAAAAAGCCAAGAATCCACATATTCATTGCATCTTCAAAGTCTCATATGGAAAATAAGCTGCATATGACAAAAGAAGAGGTAATTGCCAATGCAGTAAATGCAATAAGATATGCAAAAGAGATAAGCAATGGCAAGGTGGAAGTGGAGTTTTCTGCAGAAGATTCAACAAGAAGCGAAGAGGAATTCCTGCTGATGCTTTATGAGAAGGCCATAGAAGCAGGTGCAGAAATAATCAATGTTCCGGATACTGTAGGCTATGCAATGACACAAGAATTCTCCTCATTTATTGGAAGGATAAGAAAAAGATTTCCTAAAATTAAAATAAGCGTGCATTGCCACAACGACTTGGGACTGGCTGTTGCAAATTCCATTTGTGCAATAAGCGCAGGAGCAGACCAGGTGCATTGCACAATCAATGGGGTTGGAGAGAGGGCAGGAAATGCTTCACTTGAAGAAATAGCGTCAATAATGCATGTAAGAAAAAATTTCTTAAATTGCTTCTCAGATATAAAGATGAATGAAATTTCAAGAACTTCCAAAATGGTAAGCAAGAAATTCGGGGTTGAAGTGCCGCATTACAAGGCAATTGTTGGCAAGAATGCATTAAGTCATGAAGCAGGGATACATGTGCAATATGTGCAAGGCTACGAAATATTCAAACCAGAAGATATTGGGATGCAAAGAGAGATAGTCCTTGGAAAGCACTCAGGAATACATACTGTTTTGGAGGTTGCAAAAATTGCAAATGTAAAAATCGGCAAAGAACATGCGGCAAGTATCCTTAAGGAAGTCAAGAGGGGGGATTTTAAGATAACCTCGGCAGATTTTAAAAAGTTCATTGACAAAACAAAAGTAATTTAAATTTAGAATCTGGAGTAGTAAAATGGACATTGCAGCAATAGAGAAAAAATGGCAGGAAGAATGGGATAACTCGCATGTATTTGAAAGTGAAGCAGGAGGGGGGCAAAAATATTATGTATTGGAGATGTTTCCATATCCTTCTGCATCAGGATTGCACATGGGCCATGCATTCAATTATACAATCGGAGATGTATATGGGAGATTGAAAAGAATGCAGGGATATAATGTCCTCTACCCTATGGGCTATGATTCGCTGGGGCTGCCTGCAGAGATTGCTGCAATAAACAAGGGTATTAATCCTAAAGAGTATACTGATGAAGCAATTTCAAATTTCATAAGGCAGCAGAAGGCACTGGGGTTAAGCTATGACTGGAGAAGGGAAGTAAGAACGCATAATCCAGATTATTACAAATGGGACCAATGGATTTTTCTTAAGATGTTTGAAGGGGGAATAGCCTATAGGAAAAATTCTGCAGTAAACTTTTGCCCGCTATGCAATTCAGTTCTTGCAAATGAGCAAGTGCATGATGGAAAATGCTGGAGGCATAAAGAAAAAGTTGAGATAAGGCAGCTTGAGCAGTGGTTCTTCAAGATTACAGATTATGCAGATGAATTATATGAATCAATAAATGAATTGAAAGAATGGCCCGCAGACATAAAAGCGATGCAAAAAAACTGGATTGGAAAAAGCTGGGGAACCGAGATACTTTTTGAGATAAATGGAAAGAAATGGCCAATATTCACAACAAGACCTGACACAGTTTATGGCGTAACATTCATGGTTGTTTCTGCGCAGCATCCAAAGTTAATGGAATTGGTTACAAAAGAGCATGAAGGAGAGGTTAATGAATTCTTAAAAAAAATAAAATCAACAAGTGAAAAAGACTATGAAGAATTGGAAAAAGAGGGCGCATTCACCGGAAGCTATGCAATAAATCCTAGCACTAATGAAAAAATCCCAATTTATGCAGGGAATTTTGTATTGGCAGATTATGGAAGCGGGATAGTAATGGCTGTTCCGGCGCATGACCAAAGAGACTTTGAATTTGCAAAGAAATATGGAATCAGGATAAAATTAGTCATACAACCAAAAAATCAAAGAATCGAAGCCGAAAAAATGGAGGAGGCATTCAGCGAAGAAGGATTCCTTGTAAATTCAGAGATGTTTAATGGAATGGAAAGCGCAAATGCAAAAGAAGCAATAACAACTCATCTTCAAAAATTGGGCTTTGGAAAAAAGACAATACAATACAAGCTAAGAGATTGGCTTGTTTCAAGGCAAAGATACTGGGGAACACCCATCCCGATAATATATTGCGATAAATGCGGGGCTGTGCCAGTGCCAGACAAAGACCTTCCTGTAATTCTTCCTGACAAAGTCGAGTTTGGAAAAGGGAATCCTCTTGAAACAAATTCATCTTTTGTAAATGTAAAATGCCCCAAGTGCAATGCAAATGCAAAAAGGGAAACTGATACAATGGATACTTTCGTAAATTCATCATGGTATTTCTTAAGGTATTGCGATGCAAAAAATGAAAAAGAAATTTTTGGCAAGGACAAGGCAAAATATTGGATGCCAATTGACTGCTACATTGGAGGAAAAGAGCATGCTTGCATGCACCTGATTTATTTCAGGTTTTATACAAAGTTCTTAAGAGACATTGGAGTTATTGATTTTAATGAGCCTGCTGTAAAATTGTTTAACCAAGGGATGGTTCATGGTGTTGACGGATCAGTGATGTCAAAATCAAGAGGCAATGTTATCGACCCTCTTGAAATGATAAGCAGATATGGCGCAGATACGCTAAGATTTTATCTTGTTTGCAATGCATCTGCAGACAAGGATTTCTTGTGGGGAGAGGAAAGCATTGAAGGCAGCTTTAGATTTGTAAAAAAAGTAATAGACTATTTTGAAAAAGTAAAGTTTGGAAAATCCGGCCCAAGGGTGGAGAGCAAATTCAACCAGGCGATAAAGGATATAACTGCAGATGTTGAAAGCTTTAGATACAATCTTGCAATAATAAAGATAAGAACATTTTTTGATTATCTTGGGGAAGAAGAAAACAGGATGGTTGTTGAGGGATTCCTCAAAATTCTTTCAATATTCTGCCCGCATATCTGCGAGGAGTTATGGCATGCACTTGGAAACAAGAATTTCATAAGTTTGCAAGAATGGCCAGCCAGCGATGAAAGCAAGATAAATCCAGAGATAGAAAAAAGAGAGCAGGAAATTTCAAAGACAATTGAGGACATAAGAAACATAGTCAAAATAATGAAGGAAAAGCAAGGCAAGGAGGCAAATACTGCTTATCTTTATATCATTCCCAAAGAGATTAGTAATTACAATGAGTCTATCCTAGACATGAAAAGGGTGCTAAATATAGAAATTAAAGCTTTTGCAAACAATGATCCTTCAAAGCATGACCCTGCAAGTAAAGCAGGGAAGGCTAAACCGGGTAAGCCTGCGATATATATTGAGTAAATTTAAAAAAGAGCAAAAAATGTACAAAAGAAGAATTTTAGCAATAATTGCAGTGATTTTTATTTTAAATTTCTTCCAAGCTGTTTCTGCAAGCACATATTATATTTCCCAAAGCGGGAATGACAGTAATGATGGGCTCACAGAAACTACTCCTTGGGGGACGATGAATAAGATAATCACTACAACATTTGAGCCAGGAGATGTAATAAAATTCAAGACAGATGAGACCTGGCAGGAATATCTCAATTTCGAATCTTCTGGCACAGAAGCAAACCCGATCAAAATAACTTCCTATGGTGGGGGGGCAAAACCAATTATCGTGGGAGGAATAAGATTTTATGCTTTCCCTCAAATGCATGATGTTATTGTTGATGGTTTTGAATTGGATGGCACTGCTATAAGAGATCCTCTAGGGCTTGAAGCGGCATACCGCATAACTATCTGGAATAATATTCTTGATGCCAAAAATTTTGCAGGAAGAAGCGGGGTAGTGATTGGCTCGAAAGAGGAGAGTATCTCGAATGATAATCTTATTGCAGATAATATGATAATTAATTGCGGCAATGACAGCAGCCCTTATGGAGTTGGTGTACAGATTACCGGAGGCTCATCTTATAACACTGTGGTAAACAACACAATATTAAACTGTGTTGAAGTGGGCCTGCAAACATATTCTACAGTTGGTGCAGCCCCCTGCAGAAATAATTTTTTTATAGGAAACAAGATAAAAACAGACTGGACAGACAAAAGTAGCTGCATAAATTTTGGATGGATGTCTGAGAATAATATTGCAGAGCATAATTATTGCGAGAACACTCATCATGGTATAGACATAGATTCTGCAATTTCTGCGGTAAATATCTATCGAAATAATATAGTATACAATTCTATGGAGCTTGCAGTAATAATGGCAAATAGCTATGGCAACTCTGGCTATTCAATAATTGAAAATAACACATTCATAGCAGGACCTGCAACAGTAAAGGGAGTGTGGTATGTTAATTATTCCAGTTATACAGGCATGGGCCACATCTTTAGAAACAATATTGTTACTGCAATACAGTCATGGTGGCCAGTATTGATCATTGGAGAAGGGATGCAAGTGCAAAGCGATTACAATTTGTTCTGGGGCCCAGTTGCTTTAAGGATAGAATATAATGGAAAAGCGTACAGCTCATTAAGTGAATACCAAAATGCCTCAAATAAAGATATACACTCTGTTTTTTCAGACCCTATGATTACTGATATTGCGAATTCGAATTTTACGCCGCAATACAACAGCCCAGCCTGCATCGCATCTGACTATGCAAAATATAAAGGAGCATTACAATGTTCATATAACAGTGTAATTCCAATTCAGAAAAAAACATGCAGCGAAATGGGAGGTGCATGTTTTTCTTCATGCAGCAGCCATAATAACTGCAGCAGTGCAGATTATACCTGCAATAGCGGAATCTGCTGCATGGGGGCGTGTTCTGCAATAATCTGCATTGATGCAGATGGTGATAAATATAATGCAAGTGCACCAGGATGTGGGATAGCTGACTGCAATGAAACAAATGCAGAGATAAACCCTTCAAAAGAGGATATTTGCAACAGCAATCTTGATGAAGACTGTGATGGAGAGGACAAAAGATGCAAGATAATTTACAATATTGGACCTATCAAAGAGAGTGAAAAGATTTCAAAACAGATTGGAATAAACGAAACAATTGAGTTTGAAGTAGAAACATTGCAATACAGCATAAAGCTTCTTGAAATAACTGCTGATGAAATAAAGATAGAGATAAGGGCAAGGAAAATAACCAGCATTACTGGAAATATAATCTCAATTATTACTGGGCAGGCATATGGAGAATATGGAGATTATGGAGAAGAGGAAGTGTACCTGATTGTTTCGCTTAGAAGAGGGGAATCCCGCTCTTTTGATATGAATAAAGATGGAATTTATGAAGTGAGGATAAATGCCAATACAATAGCAGAAAATACAGCCAGTATTGAAGTAGAAAGAATAAATGAAAGGGTAGAGATACCCCCAGTAACAGATTTAGAACAGCAGCAGCCTCTGTCTCAACAAACTGGGAAAGAGATTATTTGCGGGGATTCAAAATGCAGCAGCGGTGAAACTGCCTCCAATTGCTGCATTGACTGCGGCTGCGCAATGGGAGAAGAATGCAAAAGCAATCAATGCGTTGTAACTCAAAAAGCGACTGCCACCCAGATAAACAACTTGATGATTGCATCATTAGCTTCACTCCTGTTCATAGGAGTAATAATCTACATAGTCTATTCAAAAATGCAAAAAGACCGGGAAGAAATTGAAGGAATGCTTGAAAAGTATTAAACTCTTCTTTTTTTAATTGATTATGAATATCAAAAAATTCCTTGAGTTTTACCACACCCTAAAGGGTGTGGTTTGCTTGGAATTTTAGGATGCAAGGAAATTCTTTTGAATTTCCTGCGCAGAAAATCTAGTAAGATTTTCTTGTGTTCAAGAACACAACTACACACTAAAGTGTGTAGTTTGTGTCAAGTGTTCTTGACATCAAATTAAATTCTGCAAATCATAAAGTTGTTGAGTTTTACTGCACACTAAAGTGTGCGCGTACAACTTCGCGAAAAGCAAAACTTTTCGGGACCCTGAAAAACAAGAATGTTTTTCTTGGTTAGGATTCTCAAGAACATACTACCATATACTTTAGTATGTGGTTTTTGTCAAGTGTTCTTGAAATCAATAAAGTTTATAAATTCCATATTCAAGCCACTAATAGGAGAAAATAGTGATTAAAATGGAAACAAAAATAGGAATGATTGCAGCAGTTTCTGAGGCACTTAGATACAAGAAGGAGAATCCTGCCGCATTGCACGAGGATATAATCCAGCATATATCAGATATTGCAGCAAAAGAAAGGGACATGTCAAAAAAGATAGGCATGATTGCTGCCGCATCAAGAGCGCTTACATATATTGACAAAAATCCTGCTGCCAATGAGAAAGAGATAATAAGGCATGTAATGAGTCAGACTTCTGATATTGAAAGCAAGATAGACTTGGATGCTGAGTAAAATTGTTCTGTGTAAAAAAATAAATGGAGCCTACTGAATTTATCTGGTTCAATGGAAGTTTTGTTAAATGGAGAGATGCAAAAATTCATGTGTTAAGCCATTGCCTTCATTATGGCTCTGGAGCTTTTGAGGGAATAAGGTGCTATAAAACCCAGGGAGGCACTGCAATATTTCGGCTCAAAGATCATGTAAAGAGAATTCTTGATTCTTTCGCAATATTTGGAGTTGAAATAAAATATAGCGAAGAGCAGATATGCAAGGCAGTTATTGAAACTGTGAAAACAAACTGGCTTGAAGAGGGATACATCCGGCCAATATTATTTTTTGGATATGGAGAAATGGGACTAAAAAATCTTAACAAATGCGAGGTTAACTTAGTAATAGCCTGCTGGCCCGGGGGCTCATACCTAGGGGGAAAGGCTGTAAGTGCAAAGATAAGCTCAATAAGAAGGATAAGCCCTAAAAGTTTTTCAACATCTTCAAAGATTTGCGGGCATTATGTCAATAGCATTCTTGCATCAAAAGAAGCAAGTAAGGAAGGATATAATGAAACAATAATGCTTGATGACAGAGAAAAGGTTGCGGGGGGGCCTGGAGAGAATATATTCATAATAAAAAATGAAAAAATAAGAACTCCAAAACTGGGAAGCATTCTACCGGGGATAACAAGAGATAGCATAATGCAAATTGCAAAGGATTTGGGATATAATGTGCTAGAAAAAGGCATAACTCAAAAAGAGCTTTTTTCTGCAGATGAATGTTTTTTCAGTGGCACTGCTGCAGAGGTGACTGCGATAAAAAGGATAAACAAGAAGAAAATAGGAAAGGGAGAAGAAGGGCCAATCACTTCAAAAATAAAGCAGGTTTATCTTGATGCCGTAAGAGGAAAGATAAAGAAATATCAAAGCTGGCTCACTTATGCAAAATGATGCGGTCACAAAGAATTCTTATCACAATAATCTGCATTATAATATTCACACTATTTTATGAGAATTTTTCTTTTTATGCACAGAAAGATTTTAAGAGGGAGAAGTCAATTGCAACAAATATAATTGATGGAGATACAATTGTTGTAAGTGGGGGAGAGAGAATAAGGCTTTTGGGAATAGACAGCCCAGAAAAAGGAGAGTTTTACTATAGTAATGCAAAGAAGAAACTTGAAGCGCTTATTGAGAACAAAGAGGTTGAACTTGAAAAAGGAGAGGGAGATGATAAAGACAAGTATGGGAGACTTTTGAGGTATATATTTCTTAATGGAACAAATATTAATCTAAAACTTGTTGAAGGGGGATACGCAATATGCTATTTTTATGAGCCTAGTGTGTACAAAGAAAGTTGCAAGCAACTTGAAGAGAATGCCCTTACAAACAAGATTGGAAGATGGCAGAATGCAACTAACTAAGATAATGTTTTACTATAGTTAAGATAAAAAGTTTAACAAGTTATTTAAAGATTCTAGGACCTTTAAAAAAAAGATGTGTGGAATAACTGCGTATGCTGGGGAGAGAAATGCAAAATCAATTCTTCTTGAGGGATTAAAAAAACTTGAATACAGGGGCTATGATTCCTGTGGTATTGCTATAATCAAAGAAAGCCAATTGAATGTGATCAAGGCGGCAGGAAGAATAGAGGCTTTGGAAAAAAAGACAAAAAACATTCTTGACGGTGCAAAAATAGGAATAGCACATACGAGATGGGCAACTCATGGCATAGCGAATGAAAGAAATGCGCACCCCCATACAGATTGCAGCAATAAAATAGCAATAGTACACAACGGAATTATAGAAAACTATTCTGAATTGAAAACGATGTTAAAAACAGAAGGCCATAAATTCAGAAGTGAAACAGACACAGAGGTTCTTGCACACATGGTGGAAAAATTTCTGCTGGAAAATAATAGCCTGGAAGAGGCATTCATAAACACCATGAAGCTGACTGAAGGGGCATATGCAGTCGCAATGATTTCCAGCCTAGAGCAGGATAAAATATTTGCAGCTAAAAAAAGCTCTCCATTAGTAATAGGCATAGGCAAAAAAGAAAATTTCATCGCTTCGGATGCTACTGTAATGCTGCCCTACACTGACAAGGCAATATTCCTAAAGGACAATGAAATTGCAATAATAACTGCATTGGACTGCGAAGTAAAAAATTTAGAAAGAAAAAGCATGCATGCAGAGATAACCCAAATAAGGGGGCAATTGCAGGATATAAGCAAAAAGGGATTTGCTGATTTCATGCTTAAGGAAATAATTGAACAGCCCGCCTCTATAGAAAATGCGTTTAAAGGCAGGATAGACTTTAAAAATGCAACAGCGAAATTTGGAGGATTAAATATAGCTGAAGAGGATCTAAAAAAGATAAACAGAATCATATTGCTGGGATGCGGAACATCCTATCACGCATGCCTTTATGGCAAATATCTTTTTGAGAATGTAAATAAAATCCCTTCTGCAGCAGAATATGCCTCTGAATTTTGTTATTCAAAGCCATTTATTGACAGCCGCACTTTAATCATCTTGCTTTCACAATCTGGAGAAACAGCTGATGCAATCTCTGCATTGAAATATGCAAAAAGCATGAATGCAAAGACCCTGGGAATAGTGAATGTTGTAGGCTCAACAATCGCTAGGGAGGTTGATGGAGGCATCTATTTGCATGCTGGTCCAGAGATTGCAGTGGCATCAACAAAAACATTCACCTCCCATCTTGTTGTGCTTTATCTTTTCTCAGTTTATCTTGCAAGGCTAAACGTAAAAATAAGCAAGGAGGAAGCCAAAAAAATGCTTTCCTCACTGCAGGGGATTCCCTCAAGAGTGAAAAGAGTAATCAATTCCAGGGAATCCATTGAAAAAATTTCCCTAAAATATTTCAGATTAAACAATGCACTCTATCTTGCAAGGGGCTTTAATTACCCCATAGCGCTCGAAGGTGCGCTTAAGCTCAAGGAAATCAGCTATATACATGCAGAAGCGATGACTGCTGCAGAAATGAAACATGGCCCAATCGCATTGATAGACAAAGATATGTTTAGCATTTTTATCGCGCCAAATGACCTGCTTTATAAAAAAAATATCAGCAACATTTCCGAGATAAAAAGCAGAAATGGAAAAGTTATAGCAATAACCAATTTTGGCAATGAAAAAATAAAGAAAATTGTTGATGATGCAATATTCATACCAAAAACAGATGAAAGGCTGATGCCAATTGTTTCTGTCATACCAACACAGCTCATTTCATATTATGCTGCATTGATGAGGGGATGTGATGTGGACAAGCCAAGAAATCTTGCAAAGAGCGTTACAGTGGAATGAAAATCAAAAAGAACACTCTTCTTAGTGGTGTTTTATACACTTAATCCGGATAAAATATTAAAAAAAAAATAAAAAAGCTCTTTTAGTGCTGTTTAAAGAATCAGAAATTTAGTATTTCCTTTTCTTCATGAAGCAATCTTTGCAATAAACAGGTTTTCCTTCAGTTGGCTTGAATGGTACTTCACATTCTTTGCCGCATTCGGAACAAACTGCTTTGTGCATTTCTCGGGGTCCAAAATCGCTTCTGAAACCGCCGCCTCCGCCTCTATCGCCAAATCCCATTTTGATATATTCCTCCTTACAAACAACACGCAAAGAAAACTTACTGATTTTCTCGTATGTCTCTAGAAACATATAATCTAAGAGATTTATAAACCTAAGTATTGGTGGTTTTTAATCGGAAACAGAGGTATTTTGATGCATAGCCCGATCTAGAGAATAATTTCCAATAACTGCCTTCAGCCTCTTTTTATGAGTGCCATTCTCAAACATTTTTGCCTCTTTTTCTGCAATACTCAATGATTTTTTCAGCCATCCTGCGGGGAGGGGGGGGGGACATATATGCTGTTTATGCTATGGCGCTTAAGATAGAGTGGGCTATTGCACGATTAAATCCTCTTCCAATTATTTTTCCATTTTTTACTGCTATGCTTCCGTATCTTTCATGCCCCCCTTGATTGCATTGCGAGGCTTATGCAGATAGAATAGTATTTGTCTCCAATATGGGAATGTTATTTTTGTTTTTCATTTTTTTCCTTTTGATTGGGGAATAATTTTAGAAGAACTTATTACTCCAAAATTGCCTTTATTCTTCTTGTGCCTGCTGCAATTGCCTCTTCTTTCTTTATCTTAAACACCTTGTTGCCTTCTCCAATCTTTGAGGTATTTTCAACGTGGGGGCCTGCACAAACCTCACTACTGAAGTCTCCTGCGCTGTAAACTGAAACTTTCTCGGAATACTTGTCAGAGAATAATGCCATAGAACCTTTTTGTTTTGCTTCCTCAACAGTCATCTCATTGCGGCATACGGGCAATGCTCTTTTTATCTGCTCGTTTACCCTGTCCTCTACCTTCTTTATCTCCTCGGGAGTCATTTTTTTGTCATGTGAAAAGTCAAATCTTAGCCTTTCAGCAGTAATATTAGAACCTCTTTGTGATACGTGCTCTCCCAACACCCGCCTTAAGGCGGCATGAAGGAGATGGGTTGCTGTATGGAGCTTTGTTGTCTCTTCTGATGTATCGGCCAATCCAGACTTGAATTTCTTCTCGTTGCCTTGCTTTGAAATCTCCTGATGCTTTTCAAATTCCTGTTTAAATCCCAAAACATCTACATCTTTATTATTTTCAGTTGCAATCTCGCAGGTCATTTCAATAGGAAACCCGAAGGATTGGTAAAGAAGGAAAGCGTCATGGCATGATATCTTGTTGCCAGACTTAGAGCATATCGCCCCAAATTCCTTTAATCCTCTTTCAAGAGTCTCCCTAAAAAGCTGCTCTTCCTGTCCTATCTCTTCAAGAATGAAATTTTTGTTGGATTTGAGTTCACTATAATCCTCTTCATAAATCTTAATAACCTCTTCTGCAACTTTGGCAGTAAAATTTTCTTTTATTCCAAGAAGATTGCCATGCCTTACAGCCTTTCTTATCAAGCCCCTTAAAACATATCCCTGGTCTTTTTTTCCTGGAATAATATGCTTTTCATCACCTAGAATGAATGTTGCCGCCTTTATGTGGTCTGCAATAATCCTTGTGCTCTTTATATGCTCTTCTCTGAATAATTGGTTGTTCATTATCTCCATTATCTTTTTTATTATTGGTGAGAATATCTCAGTGTCATAAACATCTTCTTTTCCTTCCAACATTGCAACTGTCCTCTCAACCCCCATGCCAGTATCAACA
The DNA here is from genome assembly GCA_043808285.1 of archaeon. Lineage (GTDB taxonomy): Archaea > Nanobdellota > Nanobdellia > Pacearchaeales > DTIR01 > JAZDFA01. Next base: position 78,650 of record JAZDFA010000007.1, read on the forward strand.
TTCTTTTGCTGCAATAGATCGTATTTTCCTTCTGAGGTCTTGTTGTACTGCATGAAAACATCATTCCATATCTCAAAAAATTTCCCGCACTTACATCCTGGCTTGCACTCCTTGCTGCAATTCTCTTTTCCAGTATCAATAAACATCTCTGTATCTGGCCCGCATGGACCGCTAGTTCCGGCAGGACCCCACCAGTTATGCTCCCTACCTAAAGAATGAATCCTCTCTTTTGGAATTCCCAAAGACTGCCATATCTGAAAGGATTCGTAATCTCTTGCAACTTCATTATCTCCTTCAAAAATAGTAACGTGAATCTGTTCTTTTGAAAAACCCAGGACTTTTGTAAGGAATTCAAAACTCCACTCTATTGCCTCTACTTTCCAGTAATCTCCAAAGCTCCAATTTCCAAGCATCTCTAAGAGAGTGAGATGGCTTGCATCTCCAACAGAACCAATGTCTGTTGTCCTTATGCATTTTTGAACATCAACTATCCTTTTTCCCTGTGCATGACTTTGCCCCAGAATGTAAGGAACAAGCGGATGCATCCCGGCTGTTGTAAATAAAACAGTGGGGTCATTCTCAGGAATAAGTGAAGCGGAAGGGATTGCCTTATGCCCCTTGCTCTTGAAAAATTCAATATACTTTGAGATTAATTCTTTGCGGTTCATTATTGCCTCTGATAGAAAGGAGGTTTAATAAATTTTTTGTCAACAAATAGAAACAACCACGTGGATTAATAAATTTTTAAAACAACATAAATTAATATTTTTAATTTAGTGGTTGGCTTGTGATGGGGGGAAGATGTTTTAGTAAAAAAGTACAAATTGAATTCTTTTCTGGCTTCAAAATGGTTGAGAGGTGAATTTGAGTTATGCGTAAAGAAACAATTCAAGTATGAAAGAAAACTCAATCTGCAAAACCAAAGAAAAACCATTGCGTAACCTTACTCTATAACTGCTTAATTTCACGTCAATTAGAAAACGTCAGTCGTGGGTGGGAGTAAAGGAGAAAGTTATTGCTTCATAGCACTCCTTGCATAAATGCATCTTCTTCAATTTGTTATTGCTGTCTGGAGGGCTTAAGAGGATTGCACCAAAATCGTCTAACTCTTTTTTGCATTTATAGCATACTGGTTTGATTGCCATTTTGTTTTTGAAAAAGATAGGAGAATAATAATAATAATAATAATAATAATTCTTACTGCAAACTTTGCAGTTTGCTCTTTATCTCCTGCAATTCTTCATCCAGCCTTGTTTTCTTGTCCTTTTTTATCTTGGGAGGCTTCTTTTCTTTCACAATCCGCTTATTGGATGGCTTCTCTTGAGTCTCTTCTGTTTTCGGCTCGGATTGGGGCTCTTCCATTTCTTGAAGCTCTTTTCCTTCTGGAAGGTCGTATCCTTCCATTCCCTGAACTAAGTCCATGTCCTTTAGAACTGGAAGCAGTTCCTTTATCTCCTTAATAAGCTTGGAAATTTCCTGGAACTTTGTCCTTGCCTGTCTCTTTGCATCGAACTCTAATTTTCTGAGTTCTTTTATGGTGAGAAGATTTCGCATGCTGTTTAATGTAAGAAGCTGCAGCTCAAGTGCTGCTTTCTTTGAATCAACTGCTTCTTCGTTTAGAATTTGTACATGAACCGAACTCTTGTCTACCTGTGCCATTTTTTAGAAATATTAACCAAGCTTGCTGAACAATTTCTCATCTATTACTGATATCTTGTTCTTAATTTCCTCTATCTCTTTTTCCCAAGAATCAAATTCCTGCTGTTCCTGATGCCTTATTTCTCTTGTCTTCTTGAGAAGATCATCTAATTCATCCACCTTTTCTTTTATTTGGTCAAAGTTCTTCAAAGCATCACTGAACCTTTCTATTTTTATGAATATTGGTTCTTTTGCCTTAATCTGCCTTGACTGTGACTGCGGGGGAGTTTTAGGGTAAGAATGTTTTGAAGGAGAGGCTGACTCTTCTCTCTCTTCTCCGGCTTCCGTCGTTAGATCAAAAATTTCTTTTGATGAAGGCATCTTGATTTCTGGTGGCCAAGCAGAACTGCCTATTTCCATTGCCCTTTTTGGCTCTGGCTTTTGCTGCTGAGGCATAGAATAAGGATTTTGTGAAATGCTAGATCCCCTTGGCAAAGGGGGAATAGAATCATTAAAATTATCTCTAGGAGTCAATGCATCCTTTATTTCCCTCACTTCTGGAAAAGCTGGAAGCTCTGGAACATCAAATGACCTCTCTGCTCTTTCTGGTTCTCTTTTTTTGAAAAGTGACATTTTAAAATACTATTATTTAAACTTTATAAACTTTATAAACTTTAAAAATGTATAAATAGCTTTGCATACATTTAGAAGTGGTAACAGCAGAAGGGCAAAATATTTATTCAGCCTATTTATACTCTTTAGATGCAAGAGAGGATGCTTTATGAAGTAGTTGAGGCTATTGTAGGCAAGAATGGCGATGCCATCGTCGATATTCTAAAGGATAAAAAAGATGTCAATGAATTCAAGATAGCTGAAAAATTAAAGTTGACAATAAATCAGGCAAGAAACATACTCTACAAGCTTTCTTCGCAGGATGTTGTAAGTTTTATAAGAAAAAAGGACAAGGCAAAGGGATGGTATATCTATTACTGGACATTAAACATAACAAAATCACTTGAACATCTGCTTAAACTAAAGCAGAAGGAATTGTATGATAGCCAAAACATTCTAAAGAGTCTGCAAACAAAAAGATTCTACCACTGCAATGGATGCTCAATGAATTTAACAGAAGAGACTGCATTAAATCATGATTTTCTCTGCCCAGAATGTGGCACACTGCTTGAAGCAAGCGACAACAACGAGAAGATAGCAGAGATAAACAAAAAGATATCAAAAGTTGAAAAAGAAATTTTAGTGATAGATGGAGAAGTCGGAAAGTTAAGGCAGGCTACTGACAAAAAACACGCAAAAAAAGATTCTGCAATGAGATCAAAAAAGAAAAAAGAAAGAAAGGAAAAAAGACAAGTCAATCAAAAAAATAAGGTAATTGAACAAAAGAAAAATGAAAGAAAGGCTAAGAAAGCTTTAAAAAAGAAGAAGTGAATTCTATTTTATCATGATAAAAACCTCATTAACTTTTGGTTTCCGCGAAAAGCAAGCTTTTCGGGGTCCTGAAAAACCCTTTGGTTTTTCTTGATTAGTATGATCCAAAATTAAACCACTAACTAAAAACTGCACAATTTTTAAAGTGTGGTTTCAATTTATAGACATGATAAAAAAACAAGGAAGAAGTCTAACATTCTCATTGATTATTGCAAATGTAGCAGTTTTTGCAATATGGCTTTTTTTACTTTTGTTTAAATTGGATATTAGCAGATATCTTGCCGTTGTTCCTAATGCAATACTGCAGGGAAAAGATATATGGACGATAATAACAAGCGTGTTCATGCATGCCTCGGTGGGGCACTTGCTGATGAACATGATGAGCCTTGCATTTTTGGGAAATTTTCTTGAAAGAATCTTGGGGAGAAAAAGATTTTTTATATTTTACATGCTAGCTGGAATATTTGCATCATTATTCTTTGTCTTCTTTGCATTTCTTTTCAAGCAAGACCTAAATATAGGTGCAGTTGGAGCTTCTGGAGCAATATTTGGGATAGCAGGATTGATTGCAATATTAACCCCTCAGCTGCCCGTTTACATAATGTTCATACCAATAGCAATGCCCATGTGGATTGCATCCTTTGTGATATTGATAGTTATGTGGCTCTTATCTCTTGTTGCCGGACTGCCTATAGGCAACAGCGCGCATCTTGGAGGATTAATTACGGGAATGGCGTATGGATTTTACCTTAAAAAAAGATATCCCAGAAAAGTAATGCTTCTAAACAAATACCTTATGGGCAGGCATTGAAAAAAGCAAGTATTTTAAAGTGAAATCTCTTTTACATTGAGAGAGAAAAATGGGTGACAATGAATTTGATGCATTCTCCAGCATGAGCGGGGAATTCAACACAAAAATTGCAGATATTGAAGGAAAATATGAGCTTCTTAGAGAAAGGATGCTACTCTCAAATGAAAGCTTCATAAAAAACCGCGACAATATACTTAAAGAGATGAGGATCATCAAAGAGGATGTAAGAGAAATAAAAACGGAGATAGAAAAATTAAAAGAGATTATGCAGCACATGAGTGCAGATTCAGAGGAGTATGCAAGAAAAGAAGAATTGAGGATACTTGAAAGATACATGAAATTATGGGAACCTCTCAAATTTACAAGGGTTGATGAAGTAAAAAGAATGATCCAAGAGGCATTAGCTGGGCTAAAATCCGAGCATGAAGAGGTAAAAGTATAAAAACCACTATTTGTTTTTACTAGAATGTCTAATGCATTGGATGATTTTCTTACTCTTGAAAAACAGGGTAAGACAGACAAAGAAATAGTGGCATCATTGCAGGAAAACGGATACTCAAACACTGAAATAAATGATGCTATAAACCAGACAAAAATAAAAAAAGCAGTAGTTTCTCAAGAAGGAATGCAACCATCAATAATGCAACAACAGCAAGCAGAGGAATTTGTTCCTGTTCCAACAGCGGTAAAGAAAAAAGCTTCCAAAAAAGAGGAAGAAGAGCAGCAGTCAGTATTTACACATGCTTCTGAGGATTCTTATTCACAGCAGCCCCAGCAAGCGCCTCAGCAACTACCTAGTGATTTATATGATTACAGCCAGCAGCCTCAGCCAGCATACCCCCAGTACAATTATGGCCAGCCACAGCAATACCAACAAACGGTTTCTTCGCAGGGTATTGATGTGGAAACAATAGAAGAAATTTCTGAAGAGATAGTAAATGAGAAGATTTCAGATATAAGGAATAAAATAGAGAACATGGCAGAATTTAGGCATTCAATGGAAACAAGAATGGAAGATATTGATGAAAGAGTTAAAAGAATGGAGATTAATATTGACAGGTTGCAAGCAGCGCTGATAGGAAAGGTCGGGGAATACAGCAAGAATATAAAAGACCTTGGAAGCGAGATGAGGGCAGTTGAGGGGGCATTTAGCAACATACTAAATCCTTTAGTGGATAACATAAAAGAGCTCAATGCTATAACTGAAAGGCTTAAGACTAAAGAAAAACCGGAAAAGAAGCAGGTGCTAAAAGATTAATTTTTTCTACTTGTTTGCAAACCAGGAGATTACCCCGCCTATTGCAAAAAGCACAATTACTCCCAAAACAGAAGGGTTGGTTAAGAAACTCTTTATTTCTGATGTTGTACCAAGATTAAAAAAATGACTTATTGCGCTGCCAAAAACCTGCACGCCTGAAATGAGGAATATCAACAAGAGAACTGCTATCAATCCAAAGCTTACAACTGGGTTTTTTACCACCTCTTCTATATTCCCTCTTACAAAACCTATCAGAATAAGCATGAAGAAGACTGCAATAAGAAAAACAATTATCCAGGGAGTTACTGTTAATGTGTATTCTCTGGCATTTGGCGCAACAATAAAAATTATTGCAATTGCAAGGCTTAGCAAACTGTGAATAAATTTATTTTCTCCCAAAATCTTTGTCTTACCAATCAATGCATATACTAATACATAAACAAATATGAAAACAAATATAGGCATTAATTCCGTGCTAGGTAACATTTTTCCGTTTCTCCATTAAAAATTACTTCTTTTCAGGCTGATTTAGGGTGCTTATTAGATAAAGAAAATGCAACAATGATTCCTACTAAGACAATTCCCCATACAACTATGTTGCCCCACTGCATCCACCACGAAGATGCCCCAATTGAAAATCCGCCCTGTGTTGATAATATAACAACAAAGAAGACTATGGCTGCTACAGAACCCAAGATTGTCATCCATATATTCTCGTTTTTATCTTTAACGATAAACAGACCCACTAGAATCATCAATGTTAACATTACTCCAACACCCATTCCTAATCTTGGAAAAAGCTCTGCAAAGAATCTTTGCATGAATTGCTGCTGCAATGCCAATAATCCTACAGATAATGCAACTATCATGTCTATTCCTGTCTTTCCGCCAAGAATCTTTGATTTGTTAAGAACTGCAAATATTACCGCGAATAATAAAAGAAATGGAAGAAATACTGAGAATAGCCCTTGAGTTTCCCATAATGCAACTAATGCATCGAGTTGAGTTGATCCATATGCTACCATTTTGTTATGATGATATTTTCATTTATATACTTTTTTGTTTTTACTCTTTCTTGTCTCCCTTTGTGCTTGTAAACAAGATTGCAACCACTACTGCGGTAATTATTAAGAACACTATTGACTGAAATACTGGCGCATTGCCATCGCTCTTGAAGAATTGAGAAAGAACGGGAATTTTGCCGCTGCTCCATAGAATAGTCGAGATTAAAACAATTCCTACGATTATTCCTATTACAATTTGAAGGGTCTTATTTAATCCTCCATCCTGAATTAGAGCTCCTTCTTTTCCAGCTGTAAAGCCAACAAGAAGCATAAAAACAAAAATAACTATCGCGACAACAGCAACAACAGGGATTATGTCATTTATCATATCTCTTGTGACACCAACACCCACGATTATAAGCCCCATTGAAAGAGAAATAATGCTGTTTAACTGGTGCTTCTTTTCTCCCAGTATCTTTGATTTTTCAAGTATTGCGAAAAAAAGAGTGAAAACGAGAACAAATGGTATTACAACTTGGCTAAACCATTCAGCGCCGGTTATTGCTAGCCCATCAGCCATTTTACTCTAGATGTTCATCATGATGTTCCTCGGTTTCTTCCTTGCTTGGAACAGCTGACTTGCTTACAACTACAACGTCTCCGATTGCCTTGACAAATTGATGTGGAACTATCAAGCCCCTTGCCCCGCCTAAAAAGGGAGACAATGTGCTTTCTCTTGCGATTCTTATTCTCCACCCGTCAATCTTGTTTTCCAATAGATTGACTTCTTCAATTTCTCCGAAGTAGTCTCCACCATCAGTAAAAACTCTCATTCCGAGGATTTCAGATATTTTTCTTATCTTTAACATTTTTTCCACCTCTGTGTTATATTACTGTGCTTAAAAGTTATTTATATACTTTTCCATTTTTTTAGAGATAAATGGGGTTGGGAGGGGGAAAGTTCTAAACCAAAACATTTTGTTTATAGGCAGGAGGTGGAGTTTTTTAGATTAGATGAAAAATAATAAACCAATTGGGAGGGGATTTCATATTCTGTTAACTGACTCTAGATATAAATCCTGCAACTGGCTTTTTTATACGAGACTTTCTGCGATTATAATGTCTAGAGGATATGTAATCTTTAAATTTTTCCTTGTACCTAAAACCATTTTGACTTTGTAACCTCTTCTCTCAACTAAAGAAGCGTCATCTGTTCCTGTATATTTATCTTTAAATGCAAGATTATGTGCTTCATTTAGCAAGTCATATCTGAATCCTTGCGGTGTCTGTATCTCCCAGAGGAAATCTCTGTCAAGAGTTTCTTCAACAAAATCTCTCCCCTTTTTGATGGTGTCTCTTAACGGTATGGCTGGAATTGCAGCACCATATTCCTTGGCTGCCTGAAATATCTTTCTAACAAGACCCAGTGTAATAAATGGCCGTGCAACATCATGCACTAAAACATATTCTGAATTTGAGATGCTTCTGATTGCTTTGTAAACAGATTCCTGCCGGGTTTTGCCTCCTGAAATAATCCTATACTTCTTATCAAATCTGAGCCCATCAACAATATGTTCTGCATCTTCTATCTTATTTTTGTTAACAACTACTATAATCTCATCAATAAACCTGCAATTATTGAATATTCCTAATGAATAGCTTAGTAGGGGCTTATTTCCTAAAATTAGGAATGGTTTGTGCTTTTTTCCGATTCTTGTTCCTTTGCCAGCCCCCAATAAGATTGCAGTGTTTGCCATTAGGATAATATTCTCTGATAAGCTATAAAAGATTGCCTATATCCTCCTTAAAAAAAATAATCGCAACATTTATAAAAAAATATCAACTGGATTAAATATGTTCAAAGCAAAAGAGTTGGTTTATATTATATTAGCAAGCGCGGTAATAGGATATGTTATCTCTTTCTCAAGCATAAGCTGGGAGAATTGGGCCAAATTTGCAGTATTAGGATTTGCAATGCTTATGATAAATGTTATTGCAAAAAAAATTGCCGCTTACAAACTTGGATGCGAAATAGAAATGGAGCCATGGCAGGCAAAAAGGTATTGGTTTTATGAATCTGCACATATAAGATATGGCATTCCAATGTGGGTGGTATGGCCAATTTTTATGGTGTGGGCAAGTCTTGGATTAGTATGGTGGCTTGTTGTAATGACTTTTGAGGTTTATGCAACAAGGGCAAGAGTGGGAAGAAAGTTTGCAGAGCTTACTGAATGGGATATTGCACTGATTGCATCGGCAGGAATTGTAACAAATCTTGTTGTAGCAGTGATATTTGCGGCAAGAGGAGACATTACTTTCGCTTACATGAATCTTTGGTTTGTATTTTTCAATCTTATTCCTTTCCCCGCATATGACGGGGGGAAAATATTCTTTGGAGAAGCTCTTTTTTATGTGTTTATAGCAACAATAAGCCTTATAGTTATCTTCCTGCTGCATATAACCACTAATATCCCAATAATAACAGTAACCTCTCTTCTTTCCGGGATAATGGCAATATTTGTATTCTATCATGTATTTGAAAGGCCATTGAAGTAGAGAGCTTTATAAATTTGCAAATGCATTTTTCAATTAAATCAAAAAATTCCTTGAGTTTTACCACACCCTAAAGGGCGTGGTTTGCTTGAAATTTTAGGATGATCCAAAATTAAACCACAAACAAAAACTCCACACTTAAAAAAGTGTGGTTTCAATTTATGGACATGATAGAAGGAATAAACCCGAGGGAATACCAGCAGAAAATTTTTGAAACATGCTCTAAGAAAAACTGCCTTGTAGTACTTCCTACTGGCATGGGCAAGACTCTTATTGCATTAATGCTTGCAGTGCAAAGGCAAAAGGAAGTGAGGCAATCAAAAGTGTTATTTCTCGCTCCAACCAAGCCATTGGCAGAACAGCATTTCAAGTATTTTCAAAAACATCTCCCCCAATTGTACGGGCAGTTTGAACTTTTCACCGGGAAAGTTAATGCCGCAAAAAGAAAAGAGCTATGGAAAAAATCTGATGTTGTTTTTTCAACACCCCAGTGCATTGCAAATGATCTCAAAAGCGAGAGAATAAGCCTTGAAGATGTTTCGCTTCTTGTCGAGGATGAAGCGCACAGGTGCCTCAAAAGCTATGATTATGTTTATGTTGTAAAAAAATACAGGGAGCAGGGCAAAAACCAAAGAATTTTAGGGCTTACTGCTTCCCCGGGAAGTGACAAGAGCGTAATACAAAAAATATGTGAAAACCTTGACATAGAGGCTGTTGAGATAAGAACAAGAGAAAGCGGAGATGTCAAGGAATACTTACAGGAGCTGCAAACAGAAGTTGAAAAAGTTGACTTGCCGCCCGATTTTGTAAAGATAAGAGATTTGATGGAGGAGATATTCAAAAGAAAAGCAGAGGAACTAAAAAATAGAAAACTGCTTTTTGCCCCCCCCACTAAAAAAAATCTTCTTGAATTGCAGGGAAGCATAATGAATTCTATCTCTTCTGGAAACAAGCACTTCAACTTACTAAAAGGTGCAAGCGTATGCGCACAGGCAATTAAAGTGCAGCATGCACTTGAGATGATTGAAACTCAGGGAGCTGAGATGTTTTATGATTATGTTAAAGGATTATTTGATCAGGCTGCCAAAGGCAAGAGCATGGCGGTAAAACATCTTGTCAAAACTACTGAATTGAACAGGGCATATATGATTGCTTCTGAATTAAAAATAAGGGGAATAAAGCATCCAAAACTTGAGAAGCTTAAAGAGATAATATCAAAAAGCATATTGCAAAACCCCAAGCTGAAAGCAATAATTTTTTCCCAGTATCGAAACACTGCCCTAGCAATATGTAAAGAACTAAATGGAATAGGAGGTATAAATGCCAGAGTTTTTCTGGGACAAACAATGAAGGACGGGAAAGGCTTAAGCCAAAAGGAACAGCAGGAACTCATCAGGGATTTCGGCCTGGGAAAAGTGAACATGCTTGTTGCTACATCAATAGGGGAAGAAGGATTGGATATCCCAGAAGTAAACTTGGTGATTTTTTATGAACCGATACCTTCTGCAATAAGAAGAATACAGAGAATCGGGAGAACTGCAAGGCTTATGCCTGGAAAAGTTGTGATACTTGTTACAAGAAAAACCAGGGATGAGGCATACCACTATGCATCAATTGCAAAAGAGAAAAAAATGTATGGCATATTAAATAACATGGGGAAAGAATTTAAAGATAAAGATAGCATTATTACATTAGACGATTTCGCAATAAAAGAAGAGGGGGAGAAAAGTAAAAATGTCTTTTGAAGGGTTTTTAAGAGGTTTTATAAAAGTCTTGCTAATTTTCAATATGATTCTGATATCACTAATGATAGTCAAATTCCAATTAAACATCTCAAGCAATATGGTCTTTTACATGTCTCCAATGCATCAGTCAATAGAATCTTTCAACAATGAGACAAAAACGATTTATCTCAAAATGGAGACAATAACAACATACTCCTGCATTATTGAATGCAATTATGAGTTTAATGATTTAAGCGACAACAAAACAATAGATTCGGGAATTCTTTCATTCTCAAGAAAAAAGGATTTCTCTAAAAGCTACAATATAACCTCTCCCCTCTTAGGATATGGCCAGAAGGTTTACCATTTCGATGTTTTATGCAGGAACAAAAAAAGCATTTCATGCTGGTTTAGAAACCCTACAAGGGGGGCTTCTTCTGCAATATTGCTTAATTACAAATTAAGGGGGGTGGAAGAGAGCATGAAGAATCAGCTTAAAATAAATTTGGCAGATGTACTCAAAGACCTATCAGTTATTGATGTTATGACCCAGATGCAGGACTTGGCAATAACCGATACCGATTCTGTTGTGAATTTTGTGCAGATAAATTCAAACAAAAGCAGCCTGGATGCCAATTTTTCAAAACTTAAGGAGAGATCAGAGGAAGCAAGAAGATTATGGGGGGAGGAGAATTATGCAGAATTATACTTGAAAATGAAAGAAATCCAGCAGGCAAATCCAAAAAGGCTATTAGATGAAACAAATCTGACATCTATTGAAATAGATAATGCAATAATCATGCATAACTTAATTGCAAATTCAATTGCTTCCAAAAAAGAAAACACGAATATAATCCTCAATATCCTCATGCTTGATGTAATCCCTTCAAGCATGGCAAATCATACCAATAATTACCTCTCTTCATTAAATTACTTTTTTGATGCATTGAATGGAAAAAAATTTGTCAGCTACAATGACATACTTTCTGGAGTTGCATCACTGGACTATCCTTATGAGATAATAAAGAATAGTGGAAATACAAGCTTCAGCTACTTAATCGGAAAGGGGAATGAATTGACTGCCCAGGGCAGTCAATTAACATGCAGTCTGAAGGGGTATATCTGCAATAATGATGCGCCTTTGTCAATTTATAATGATGGAAAGGCAAACAGCTTGCAGGTTGAGAGAATCTGCATAAATCTTGCTTCACTAAAAAATAAAATGGCTGATGCAGATGCAAATTTTACATTATACTATTACAAAAAAAGGCATCCAGAGATGGGGGCAGTATCCTTTGAAGAAGCGTATGCAAATCTGACAATAGAATTGAATCTAACAAGATACAACTCGAATAACGAGTTTATCTCGCTAAAGCAGGCAATTTTGCAAAACCAGACATCTGTTATAAAAAATAAATGGATTGGTTCATTAAACGGGATCACTCAAGAAAATAACGCAAAAGTGAGCGCATTGAATAATGATATTAAGGAGAGAAACAATACTGTTGTTAATGAAACAATATTCTATTCCTGCAATCTTATGCTAAGACTATTTAATGAAGAGAATAACACTATCAAAAAAAATTATCTTTTCCCGAAAGTAGAGGAGGAGTGCAGAAAATACATAAATCACATCTCCAGCTCTAAAGATAATTTTACTGCCTTAGACATGCCAATGTTGAAGGCGGCAACTCTGGAGAACGCTTCAGAATTCATTGAATCTAATATAACTGACTCCCAGATACTAGACTTAAGCAGAGAGATGGTAATTGCCGTCCTGAACATAACATTACAAGATATTGACAAATATATCAATGACTATTGCAGCAAGGTGACATCAAATCTTTCAGGAAAAATAGTTGAAGAAGGAGTATTAAAAAATACTCTCTTTTTAGTGCAGGAAGTTAATTTTGCAAAAAAGAGAAGTTATAATGTGACCATGAGGATAAATTTAACTTTAATAGATCCTTCTGCAAAATGCTGTGTTTTTGGGCAATGTGAAAAATGCTGCATAAATGATGATTGCAGGAATGAAGAATCATTATTTCCAGTTATAATATTCCATGGCCATGCATTCAACAAGGATTCCCCCCCTACATTTTCTTTAGACATATCAGAAAGCATACAAAATAGCCTTACAAAAGACGGATACATTGATGCAGGGATACTACTCCCATTTTCAAATTACACAGGAGTAATTAAAAATGATCTAGGAGCCGCAAGAAAGCCGGTGAGTATTAGGGCTACCTATTATGTGGATTTCAACAGCGAAAATTTTAGAGTAGATGAACTAAACCAGACAATAAAAAATTATAGTTCAAGAATAAAAGAGATTATAGATTTTGTGAGGTATAGAACTGGAAAATCAAAGGTGAATATTATTGCACATTCAATGGGGGGATTGGTAGTGAGACAGTATCTAGAGGATTATGGTGAAAAAGATGTAAACAAACTCATAACAATTGCAACACCCCACCAGGGAATAAGTGAAAAAACAAGGGAGATATGCCTTATATCTGGCAGGCAGAGAGAGTGTTATGAGATGAGCGAGGGAAGCGATTTCTTAAAAAATCTAAATGGAATACCCTTAAAGAATGAAACGAAAATTTATAGCATATATGCAAGTGGCTGTGACACTGAAGGGAAAGATGGGGACAAGGTAGTGCAAAAAGATTCTGCAATCCTTGCAAATGCCATCAATTACGAAATGAAAGCCAATTGCAGCAGGATATTTGATGTGCCCCATCTTGCGATAATGGATATAGCAGAATACCCTAAAACATATGAGATAATCAAGAGCATCTTAAACGAAAGATAAACCTATGAAACATTGATTTAGAACTTTTTTTCATAAGGGATTTAAAAGGCTTTTTGGTATAGATCTCAGAATGTCCGTTCTAACCTCTTGAAGTGGGGGACGGGAGGTTAACCTCTTTTTTGCCTCCTACCCGACTTCTTTTTATAACCATTTTTTAGTCTTGAAATAAATATACAAAGATACCATTGAGAGTATTATTAATCCTAGTGCGAAAACATACCCATACTCCCAATACAACTCAGGCATACTCCATTCTGAAACTTTCTGGAAATTCATTCCATATATGCTTGCTATGAGTGTGGGGATAAGTATAAGGGAGCCCCAGGCAGTCATCTTCTTTATTGTATTATTCAGCATGTTAGAAATTGTTGAAAGGTATATCTCTGTAATTCCTATCGCAAGATCTCTGTAAGTCTCGCTTGTATCTATTAACTGAAATAGGTCATTATATAGGAAACGGAATTCTGATGCTTCTTTTTCACTTATCATCTTGCAATACCCTTTTTCAACAGAACTCACAACTTCACGATTAGCTATTGCTGTCTTGTGCAGATCTATAATCTGCCTCTTTATCCCAAACAGCTTTGATATCTGGCTTCTTTCCGGCCTCTTTATTACCTCTTCTTCTATTGAATTTATCTGTTCTGCAATATTCTCCAAAAGCAAGGACATCTCTTCAATTACAGAATTTGTTATGTTGTAAACAAAATTTGATTGTGTTGATGCATTGATTTCTTTTGAAAGTATGCTATTTTCAAGGTCATTCAAAAGAGTTGTCTCGTTCCTGCTCAATGTAAGTATGTTATTGTTCGGAAGCAGGAAAATAAGTATTGTATCTCTTTGAATCTTGCCATCTTTCTTGTCTATAATCCCAAAAAATATTGCTGAAAAATGCTCGCTGTTTATTATGTGAGGTCTTGTGCTGTCTTGGAGAAAATGTAGCAGTCTTTCTTCTTTGAGCCCTATCTTTCTAGAGATTAGTGATATCTCCTCCTCTGTGGGTGAATAGCAGTTAAGCCAGCTTACCGCATCAGAGTCAATCTCTTCCAGGCTGCCTTTGCGAAATATCCCTCTTTTTTTCTCAAATACTTTAAGCATGTATTATAAAGAAGATTGATGCTTAAAAATTTAATTAATGATAGAATTTAAAATATGCCATTTCTTATCATGAAAATGATAAAGGCAATAATATTTGATCTGGACAATACCTTGATAGATTTCTGGAGATTCAAGACTGTCTCTGTTAATGCTGCAATAAAAGCAATGGTAAAAAAGGGCTTGAATGCGAACGAAAAAGAAGCTTCCAAAATAATCAGGGAATTGTATGAACAGAGGGGAATGGAATACAAGTATATATTCCAGGAATTAATGATGAGAGTTAATAAAAAAGTGGATTATCGCATTCTTGCGCACGGATTAATAGCATACAGAAAAACAAGAGGCAATTTTCTTGTTTCTTACAAGGGTGTAAGGAAGACATTGGAAAAACTAAGAAAAAAATACAAGCTTGCGATATTGTCTGACGCGCCTAGAATAAAAGCATGGCTGAGGCTTGTTTCAATGAGAATAGAGGACTTCTTTGAGGTTGTAGTGACATTTGATGACACTATGAAAATGAAGCCTGATGCAAGCCCGTTTATGAAGGTATTAAAAGAACTCAAAGTAGAGCCGCAAGAAGCTGTAATGATTGGAGATAACATAAAAAGAGACATAATGGGTGGCAGGGCCGTTGGCATGAAAACTATATTTGCAAAATATGGAAATGCAAAAAGAAAAATTAAAAGCAATGCAGATTTTGAGATTGAAAAAATAGAAGAATTGATAAAGATAATGCCTTTGCTTGAAAAATGATAGACTTTAATGCGCTAATAGACAATCATCTCTTAAGAGAACACAGACCCAAGGATATTGGCAGATATTATCCTTCAGAAATAGGAGGGTGCATGAGAAAAACATGGTTTTCTTACAAGTTTCCAAAAAAAACAACTCCAGAGCTTACCAGAATATTTGAGGCGGGAAACATGCTTCATGAATTTATAGCAGGAGTCATAAAGAGCGAGAAAAATCCTGAGGTTGAATTGGTCAAGGAAGAAATGCCACTAAAATTGGAACAGAAAGATTTTGTGATATCTGGCAGGATTGACAACCTTGTTCTTGTAAAAGTTGAAAACAAGGAAGTTTTGGTGGAAGTAAAGTCTGCAAAGTTTCTTCCATTTGAGCCAAAAGAACAGCACATGATGCAGTTGCAATTTTACATGCATGTTACTTCAATACACAATGGAATGCTTCTTTATATACAGAAAGACAACCTGCAAACAAGGGGATTTGAAATAGAATATGACAAGAAAGAAGCAGAGTATGTAATTGCGAGGTTTGAAAATCTGCATAATTTTCTAAAAGAAAACAAGATCCCTCCGCCGGAAGCAAAGAAAGTAAATGACATGAGTTGGATGTGCGATTATTGCGATTATAGGGTGGATTGCGACAAGGCAACGGAATAAAGTTTATTCTTTCTCAATAAAATCAAAACCAAATCTTCAAAGCAAAAAAACCCCATCGAGTAATATTGCCTCTGTACTGCTAAACGGAATATATTGATTAGAAATTAATTACGATTCAAGGTGTTATAGAGTGGGGCAGTTGAGTGTGGTTTATGGGTTTTGAAGAAGAATCTCTTTATCTTCCCAAGAAAAAACATTGAGTTATCCCCCAACCTAAAAGCAGGAAATACAAACATTAGAAATAATTAATTAACTTTCAATGTGTGTAGGAGCAGGTCTCACGATTTGTTTTTTCTTTGCCTTGGAGAGGAGTTTTCTTTCAAACCCTAAAAATACTCTGCGTCACCCTACTCCTATACTGCTTGATTTCACGTGAATTAATAACTTAGCCCAGGAAGTATTAAACATAGGCATATTGAAAGCATTTTTATATCCTATTAACTTTATGAAATAGAAAGAAAACTCTACACTTAAAAAAGGGTTTCAATTTATGGACATGAGCAAAAAGCAGATTTTTGGAAAAGTATTACAGATAATGATGATACTGTCTGTATTAATTTTTACAGTATGGCTGCTTTACTCGCCAGATATATGCATAAGAATTGCGTCAATTGGCAACGCGTTCTTTCTTTTTTGGATTGTTTTTGGAGATCCGCTCAAAAGCGGGATTGCCATCAGGATAGGGAAAAGAAATTTTGTTGAGTTCTTTATATGCGCAATATTCGTGTGGGGATTTTCATACATGTCAATACACCAAGGTCTTTGCGGAAGCTTTTCTGATATGGCGAGCATTTTTGGGAAGTATTTTTAAACCCCAAATGGATAATTGAAAAAATGGTAAGCAAAATAAACGCATCACATATTCTTGTAAAAACAGAAACAGAAGCCCTTGCATGCATCACTTACATGAAACAGGGAAAAAGTTTTGAAGAGCTTGCAAAAGAGAAGTCCTCATGTCCTTCCGGCAAAAAAGGCGGAAACCTTGGATGGTTTGGCAGAGGGCAAATGGTAAAAGAATTTGAATTGGCAGCTTTCTCTGGCAAGAAGGGGCAGATTGTAGGCCCTGTCAAGACACAATTTGGATATCATTTAATAAGAATAAATGATACTGACTGATTATTATTCTGGCTGAAATCATTTTTTATTTGCTTTGACATACTCTGGAGTATACTTGGTATACTTATTGATTAATCCGAGATATTTAGCTGAAGAAGAAGTAAAAGACTCTCTAAGAACAAAATTCATGCCCTTCCTAGTCTGGTTTCTTACATCTGCTATTATCTCCTTGGATAACTCGACTCCAAGATCTACGTAATGGGGATCGCTTATATCAAAATAAGAATTATCACAAAGGTAGTCACCTAACGGAATCGCTAATGAGATAACCTTAACATCCTGTGGTTTTTGCCCTGTTAATTTTCTAAGAAGACCCGACTTTCCCTTTTTTGTTATGGCAAGATCGATCCAATCATTTTCAACTTTAATATCTGCTGGGATAGTGGTATATCCTCTTGGGCCTCCTCCTACCTTGGGGACGATATAGTGAGCTCCAAGACCTGAATCTTTAAATTTAGCACTCAGAATAGAATTGATTTTTTTTTCTAATTTGCGCCCCTTAGAATATGATTCAGGTATTTCTTTTTTAGCAAACTCTTCGTAATAAGAACGTTCCTTATCATTCTTGCCAGGGGAGTATGTGAATAATACTAGGGAAAGAATGAATAAGACAAGAACAGATAATGCACCCATGTTAATCCCACCTACTTGGTAAGCTGAGATGCTATATCCAGTTATATCTCGCCCGATTAAACCAGCTAAGAAGAGAGATAAACCTGCAAGAAGAACTGCAAATAATTTTCTGCCGGAGAAAAAACGTTCATGCCAGATTAATTTAGGATCAGAACAGTTTAAACTATTGTTTCTATTAGAGATTACACTTGATCTTTTAGTAATCCTTGATCTTTTCATGCTTATTTAATCTCTTATATCCTTTAAATAATTTTTTATTTATAAGAGCATAAAAGTTTAAAAGATTATTCCTCATTTCACAATTTCAGAAAAGTCTTTATAGATGGTTCTTCTTTATGATTTAGCAAAATGGGAGACGAAATTTCACATATCAGTGAGGCATTGGAAGCAATTGCAGAGACACTATTAGACATAGAATCAAGGCTCAAAAAAATGGAGGAGTCCATCAATTCTTTAAAGAAAAATAATCCGATTCAAAACTATATCCCTAAGATCAACAACCCTGGCTGTAATGTTGATGCATCCCCCGAGATGTTCCCAACAGAGTGATTTTAAACTAAAATGCTTGAAAAAAATCTTACCCAAATTCTAGAGAAAGACCTGATTAAAGGAAAGTGGTATGTCGGGAGGGGGAGAAATTCTAATGTGGGTTATTGGGATGGGAAAAACTTTCTTACAATTGGTTTCAAATTTGAAGTGCCTACTATAAAGTTTGAGGGGTATTATGAAAAAAAGAGGGGATGCTTCCAGCCATTTTATGGGATTGAGAAAGGGAAGATAAAAGATTGTTTTGGCAAAATTGGCTGGGATGCACATTATGGAAAAACCCTGATAATAAAAGATTTTTAAATAGCACATATTGATAATCCAATTAAGAAGGGGGATATAGCCTCAGATATTTTTCTGAGAAAAAATAAAAAATGAAATACCTGTTAAGAAAATTATTGAATGATAAATCAGTCCAGAAGGAATACATAGAGGCGGGCTCATGCTTTGGAGATGCTGCAAGCTATGTATGCTCTATAGGGCAATGTATTGGTTTTGAAGCATTGCTTGAAAGATGGGCAATGTGGGAAAAAGAGTATGCGAAAAGAGGATATAGAACAATATGCTACAATAATTTTGAATTAAAGGGTGGATACAACAAGGATATCGGCAATGTTATCGGGGTAAAAAGAAAGGAAAATGAAGAAGCTATTTTTCATGCACATAAGTACAAGGAAAAATATCTTGGAAAAATAAAGCCTGGCGTGAATATTGAAAAAATGATGAAAGATGGAGAGAGTCAGTCTGGTTCTTATATTCCTCCAATCACGGAAGAATAATTACTTAACACAATGGCATGGCTTAAATCCCTTGTTTAATGCCTTTGTCTTTGACTTGAAGATTATCTTGTTCTTTGGCATGATATTTTGCGCAAATGGGCAGTTCTTTATATGGAATTTCTTGCCAGTCTTTGGCGCAACATAAATTGTATGCTTTGGCTTTTTAACGCAGATTTCTGCTTTCTTTGAAGTTTTATCCAGATTTTTTCCTTTCATCCTTAAATAGAGATTCTGCTCATGATGCCTTAATGTATCTAGCATATCTTTCATGCTTTCATGCTGAGTATTGAGTGCATTTATCTTTGACTCAAGCATCTTGATGTCTGATTTTGCCCTGTTAAAAGATTTTACTATGTTTTTTTCTATCTGTTGCATGTTTAATAAGGCCTCTTTTGGTATTTAAAGTTTTTTCTCGCAGGTATACTTGTTCTTGCCGTTACGATTTCTTAATTTTTGCATTATTCCTTTAATGTACAATACGCCTGATGTACCTAAAAAAAGGTTAGCAGTTATTCCTAAAGGTGCTGAAACAAAAAAGAAATATCTTGCGGCTTCTGAATACTCCTTCTTGAAAAAATGTTCTCCCCCTTGCACATATGCGACATATATTGCGGCTCCTTTAAGGCCCAAGCCTGCAACCAAAACACCTTTCTTTGCTAACCCTTCAAGGCTTTTTCCCATCTTATCATTTATGTTTTAGAAGCTATAAAGATATGTTTTTAAAAAGTAAATACTTTCTTAAATAAAATGGTAAGAGCAGTAGTGCTGGTATTATCCTATATTGTTTCAATAATCTGTGCAAATCTCCTGATATTAAAATTCGGGCCTGCTGCAAGCATTATTACCGCATTCTTTCTAATAGGCTTGGATTTGACATTAAGAGACAGCCTTCATGAAAAGTGGCATCAAAGAAATCTCTACCTTAAAATGATGCTCTTGATTATTTCCGGAAGCATATTGTCTTACCTGATAAACCAACAAACAGCGCAAATAGCAATTGCATCTTTTGTAGCTTTCTTCTTTGCAGGATTTGTTGACTTTGTTGTTTACTCCAAGCTGTTTAAGAAGAAATGGATCATTAAAACAAACGGCTCAAATATTGCAAGCTCTCTAGTGGATAGCATAGTTTTTCCAACACTCGCATTTGGCACATTATTGCCCTGGATAATACTGGGTCAGTTTATTGCAAAGAGTTTAGGGGGGTTTGTCTGGTCTCTTGTGCTTGGCAGATTCAGATATGAGTACTATCTGTAAAATTTAAAAAATGGTTAAATTTATATCAAAAAGTTGCTGAGTTTTACCACACCCTTTAGGGTGTGGTTTGCATGCAACTTTAGGATGCTCAAGAACACGCGACTACACACTAAAGTGTGTAGTTTTAGTCAAGTGTTCTTGACATAATCATTTTTGCTTGTTTTTCTAAGAGCAAGAGGTGGTGAAGACCTCAGGCTGATTCTTGAGATGAAGCATGAAATTGTGGGCGCGATTGGTTTTGCATTAGGAGGAATAACTTACATCATCATAATATTGATGAACCCAAAATTTGAGTAGTATCTGCTTTCTTTGTACAATTTGGAGGTCTTGCATTTCTGATTACATATTTATGGTTCCTTAACTGGAAAGCCAAAAGGAAGAAATAAATTTTTATATTCAAAACGCATTCAATAATAATGGCAAAAAAGTTTAGAAAAAAAGAGGTCACGCAATGAACCTCCCAATCGCAGCAAGCTGCGGGGTATTTTTTAAGCCTCAAACTGGGAAACTATAGTCGCACCAAGGTGCGGGGTATGAAACCCAGTTTGATCAATCAAAAGAGGACAAGAAAAAGGGCGCATACGGGCTTTTCATTCCAGGGGGGTTAATGCTTGGAATAGGAGTAGGTTTTGCAATAAACCAACCCGTTGCAGGGCTTTTCATCGGGCTTGGAGCGGGATTTGTACTGATGGCATTGGGAACTCTTCTTGACAAAAGATAGCAAAAGATTTAATAGCCCCCCGATTGTTTTGGTTCTATGGAAAGGGAATTACCAAAAGTGGGAGTTGGGGTTATCATAACCAAGGATGACAAGGTTCTTTATGGGAGGAGGAAAAGAAGCCATGAAACAGGATATTGGTGCTTTCCCGGGGGTCACCTTGAATTCAATGAAAAATTGGAAGAGTGCGCAGAAAGAGAGGTAATGGAAGAAGCAGGCATAAGAATAAAGAATGTTAGATTTGCGGCAATCACAAATGATATGTTCCGCAAAGAGAAAAAACACTACATCACTGTTTTTATGAGGGCAGATTACCACTCAGGAACACCAAAAGACACAGAGGAGATGGAAAAATGGAGATGGTTTAAGTGGGGAAAATCACCAAAGCCGCTTTCACTTCCAAACAAGGACTTATTGAAACAGGGATATAAGCCCCAACAATGATTAAATTGCGTTCCTTGCTCTTTTGTAAAGAGAGTCCTTGAAAAGGTAGTAAACAACTGTATTATTGTTCTCGGTATTATAGAATATATTAAGAGGTGTTTTTATTTCCTTAAAGCAGAGATTGACTAGATCTTCCTTACTGAGGAATTCCTCTAGTTTTTCTTTTTTCTTTTGCATATTCAGATGAAAAATCTTTTTAATGGAACGCCTTTCCCAACATCTTTTACAATTGAGTCTGTCATCTTATTGCAGATATGACCTTCTGGTGTTTTCATTTTTGAATCCTCTCAGAATAAGCAGAGGCACGCTACCACCTCTTAATAATTTCTAAATATGCCGCTTTATAAAGTTTCTTAAAACCTCTTTTTAAGTGACTAATTTTTAAACAGACGCAAAATAAAATCAGAATTCATAAATTGTCTGCAAGTTCCCTAATTGCGATGAAACTGCGATGATAAAGGAGGTAATTCCTGTTTTTTGTTAGAATTTCCTGCATGCCCCGATGTCTATGTTATAAAACTCCCTTGATAATCCTTCTTCTAGAGAAGATAGAGGGTCTAGGAGAACAATGATTGCAGAAGAGTTCTTTTTTCTTAATGAAACAATCCGCTCATAAATGCCATTTTTTGGTGAGTACTCTTCAAATTCAAACTCTGACTTGGCATTGCTCTGTGAGATATTCTCTTTTATTTTTTTGATTACATTATTCATGTAAGAAAAATCTTCCTTTCCATTGCAGTTATAAATCCTGATGCCAAAAAACTTATCCCCCTTTGCAAAACGACTTTGAGAGGAGGCAATAGACTGTTTTGCTATCTCTTCTACATCAAGTCCCATTAAAAATAACAATAGATTTTTAGGATATATAAATAAATATGCAGGGCGATATATTCTTTATGAGTGAGAAATTCTACATATGGCACATGCTCTAAGAAAAAATATTTCTAAATAGCCTTTAATTTATCAACAAATTCCCTTAGCTTTGCAGAATGAGTATTTTGATTCACTTCCCTTGTCTTTAATGAGATTGTTTCAATCGGAGGTTTAAGGCATGCTGCCTGCATCTCAGAAAGAGTATTATCTGCACTTTCACCACCAAGGGTGCAAAAGAATGCAACTTTCTTTAGCTTGTTCTTGTTTTGTACAATATATGTCCTTATGGGGGGGAAACATTGCCCCCCCATATGGGAGTTCCTATAATGACTAGGTCATAATCTGCAGGGTTTTTCTTTATGCGAGAAATGTCTGAAAGGATTTTTTTCATGCCATCTCTGCCGGCATTAATCCAGCCAATCGGGCCGGAACGGTTTTTGAGGTCTATGATCTCTTCAATGCCGCACTTTAGAATGGATGCAATCTCGCTTGCAACTTTTTTTGTTGTACCCGTCCTGGAATAGTAAACAACGAGTGTTTTCATGCCACAAAAAGAGAAGAAAGTTGAATAAAAATGTTTGGATTTTGCAAGTTTTAGTTTAAAAAGCACTTTGAAAGGATTATTATAGGGTAGTTATCCTATTATAGGCATGTATAATTCGTATAATAGGTATAAACTGAAAAATGCTAAGAAAGCAGTTAAAAGGGGGCCTGTGAAGAAAAAGCTAAAGGCCAAGTGCTCTAAATGCAAAAAGAGGATAGTTGGAAAAATCTGCTATTTCAAAATGAAGATATTCTGCAGAAAATGCTTTAATGACCGCAAGTATGAAAATGGCGCAAGAAGAAGATGGGTTTCAAGAAAACTTCGAGGCAGGCCTTCAATGGTTAATTTAGAAGGCGCATACGGATAGAGCGAGAAGTGTGAATTTTAATTGAAGAATTTTAGCAGTTAGGAGTTGGGGAAATATTTTTAAACTCTTTAAATGACAAATTAATAAAGGTGATTTCTGCTCACGGAATTCGTGAGATTTTTAAATGAATGAAAATTTGGGATTAGATGGGAAACTGGTTGAAATTAGCAGGTATGGAAGGCTGGGGATCACAACAAATAGAAATGAAAAAAACCAGAAAATTGGGGTGATGGATAATATTGGGTTATTCAATGATTCCAATGCCAAAGAACTGCTTTTGAAACTTGAGGAAAACGGACAAGTCATTAAATATAAAGAGATTCATCCAACTATTGAAAGGCTTATAGAAACTTTCCTTGTGTTCTATACCTTTGCTGATAAAAGGCCTGACGGAAATCTCGAAGAGGTCATCACAGATGTCTGTCTAGACAAAGATGCTCTTAATTGGCTGGAGGGAATGTTTAAGCATTACCAAAAACCATTTCCAAAAATAAGGGCGAAGATTGAGAACCCCGAAAGGATAAAGGATTACAAGAAAACAAAAAATTCCCTTGTGACTCTTTCAGGGGGGAAGGATTCCAGTTATATTGCGCTGGAGAGCGAGGCAGTTCCCATTCACATAGCCAAAATAAACAGGTTTGCCCAGACAAGAGAATTAAATGCTGTTCTGCGCCTCACCCCAAATCTGCCCAAAAAGCCATTTGTCCTCCCGCTTTACAACTCTTTAATACTAGGGCATGGCTCCAAAAGATGCGAAATAAGAGATGCACTTATCTATACCTTGATGCTTCCATTTGCGCATAAAACTGGTGCAACAAAGATATACAGTGGGGCATATGAAGAGGAGGATTGGTATAGCGACACTCCAAAGGGTTTAAGCTCACTAAATGAACTGTTCTCAAAAAAGGGTATTGAAGTATCTGTAATTCCTATAAAGAAGATGAGTGAGAGGGAATTAATAAGGAATTTTATCAGGGATTACCCGGAAATTTTTGAATTAACCTCTCCTTGCATTTCTTCAGATGACAGACACACCCAAAACCGCAACTGGTTCAAGTCCAAATTTCCATTTTTCCCGCTTTTTGACGGGATTTGCGGCGTATGCCCGAAAGATGTGCAACTCAATATGGCGCGCTTACTTTATGACCCAAAGGTTGTATGCTTGCCCTATCAATCAAAGAAAGATGTAGCTGAGTATTACCTCAATAGAATACGCTCCTCTAAAGAAGTGGACAGGTTTGTTGAAGACGGGCTAATAAAAAGGATATCTCTCAGATTCCAGAGAGTGTAAGGCTTAACGAATTGTATTCTATCCAAAAAATAAAGGTAATCCTTTTAAAATTAGCAAAACTTTTGATGCAGACATACTCAAAGAAACTTGCACTTCACAATGAATATGTTCCGGCATCACGGATAAAACAATAATTTTTATGTTATGCAATGATGCTGCTTTTCTTATGCAAGCGATACAAAGATTTTTTTGCTCCTCTTTAGCAAACATTTTGTATGCATACTTTGGTTTCCATTCAAGATGAAGCATCATCACTCCAACAGAATGCGAGTAATGATTATACTCATGTTTTTTATGTCAAGAACACTTGACAAAACCACATACTTTTAGTATGTGGTCGTGTGTTCTTGAGCACAAGAAAATCTTACTAGATTTTCTGGTCCCTGAAAATCCTACTGGATTTTTCTTGGAGTTGCACGCAAACTTCCCCCCAGCAAAAAGCAAAGCTTTTTTGGGCATAGGAAATCTAGTAAGATTTCCTCTGTTTAGGGTGAAAGTAAAACTCAGCAACTTTTTGATTTGCAGATGGAGTTTTGAGAAGAAAAGATTTTTATATGCCTTTTAATCTCTTATAGCTAAGAAAATGAAAGCAGATAAACTAATTTTATCGATTGTTCTCTATACGCATTTTTCTAGGGATTTATCCACTTTTTTAGATATTTCAATAGAGATTGCAGAGAGATGGGGGAAGAATTTGAGATGGTAATAGAAAGGAGAAGAAATGAATTTTAAAATTGATAAAGAAGGGTTGTGGATAATAATTATCCAATCAAGCATATTACTTTTAGGGTTAGCAATTGGTTTTGTGATTGGATTTATCTTCGGTTCTAATTCACTTGATAAATTAAGCCCAAGAATGCAAGGGGCATAAATGAAGAATGCAATAGGACTAAAAGACATATTTTTGAGAAAGCATCTGTCAGCACCAACTATCAATTTTTTAAAGAAAACTCCTATAAAGGCAGAGCAAATAACTGCTATCAGAATAACATTAGAAGTTATTTCAGCATTGATGCTATCAATTGGGGCTTATTATTATTCTTTAACTGCAATGATTATTTTTCAATTCGCATCTTTTATGGATAGCGTGGATGGGGCAATAGCACGACATAGAAAGTGTTATTCTAAAAATTGGGTTATTGTAGATGGCGTATTTCATCATATTGTTTCTCCCCTGCTGTTATTATGCTTGGGAATTGGAATGTTTAGAAGCACAAATCGGGCGATTTTCTTGTATGCGGGTTTTGTTGGGGCATTTGCACAAACTCTCTCGCAAGTAATCCAAGCAGATTTATCTTATTTTAGAAAACATAGAGATACCAAAGTAGAAAGGGCAAAGAAAGGTGGCATCATAAATAATACTTACTTGCTATTCTGGGACTTCATAAGATTAGAGCAGCCATTAAGTATTTTATTCTTTGCAGTTGTATTCAATGTTCCAGCTTTTGCATTATTATTTTATTGTCTATTTAATTTATTGAGATTAACGATGAAAATTATTGAAGTAATAAAACTCCCAAAATGAACTCCCGAGAAAAAATCAAAGGCAGATTATCAAAGGTATATTCTGGCAAAGAGGCAGAAAATTACGAGAGAGATAGGACTAAGACATCACAATTAAATCTTATTTATTGCAGAGAAAGGGAGATTATAGGAAATCTCGTAGAGAAGGAAAGAGGCAAATTTTTAGATGTGGCTTGTGGAACTGGCAGATTTTTTGATTTATACAATGGAGAGGTTTATGGAATTGATTCTTCGAGGGATATGATTATACAAGCAGAACAAAAAAAGATTGCCTTGAAATTGAAGGTTTGCGATGCAGAAAAAATAACTTTTCCAGACAATACTTTTGATGTTAGTTTAAGCACAAGGTTCATACAACATATTCCCCAATATGAAAATGTTATAAGAGAAATGGTTAGGGTAACAAAGCCAAATGGAAAGATAATAATTGATTTTCCGAACAAGAACTCTCTTTCTTACTTGCCTACGCAGATTAGAATAAAAACTGGAAAAGCAGTTTATTACAATTTTTTTACTTTGAAGGATATTGAAAGAATAGCCAAAAAATTTAATCTTGGAATAGAAAAGACAGAATATTCTTTTGTAATTTCGCCAAGAGTATTTCCAGCTTTCTTGTTTGTAATTCCAATTATGATCAATAAAATAGGATTTCTTTTGAATAGATTTGGATATGTTCGCTATGCAAAATTTATTAAGAGAAAAAATCCATTCAAAAATAGAATTTGAGGCGGGGAAAGAAGAAAGATTACCTCTGCAAGCCTGGAAAATAAGTTATAAGCAAAGTATTTTAAATCAAATAATCCTAATAAAAATAAGAGGGGTGATGAAGCACCTTAGCGAGTTCTAAGGATTTTAAAAATGGAAGAAAGAAAAATTTTTGAGTTTAAAGGAATAGGGGGAAGAAGGGATAAATGCAGAGAGATGACTGGCGAGATGATAGGTGGAAAACCAGAATTTAATGATTTTTATTCAATCTTTTACCCTGCAAAAATGTTTTTTTACGGAAATGAGAGGATTATTTTCCAGATGTATGAATTAAGCGACTGTCCTGCATGGGTGGAAATAATTGTGCCGGGTTATGTTAGATCGGGTGAATTTGAAAACTATGAGGAATACTTTGATTTTGGCAAAACTCTTGGCGATGAGAAGTTTGATTTGCGGGATATCACAAGCATTCTTGTAGAGCCTGTAAAAAAAGAGGATCAGGGGGGAGTCAAGAGGAAACTGATGGATCTTATAAAAGAAGACCTGCAGCCCAGTAGGGAATACAAGGTAAATTTTTGGGAGATAAAAAAAGATGAAAAAAGGATAGACTACCTAGATGCTGCAAAAAAATGCCTTGAAAAATTCAGGGAGATTACCAGGGGGAGATTTAAATAAAAAATGAGTAACGAATTTATTTTCGCAGACCATATCAAGAAAGCTGACTTTTCCAAAGAAAGGAGCAGTCTTGAAGAGAGGCTAAAGAATGCTTTTTTTCATTTTAAAAAAGAGTATATAATAAACAGGATAAAACGCCTAAATGAGATAGAAAAACTCACAGACAATACTTATCCTTTTATAGAATGGTTCTTTGAGGAAATGGCTTCTCATAAATACTGCAAGGCAGAATATGACTCGAAGAGGGTAATGGGGCTGTTTGGTAATGAGATATGCATGAATACTGTAACAATAAAGGGAGAGGGCATTGAAGATTTTCCAATAAATGGAAAGCCGACATTTAATATTTCAAGGGACAAAAGAAGAAAAGAGAGTGTTATCCCAGTCCTGGAAGGAAGCCGGGAGGCGAATCTCATCCTCTACGATTATCCTTTATGCGACCTGCCACTTTTTGGCAAGCTCGAAACAGAGTATGAATTTGAAACGTACTTCTCTCTTGGATGGACTGATAAAGGAAAGCCGTTTAATTTCACAAAGGATATACTAAACTTGGGATCTTTTCTTTCTGAAGTGCCTATTTTTTACGGCGAGCCTGGAAAAGTGAATTATAGAGTGGGGGATGGATTGCATGATGAATTAATGAAATCCGTTCTTCCAAAATACGGTCGTGAACGGCTTAACCTGTCTGTAAGGATGTACATAGATGGCAAAAAACTTTTTTATCAGGGAAACATGGAAAGCAGCGGCACTTTTCCTTTTTTTATAAGTAAGGACCGTGATGGAGATAGGCAGAAAAGAATGACTCCTAAGGCTCCCTACAGGGAGCCTGTTGGTGTTTAGAAGAATTTTTAAATAGAAGAAATCAGTATTAAATTAAGAGAGAGGTGATTTCTGCTCAGAGAAGTTCTGAGAGTGTTAAAAAATGGAAGGATATATGAAAAAGTTTGCAAAAGTAATCGAAGAAAAAGGAATCTTAGCTGCAATAAAATATGACGCGAAGGAGACCATGAAAAGGGGAAATGTGGAAAGAATCGCAAGATGTGCTTTCATGGGACTGGCTGCGGGATTAACTGCAGATGTAGCCTATTCTGGAATTGAATCCATGATAAAAAACAAGCCATTGATTGAAACATTTCTGTATTCCTATTCTGCTTTTAAGGCAGGATTCATCGGCGGTACAATTGGGGGTCTGGTTATTGGGGCTTGGAAGCATCCGAATTTATTCAATTCAGGTTATTGCTAGCTAGGAATTAAGATAGCTCTTAGATTCGATTAAAATATTGATATTGGGAAATAAAAATGAATAAACAAGAAAAGAAAGCGCACTCGGAAAATCCCGTGGTTTTTAATTCAGTATTCTAAATTAGCAGTTAGGGGTGGGGTAACACAAGGTTTTCTTTTTTAGAATTTGCAGAAGAGGAGAAAGGGTTTTTATATCTCCTTATGCTTAGATAATCATGCCAACAAAGAAAAAGAGGTTTAGTGAAAGAAGAGAAGCAGGGTTTAGGATTCTTGTGCTGATTGTTTCAGGCATAATCCTTAGCTTGTGGGGTCATCTTGTTTGCTTTATTGCCCTGATAAGTTGGTTTGTCGCTGTTTTCTCTGAAAAGAGAAACAAGATACTTGCCAATTTCTGCGAGCCATGGAACACTGAAAGCTACAAGTTCATGAACTACATGACTTTCATGTCAAACAAAAGGCCTTTTCCATTTTCAGATATTGAAAAGATAAGCAAATACAAGTAAAAGGATGTCATATCAAAAAAAAAATGGCAAAAGAAGCAAGGTTCAACAGAGGTTTTCCAACATTTGCAGTAGTATTGCTTGCTATAGGAATAATCTGGCTGCTTAACGACTTAAAGATAATTGCAATAAATATCCCCTGGATACCTGCAATATTGATAATCGTTGCAATTGGATTGATTGCAAACAGGTGTGGAAGAGGGTGCTGCTGATTTATTTATTTTCTTCTAGAAAAATTGTTAATGAACATGAAATCGAGCATTATGTGGATAAGGTTACGCAATGGAGGTTCTTGGATTGGGGGGGAGGAGCTAAGAAAGGAATTATTTATTCCTAAGGAAATAGATAGTTAAATAACTAAACATATATGCTGTTTTAGTAGGTTAATTAAAATGCTGAATATATTTGACCCTTCAAACTACTATCTTAATGAGTATGCAATTCCTGTTTTCTTTTCCGCAGTCACAATGGTTGTGCTTGGATTAAGCATTTTTTTAAAGAATCCCCATAAATTCAGAAACAGGGCATTTCTTTTCCACATGATGACCTTTGCTGTGTGGCTTTTTTCAGAGGCTTTGGGCATTTGCGCAAAAGATCCTTCCCTTAACATGTTCTTTATGAAATATTTCTCGGTTAATGCAGGCTTCTTTATACCATGCGGAACATTTCTTTTCTGCCTTACATGGAATGAAGAAATCCGAAAGAAAAATATGAAAGCTTTCTGGGTGATATTTGCAATAACCTGTGTTATGGTGGGATTAAATCTATTTCCTAATCTTGTGATTGTTGGCACTGCAAAACATTTCTTCGGCTATATCCCCTATTTTGACACTTTGGGAAAATTGTTCCTAATCCCCTGGGCATTTATAGCTGTGCTTTCATTCCGCAATCTTGTAATCTCCAAGAAACTTGAGACAAATCCAAAGATAAAAGAAAAAATAAAGATAATTATAATTGCTTGCTGCATAGGATACTCCGGATCAATTGAATGGCTGCCTATTATTTTCCCAAAAGCTTATATGATGTATGCTATGGGGTACATTAACATGTTTTTCTATGCCTTCTTCCTATTTTTCATGATAATTGAGACAGATTTGATGAATACTGATAATTTGAAAGCTCAGAAGACTAAAAAGTTATTCACTGATTGATCTACAACTGCCTTACTTCTAACACCTAAAGAGGTTATTTAATTATTAATTTGTGGGTTATCCGGCAGTTAAGAGCAGTGCTGGGGGCAGGAGGTTTTCTTGCGGTAGAAGTAGTTTTGTGTAAAATTTTAAATAATAGAGATTCTTATCTTAAATATGGAAAAAGAGAGGTCAATTGAAGGAAAAGTGGGTTTTGTTGAAGAGTCTGTATTTGGGGGAAAGCCGAGTGGAAGATATATTGTAGAGGGTGACAATGTTTTAGAGCGTGTTCTTGGTGGAAAAACAAAAGTTGTTGGGTATGTAAAGGATGGCATCGCATATGAGAATGTTATAGGCGGTCAGCCAATACTTATAGGAGTAGTTAAGTACAAATAATTTGGATATTTAGAAAGATTTTTTCTAATCAAAGTATTCAACTTTAGAGGTTAGGAATAAAGCTGCAGAATTGAGTTTTTGGATTTGCAGAAGAGATTAAAAAAAGAAAAATAAACCATTCATCTCTCTAAAATCTGCCTAGCATATTTTTCTTCCCCGAAAAAATAATTTTTTAATAATTTCTTGACTTCTTCTTTTGGCAAAGAGAGCTTGTAAACTCTTTTGCTTATCAAGGCGTCATAAATATCTGCAATGGCAACAATTTGCCCCAGTTTTAGGATCACATCCCTATTATCTCTCCTTTCATTTTTGTATAGCATATTTCTTCTTCTGTCTCCCTTTCCTTTTCTAGGATAAGGATAAGGGTTATACTCATGATGTATTGCAACTATCTCTCCAACCTCTCTATATCTTATGTCTTTGGTTTCTAGAATTCCCCATCTTGAATGCTCTTTCATGATCTCTATCTCTTTTAAATTTAAAGTGGTTGGCTTGGATAAAATTTTCCTTGGAATTTTTAGCTTTCCTATGTCATGCAGCAAGCCCGAATATCCAAGAAGTTTGATTTCGTATTCTACAAGCTTATTTTCGAGGCCTAAGTCTATGCTTAACAAACCGACACGCAAGCTATGCTTATATGTTTCAAGATGGTGCTTTTTTAGTGCATCAAGATGCTTTTTAACATTCTTTTCTTTAATTAGCGCATCGAAAAGCTTATTGCTTTCTGCAAATTTCAGAATATACATATTTTAAGGAGGAAAACAGTGTTTAATAAAGCCTTCTGTTCATTTTTTTAAACTGATATTTCTAATGGAAAAATATGAGAAGTTACAAAGGAATAATGTCTCTGAAGAAATGGAGTTGTCTTTTGGAAAGGGATATGTGAATCTAAAATACAAAGGAATGAACCACGGCAGAGTTACATTAAGCGGCACTTTCACTCCCTGGGAGATCAAAAAAGCAATTGAATACTTAGTGATACGAGTTGGCCAAGAGAGAAGAACAAGATTTCGAAGCGAGAGAAGAAGTGGGAAATAGAAGGCTGGGAGATTTCTTATCAATTTTAGAGAGTTGAGGAATAAGTTTTTATAGATTGATTTTATGATAACAAGATGATAACCGGAGACATGATAGGGTGGACAAGCAATGTATTTTTTGTTTTGGGTGCTATTTTAATTGCCCGAAAAAATAAGCTGGGATTTTATGCCAATATTGTTGGCAATTCTGGATACATCATTCAGGGAATAATGCTTGGAATTACAAGCATAGGGGCAATTTCTGTAATGTTGCTCTGCCTTAACATATACGGGCTAATTTACTGGAAGAAGAAAGGCTGATTTTTTGAAAAAGAAGAAGTCCCAATTCGAACTGCCTTGCTCCATTAACTGCTAAAATGTTGGTAAATTGTTAATGGGGGGATTATTTGGCAATAATGGGAACGGGGGGACGCAATTGTTTTTTCTAGAATTTGGAAGAGTGTTTTTGAGTTTTTGGAGGGTAAATTACCCTAGTAAGAAGATTTTGCTGGCAGAGGATAAATTTTTAATGCTTAAAAGAGTATATTGCTATGCACTGGCTAAAACAATTTTACATTAATCTTCTCGCGGCATTAGTGATGGGGGTAACTGTCTCTCTTATAGCTGGAAAGAAGAATTTAATTGACCTGAATTCAATTGATGGAAAAATTATTTCTGCAATACTTGCATTAGTTGTTGTACTGGCATATCTTTTTTTAGTATTCATTTATTACTTCTTTTTTGAAAGAAAGGAGGAAAGGATGAGGAAAGTTAGAGCGGAGATTAGAAGGGAACAAAGAGAGAAGATTATTATAAGATAAAATTATTTTGACAAAACAAAGGAGACGTCCCATCTTGGCTGCTTTGCTCTGTAACTGCTAAAACGTTGGTGAATTAGAAATTTCTAATGATTGTATCTTGCTTAGCAGTTAAAGGTGGAGATTATGGGGGGGTGATTAAATTGTTCTAGGGTATAGATTTTTAAATTTTAAATAACTCTATTAAACTATGAAAAAGAGAGTATTTGCATTAATCTTTTTAGGCTTGTTTTTTCTACTGCCTTTAGCTGTATCTTTGGTTTCTGCTCTGACTAGTCCATCTTGCCAGCAAATAGGAACAGGGCAAGAGGGATGGTACGAAAATGAGCAGTTGATTATGAATACTAATTGCAGCGGGTGCAAGTCTGCTTGTCAAAATGCGGGGACAGAGCAGGAGGGATGGTACAATTCATGCGACCAATCTTTGATAAAATACGAAGGCTGCAATATAGCCTGTTATACTGACGATAATTTCATTAAAGATCATAAAATTTACTGCAAAGATTCGAATGCATGCGCAGATACTACACGCCAGAAATGCGAAAATCCCGGCAGCACTCTTTCTAAGTATGTTGATGCTATTACTACTGTCTGCACTGTTTGTGCATATGGCTGTTCAGAGGGAAGCTGCAAAAGTCAGGAACCCCAAACAACATGCACAGATTCTGATGGCGAGGACTATTATACCAGAGGTTATGTAAAAACACAGCTTGGAGGGATAGAGGACATCTGTTCTGGCAGCACACAAGTTTATGAGGGTCTTTGCAAGGATGGAAAATATACCAGCACAATATATACCTGCCCAGAGGTTTGCAAGGATGGTGCATGTGCTAAACAAGGAACATGGACAGGAGTTCTGCATATAGATGCTACTGAAAGCGTATGCGAGCAGTGTGTTTCTACACCTGAAAAGTCCTGCAGATGTGACAGTAATAAGATATACAATTTTAAGGTTTCATTGTATGATTTGTCAGGAAATTTAATTAGTTCGGCAGACACAACAACTGGAGCATTAGAATTCTCTGGATTAAAGGAAGGGAAATATGTTGCTATTACTAATTCAGAAGGATATAACCCCCATACATTAGAGGCTAACTTGGGTCCGAACATAGGAAATGGGCATACAATAACATTACAAAAAATAGGGGCAACAACAGTACCTTCACCAACTACTCCTCCTTCAATAGTGCCAATGCCTTTAATTTACTGGTACAGGAATGCTTACTGGCAGTGTTATGATGGATATGAAGAATATTCAGGTAGTGAGTCATCATGCAAGCCTCCAGAGGTATGGAAAAATTATGCTGGGGAGGCATGCAAAGAGCATTGCAGCAATGAAACAAAAAAATGTGGAGTAAATACCTTCAGGGTTTACAATGAATGTGCTGGCAAAACTAATGTACAACCTAGTGTTTGCGGGAATGGAATATGTGAATCTGGAGAAGGAGAAAGATGCGAGATTATGGCAATTGCCTGTGAGATTGGAAAGAACTGCGAGGCGCAACCAATCCAGCCAGCAAAATGCTATTATAGCTGCGAGCAAGACTGTAAAAAAACCGGAGAAGAATATGTAAATGCAAAATTGAATGAGAAATTCAAGCTGCAGATGAGCCAGGAAGCAAGATTTAATGATTTGCCTCTTAAAATAAAGTTCAATGATTTTTTCCTGCCAAAATGTGAAGTGGTTGCTGAAAATGCAGTGAGCGTGCAGGAATCTGTAAATGCAGTTGTAGAAAAATATAATCCTATGACTGGTGCGGTTATTGCTAGCATTACTGGAATGCCCAGCTCTAGAACTGAAAGACAAGTTTCTGTTATCTCCAATGAGGATAAAGAGGGGGCTGTATCACCCCCTGTTGGTAGCAGATTATGCAAAGAAGGAGAGCCATATGCAGTTTTGCAGATAAAATTTGGAGAAGAAAAAAATATGAAAACAGAGGTTATAAAACTGCAGGTTGGCGAGAAGAAAAGAGTCTTTGATTTGACAATAAGCTTTTTAGATTATGATATTCAAAGCAGGACAGTATTGTTTCTTGTTTCCAAGGAAGCTTTTGAATGCCCTATGAACTGCATATGTGATTTAGCAGGCAATATAACTGAATGCAAAAGAATAGAAAAATGCCCTGAAAAAACAATGCTCTGCCAGGACGGAGTATGCAGAAATAAATGTGAGATTAAGAATATGACAACAGAATGCAATTTCGGCTGCTTCTATAATGAAAAGTGCCTTCCATATGGCTTGCGTATAAACAAGCTTTACTGCTCAATAGAGGACAATATGAAATCCCAGTTGACAGAAGAGGAATCATGCGACAATAATTTTGAATGCCAAACCAACGTTTGTGTAAATGGAAAGTGCATAAGCGCTGGTTTAATCCAGAGAATTCTTGATTGGTTTAAGAAGCTGTTTGGTGGCTAGCAAGAGGAATTATGTTTTAGGGTAATTTAATCTCTATCGAAGTATTCCTGCTTGTCAGAAATGCTCACAAAAACTGCATTTCTGATCATCCAGAAAACCCTCCCAAATTAACTGGAGGTTTTCTTGATTAGGTGTGCAGGAGCAGGGTGACGTAATTGTTTTTTCTTAATTTTGAAAAATTAAAGCGAGCCCTATAGGAATTGAGATACAATTATTTCTTCTTCTTTGATTTTTCAAGGTCTGATATTTTTGCCTCTGGGAATACTGGAGAAATATGATTGCAGCTGTTGCAGCGATACATTTGAATGCCTCCGCCAAGTACTGAATCAAATCCTACAAGAGAAATATCGATTGAATTGCATTTGGGGCAGATTCTTGCGTATTCTTCTTTAGAAGTTGCGGGAGTTGTGGGTTTTGCAGACATTAGAATAGGAGGGAGTGGAAGTATTTAGAGGTTTTGGGGGATAAAGACAAGTCCCATCTTTGCTGCCTTGCACTATAACTGCTTGAATGTTAATTAATTATTTCTAATGATTGATGCTGTGTAAAAAGAAAGAAAAAATTCAATTGCAAGTTTTGCGGTTAGAAACCGCCCCCGGTTGAGAAGCCTCCGCCGCCGAAGCCTCCACCGCTTGAAAATCCTCCGCCTCCAAATCCTCCGTCACTGCCACCACCGCCGCTATGGCCCCCGCCATAATGGCTGTCGCTGTCATAACTGCTTTCTCTTCTGGTATGCTGATGGTCCTCTATCTGGCCCCAGCAATGGTCACCGGAATACCTTCCCAGAATATACCCAGTAAGCAATGCATTAATATCAAAATCGTCATCGAAATATGACCTGCCTGAATCATAATCCTTCTTCGTGTATTTGCCTTGAATACTTTTCAAATCATCTAATTTATTCTGCATTGAATCCCTTTTTGCCTTTGCTTCCTTTGACTTGTCCTTAAGCTCCCTGATGCTAATATCAACATCTTCGATTCTTTGGACAAGCTTATCGTCTTCTGTTCCTTTTGTTGCCCTTGCCATATCCTTTAGCTCTTTAAGGTCATCCCCCTTAAGATACCCTTTAAGTTTTTTAATGGCTTCCTGATGATAAGCATCTTTTGTGTTGTCAATACTTTTTCTCTCCTCGGAATATTGCCTGTATAGGGCATCCAATTTTGCCATTTCAGCCATAACCGCCTCTCTTGATTTGCCTGTCTCATTTCCCGCCGTGATTACTGCTGTTAACCCGTGCAAGTCTGCAGATTCTTTCTCAATATTCCCCACCTTTTTGGAAAGTGATTCAAATTCTTCTTTTCTTTTGTCAAATTCAATATTCATCAACTGGGGCATTGAGCGCAAAAAGTCATAGTTCTTTTTCATTTCCCTGTAATTTATTACATTTGATACTGCCCTGTCAAAAATCTTGCCAATGGCACCGCCAGTATAATCTGGAGTATCGAACTTCCTGTTTAAGAGGTATGTGAAAAGAGAATTCTTATCGTATGCAGGAAGTTTCTCCTTGGTTTCTGCTTTAAATTCCCCAAGCCTCTTCTGGTTTTTTTCAAGAGTATTGGCGGATTGTTTTACTTCAGAGCTTAAATTAACATAATCTTTATTGGAACCCAGCTCTTTGAAAACCTCTGATTTTAGCTTGTCTCTTTCTGCTGCCTTCTGATTAAGCTGCTCTGTAACATCCTCAAGTTTGGATTCAAGGCTCTTCTTCTTTTTCATCGAGGACTGCATTGAATCCTCCAGCTCTGTTCTCCTTTCCTGCTTTGCCTTGAATATTTTCTGCACATCCCCCTGGACTTCTTTTAATGTATTCTTTACGCACTGGGTGGTCATTTCAGGAAGATAGACTGTTGCAAGATGGGTATAGCAATTCTCTCGCTCTGCAGTCAATGATTCTATCTCGGTCTCATATCCATACACTGACTTGCTAAAGCCCTCATGCTCTTTCTCTGCTTCTGCAATCTTTTCCTTTATGTTTTTGTATATTGTGCTTCCGCTCTTTGTCATTTTTTATCTCTCCTCACCATTGTGTCACCTGGCCTTGTTTTGTTAATGGCTTTTTATCATACTCCATCGTTATCTTCTCGTTAAGATAGCCTTTTTGTTTTTTCCCAAAAGTATTATTCTGTATTATTCCATCATCCATCTTATCCGCTTTGACATTCTCATATACTGCTTCCGGGACACGCTCCCCCCACATGGCAACTGTTTCTGTTCTGCCGTTCTCTTCATTCTTTATATTCTTTTTAATAATCTCCCCCTTGGAATTTACCGCCTCTACTGCAACATAAAATCCGGAATGTGTCTTGTTTCCATTGCCGCTCTCGTAATCCCTGAAAAACCCGCTTCTTACCCCCTCCCTGCTGACAATCCTGAGGGTATACTCCTGGTCCAATGATTCGTCGAGATCTTTGAGCTGATTAACTGACTGCCTTAAGTGCGCAACATCGAAGCTTTTGAGGTATGACTGGGATTCGTTGTGGATTATTTCGCCCCGCTTTAATGCCTCATCTTCCCTTGCAATTGATTTTACAGAGGAATATAATCTTTCAGCCTGCAATGGAAGAACCGCAAAGTCACTTGCATCAGATTTAATCCCTTTGAGCTCTTTCATATATCCCTGCCCCTGTGACAGCTGCCTGCTATTGAGGCTGGCCACACCGCTGGAATAAACCGCTTCTGCCCTCTCTACAAAAGGCTTTGGAGGATTGTCATTCTTTATCTCCTGTATTAAGGATTCAAGCCCCTGCCTTGTTGAAACGACATTCTCATTAAAATCAATAATCCCCTTTCCTTTCTTCACATCTGCCTCCACCTTGCTTAATGTCTCATCAACAGATTTCAGCCTTGTGGCTGCTTCAGCATAATTTTTCTGGTTAATGTCATCTGATGCAGTTCCATCAGAGCAATATTTGCTGAAAAATTCATTGGTGTTATTCAAACGCTCCTTGGAAAGGCTTACTATCCCTTTTGTCTGGGCTGAATCCTGCTCTCCCAGCTCTGAAGATAATGAATAAATCTTTGCAATATCATTTCCAAGCTTTTGTCTTTCCATGTAACTGCTCTCAACAGCCTTTTCAACTCTTGTTTCAAGAGAATGCCTGTAAGCAGAATTGACAGCCTTTACACCACCAAACACAAGAGTGGAGGCAGTTGCAATTATTAATGCTGGAATTCCGTACTGCTTCCCGATTCTTTTCCTGTCAACATAAAGACCGGCTAAAGAATGAGCAAATCCTTTTTTTGGCTCTTTAAAGCAATATAGCCCGGAGAGATAGCCATTAATTGCAGCATCAACCTCTTCATCAACAAGAGCCTCTCCTGTAACCTTTGATGCTTCAAGAATCCTTTTTTTAAGATCCTCTTTTACCTCATCAAAATCAAGCTGCCTGCTTGCTTCCATGTTCTGCATTCTTACAGCAGATGCAGCCTCCATCACTTTTACCATTACATTAATGTCTTTTTCTTTTTTCATTTCCATCTGACCTTGTCTGCCAAAAGCCATAATAAAATATCCATAAACCTCTTTTTAAATATTTCTATCTATTTGTGACTTAGTAATAGTAACAAAAACAAAAGATTTATAAATAGTTATATCATCCTGTTTTCAACAATGGCAAAAGAATTACAAAAATACCTCGATAAGGCAACATCAGTCCTGGAAAAATTTGGAATGATGCCTAAGGAAGAGGATTCACCATTAGTTGCACTTCTGCAGGAAGTAGTCACTGTTGAAGAGCCGAAGGTTCTTGCTATCGCCAAAACAGTGAAGTATGAAAGCACATTCAACGAGCTTGTAAGGGAGAATGTCAAGGACATGAGGATTGCTGACAGATACAGGCCAATAAGCGGGCTGTTTGATTCTATAAGGGAAGATTCCAAAAATTTGGTTATGCAGCTTGAGGATGGAAAAATTGACACAAAGGAAAAGTTGCAAAATGTCTGGATGAAATTAACAAGAGGCACACCGCACAACAGGTTCAGCAAGATAATGAATCTGTACAAGCAGGTTTCTGAAGATACCAAGAAACAGCTTGAAAATGAGAATACTATTATGAATGCTTATATGGACTTTAGGTTTGCATTGAAAGATGCTGAGATCCTGTCTCATGAAGTTCTTAAAACACAGGAAACAAATTTGAAGAAAAGTGAATCCTCCTTCAAGGATTCCATAGGCAAAGTCGACGGTTACAAGGGAGAGGATGCTGCTGAGAAAGGAAGACTGCAGCTCACAAGAGATGAGGCAGAGCGTGTTTTTGACCAGGAGGACAGGAAATACCAGCTTATCAAAGATGTAGCTGAGAGTCTCCAGTCAGGATATAATGTAGGCGAGACACTTGTTGCAAAGCTTAAGCAGACCCATGAGATAAAAGACAGGGTTTACAGGAAATCAGTGGCTTTTTTTGCAACAAATGAGCATGTTTTTACAACTATGGATGCTGTTTATACTTCCCAGCACGGTCTTAATGAGGCAACACAAACTCTTGAAAAAATGAAAGAGGGTGCAAATAAGGGATTAGAAGATATTGCAGAGCTGGGAACAAAGCTTGAAAAGGCGGCATTGACAGCAGGCTATGGCTCAACATACAACCCACAGTCAGTGCAGAAGCTTGTTGATGCTATTGTATTATACCAGGTTGAATCAAAGGAAGCGATAAAGCAGCTTAGGGACGAAAGCGAAAAGAGCGCAAAAGAGATAGAGACAATAGTTGAAGACGGAAAGCAGAGATACAGGCAGGCTGTGTACAAATTCTCCAAGTAAGTGGATTGATTAAAAATGATTGAAATTTTTAAAAAGAAATCGCTTGGCAAAATGGCCATTACAGCTGCAGGCAATACGTTGGGCTATATTGCCCTATTTCATCCAATTTACTGCGGGCTTAGTTATATGCTCTATCAAAATCCTTCATTTACGGATACATTAAAAGATCCCAAGAATCTATCATTCACTGCAGGGTCTGCTCTTGTTTTTTATTGCTTCAATATAGCATCACAAAAACAGAAGGAGAAACATAACCGCAATATTGAAGCCATATTGAACAATTTTGCGGCAGATAAAAATTATTGAAACGTCCCATCTTGGCTGCCTTACTCTATAACTGCTTGAAAGTCGATTGATTAGAAATTTCTAATATTTGTATTCCCGCTTTAGGTGTTAGGGTGACGCAATGGGGGCTTGGGTGGTAGCGGCTGGGGTTTAGGCAAGATTTTTAGAGAAGGTTTTTATATATAAAAATCTTAAAAAGTATCATGAAAAGAGGCTTGATTCTATGGATATTCTTAGTATTATTCTTGATTCCTCTTGTTCCTGCAGACACTATCCCGCACAATGCAGTGGGGCTGGAATTTTATGTAACTTATAATAATGCCTCCATTGCAGAGGACTTCAATGCAGAGATTATTATGTGCGGTGAGGATGGAAACTGCTCTTTGAAGGCAGATAATGCAGAGATTTGCAAAAATAGTGTGTGTTTATTCAGCTATTACAGAATTGAAAGAGTTCCCAGGCAAATGAAACTGCTGATTCATCTTAATGAAGAAACTTTCAGTTCTGATGTCATTAATTTTTCATGGACAAAATCCCATTTATTTTATGATGTAAATCTCATGCCTGATGACAAGGTGATAATAACTCCTTCTCCAAACCAGGAAAACCCCGATAACAGCTATGCTTTTTGGATTTCTTTTATCTGTGCATTGCTTTTGACAATAGCGATTGAATTTATAGTCTCTATTATCTTTTTTAAGAAATGGAAGATATCCTCAAAGAAATGGAAAAAACCTCTCCTGACTGTTGCAATAGCAGACATAATCTCGGTTCCTCTTGTCTGGCTGATCTTCTTTCTCATTGTTGCGGCTCTGCCATCAATCTTTTCCTGGCTGAGCATAATTATTGCAATGATAATTGCAGAGGCATTTGCAGTTGTTTTTGAAGGGTATATTCTTTTCAATTTCAACAAAAAAATCCTGCCTATGAAAAAGGCATTTTTGTTAAGCATAATAATGAATCTTGCAAGCTTTATACTTGGGGGCATTATCCTTGGAGGTTTGCTTGCTGTTTTAAGCTGAAAAAGATGGAAGAAGAAAACAAAAAACCTAGTGGAGGAAAGAAACTTGCGCCTGCAGCAGTGATTATTGGATTGGTTTTAGTTGTAGGAATAACATTGATTTATTTTCTTTCCCAATCCCCTAAATCTGACTTGAATGCTGATAACTCCGGCTTGGAAATTACCTATTTGACCACAGATTCTGCAATGCCGACAGAGGTTTTGACCATGGCTATTACGATTCCGGACTCTTTGTATGACGGAGATGTTAAAGTCAGATTTTCAGATGATAAAGGGTATGATGTGGAAGTTCCATTATTTTATTACAACCAGGACGCTGCTGTTGTTTTTGTTCCTGTTTATTTTGATAAGGAAGGAAATTTCAGTTCGGGGGAAGTGGATATTGAACTGGTTGTGGACTCTGAAGATAAAGAATACACTTCCAATAAAATGAAGATTGGAATAAAAGAGCTTCCAAATGTGCAAGAAAAGCCAGGGACTGTTACTCTTGAATACATAAACAGAATGATAGAGACAGACAATTCTTTAATAGGAAAACTTTCCCAGGTTAATGATAATATTTCAACATTGCAATTACAGCAGTCCTTAACAGATCAAAGAAATGAGCTTGTTAATCTCAAGAATAATGTAAATGATGCAATGAACTCAAAAGGCAATTTTGTTTTCGGAAATTTCAACGGGACAGTGCTCAAGCTTGACAAGCAAACCCTTGAATTAAGCGACAGGCTGATTGCAGCATGGCTTCTGCAGAATTTCCAAACTCAGGAGCAAGATTCTGGCATTACAGGAAACGCAGTTCTTTCCGATGATGCAAACCTTGATATCCTTAAAGAAAGTTTTGATAACTTATTCAGGGATATTGGGCAGGGGTTAAGGGAGAATAAAGAGACAATGACAAATCTTGGCGAGACACTTGTTGGTCTTGGAGGGGCAATTTCACTTGTGCCTGGGGGGCAGGTTGCAGGGCCGGCAGTGGCAGGACTTGGTGCTATTGTATGGTTTGCAGGGCTTCATGTAAATACTGCTTTTATCATGGCAGCAGATGCATCAATCAGCAATGCCCTGGATGAAAATCAAGAATTGATAAAAGAGGATGTCAAGGAGTATATCGAGGCAGTATTTTCAAAAGGAATCACTTATTGGGCAGGAGAGACCGGAACATTTTCAGGCTATATGCTTGACAGCCTTTCCACAATGAAGAGCGCATTTTCCCTATTGGATAATTTTAATGAGAATGTTGAGGAGGTTTACGGCAATGGCAATTTCCTTGTGATGGTGGGCACGGCTGGAGATGGTGAGGGAAAAATAATAAGCTATCCCCCTGGAATTTCATGTCCGGGCAAATGCACACAGGAGTTTGCTCCTGGCACCGAGGTTACACTTGGGGGGATACCTGCTTCTGGCTCAGCTCTTGTTGGTTGGCAGGGAACTTGTTCAGGAACAGGGGATTGCACATTTGTTTTAGAAGAGGATATTGCAATAATAGGACATTTTAATAAAAAAACCCAGCCAAATCCTCGCCCTTCCGGAAATGGGCAGTGCAGCTATAGTGGCAGCAATGCCTGCGGCGCCTGTAATTCAGATGCTGATTGCGGCGGGAGCAACTGCTATACCAGTACAAGCAGAGCGCCATTTTGCTGATAGAAGAATTAATTAAACAGAAATATCTTAAATAAATGTAAAAAGAGAATGTCAAAACAAAAAAAAGCAAAGACAAGTAATAAAAGAAGCAATAAAAAAACCTGGATATGGATTATTGCAATAGCAATTATCTTTTTGCTTGGAGAGATTATTATAGAAGTTTTCTTAAAAGATTCACCAAGAATATTGCAGGGCATGGGAAACAAAAATACAATTGAGCTTTACATAGATAAAGAGCCGCACAACCCTGATAACCTGGACAAGATACATTTTGCAGATGTTTATGTGAAGAATGGAAGCATTGATGTGACTCTCCTTGAAAGAGGAGAAAATCTATACATCGACATATTAAGAAAAGATTTGAAGGAGATTGAGAAAAAGGAAACACTTCCTTTGATGTTTGAGCCAGAACTTGGGCTTATCCAAGTAATGGAAGTTCCAAAAAACAACTCCGACTACATTTATGCTGTTGATGAATATCTCAGCAGAAGTTTTGAAACAAAAGTTATTTACAGTGTGCCTCCACAAGACGGCAGAAGACTGTCTGAAATTGAATGCATGGATGTTTATGATGAAATAGATACTGAATTGCAGAATGCAAACTACTGCGGGAATGATTCAGACTGCAGGACTCTTCCTCTTGCAGGCCCGTATATTGAGTTTGGCTGCTATCATTATATAAACAAAAACGAAAATTCCAGTTATTTTTACAACAAGATGAATGATTATCTTGCAGACTGCGAAAGGGTCATTGACTTATGCAGGGAAAGCCCTAATCCAAAATGCGAAAGTGGAATATGTGTTGCAGTTAGGGAAGAGATAGAATAAGAAAATCTGAGAATTTTAAATTAAAAGATGTTACCAAGCAGGATTATGGCGCCCAAAAAAAAGAATGTAAAGGCCGCAGTTATTCTCTTTTGCATTACAGCTGCTATTTTCCTATTTATAGGGTTTATGGCGTGGAAGCAAAACCAGGAAGAAAATCAGAAGCAAAAGCAAGAAGAGATGCAGAATGCAGTGAACATTGAAATTTCATCAGAGTTTACTGAATCCCACCAGGTAAACCAGTCTTTTTCTATTTTTAACCCGGAATCAAATGCATTAACTAATGTTGTTGTTGAAGCATACCTATTGGACCAGGACCAGGATCCCAGTCAGGAATTTGTTTATATGGAGCATAAGCAAATAAAAATAGGCATTGTTAATCCAGGCGAGAAAACAGGAGACTACTCTATATTGATGGGGCAAGAATCTCCAACTTCAGATTATTCAGCCTACATCTATCTGAAGGCGACTTCTGCTGAAGGGTATGGCGGAAGCATTTCAACTTATGCATTTAATGTTGCCGCATATTCTGTTGGAGAAGATTACAGAAAAACCTATTGCTCAAAGATAGACCCTTATAACCTAGAGGTTAGGAAAGCGACATCAGAAGCAGTAAAAGCCCATCCTGGCAGTTTTGGCATTGACCAGCTTCTTGATATTTATGACTGGGTCAAGGCAAATATAAATTACCTGAATGTTCCTGTAACTATGCCTATAACTCCTTACTCTACAACAGAAACACTTGCAACAAAGTCTGGCGACTGCAAGAACCAGGCTGTTCTCATTGCCTCTATGGTCGAAGCTATAGGGGGTGAGGCAAGAGTTGTTGTTCAGCCGTCATGCGAACA
This sequence comes from archaeon, assembly GCA_043808285.1. GTDB lineage: Archaea > Nanobdellota > Nanobdellia > Pacearchaeales > DTIR01 > JAZDFA01. Next base: position 122,772 of record JAZDFA010000007.1, read on the forward strand.
TGCTTATACTATTGTAAAATTCATCAATACTTCATTGGATATCCGAAGCGATGTTGTCACAATCCTCAACCATTATTACCCTTGCAGAACAGCAGGGTTCATATGCGAGGGAAAATGCTGGAGTTATCCCCCTGATAAAGGTGTATGGTGCGATGAAAATACTGCTGTCCAGTCTGATAACTGCGCTTGGGGGCAAGTAGGCTATACAGACAACCTCTGCCACTCCTGCAATACAGGCCAAACTCTGATACTTGAAGATGGAAAAGTAACATGCAGGAATAATCCTGAGCTGAGTGTAAACTGGATTTATTATCTAAATGAAAGATGGATTATATTTGACCCTGCGGGGGGAGAGTATCCTGGAAATACAATACCTGAATGCCTGGCCAAGGATCCAGAGAGATACTTCATATACAGCTGCGTTGAGCCTCCGAAATAATTTTCTTTCCTTTTGAGATTTGCAGATAAAATTATTTTGACAAACCACAGGAGACGTCCCATCCAACTGCCCTGCTCTATATCTGCTTGAAAGTTGGTGAATTAGAAATTGTTAATGTTTGTATTCTGTTTAGGTGGTAGGGTGACGCAATGATTTTTTCTTGGTTTGGGAAGGGAGCTTTCTTTAGGCTTCGTATATATTTTTCCGATGGCCTATTTTAAGAACAAGAATAATGATCTCTTCTTTTAGGATTTGGTAGACTGCCCGATAATCTCCTACTCTTAAGCTCCACAAGCTTGCAAGATTTCCAGTTAATGGCTTGCCCAATTCAGGATTATTTTTTAGCTCTCTTAATTTCTTTTCTATCCTTTCTTTAGCTGGTTTGTCCAATTTATTTAAGAAATCATTTGAATCTGGAGAGAGCAGCAGCCTATAGCTCATTTTAACTCAACAAATTTTCCTTTCTTGTAATCTTCCAAAGCCTTGGCTATTCCCCTCATTGTATCTGGATCAGACAAGACCTCAATAGTCTCTATCAGGCTTTCTTTGTCCATTTTTTGGGGTGAAGTTCCTTGTATAAGCCTTGCTATCAATTCATTATAGCTTTCCCTATGATGTACTTTGAGCCTATCAAGCTTTTCCTTTAGATTATTGTCAATCTGTATTGTGGTTATCATTTTTGTTTCTCCTTTATCCATATCTTGCTATAGCTAGCTATAGTTTATAAGTTTTTCGGTTTTCTAGTTGTTAATGTTTGTATTCTGTTTAGGTGGTAAAGTGACGCAATGGTATTTTCCCAGGTTTTTTAGAGTGTTTTCAATTGGATTCATGCATTACCCTGTATCCCAAACATCTCAAATATCAAAAACTTAATAAATTGGATAATGTAGGATAAATCAGATGGACATTCAAACAACAGGCGAAGTCGTTAAGTGGGGAGTCAATATAATCACCCTTATTCTTTTGATTGTTGCTGCTTCAAGGGCTATAAAGAAAAAGAACGATATTTGCCTGGGTGCGGCGATTGTAGGAAATCTTCTTGTTTATTATTTCACTAAATCCCCATTATTATGCGGGATAGTTTCAATTGCATGCATCATATGGGCAAGCAGGGCAAAAACAAAAGGGAGTGTAGAGAACACTAAAAATGATTCTCCCAATATTAGCAAGCAAACTTTAAAAAGTTCAAAAGCCCCTATGAATCCTGAGGTAAAAAGAATGGTAAAACCCGGACCAATAATAGGACTCATAATCGGAATACTTATGGCAGGTTTCCCGATAGTAGGATTTATGATGGGTGAGGGTTCATTAAGTGATCCTCAAGGAAAAATGATGGGCTTTGGTTTTATTATTTTCGGAGCTTTTATGATAATAGTAAATATTATTGTTCTAGCTACGGGAAAAGAAAATCTATTGGCTTCAGACTCTCCTGCAATTACAAATTCTGCTGCAGTCACAAACTCTCCTGCAGTCATTCCAGCCAAGGCTTCTAAAGAATCCTCTTCAGATGATTCCGGCAAAGTAAGATGCCGCTTCTGCAACAAGCAGTATAGCTCAGAGTATAATGGATGTCCTTATTGCAAGAAGAAGTAAATTCTGCCTGATTTAGAAGATATTTTTTAATTGTTGTATTTAGTTTAGGGGTGTAGAAGTGGGGCTCACTGCAGGGGTAAGTTTTTTATATTCTCCTAGCCTAAATAAAATATGAACTATCCGCAGATATACATTGCTATATCAATCATTGTTCTGGCAATAATTGCATTCTTTTTGTTTTTTGCAAATAAAAAGAAAAAGAAGAATGAAAAACTCTCACCGCTTGCAGGCATTGCTTTTGCATTTATTATAGCAGGAATAGTTTTTGGGGATAACAGAGTTATAGTCTATGGATTAATGGGGATTGGGGTATGCATTGCAGTGGTTGACATAATATTGAAGGCGAAGAAAAGATAATTCTAATTTTAGCAGTTAGGAGCGGGGCTCACTTATTGCAACAGGGTTTTGGGAGAGATATTTTTAAATAGATATTTTTGCTTTCTATCTCATGAGATTCAGGAAATCAATAACAATAACATTTTTTATGTTGATTTGCCTGCTGGCAGGATTTATAGGATCTATATTCACAACTCCTGCAATTCCCACATGGTATGCCCCTATTAACAAGCCAAGTTTTAATCCTCCTAACTGGATTTTTGCACCAGTATGGACAGTATTGTTTTTGATTATGGGAGTCTCCTTATTCCTAGTATGGGAGAAAGGATGGAAAAATAAGAGAGTTAAGGCTGCAATATTTGTTTTTTCAATCCAGCTTATCCTGAATGTGCTGTGGTCTATTGTATTCTTTGGCTTGAAAAATCCATTTCTTGCTTTTATTGATATTATTGCACTCTGGATTTTCATACTGATGAGCATGATCTTTTTTTATAGAGTATCAAAGCAGGCATCATTGCTTCTCATCCCATATATCTTGTGGGTAAGCTTTGCCTCTGCACTTAATCTTGCAATTGTTTTGCTTAACTGAAGGAGTTTTTGGGTGGCGTGAGAGAGAGTGTTTAAGTTTCTAATCAGTCTTTGGATTTGCAGATAAAAAATTATTTCTGCAAAGCAAAGGAAGCATCCCATCTTTGCTGCCCTACTCTATAAATGCTTGAATCGTAATTAATTAGAAACCAATTTTTAGTAGTTAATTATTGTATTTATTGGCGGAGAGATATATCAGTTGGTTAAGAAGAAATAAAGATTTCTGGTTATTTTTTATCTGATTGGAGAAATATTTCTGCAAGGCAAACATTCTCTAGATTTAACTAATAAGCCTTAGAAAATTTATTGTGGAATCAATCCAGTGCATCTCCAGTTTATTTCTGCAGTATTTGAATCTTCATAAACAACGCATGCTGGGCTGCATCCTTCTTTCTTGAATTCTGGCTTCATGTCCATGTCAATCCACCATGTTTTAGTGTTTGAATTATACACTCGGTCATTAGAAAGAGAGCCGCTATTAATGCATGTGCTGTTTTCTGCAATAGCATATGCCTGAGAGTATGTGATAGTTGATTCGCATGGCTCTTCAAATTGTCTAATGCATTTCTGCTTCTCATCACACCATGAATATCCTGCTCCAATAAGGCAGCCATGAGAATCCTTATCTCCTCCGATTGCCTTTGGCCTGCTGTTTGAAACTGCAAATATCAATATTGAGGCAATCAGGATTAAAGCTATCCCCCAGATAAGTAATTTGTTTTTTGCCATGATATTTTTAATTGAAAGGCTTTTATAAACGTTTTTTAAGTTTCAGTTCAGATTGAAACTATCGCAGGGATTCTCTAAAGAAGATTAGATTGCAGATTGTTGTATTCTCGCTTTAGGTGTGTAGGAATAGGGTTTACGAATTGTTTTTTCTTGGTTTAGGATAGGAGGTTTTGGTTTTGCAGAATGTAAAATGGGAGAAAAGCTTAAATTCCCCCATAACATAATATCAACATGGCAAAGAGAGTAAAAGAGGTCAGAAAAAGATCCAGAATCAGTGATAGATTCATACCTGCTGGCGCAATTGCCGGTGTCGGGCTGGGTTTGGTATTATTTGGCTATACCTACAATCCTTTTACCATACCAGGGTATACTCTTTTAGGGCTGGCAGTGGGTTTTGTATTATCAATTATTCTAAGAAAGGACGAAAGAGAAAACTGATATCTCTGGTTGTTAATTGTTGTATTTCCTGCTTTTAATGGGGAGAGCAGGGTTACGAGTGGGAGTTATTTGGCTTTGCAGATGGTGAGTTTATAAAATTTCTATTTCCTGCCCTTTCTTTGCGTCTTCTCTTTGGCCTGGAAAAAAACAAGATAGATTATAGGCAGAATTCCGGCAGTATTAAAGATTAGTATTGCCAAAAACCAAACAAGCTGGTTATTTATGCCGCATTTCCATAATGCAATTCCTTTCCAAACAAGATCCCACAAAATTAAGATCCCTAACAGGGGCATAATTGAGAGAATTGCAGGTCCAAAACCCATTCCGCTTAGATAAGTTAGGTAACTCATAGACAGACAAGGTAAAAAGGATATTTATTTCTTTTGCTTTAAGGCAACATTTTTATTTTCATATTCTTGATATCTCCTAAATAAAAATATGATAGAAAGAGACAAGAGAGGAAGATTTCTAAAAGGCAAAAAAACCCATCAACTGCCTTACTCTATAACTGCTTGAATCGTAATTAATTATTTTTAATGGTCGTGGTTATTTAGCAGTGCAGGAGCAATGGTGACGCAATCAAGTTTTAGTTTTGCAGAGTGAGAGTTTTTTGTTTTGCATCAAAAACATTTTTATATCTAGATGAGGAATTAAGTTTAACAAAAAGATGGCCGATAAATCAAAAATAAAGTGGTGGCATATTGCCTTGGCGATAATAGCATTTCTTGCTTTGGTTGTTTTTATTTTTCTTCTTCCTTACTTCTCTATGATTATTTTTAATCCTCCCCACTTAGAGAAAATAAGCATATCATTGCCTTTTGCCCCAGAGAATGAAGCAATAGGAATAAGCCCTGCAGGCGAGCTTCTTTATCATGATGGAGGATTAGGGCATTGCGGCCTTGATTTCGGATTTGACAAGAACGCAGAGCTGATTGCATCAGCAGAAGGAAAAATTATAGAGCTCGCACACAGAAAAGGTTGGGATGTTGGAATAGCAACAGGAGATTATGTAATAAGATATGGACTCCTTGAAGATTATAACAGAGAGCTTAAGATTGGAAGCAAGGTTTCAAAGGGAGAATTTATTGGCTATGCTCAGGAAAAACTTGGAAAAGGGGAAGAGAAAGGAAATGCCAGCAATTATGCATTTCATTTTGAATTTGCAACTTTGCTTTCTGTAAAATATCCCTGGCTTGAAAGGCTATGCCCTTACACTTATTTTGATGCTGATTCAAAAGCAAGAATCGATAAAATATGGGAAAATGACAAATGGCCCTACCGCGAGATATACCCAAATATCTGCAGTGGAGGATACGCTGGAAGAGACACACTTGCAGATGCAATAAGGCTTGACAAGACAGGATATGACAAAACGTTCAACATGACAAGAGACAGAGAATTGGCAAATCAGATTGACGAAAGAAACAAGCAGAATTCTGATGATAAAAAAGAAGACTGTAAGCAATATAGCATTGAAAATTGCCCCAAGGGTTGTATTGTCTGCCCCCCGTGTGAAGTGTGCAGCTCAGTATCATGCAACACAAATGAGTTTTGTAGCAAAATGGGATTCAATGAAACATGGTATTATTCAGTAAGCCCAAACACATGCAGTGAAGAATCAAGAACTGCTGATGCCTGCCCTGCAATTTATTCTCCGGTATGCGGATGGTTTAACTCAACAATAAAATGCATAAAATATCCATGCGCAGCAACGTACTCAAACAGCTGCGAGGCATGCAGGGATTCCAAGGTTGCTTATTGGGTTGGCAGCGAATGCCCCCCTTCTGGCAATAATTAAAAGGGTTTTTAAAGATAGCATACAATAAAAAATAGAGAGGTGATTTCTACTCAGAGAAGTTCTGAGAAGTTAAAATGAAAAAAGTGTTTGATTATGACATAGAATTTAGTGGATTGGAAAACAGAATAGCAAGGATGTTTGACACTGACTCAGGACATACAGTTATGCTTGCTGTTGACCATGGTTATTTTCAAGGAGCTCCTGAAGGACTACAAAATCTAAGAAAGACAATAGAGCCATTGCTGCCTTATTGTGACGCAATAAGTCCTACTATTGGTGGTTTGAAGGGCATTGATTCAAGAACAAAAACACCTATAATTTTGAGAGCAACAGGCGGAAACAGCATGACAAGGCTAGAGGAATTAGATGATGAGATAGTTACTGTTTCTATAGATGAAATTTTAAGGCTTAATGCAATAGGATTCACAGCTTCTGTATATGTTGGCTCAAAGCATCAAAAAGAGACAATGGGAAACCTTACAAGCTTAGCTAATCAGGCTCATAAATATGGATTAATTGCTATTGGAATAACTGCTGTTGGAAGCAATCCTGAACTTCAAAAATTAGTAAAAGGCGAGAGAGAGGATAAAAAAGAACTTGATGAAAAAGACAAGAAAGAAGCAGTAAAGTATCTCAAGCATGCAGCAAGAATTCTTTCAGAGAATGGGGCAGATATAGTAAAAACATATTACTGTGATGGTTTTGAAGAGGTTATTGATGCTTGCCTTTCTCCAATTATAATTGCGGGTGGAACAAAAAAACCTGCGAAAGAGGCATTAAACTTTACATACAATGCAATAAAGGCGGGAGCTGTCGGCGTTGATATGGGAAGAAATATTTTCCAAAATGAAAATCCTGTTGCAATGATAAAGGCTATGAGGGAAATAGTCCATAATGGAAAAACAGCTGAAGAAGCATATGACTTCTACAAGAAAGCAAGCATGAAACAATAGAAAAAATCTTTATAAAAAATGAAAGTCGGAATGTATTACAATAACAGCAAAGTACTTGTTGAAGAAATGCCTGTTCCTGAAGTTCATGATGATGACTTGCTTCTAAAAGTTAATGCCTGTGGAATATGCGGCAGCGACATAATGGAATGGTACAGAATCAAGAAAGCGCCTCTTGTTCTGGGTCATGAGATTACAGGAGAAATTGTTGAAACTGGAAAGAATGTTAAAAAATTCAAGAAAGGAGACAGAGTCTTTTCAACTCATCATGTTCCCTGCAATGAGTGCTATTACTGCATTACGGGCCATGAAACTGCATGCGAAACATTTCATACAAAAAATAACTTTAGTCCTGGAGGATTTGCAGAATATCTAAGAGTTTCTGGAAAAAGCGTTGATACAGGAACTATAAAACTTCCTGATGATGTTTCTTACGAGCAAGGAACATTTATCGAGCCTCTTGGGACAGTTGTAAGGGGGTTAAGAAGAGCAGAATTAAAGCCCGGAGACAGTGTTCTTGTTCTTGGAAGTGGGCTTGCGGGATTGCTGAACATAAATCTCTCAAAAGCACTCGGCGCAGGAAGAATAATTTCAACTGACGTAAATGATTACAGATTAAATGCTGCAAAAATATTTGGCGCAGAATATGCATTTAATGCAAAAGAGGACATTCAAAAACTTGTAAGAAATGCAAATGAAGGCAGATTAGCAGACAAGGTGATAGTATGCACAGGCAGTTTGTCTGCAATGTCTCAAGCATTGCAGTCTGTTGAAAGAGGAGGCACAATATTGTTTTTTGCTGTTCCTAAACCTGAAGAACTTGTTAGTATAGACTTAAATCCGTACTGGAGAAATGATATAAGCATCAAGACAAGCTACGGAGCAGCCCCTTTAGACAATAAACAGGCTTTAGAGCTTATAAGAGCCAAGAATGTAGATGTTGATGAGATGATAACACAAAGATTAAGCCTTGAAGAGATTGCAGAAGGATTCAGGCTTGCAAGCGAAGGCAAAGAATGCCTGAAAGTCGTAATAAAGCCGCATAAAAATGAATGAATATAGATTGGAGCATTTTGGATTGATTGTTTCTAATATTGAGAAATCTGCTGAATTTTACAAGAAAAATTTTGGATTTTCAGAAGTAAAGCAATTTGAAAAGCCTGATTTGGAAATAAGAGGATTGATAATGAAACTAGGGAATTTTGCAATTGAACTGCTTCAGCCTTATTCAGAAACAGATTCTAAGGAATGTATTAAAGAAAACATTGAAGGCAAAAGATCTCCTAAAGGATTATTCAAGAAAATAGCATCAGGTCATATTGCTTTGAGTGTTCCTGATATTAATTCTGCCTATCAAAATCTGAAAGAAAACAATGCTGATATTCTAACAGAAATAATTGAATATAGATATTTTTTCTGCAGAGATTTGGACAATATCTTGCTGGAAATAAGGCAAAGAAAGTAAAATAATTTTTATTTTCAAAGAGTTTAGATGGATTTTTATAGTTTAAATAATTAGGAGGATTAATGGGAAAAGCAGAGTTATTGATTGATGAGGACATAACCAAATACAAGGGAAATTGGATTGCTGTATACAACAAGAAAGTTATAGCTTATGGAAATAACCTAAAAGAAGTCCATGAGAATGCCTCTAAATTATATTCGAGCGATCAATTCTTCCTTCATAAAATTCCTGAAAACTCTTATCCTTTTCTTTTCAACTTTTCCAGTGGATTATTGAAAACACGAAACTTGTTTTCTACACCTCGGGAAGTCTCGCAATTCAGGTCGGGTTTGGAAAAAAGCACAAAAGAAGCTTTCAAAAGAATAGACCGGAACAAAAGAGAGACGCTTGCAGAAAGCATGAGCCTTATTTTAGAGGGATATAGACATAATTTATTTCTAATTTAGGACTCTGTTTAGGCTGCAAGGGTAGGATTTTTATTTTAAAAGGAGGGTTAATTTAAGAAAGTTTTTAAACTGATATTTCTGGACAGAAATATGAAAAGTTACAAAGGACTTTATGTCCCTGAAAAAATAGAATTGTCTTTTGGAAAGGGATATGTGAATCTAAAATACAAAGGAATGAACCACAGCAGGGTTACATTAAGCGGCCACTTCACTCCCGAGGATATAAAAAAAGCAATTGGCGATTTGGAGATAAGAGTAGGCCGGGAGAGAAGAGCAGAATTTCGTGGCGAGAGAAGAAGCAGGGAATAGAAGGCTGGGAGATTTCTTATCAGTTTTAGAGAGTTTGGGGAATAAATTTTTATAGATTGATTTTTTCACTAATAAGATGATAACTGGAGACATGGTGGGGTGGGCAAGCAATATATTTTTTGTTTTGGGTGCTATTTTAATTGCCCGAAAAAATAAGCTGGGATTTTATGCCAATATTGTTGGCAATTCCGGGTACGTCATTCAGGGAATAATGCTTGGAATTACAAGCATAGGGGCAATTTCTGTGATGTTGGTCTGCCTTAATATATATGGGCTGATTTACTGGGGAAAGAAGGGCTGATTTTTCAAGCAGATTATCTCTATTGATAATCAAAAGTGAGGTGACGCGGGGGTTTCTTGGTTTTACAGAAAGAAGTTTTGAGAGACAGAAAGAATTAAATTTGTATGCCTCTAATAATATTGAATAAGCCTAAAAAAATGAAATTAGACATAAAGAGTTATTTTTCAACAAGAATAAGAGCTAGATTAGCAGAGTTCATAGTCTCTGAAGTGGCAAGGGGCATTTTAACAACTAAATATCCTCCGGAAATTTTAGAAGAAGAATTCTTTAATATCATTCCTAAAGAAGAAAAAGATTTCTTAAAAAAATATTGGACAACTTTTGATATCTTTAAGCCTATCTTTGAAATTATTGATGAAATCCCAGTATACGAAGATTTTATTCTATATGAGGTTAAGAGCAAAGTAATAACTGAGAAGAATCAAAGAGAATTAGAAAATCCAATTATAAGATTATCCTTAAATCAAAAACAATTCCTAGATGAATCTAAGAAGTTAGGCATTGCTGTGAAGTTTTTTTTAGTTTTCTTTTTGAAAGACTGGGAAGTCCAATACAATGAATTTGATATAGATAATTTAAGTGCTTATACTAAACCAAATTCAGTTTGGAATGAAGAAAGAATGAAAAGAATAAAGTCTTCAAAACTAAGCCAATTTTGGAATGATTTATTCCCAGATAGAGTTTTATACCGCATAGATGAAAAAGAATTAGAAAAAGAAGAAAAAAAGCAATCTGAAAATTATCTAAAAGAGATTGTAAGGACTCCCTTAAATGATTTTGAGAAAAAAATGTTGATCGAACGTGCAAAAAAGAAAAATAAACCTACGCCAAAATTTTTAGAAGAGGAGCATTATGAAAGAGCAGAGTATGACAAAATAAAAAATGGAAAAAGAATAAAAATTGGAGAGGATTATCTGGACAGAGTACAGAAGATAAAGGAGACTTTTTCAAATGCCTATGAGCCTTGGGAAAAAGAAGAGGAAGATAGGCTAAGAGAGTTATTTTCTGAAGAATCAAAGATTAAGGAAATCTCCAAAATTTTAAAAAGACAGCCAGGAGCTATTAAATCTAGATTAAAGAAGATTGGTCTTCTATAATTTTCTTTGGATTTGCAAGTGGAAGATTTTTATAGAATAGAAAGATTATCCGAAGATGCCAAAAAATCCGCTGAGATATCAGAAAGGAAAAAAGAGTGCTGCGACAAGGAAAAAGATTTCTGCAACGCTTAAAGAATATTTCAAGACGCATCCTTCGCCTTTCAAAGGCAAAAAGCATTCCGCTGCCAAAAAAAGGGAGATGAGCAGATTGAAGATTGAGTTCTTGAGGCAAAATCCTTCGTGGGCTGCGAAGAAAAGCAAGGAGATGAAGAAGTATTGCAAGAAAAATCCTGAATTTATGCGGAAGGCGCAGAAAATTTCTATTGGTTACATGAGAAAACATCCGGAGATATTGGAAAGAAGAGCGGAGAGCATAAGGCTTCGATACAAGAATGACAAGAAGCTCATAAAAAGAATATCTTTCAAGCTGAAAGAAAAATGGAAAGACCCAACTTACGCGAATCTTGTTGATTCAAGGGTTACGGCATGGTGGAGAGAGCATCCTAATATGAAAAAGGAAAGGGCAGAAGAGGCGAGAGAATACTTTCTTGCTCACCCAGAGGATTTCAGGGAGAAATTCCTTAACGCGAAAAGCAATCCGTTCAAGTGCCACATAATGACAAGACAGGGATTCAAGGTTAGAAGCAAAGGAGAGAAAAAGATTGCAGATTATCTGTTTGAAAAAGGGATTGAGTGTGAGTATGAAAGTGAAAACTTTATTTTAGAAGGGTGGGCGTGCACCCCTGATTTCTACCTGCCAGATTATGATTATTATATTGAGTTTTACGGCGGGTTTCCCGGCAGCAGGCCCAAAAAGGTGTTAAAGAACAGGCTTTATCCGAAATACTCTGTTGCTTGTATATTCATAACGCCTGATGAGTTGAGAGATCTTGATACTGCTATTAAAAAAGAGTTGCGTAGGAGTTTCGGAGAAGGGAGCGTTTAGAAAGGGTTAGCTATCTTATTTCCCTACATAATTATTGCCTCAATTTTATTTATGAAACTATAAGCGTCTTGCTTTATGCTTTCAGCTATTTCTTTTGTTGTTTGTTTTGTTACGCTATACTGTGCAATTTCTCTCTTATGTTTTGCCGCAGATAACTTTTCTATCTCTGATTTTTGTATTATGGCATTTTTCAAAAGATCTATGTCTTCCTTAGATATTATTTTCTTTTTAAGAAAAAATTCTTCAAGCAATTTTATTGTTGCGGTGTGATTCCTGCTCTTGTATCCAATTTTCGCAATTAGGGATAATGCCGCAGCATACATTGCGTAATATCCGCAAATAACCACCCATTCATCACTGTTATAATCAGAAGGTATCTTTAGCAAATCTCTTGCTTTTTGGTTATTGTTTAGATCTGAAAGCAGGCTCATTGTGACTAAGTTAGTTCTTGCTTTTTGCAGGTATTTTTTAGAAAGATTTTTTGCAGAATCATCTTTTGAGATATATCCTCCACTGATTAGCTGCTTAATGTCATTTATCATCTTTATACATCCAATAATAAAAATTATCTCCCCCTTTAAATGCTATTCCATACCTCTTTAAATCATGCCACAGTTCAGGATTCTCCTTTTTTATCTTAGGAAATTCGTGAATTGGCAATACTACCTGAGAAAAGTTGATCCCGTATTTATGTTTTAATGATTTAACAAAATCCTCTGCCTCTTTTTCTTTACCTGGGATACAGGTAATAATCAAATCAACATCGCTTTGTTTATTCTCAGTTCCTTTTGAATAACTTCCAAACAAGATTACTCCCAATGAAAGGGGATTATTCTCTACTTCTTGGATTGCATTATAGACTGTTTTGTGTTTCTTAATAAATTGGACTTTTCTTTGGAGCATATACCTGATAAAACCTAGGCTATAAGAGTATGGAGTTTTTGTATCAAGAGAGTAAACAAGAGTTTTTCCTATTTGTTTTTCGATAACAATCTTTTTTTTAGTTAAAGATTTTAAGGCAGCATTAACTCTCTCATAAGAATAGTCAACTCTCTCTTGAATCTCTTTAATTGTCATCTCCTCAGCTTCTGGGAAAAAAGCAGCAATTATAGTTCCCTCTAAATGAGAAATCTCCAATTCCCCAAAAATTGCACTAAAACCTTCTTCCTGCTTTCTTTTGATCTTTTCCATTTTCCTATTACTGATATTTCAATAATATTACTGATTTATCAGTAGTTAAATATCTTTCGGTTGGGGAATTATGGTGTTTTTTATAAATATTGGAGAGGCTCCGTATCTTGATACAACGCTTATAAGCCCAACTTTCATTATTTTAAGATGGGCAAAAAAGAGGCTCTTGATTGCAAGATATCTAAGATTATAGAAGATATCAGAGAGATAAAAGAAGAAACTGTCAAGATAAGAAACAGGCTGCAAGAATTATTCCCTATTTTTTATTCTTATCATGCTCCTTTAATCAGGTTAATTAAAGGAGCGGAGAACCTATCACCTCTGGAAGTTTTTAACCTGAGTCAGTTAGGGTATCACCACTGATTTATCCGCAAAAGAGGCATTTCATAAAGGCTAGCGGTTTTAGCAAAAAACCGCTGCCTTTTGTATTTATTGTGATTCTGGGGGGGGGGGTGGAAAGGGAGTTTCGGGGGAAGGGGGCGTTCTAACCAAAAAGTATTTAAATGTTATAACAATGTTATAACCTTATGGAAGCAATCATAAAAGATGCTATTAAAGTAGGAAATAGTGCCGGGATTCTGCTGCCAAAATCATGGGAAGGTGGCAAGGTTAAAGCAGTGTTAATTGAAGAGCCCTTAAACATAAAGTGGGAGGTATTAAGGATTCTTGAGCCCTATCTAAAAGACATTATTGCAGTATTCCTTTACGGTTCTTATGCCAGAGAAGAGCATGACAAAAAATCTGATGTAGATGTCTTAGTGGTAGCAAACAGGAAAATAGATATCCCTAAAAAAAGCAGGTTTGATATTACGGTCATTACAGAGGACAAAACAGGCAAGATGAGGGACAATGACCCTATTTTCTTCTATTCGTTATTAAGAGAGGCAAAACCAATAATAAATGCATCATTTCTTTTATCCCTGAAGAAAGAAGAGCCAAGAGCAAGTTATTTCCGGAATTTTATTGAAAGCACCAAAAGGATGATAAAAATGAACAAGGAGTTTATAGAACTTGATAAATTGGACGGGGAATTGCTTGAATCCACCAGCGTCATTTATTCAATAATATTGAGGCTGAGAGGAGTTTTCATTATAAACCTGATATTAGAAAAAAAAGAATATTCCAATACCCTATTCAAAAATTGGATAAAGAACAATGCTGCAGGAATTGAGTATGACAAAATTTACAACATCTACAGAGCAATAAGGGATAAAAAAGAACCTGAAGAAGAGGGAAAAATTAAAGATGTGGAAATGCTGCTGCATCTGCTTGAAAAAGAGATAAGTAAACTGGAGAAAAAATAAAAAAATGGCAAATAGAAAAAAGAGGCTTAAGAAAGGAATAGAATCTCTCAAGAAGCAGATAATGTTCCATGAAGAAAAACGGGAAAAAGCTAAAGAAGATGGAAAAGAGGAATTAGTTTCTTACTATGATGACGAGATTAAATCAAAAGAGAAGGATATAGAAAAGAAGAAGATAATTCTTGATAAATAAGTTGGAAGTTAAGGGGGGGTTTCCTGGGATGGAAATGTTTAGGTTTCTAATCATTGTATTCCTGCTTTAGGTGGTAGGGTGACGCAATAAGGTTTGGTTTTGGATGGGTAGGCTTGTGTTTCGGATTTTTGTCTAGTAGATTATGATTATTATGTCAAGAACACTTGACAAAACTCGTGTGTTCTTGATCATCCTAAAGTTGCCTGCTAAATCAGTATTCAGCAACTTTATGATATTGAGTTTTATGGGGGGTTTCCTGGGTCGAGGAGGAAGAAAGTGATTAAGAATAAGCTGTATGCTAAGTACTCTGTTGCTTGCATTTTTATTACGCCCGGAGAGGTGGGGGATTTGGGTGGGGCGATAGTTGGGGAACTTGAAAGGGAGTTCGGACGTGGGAGTGTGTGAAGGATGGATTTTTATAGAATAGAGAACTAGAGTAAAATATGGAAACCAATCTTGAGCCGAATACAAAAATATATTCTGTAGATGAAATAACAACGCACATTAAAAATTTAATAGAGAGGGATGAAGCCTTGCAAGACATTTCTGTTGAGGGAGAGATATCTAATTTCAGGCATTCCAATAAAATGCATATGTACTTCAGTTTAAAGGATGAAAATTCAATAATAGAATGTGCCATGTTTCAAAGGGCAAATCAGAATCTGGAATTTATGCCATCAGATGGAATGAAAGTAGTTGTCAGAGGATATCTGGAGGTCTATAAACCCAGAGGCACATATCAAATAATTGTAGAGGAAATGCATCTAGCCGGAAGGGGCAAATTGTATCTTGAATTTTTAAAACTAAAGGAAAAATTGGAAAAAGAAGGGCTATTTAAAGAAGACCACAAGAAACCTCTTCCAAAATATCCTAAAACTATAGGCGTGATTACATCTCCTGAAGGGGCAGTTATTTATGATATCATTAAAGTTGTAAAAAGAAGATATCCCCATGTCAAGATTATACTCTTCCCTTCCCCGGTTCAGGGAAATGAAGCAAAATATAGGATAGTAGAAGGAATAAAAAAATTAAATCAGATTTGTGTTGATGTGATAATTATTGCAAGAGGGGGTGGTTCATTTGAAGACTTATGTTCATTTAATGAAGAGATTATTGCAAGGGCAGTTTATGATTCCAAAATACCAATAATCTCTGCTATAGGTCATGAAACAGATTTTACAATTATAGATTTTGTGGCTGATAAAAGAGCTCCAACTCCTTCTGCGGCTGCTGAATTGGTAGTTCCAGATGAAATAGAAGTTTACAATAATCTTTCCAATCTTGAAAACAAGATCTATAGGTGCATGATAAGAGTAATTGAATCTTATAAACAAAGAATCCATTATATCTCAAATAGACTGATTTTTAAAAGACCTTTTAGTTTAATAGAAGGATATAAACAAACTCTGGATGAACGAGGAATCCAGCTTAAACAAACAGTAGTTAACAAAATTGAAATTCTAAAAAGAGAAGTAAATGGATTTGAAGGAAAGCTGAACGCTTTAAGCCCTTATTCAGTATTAAAGAGAGGATATAGCATCACACAAAAAGATGGTAAGATTGTTTCAAGCATAAAGAATATAAGCAAGGGAGATATTATTTACACAATTGTAAAGGATGGGGAAATAAAATCTGGGATAAAAAACAAAAATGAAAGAAAAATCATTTGAAGAGGCATTGGAAAAAATAGACGAGGTCATAACCTCACTTGAAGAGGAAGATTTGCCATTGAAGAAAAAAATAGAAAAATTCAAGGAAGGCGCTGAATTACTGAAATTTTGCAACAAAGAGCTCAAGGAATCTGAGCTGAGCATACAGAAGATTTTAGATAAAGATGGAAAGATCAAGCTCGAAGAATTTGAATAAAGAGATTCTGGGATATTTGGGTAGGGAGTTCGGAGAAGGGGGGTGTTTAGGTTTCTAAAAATAAGATATTTTACTTTTCTTTATTATCAAAGAAACAATGTTTCCTTACTACTTGTATAAGTTCTTTACTCTCTTTACTTTTTGTATCTTGCATTTTCCACTCTTCTAATTTTATAGAAGAAGCATTAAACTGATAATAAGCATTTTTATAGAAAATAGCACTTAAAGTCATAAGAATTCCTAAAGAAACAAGGATTACTGAATAATCTTTAAATGAAAAGGATAGTAAAATTAAGAATAAACCAAAAAAAAGTACCCCCCATGCTCTTTTTTCTTCTAAATCTATTGAAACTAGGTGCTTATAATCTAAATCTCTCAGAGTTTTATCCCCCACTAAATTTTTTTTGAATTTTAATAACCTCTTGTTTGTCGCAATCCAATTTATGCCCCCCACTTTATGTTCATACTCTATCTTCTCTTCGGGGGATAATTGATTTAAGATATATTCTTCTACCATGTTAGTACCTCTTTTCTATGATGCTAGAGTTAGTTAATAGAGATATTTAAGGGTTTTGGGCAAGAGGCAGAGGGGAATTTGGGTTAAAAATTAATTCTAGATTTAAAATAATTCTCAACTTCTTTATCCACAAAATAAACATAACATCCCTTCATGCCTCTTGACATTAAGACACGATAAATATTCTTAACATACTCATCAAATCTCTCTCTGCTTTTTTTTAGCATTGGGTCTTTAGATCCATCACGGTTAGCTATCAAGCAATCATTCGCTTTGTCATATTTTAAATCAGCACCAACAATTACACCTATATAATCGAACTCAAAACCCTGAGCAGTATAGATACATCCAACTTGTTTAATCCCTTCTGGTTTATATGCCCACTCATACCACCTAACATAACCTTCTGGAGGGGTAATGTCTCCATGAGTTTCCCAAGGCATTTCAAAACTTTCAATTTTAACATCTTTTACTAATTCTCCTTTTTCATTAAGTTTTGTAGACCAGGGCCAACAATATCCTGCAACAATCCTAGCACTCATGCTTTTTTGTGAATTTTTCTCTTTTATTATCTCATAAAGTTGATTTGGAGAATCTATGATTTGAAAATCAAAATTATCTTCTTTTTTCAAAATCTTTTTTTCAGAAGTATATCCTAAAACATGTTCTAACCAATCCAGATAGTTATCTGAACCATTACATCTAAACTGCGAGGTTAGCTCCACTTCTTCGATATTTCTTCCCAACATCTCTCCAGTCTTTTTGATTAATTTAGTATTTCCTACTTCTGCGCCCCTGATCGTCTGTTTGTCATCTATAAAAAAAATAGAGGTTTTTGCACACCTAATTAACTGCTCTACTTGAGGCATGGTTGTTCTATTCTCTTTTTTAGTGAATCTATGGTCTGATTTTTCACCAATTCTATGTGCTTCATCAACAATTAAGATATCTAACTCATTTTCACCAATTTTGGTAGGTATATATGGATCTAAACTGGTAAAGAGTATTTTGGCATTAACTTCTCCAACTTTTTGCCCCCTTTCCATCTTATATCTGATTGCTTCAATTAATGGTTTTGACCTAGATGAAAAGAATATCTTGTATTTCTTATCTTTATGACCTGCAAATTCTGCCAGAATATGTAAAGCGATTACTGTTTTACCAGTGCCAGGCCCGCCTTTTACTATAACCACACTTTTTTCATTGTTTGTTTCACCTTTTTTTATTTTATCAACAATCGCATTTCTAGCATATATCTGATCATCAAGCAAATTAAAATCAGATTCTTTTTTTATAACGGTGGAAGCATTATCCAAAAGTTTTCTTGAGGGTCTTATGGGAGATTCCATGAACTTATTAAAAATATCAAAACCATCTTCTTGACCTAGTAACTCTTTCAATCTCTCTGCTAATTTCTCTATATCGTTTTTTGTGTAGATTGGATATTTGGCTAGAACTTCACTATATTTGATGTCAAATAATCCTTTTCCTTCTTTTTTATCATAATTTGGGCAATAAGCACAACCAAATAAATTAACTTCTTTTTCTTCAAATATTTCCACAAAACCCAATAGATAATTACTGTATCCCTGAACTTGTTGTGAAGGATGCGCAACCTTTCTTTTATCTCCACCAGTATATGTTTCCACAAAGTTTCCTTCACAGTCTAATGCTTCTACATCTTTCCATTGCTTCATCTCTATATGCACGACTATCCCTTTTCCGTGTTTATTCTTACCAAATAATAAACAGTCAATTCTTTTCTGGGTATAGGGAACTTGATATTCAAATGAAACATAAACATTTTCTAAACAGCCTAATTCAATCAAATTTTTTATTACTTTTCCAGTATCTACCCAAGAATTAAACTCTGGCTCTCCAGCCTTTCTTCCGTAGGATTTTGAGAAGTTTTCTTGAAGTATGTCTGCAAATTTATTTAGTAATACATCTCTGACAAATTGTTTTTGCGGTGCGTCATAAATAATCAGTCTATTCAGCATTTTCAAAGCTCGTTATATTTCTTATTACTCCCCTTCGCCTTTTCAACGGGATATTTCTTTTCGTTCTTTTCCAGCTTCTTATTTAACTCTGTTGCCAAGTCTATGTCATATTTTTGGGCAAGCCTGATTAGAAAGTATAAAACGTCGGCCATCTCCTCGGAGATGTGCTGCTTTTTCTCTGGATTCTTGAACATTTCTTCTATTTCTTTTTCAGATTTAAACCTGAAATGCTCTAGAAGCTCTGAAGCTTCGGTAATAATGCCTATTGCAAGGTCTTTGGCTCCGTGATACTGGTCCCAGTCCCTGTCTTCGCAGAATTTCTTTACTTTTTCCTTTAGTTCCTGAATGTTGGTTTTGTGGTCCATGTTGCTACAAGAATTGTTGGATTTATAGGGTTTTCGATAGGATGGATAGAGAGGATATTTTAAATAGATTTGTTGAATTGCTTAAGAATGGATAAATTAAAGAGAATAGTATCTGATAGGCAATGGTATCACACTTCAGCACCACTAAAGGTATTTGAAGGAAGACTTAAAGATATGATATTTTTAGAAGGAACTATCCTTACACAAAAAAATATGAATTCTTCAACTAAAAACGAAGCAAGAAAACAATATGTAATTATGTTAGTTACATGTTATGAAACATATACTAGGGAAATGTTCAAAATATTGATTAATGAAGAACTTGTTGCTATTCCTAAAATAAAAAAGATGAAGGATGTAAAATTCGCAATAGAAGAAATTGAATATATAAAGAAAAATAATATAGAGTTATCTGAGTTGCTAGCAGAGTACATAAACTTTCAAAATTTTGAAGAAGTACTTGAAATATTCAAAAATTTCGGATTAAACAAAAAAATAGATGAGAGTTTAAATAATCGGGATGGAGTTATGCCACTGCCAGATTCTATTTTTAAGAATAAAAAGATAGATAGCGAAACTTTCGTAATTGAATTCTTTAAACAGATGACACTACATAACAAAATAGACAAAGAATACCTCTTTCATCAAATTAGGCTATTATTAGGAATAAGACATAAAATAATCCATAAGAATATTGATATAACCATTGAACAAGAAGACCTATTAACATTCACTCTTGCGATCTATGAAATTGTTATGATACTAGACAGGTTCGTTCAAGACATGACATCCTCCCCACCCTAAAGGTTTGATGCTGATGCATCAAATCCTCACTTCGTTCGGAGTGGGGTTTCCATGATGGTGTTCTTCTTGATTCAAGATATAATTTCTCACAACATCTTCTTGAACAAATCCTACTGAAGCTGCAAACTTGCCTCTGCTCCATAAATGCCCTTTGGGATACCTTAATCTTGCCTTTGGATTTTTCTCAAAGAAAAGTTTTGCAGATAATCCTTTTAAAATTAGCAAAACCTTTGATGCAGACATATTCAAAGAAACTTGCACTTCACAATGAATATGCTCTGGCATCACAGATAAAACAATAATTTTTATGTTATGCATGATTGCTGCCCTTCTTATGCAAGCGATGCAAAGATTTTTTTGCTCTTCTTTAGCAAACATTTTGTAGGCATACTTTGATTTCCATTCAAGATGAAGCATCATCACCCCAACAGAATGAGAGTAATGAGCATACTCATGTTTTTTATTTTCTGTATAGCTCCCGCTAAGTTGTATTTGTGTTTCCATTTTTCTCCGCACGGGGCGCGTTGTCGCGCACCGTAAAGTTTATTATCTGAGAGAAAGTTACAACTACATCTGATGATTTTCAGGGAGCTGCAACAAGCTCTCCCTGAATTATAATTTCTAAAGTAGAAAAAGATTACCGCAAACGCACTACTCCAGCCTAAAGGCTGGGGATTTCTTCTTAGTTAATTAACGTTTTAGCAGTTATAGAGTAAGGCAGTTGATGGGTATTTTTAGGGTAGGGATAAATGGAAAATCATTTCTGCAAAACTAAGGGAAAAACAAATCTTCTAAGAACTAAAAACCTCTCCACCCCAGTCCTAACTTATAAAATTAAACAAAGCTTTTTAAATAACAGAATATAAATTATATAATGAAAAAGTTTATGTTAATAATTTTCTTCATCACCCTTGGGCTGATGCTATCACTTGGAGTACATGCACAGAATTATGGAGAGAATAAAGATAATTCTAGTAAAAACAGTGATTATAAAATCGAAAATAAAACCCAGTACGAGAACAACTCCAATCACAACGAATCTGGACAGGGGAGTAATAATGAGACAAATAACAGCAGGGGTATTGGGCAGGAGTTAAGCGCCCAGATAAGAGAACTGAAAGGAGAACTTAAAGAAGGCAACTATACAGGGTCTTTAGGCCAGCTTCTTAATGTAAAGCAGCTAAGTTCAGATCTTAGAGAGTTAAGAGTCAAAAATGTTTCTGCTGAGACTAATTTGAACGTAACTAGGGAGCAGATTAATGAAAGAACAAAATTAACCGTTAAGTTAAATAATGGCAAAGAAAAAGAAATAAAGATAATGCCAGATACTGCATCTGAAAGAGCATTAGAATCACTAAAGTTAAATTCTTGTTCCTCAGAAAATAACTGCACAATTGTTTTGAAAGAGACTGGCGTTGGAACTAAAGATAATTCGATAAAATATGAGATTCAGATAGAGAGGCATGCAAAGCTGCTAGGACTATTTAGAATTAAGATAGCAGAAAGAGCAGAAGTTGATGCAGAATCCGGAGATACAAAAGTAAAGAAGCCCTGGTGGGCATTTTTAGCAGTTGAAACCGAGTAATATTCAGAATTCTTAAAAACACTTATGTCACGTAAATTAACAACCCTCCAAAAGAAAAACCCTGCTGCAAACTCCTAAAAATACTCCGCGTAACCTTATTCCTGTATTTAACAGGCAATTTAATAATAAGCTTTATTAATAGATTTTTCAAGTGTTATTCATGAAAGTAGCGATAGTTCACAAGGACAAGTGCCTTCCGGAAAAATGTGCAAATCTCTGCGCAAGATTATGCCCGGTTAACCGCAAAGGCGAGAATTGCATAGAGATAAATGTGAAAGCAAAGATAGAGGAGACAGCATGCATAGGCTGCGGCATATGCCAAAATAGATGCCCTTTTGGCGCAATAAGCATCACTAATCTTCCTTCTCAGCTGGACAAGAGCCTTTTTTACCGGTATGGGAAAAATGGATTCTGTCTTTATGGGCTTCCCACCCCAAAAGTGGGAGTTTTAGGATTATTGGGCAGAAATGGTGTTGGAAAATCAACAGCATTGAATCTCCTTTCAGGAAAATTAAAAATAAATCTGGGACAGGACGAAGTATCAGATGAAAAAATAAGGCAGTTCTTGCAGGGTTCAGAGCTTTTGGGGTATTTTGACAATATCAATAATATTTCTTTTTCAGTAAAGCCTCAGAATCTTTCAGAAGTTGCAAAACACGACCTTACTGGCCTGGAATTGATAAAAAAGTTTGGAGATGACAAAGAGATAGAGAATTTTTGTAATATGCTAAAGATTAATTTTCTAGACAGGAAGCTTGCGCAGCTTTCCGGTGGAGAGCTTCAAAAATTATCAATAGCAATTTGTGGCATGAAAAATCAGATGTATATCTTTTTGACGAGCCATCAGCATTCTTGGATATACAGGAAAGGCTTCGTGTTTGCGAGTTCATAGAGCATATTGCAAAGAAAAGCAAGGTAATTGTTGTAGAGCACGATTTGCTCATGCTAGATTACATGACAGATTTCATAAACATATTTTATGGGGTTCAGGCATGCTACGGAATTGTCTCGGGGATAAAGCCTTCAAGAAGGGCAATAAATGATTACTTGGCTGGGCAATTGCCTGAAGAGAATGTGAGATTTAGGGACAAGGAAATAAGCTTTAAGTTCATTCATTCAAGAGATGCAAGAAAGGAAGTAATAGCTTCATGGGATAAGTTCACTAAGACGTTTGAAAACTTCAAGATGGAGGCAGATGCTGGAAGCATACCCCTCAAGGGAATAGTGGGGATTGCAGGAAAAAATGGCACGGGAAAAACAACTTTTGTGAAGTGCATTGCAGGAATAGAAAAAACTGACTTTGGCACTATTGATTTGAAGATGAAAGTTTCTTACAAGCCCCAGTACATCCAAGGTGATGAAAGGCTTGTTGGGGAAGTTGTAAAGGAAGAAAGAATACCAAAAGCAATTGTTTCAGCTTTTTCAATGGAAGGTGTTATGACCAAGAAAACAAAAAATCTTTCAGGGGGGGAACTTCAAAAATTGGCTATTGCATTATGCTTGTCAAAAGAAGCAGACCTTTACTTGCTTGATGAGCCCTCGGCTTTTTTGGATGTTGAAGAAAGGCTGCAGTCAGCAAAAACAATAAGGAGTATAATTGATGAGAAAGAGAAAGCTGCATTTATAGTAGAGCATGACTTGCTTTTCCTTAGCTATGTTGCAGATTCATTGGTTGTTTTCTCTGGAGAGCCCGCAAAGCATGGATTTGCACGCTCTCCAATTGAATTTACTCATGGGCTTAATGAGTTGATGAAGGAGCTTAATATAACAATAAGGAAGGACAAGGATTCTGGCAGGCCGAGGATAAACAAGAAGGATTCAGTTCTTGACAGGGAGCAGAAAGAAAAGGGGAAGTATGTTGAGCTGTGATTAATAAAAAAACAAAAAACTACTTCCTCTGCAAAACATTGATTAATAATTATTAATTTAGTGGGCGGCTTAAAGGTGGGGGGAAGCAAAGATGGGGCAGGTAAGGGATTCTAACAGGAAATTTTCTTGGATTTTTCTAGGATAAAAGAGAATTAGGGCTCAATGCCTATTTAAAAAATTCAAGTGTGAAAGAAAAAATCTTCTACAAACCCCTAAAAACCCACCACGTAACCCTGCCCCTATACTGCTAAAGAAGGATACAACAATTAACAACCTCCCAACAACTTTATGATGCTAATCTCTTAATCAATTCATCGCTCTTTTTCATTCCGTCCTTTATTCTGTCTTTAAAGAATTCTTTTGTTTCATCAAATTGCTGTTTGTACCCCCTTGTATCTCCATGAGCGATTATTGAAGCCCATTCCCTTACAGCAGTATGGAATTCCAAATCATCTCCCCTTATTCTTTTGTCAAACAGTGCTGCATTAACAGACTCTTCAAGCATCCCCCTATTTCTAAATAAATATTCGGCTATTCCCAATCTCAGCCTGAAAGGAGGAGTCTGGCATATCAGATTCTTGTAAGGGTTTATCTTTAATTGATGCCACGCATCAACCATTGATAATATGCTTAGATGAGAGTTTGGCTTTTTATCTATCTCTTCTCCTAATCTGAACTCTCCCATTATTTTATCTTCAAGCAATATTTTGGAGTCCTTATTCCCAAAAACAAACTCTCCTGATTTCTTTACCCTGTCTTTGAATGCAGATTCATTTTCCTGAATCATCAGTTTGAACAATTCAGATTCTGAATCTGCATATTGTTTTATCTGCTCTCTTGCAAAAGGATTAATGATTGCAAGCCCTGAGTAAATATGGGATTTCCCCCCGTAAATTCTAAGAGTCATCAATACCTTGACATTATCAATCCCTCCAACATAAGAGGCATTTTCCCAGGGGTAGACAATTGCATTTTTCCATGCAGTTCCCATTGCCTCAAATCCCATATGAGTAACTGCCTGTGTATCTGCAGTAACTTTGTCATGCTCTTTGTAATCTTTGATTTCTATAATTTTAGAGCCCAGCTTCTGGAAAATTTCTATCGCTCTTTTATAAGCTTGCTCAGAACTTCGATGCCTTATAACTGCCAGACTCTGCCCAACAGGGCTGATTGTTGGTCCATGCAATGAATGGCATGTTACTATATTAGCATCTCTTGGCAGATATCTCTCAAAAGCTTCTATTTCAGGAGTTTTTACAGATGTCTGGCCTGCAACGATAGCCCCACTTTTTGTTGATGGGCCAAATTGTTTTGCTACTCTGCCAATATTCTCCGCTTCTACAGAATAGAATATCAAATCACTTCTTCTTGAAACTGCCATACCGTCATCAAGAATATGAATCTCCATCCCCTGCAATTCCATTTCTAACTGATTTCTCTTCTCAGGCAAATCACAGCCATTAACTCTGTAACCTTTTCTGGCAAACTCTTTTGCATATAACTTGCCCATATCTCCCAAACCAATAATTCCTATTTCCATAATTAATCTCTCAGAAAACATCTCTGAGGTACTTCCCTCACCTCTTTATTTAACAGGTATCGAATATTTAAAAATCTAATGCCGTTTGAAGTTTCTTAGAGCAACCTTTATTAATGTGATTTCTTTTTTAAAAATATGTTTGAGGAAAAGATAGGTGAGCTCATAAGTGGCATAAAAGACCTCGGATTAAAAGAAGAGGAAGTAATTTCCAAGCTTGAGATTCCAGCCCAAAAAGAATTTGGAGATTTTGCATTTCCCTGCTTTTTTCTTGCAGCAAAGCTAAAAAAGAATCCAAATGATATTGCAAAGCACATTGCAGAAAAAGTCATGAGTAAGAGAGCAAAAGAGATAACAAAGGTTGAAATTAAGGGGGCATATATTAATTTTTTTCTTGATAGCAAGCTTATTGCCCAAAAAGTTGTAAATGATATCCTAGAGCAAAAAGAGGATTATGGCAAAAGCGAGGAAGGAAAGAAAAAGAAGATAGTAATTGATTTTTCCGGACCAAACATAGGAAAGCCAATGCATATTGGGCATATACGCTCAACTATATTGGGAGATTCTCTCTTGAGGATATTTGAGCATTGCGGATACGATGCAAAAGGAATAAATTATCTTGGCGATGTTGGATTGCACATAGGCAAGCTTATTGTAGCATATGAATTATGGCTTGACAAGAATGCATTGAAATCTGACCCGGTTAAAGAGCTCTTAAGGCTTTACATAATGTTTTGCGAAAAAGAGAAGACAGAATATCAGGAAGGCATTGAAGAGGAATTCCAGGACAATGAATGGACGCTTAAAGCGAAAGAAAAATTAAAGCTCCTAGAAGAAGGAGATGAAAAAACAGAAAAAATATGGAATGATATCTTGAAATCATCAAAAAAAGGATTTAACGAAGTATATTCTATTCTTAATGTAAACTTCCATGAAACAACAGGCCAAAGCTTGTTTTCAAAGAAAGGAAAAGCGATAATAACTGAGGCATTAAAAAAAGGTTTGGCAAAGATTGAAGATGATAATGCAGTTTATGTTGAACTAGAGCCATTGCCAAAGAAATATGTGCTGAGGGCAAATGGAACAGCAGGCTACATAACTCAAGACTTGGGCGCAGCAGTTGAGCGATACAGCAAATACAAGTTTGACAGGATGATTTATGTAACTGATTTTAGGCAGGAGATGCATTTCAAGCAGCTTTTTGCAATATTATCTAAGTTCGGCTACAATTTTGGAGATAAGCTTACCCATCTTGGTTTTGGGACAGTAAATTTCGGTGCTGAAATAATGTCTACAAGAAAAGGAAAAGTGATACTGCTAAATGATGTTCTTGCAAAAACAGTAGAGAAGGCAGATGAAGAAATAAAGAAGAGAGAAACAAAAGGAGATGCTTCAAAGATAGGAGTGGGGGCGGTAAAATACGCATTCCTAAAGAACGAGCCTTCAAAGGATGTTAGCTTTTCATGGGAACATTCCCTTAATTTTGAGGGGAATACAGGCCCATACCTGCAGTATTCTTATGCTCGTGCATCAAGCATATTAAGAAAATCAACCAAAAAAGCAAAAGCAAAATATATTCATTCTCTCCAAAGTGATGAAGCAGAGTTAATCAAGAAGCTTTCAAGATTCTCTTCTATTTGCTCAAAGGCCCTTAGCGAGCTAAATCCTTCAGTGATATCTAATTATTCATTTGAGCTTGCGCAGAATTTCAGCGAGTTTTATCATTCTTCCACAGTAATAGGCTCTCCAGAAGAAGAATTCAGGCTTGCAATAATAGAGTGCTATATGATAGTAATCAAGCAATGCCTTCATCTTTTAGGAATAGAAGTAATGGAGGAAATGTAAAGATGGACCCCATAAGGAAATTTAGGATTTATGTTGTAGCAATTTTTCTTGCTTTGTTTTCGCTTACAATCATAGAGATAATAAACCAAAATATATTTGCCGAGTTCTTTATGAGGATAAGAGAGCATGTTTCATGGATTCTTGGTATCACAATCGGGATGGTAATGCCCAATATCCTTCTTAGAATAAGATATGGGGCATTTAGAAGAGAGTTTACACCAAAAATAGATGAGAGGTTCTATATGTTCCTGGCAAACACTTCTCTGCTTGTGTTTATAGTCTCTTTTGGGAGGGGAATCA
The DNA here is from genome assembly GCA_043808285.1 of archaeon. GTDB lineage: Archaea > Nanobdellota > Nanobdellia > Pacearchaeales > DTIR01 > JAZDFA01. The sequence continues at coordinate 149,580 of JAZDFA010000007.1, forward strand.
TCGTGCTTTTCTTTACAGAATACTTTGAATATTTTCATTTGATAACAGTTCAATGGCTCATTATTGTTTACCTTTGGTTCAAGTTCGTAAACGGCTTCAAGATTTCATGGAGATACATAGTTTCAACAGAGCTGATACTGCTTGCATGCACTTCAATTCTCTTGATATGGCTGAAGTGATGTTTTAGTTTTTTTCTAAATAGAATTCATCTGCAAAACCAAAGAAAGACTATTCTCAAGCCCTGCTCTGTATATGCTAAAAAATTATTTCTCGTATAAAGTCCCTTCTTTTTTTGCCTTGTGATAATCATACAAAGTTCTCTCAATATCTCTTGCTTTGACATTCAGCTTTTTTGCATATCCTCTCAAGCTTTCAAGATAATCTCTCCAATTTCTAAAATTAAATCCAACTCCTGATGGCTTGCCATTCACAACACCATAAAGATGAAGTGTCTGCCAGACTCTTATGTCAATAACCCCATATCTCTTTGGGTCTGTCAATGCAAGTATTGCTGAAGCCATTGGTATTGACACCCCCTGAGTTCTGTAAGCAGGTCTATCCTCTCTTGCTCATCCCTTGATGCAAACACTCTCCCAGATATCCTGGCTACTTTCTTAGGAGAATTGCTGATATACAATTGCTTTGGCCTGGGACTTTTCCACATGCAAATCCTTACGAACTCTTTTTTTGTGACATACCCCCTTTTTCTTGCATCAGTCAGTTCATTGATTATCCGTGCAGTCTTTGGCTCTTCCTGCTCATGGACATTTTCTCTCAAGAGAGCTTCAATATTATTATATTCCTTTTTCATTCTTATTCCCTTAGAAAAAAGCTAAGGTGCTTATCACCCCTCTAAAAAATCATATATCTGGGATTTATAAATTTTTCAATTATCTTCAACAATCTTCCCATACAAATAATGGGGGGAAGTTTTCACAATCTCAACATCAACAAATTTTCCTAAGATATTTTTTCCATTGACTGCTATTAGGTTATAATCTTTATTTCTCGCCAGAAAAGTATCCTCAAATCCATGCTTGTCAACAATTGCTTTGCCATTCCAACCCAACATCTTGGCGCTTTCTTCCTTGCAGATTCCAAGATGCAGTTCTGAAATAACTTTTGCCCTCTTCTTAGACTCTTTTGCATTTATCCGCTTCAATCCAGAAGCTTCTGTATTTTTCATTGGCCAGAATCTGCTAAGGTTAAGAATTTGAGGTCTTATTTTTTTTATCAATTCAACTGTTTCATCAAAATCATCTTTGCTTTCTGTTGGATATGCAACAATGATGTCTGTTGATACAGTGATAGTTGGAAATTCTTTGCGGAATGAATTTACTATTTTTGTGAAATTCTCTTTTGAATATCCTCTTTTCATTTCCTTCAAGACTTTATTGCTGCCAGACTGGATTGGGATGTGAAGGAACTTAAAAAATTTCTCATCACGGTAGCATTCTATCAATTCATCAAGAAATGGGAGAACATGATTTGGATTCATCATTCCCAGCCTTACATAGAACTTGCCTTTAAGGGAGAGTATTTCTTTAAGCAGTACTGGAAGCATGTATTTGCCGCTTTCAAGACCATATGCTGCATTATCCTGGGAGGTGAGCCATATTTCCTTGCACCCATTTGCAAGGTCATTTTTAATGTTCTTTATTATCTCTTCTTTAGGATAGCTGAATAATTCTCCCTTTGCCTGCCTTGTTATGCAGTAAGTGCATTTTCCAACGCATCCTTCAAGTATCTGTGTTATTCCTATAACGCTGCTTGAAGGAATCTTTGGGAGGCATAATTTAGGCTCATTAATCTTTCCAGTCATGAAAACTTTTTTGCCCTGGCTTATTTTCTTTACTGCATTTGCAATATTCTTAACATGATGGCTTCCCACAAATGATGAATTGGGAGCAATTTGAAGTATCTCTTTTGAAAAAACATCTGGCATGCATCCTGAAACTATAAACCTTGCACCAAATTTCTTTCCAATCTCCTTTACTCTTGAAAGCATCTTTTCTTTTGTAGGACCTTTTACTATGCAAGTATTTAGTATTGCAAAATCAGCTATCTTGATGTTTTTCACAATAAAAAGCCCAGCCTGCCTAAGTATGCCAGAGATTATCTCGGCATTGTTCTGATTGGCAGAACAGCCATACGTTTCGATGTAAACATTTTCTATCTGCATGAAAAAAATGAAATAAGGAGATTATTAAAATTTTACTTCTTGAATTTTGAAAGAGTCTGCCTGCTTATCTGGGATGCAAGAACTTTGTCTTTGTTTATTACAACCTTTATCTGGGCATCTTTCTCAAATATCTCTTTTATCATTGAATTGCAGTCAATTTCATCAACTCCAATTGCTTTTGCAAATGCATTGTCAAGCTTGTTTTTCAATTCAAGCGGAATGTATATCTGTATAACGAGGTCTCCAAACACCATTATCTCAGATGTTTCAGCGCATCTTACTCCAAGCTTTACATTTCCGCCTAGTTTGTTATAGAATTTTGATGCCCATCTGTCTATTGCGCAATCTCCCGAGCATAATGTGAAAACCTTATGCCCCATTTTTGCAAGCTGCCTCATCCAATTATACTCTGCCCTCAGGTAAAAAATGGGGCGCCACTCGTGGGAGTGGTGAAAGCAGATGTTTTCCTTCTGCTTTGAATTCGTTACATAATTCTTTTGAAGGTAATAGAGATATTTCTCAACATCAAACCATGTCTTGAAGATAAAAACCCTGATTGCATCAGAATTGCCATCTTCTCGGTCAAATATTGCTGCCTGCTTTTCTGAAAAATAATTCACCCGGATTATTTCTGTCTGGTTATGTATCTCCTTCACCCATTCAAGATTAAGAGTATAGCCTTCTTTTGTTTTAAGAAGTATTTTCCCATCAATCATCTGCATTACAGCCTTGTAGACTGCTTGGTATGTGACTTTCTTTGCATGCTTCTTTCTTACGGCGTGATATATTTTTTTTATGCTTAGCGGCCAGTCATAGCTAAGAATATTGACAATGATGTCTTTTGTAGAGCCTTCCTTGCTCCTATAGACTGAGATATCTGGATACATTCACTTTTTCATCCATTCAATATTTTAAACTTTTTGGTTAACTTTTTGATAACCTAAAGTATATTATCAAACATCCTTGAAGTGTATCATGAAAGAGGCATTTTTAAGATGCAGATATATGGAGGGGGGAATAGCATTCTTAGGAGAATACATGATAAAATTAAATACAGAAAAAGGAGAAAAGAACTGGTGCATAATAAACAAGGAAGATTTGATAAAACAGGATAATGAAAATGGCTTGGTAAAGGTCATTTCAGAGCCCTCGAACAAAAAAGGGAATATTCTTGTCGCAATAAACGACGTAGGAGATCATAGAATCTCTACTTTCTCTGTGCCTGAAACAGAAATAGTGGACATAGATTAAAATGTTTTTTCCACTGGATAAATATGAGGAGATAAAAGCGGGAAGGAGAAACACCCTGCAGATTTTTATAACTAATAGGTGTAACCTCAATTGCATTGGATGTTTTGCAAAAAAGGTTATGAAAGAAAAGCAAAAGGACATCACAATAAAAGAGTATAGTTGGGCAGTAAATGAATTCTTGAAAAAAGGCGGGGGGCAAATAAACCTCCTTGGCGGGGAGCCTCTGATGCATCCTAGATTAAGAGAGATAATAGAGATAAACAAGAAGAGGAAAATAAAAACAACAATATACACAAATGGAATTATGCTTCCAAATTTTGGAGAAAAAGATTTACAAGGAGTAAAATTAAGAGTTTCAATTTATTGCAAGAACAAGGGAATCAAAAGTGCAGTTAAACTGCCCAAAACAAGCAGCAAAATAGAAGTCTGCTATATGATTTCAAAGAAAACTTCCCTAAAAGAGATGCTTGCCAGCGCTTATCACATAGAAAAGAATCACAATTGCAATGTTTTCTTCATATCAAGCATAAGGGAGCTAGACAACAAGAACAAAGAATTCTTTGAAGACACAGACCTGACAATGAACCTGCTGAGATACAAAAGAATTGTCCACGAATTTCTCAAAGAATACAAGGGAAATATGCAAATTCACATATCAAAAAGAGGAGTATTCGAAAGCACAAAAAATCTGGCTGAAAACAAATGCAGGTTTGCAAATTATTTCATAGGCAAAAAAATAATACAATGCCCTTATGACACAATCAATCTGAAATTTCAAAAAAGCTACGAATTCAACAAGAGGCATTGCCAGCATAACAATACCTGCCTCATGAGCAAAATTATACTAAGAAAGATTGATAGGTAATACGGGTAAAATACTTCAATTAATAATAACAATCGGATTTAATTTAATCAGAAAAAATATTTATTTATACAGCAACCTTGCTTAATGGTTTAAGGCCGCCCCATGTTGAATCAAACATGCCCTCAACTGCATTTGCGAAGAATTCTGTGTTTACCCACACACTAGAATCATAGCTTGGATGAATCTTTTCATCATCAAGCATCATAAACATTAATTCATCTCCATCAACAACACAGAATCTTGCCTTTGGCCCCTCAAGATGCTTTACCTCTGCAATCTTTGACATGTCCTTTGCAAACTTAATATTGTTTTTGGTTATTGGTGCTGCAACTCTTATCTTTACTCCTCTCTTTTTTGCTTTTTCAAGTGTTGGCATCAATGCTTCCATTTTTCTGTTTAATCCTTCAGCAGTTGTTACAAGAGTAATGCTCTTGTCTGCCCCCCTCATCATCATATCAAGATGATTGTATATGTTCTGCCTTCCTTTCAATGCTCCTGCCAAATCAGAAGGCTGAATAAATTTCACACCATCTGTAAAAAGCAAATTTAATTCCTTTAGAACTTCATCATCCTTTAGATTATCAAGCCTCAATGATTTCTCTTTCGCTTCAGTATGAAGGTTTCTCTTGGCCCTCTCTATTACTTCTTGAGGCTTTAATGCTACAAACTTTATAGGCTTTCCTATTTTCATCACGATAAAACCTTTTTTTTCAAGAGATTCCAAAATATCATATGTCCTGCTTCTTGGAACATCGCTTATAGTGCTTAGCTCGCCGGCAGTAGAAACTCCTCTGGAAAGCAAAGATGCCCAAACTTTTACTTCATAGAGATTTAAATCAAAAATTTTTCTTAATCTGCTTAAAAATTCTTCTCTTACTATCATTTTTTTGTGTTTGTTCTCCTTAGAAAGTTAATAACTCTGAGGAGAAAGTACTATTTAAACCTTTCTTTTCAAAACAGTATCGCTGCTTTTTTGCCCTTAATTTCGGCATCAAATCTGCTTGCTTTTTTGGGTGTTTCATCGTCTATATCTATAATGGTTATATTGGTTGCATTCACCTTGGTTTTTATCATGTCAATGTTGTCTTCAACCCCCCTTTTTAGTTCACTGCCTAGTTGTAATACGAGATCTATTGAATCATCTTTCTTAAGCTTTGATTTTTTTCTTGCATCCTGTATGTTTCTTAAAAGCTCCCTTGCATAGCCCTCTCCCTCAAGTTTTGGGGTGAGTTTTGTGTCAAGTTTCACTGATATTTCTTCCCCTTTTGTTATATTTACCTCTTTCACATTAAGCTGCTTTAGTATTATTTCCTCCACTTCATCGCTTAATATTGTATTGCATGTTACCTCTGCTTTTGCAAGAGGCCATCTTACACCCAAAGAAACAACCGCCCTCTGCGCCATTCCAATCTCTATTATTTTCTCAGCTATCAGGAATTCATTCTCTAGTTTTTCATTTATTTTAGACATGTCAAACTCAGGCATTATGCAAAGGTGTATCGATTCTTCTTCTGCCTCTCCTTTTTTCTTTAGTTCCTGCCATATCTTTTCAGTTATGAATGGCATTATAGGTGCAAGGATTTGCAGCAGCCCCTTTCTTATTTCATCAAGAACGCTATAAGCTTCACTCGCCCTTCCTCTTATCATCTGTATATATGTCCTGCTTAAATCAAAAACAATGAATCTCTCAATTATCTGCAGCGCTTCAGGAATCCTAAACTTGTTGTAATATTCACTTGCTTCCTTTAATGCAGAATGATATCTTGACAGAATCCATTCATCCTCTACATTTAATTGCCCGCTCTTATTTTCTGTCTGTTCAATAAAATTATTCACATTAAGCAGTATTGTAATCACTTTTTGTATGTCCATGAATTCCTTTTCATCAAATGCAAAATCTTCACCCTTTGAAACTTTCGCAAAGTAATATCTCAGATAGTCCCTGCCAAATTTTTGTATTATCTCTTGCGGTGAGATTATATTACCCATGCTTTTTGACATTTTTTTCTTTCCTAAATCCAAGACCATTCCATGAACTGCAATATTTTCAAATGGCTTCTTGCCAAATCTTATTACTGAAAGTATAAGCTGAGAATTCCACCATCCCCTTATCTGGTCCTTACCTTCTATGTTTAAGTCTGCTGGCCAGAATTTTTCAAATAATTCTTTTTCTTTGGGAAACCCTAACGCTGCCCAGCTTGAAACTCCCGAATCAAACCATACATCAAGCACCTCTTCAACTCTTTTCATTTCATTTCCGCATTCGCATTTTATTGTTATATCATCAATCTCAGGCTTGTGAACTTCCTCTACTTTTTTGCCACTAAGTTCTTCCAACTCTTCTACACTGCCAATCACTTTCTTTTCATTGCACTTGCTGCAAGTCCATATTGGAAGAGGCGTGCCCCAATATCTTTTTCTTGAAACAGGCCAGTCAGAAACTCCCTCTAGCCATGAATTCATTCTCAATTTCATCCATGATGGAATCCATTCAGTTTTTTCATTCTCAGACATTATTATGTCATGTATCTTTGATATCCTCAAAAACCATTGAGGCTGTGAAATCATTAAAAGCGGGCTTTTGCATCTCCAGCATAGCGGATAATCATGATTGTATTTCATTTTGTAAACCAGCATTGATTTGCTTTCCAAATCAGTTATTATTTCTTCATCTACAACTCTTGCCTTTTTTCCTTGATATTTTCCAGCTTCCTCTGTGAGCAATCCATTTATTGAAACTGGGGAAGGCATGTCTAATTCGTATTCTTTGCCTACCTCATAGTCTTCTTTTCCATGGCCTGGCGCGCAATGGACTAATCCTGTTCCCTCTTCAAGATGGACATATCTCCCAGACAGCACAATCTTGTATCCATTTTTTACAGAAAGATTTAGGTCTTTGGAAAGAGGATTTTCATATTCCCATCCCTCCATTTCTTTTCCATCATACTCTGCTTTTGCATTAAACCCCAGTTCAAGAGAAGCCATGATCTTGGCAACAAGCTCCTTTGCAATTATCCACCTATCGCCATTTGAAAGCTCTATCTTCTGATATTTGAAATCAGGATGCACCATCACTCCTGTATTCCCTGGCAGTGTCCATGGAGTTGTTGTCCATATTATCAGGAAGGTATTTTTCTTTTGCTTAAGCGGAAATTTTACGAAGACTGAAGTATCATCCTGCTTGCCATATTCTATTTCATTGTATGCAAGGGCAGTCTCGCATCTTGGGCAGACGTGAACTGGGTATTTTCCAAGGTAAAGCAATCCCTTTTCATCAGCAACCTTGAAAGTTTCCCATATAGCTTCTATGTAATCCGTGGAGAGTGTTAGGTAAGGATTGTCAAAATCCATCCAGACTCCTAAGTCTTTAAACTCAGAATTCATTACATCAATATATTGTGTTGCAAACTGCTTGCACTTCTCTATGAACTTCTTTACACCAAAAACTTCTATGTCTTTCTTTGTCTTGCTTCCTATTTCCTTTTCTATCTGGAATTCAATTGGCAGCCCATGAGTATCATAACCTGCCCTGTCAAAAACATCATAGCCCTGCATCCTTTTTGTTCTCATTGCAATGTCTTTTAGTATCTTGTTTAATGCAGTCCCCATATGGATATGTCCTGTCGCGTATGGTGGGCCATCCATGAAGTAGAATTTTTTTCCTTGCGCATTTTTTTCTTTTACTTTCTTGTAAATCTGGCTTTTGCTCCAGAAATCAAGCACTTCTTGTTCAGTTTCTTTGAAATTGTACATTCTAAATACCTAGTGATTTAGTATTTTTTAAATATTCCGCTCTATTAAGAATCTTGCTTCAGCTGCCCTCCTTTCCTTCCCTTAGCGTGCATTCATATGTTTTAAGATACTGTCAACTAAAAGGGATAAGATTATAAACTTCTAATTCTTAAACATCTCAGGAGGTGAGATGTATGAAATGCCCAAATTGTAGAAACACAAATATTTCTAAAAGAGGATTTAGATATGACCAAATTGGAAAGAAACAGAGGTTTCTTTGTAATAAATGTGAAAAGACTTTTATTAAAAAAGATGGATTTGAAAGAATGAGGCATAAGAAAAGAGATATTGCAAGGGCAATACACCTCCATAATGATGGTCTTTCTCTTTTTCAAATTCAAAATCATCTTTGGCAACATGATGGTGTAAAAGTAAGCAGAGAAACTGTAAGAGAATGGTGTGATAGATATTCTGTTTTTTTAAAATAGGATAAGAAAAATTGTTAAGCCAAAAATTAAAGGAGGCATTCATTATGATGAAAAATACATTAAAGTTAATGGAAAAGAGAATTATGATTTGAATGCTATTGATAACAAAACCAAGTTTGTTTTAGCTCATTTGTTCGTCGAGAAACGAACAAAACAGAAATGTTATGAATTTCTAAAGCAGATAAAAGATTCTTGTTACCATCAAATAATCGAAACTTACAATCAAGAAAAGCATAAGAAAGTTGAGGATAGAAAATTAATAAATTTTGTTTGTGATAAATTTGCAGGTTATAAATCTGCTTTTAGTAGAAATTTTTATAGAATTGCAAATTTGTCTTTTGGAGTTCCAATTGCTTGTAAAAAATATGGATTAGAGCATAACAATAATCCAATTGAGAGATACAATGGAAAAATAAAAGATAGGATGAATGGGATGAGAAAAGGTTTTGGTAGTTTTTCAGGAGCAGAAAATTTTATGAATTTGCAATGTGTAATTCATAACTTTGTAAATCCCCATCAGGAATTGAAAGATAAAACTCCTGCAGAAATGGCAGAAATAGTTTTACCCTTAGGAAGAAATAAGATACTAGGATTAGCGAGATATTTGGTTAATGTCCCGTTAATCTGACAGTATCATGTTTTAAGTTAATTTAAATATTCAGATTACCTCTAGTAATATATGGGGCTTTTTGACTTAAAACTTGGAAAATTAAATACCTCCCTTTATGATTTGGGGACTATTGCCGCAGGATTCTATATTGGATACAATGAAGGAAAAGGAATCCCCACTGGCAGGTCAGTAGAGTACATGGCAAAATACGGACCAACTACCCTTTCATTGGCTGTTTCCCCATTGATGATTAAGGCAAATTACTCTTTCCTAAAATGGGCTAGAAAGAAAGTATTGGAAGGCATTGCAAGCGGGAATTTGAAGGTAACTCTTGGAGATAATTCAAAGAAGAAATTTAAAGATTTGAATAAAGAACAACAACAAAAAGTGGCAGATTCAATGAAGAATATTGAATCCAAGATTTTATCTCTAAGATATATCGAGCCAGCTTTATTAATCGGATTAAAGACTTCCCTTGAAACATTTGTAGGATATTATGCTGGAAGATTATACAGCCAGCTAAACTAAATCTCTCCCATATCTCACTTATGGAACAGCAATTCGAAAGCTATTTAATATAGTTTAATCAAGCTTTTTTATGCGCAAGAAGATAGTGACTATAGGGGGCGGCTCAGGCAGTTTCAATCTCCTGAAAGGTCTTAAGAAATATGTTTTAAGGGATGATGGGGATGAAAGCATAGACATAACGTTCATAGCAGCATCAACTGATTCTGGAGGAAGTTCTGGAGAATTAAGAGATGAGTTTGGAATATTGCCTCCAGGAGATATGAGACAGGGATTAATAGCCTTGTCAAATTCTGGTGAAGAATGGAAGAAGATTTTTGGTTACAGGTTTAAGAACGAGAAGAGCAGGCTTAATGGGCATAATATTGGCAATATAATAATAACAGGGCTTACTGAAGATTATGGTGAAAAAGAAGCATGGAATAGGCTTCATAAGATGCTTGATGTGCAAGGCAGAGTTATCCCTTCAACATGGGAAAAAACACATATAACTGCAGAGTATGAAGATGGGACTGTTCTTGATAAAGAACATATGATAGACAAGGCTGATAACTCTCCTCTTTCAAAAATAAAAAAGCTTTATTCTAATTCAAAGATAAGAGCTAATCCAGAGGCTTTGGAGGCAATAGCAAAGGCAGACGCAATAATAATCGGGCCAGGAGATTTATACACCAGTATAATATGCAATTTCGTTGTTGGGGGAATTGCAGATGCCATTAAAAAATCAAAGGCAATGAAAGTCTACAATTGCAACATAATGACAAAGCCTTCAGAAACCCCGAAATATAGCGTTGCCACTCACTTTAGTGACATTGAAAAATATCTTGGGAAAGATATTATCAGCACTATCACATACAACAACAATTATGATTTTGACAGCAAGCTTCTCCAAGGTTATAGAAAAGAGAACAAGGAGATTGTAAAATTTAATGCTGGTGAGTTTGCGTCAAAAAATGTCAAGCTAATGGGGGCAGATTTGGCAAGTGACAAGGACATAATCAGGCATGATTCTGAGAAACTCTCAAGCATAATAATGAGAGTAATTTTCCCGATAGTGTAGAAATATGGATGAGATAAAAAAGAAAAAAGTTCTTGAATTAATCAGCAGTATTCCAAAAGGAAAAGTTTCCAGTTACAAGATTGTCGCAGATAAATTAAAAGTTCATCCAAGGGTTGTTGCCCACGCACTTTCTTCTAACAAGCACCCAATTGTTATTCCTTGCCATAGGGTTGTTCATCATGATGGAAGAGTCGGGGGCTATACTCCTAAAGGAACAAAAGAAAAGATCAGGATTCTAAAAGAAGAGGGAGTTGAGATTTCTGATGGAAAGATTGATGAGGAAGATTTCTGTTTTTTTAACTGATAAAATTATTTTTCCAAATCCAAGGAAAGTCCCATCCTATCTGCTAAATAACCACGTCAATTAAAAGATTCTAATAAAAATCACTCATAAAAAATTATATCCCTTCAATCATTTCCGCTTCAATAAAATGCAATGATGATGGAAAGATTAAGCATGATGGATTTTTTATTTTCTTTTTTGATAATGTTTCAAAAGTTCCTTTGATTATTTCTTGATGCTCTGTTCCAAGCATTGAGCATGCTATGATTATATTTGGCAAGTTCTCTCCTCTTTTGTCTGATATTTCTTTGATGTAGGCTAACGCCTCTTTTGCATCCAGTCCGATATCAAGAAGAAATAATGTGTGCGCTTTTATTGAGTCATTTTCTTTGTAGATATCATAAAAGCTTTCTGGCTGAAAGCTTTTTTGCCATTTTGGTATTGAAGCAATTTTGCCAAACTTGTACAATTGAAGTCCTGTGTCGCAAACTGCATTGATAACTGAAGTGTTATGAATTATTTTTATTTTTACACCTTCTTTTTTTGCTCTCAGGATTATATCTGAGTGAGTTGTTGCAGAAAGAGGGTCTCCATATACCAATATTGCAACATCAATTTTTTTAGCATCATTTATTATCTCTTCTGCGCCACTCTCTATTTTTGCCCTGTCTGCAATGATTAGCTTTTTTTCAAGAGATTTTTCAAGTTCGCAAATTTCATATGGGAATTCTATTGTGTAAGATTCAAGATATGTTTTTTTGCACTTCTTTATTATTTCCAATGACTTGATAGAAACGTCTCCAATATCCAAACCCAGTCCTATGATATAAAGCATTTTATTTCTTCCTATTTTTTTTCTTACTCGTTAAATGCTCTTCATTGCAGCATGTTCTGCTGTATGAGCTATGTACAAGCAGATAAATGAATGCAGAACTTAATATCAGGAGCCATTTTTCATTTATTCCAATCCTCAAAAATAATGAAGCAATTACCACTGTTGCGCATCCGACCATTATTGCAAAGAAAGCGTCTCTTCCCTTCTGGAGTTCTTCTTTTGTTGATTTTGCTAAGAGCATCCCCAATGGAACTGCCGCTCCAAGAACAGTCAAAACAAGTATTATTTGCAATGCATCCATGTTTATTGATTGGAAATATTCATTTAAATTTTTATTGGAAGGTCAAAAAATTTAATGGCATTTATTCCTGCCCCCTTCCATACCCCTTCAAAAGTTATTTTTTTTATTTCTGCAATTTCTGCTGCTACCTGTTTTATTGATAATGGCGTGTTTCTCTTGCCGAATCCAAACCATGGAGAGTCAGTTTCAAGCATTATGTTTGAAAGAGGCATGTCTCTTGCAATTTTCTTTATGTCCTTTGACTTCATTATGCTTGGCCCAATTGAGATCCCCCAATTGTTTTCAATTATGTTTTTTATATGCTCTTTTGAAGAAAAAAGATGCATTACAACTTTCTTGTCTTTCATTCCTTCTTTTTCTAGTATTGATATGCAGTCATCAAATGCATCCCTGCAATGGATTAATAGCGTTTTGTCAAGCTCTTTTGCAAGACGGATAAATTCAACAAACATCTCTTTTTGTTTCTCTCTTGAAGCAGGATTTTTTATGTGGTAGTAATCCAGTCCTGTTTCTCCAATAGCATTGATTAATTCCTTATTCTCTCTTAAGAAGTCAATCGCCTGTTTTATTGTTGATTCTGACATCTTCTCTATATATATAGGGTGTATTGCCAAAGCATTAAAAAGAAATAATGGATATTTTTTGTGCAAGTCAATTGCACTCCCAAAATTTGGGAAATAGGGAGAGGAATTTATTACTGCCTTTAGCTCCTTTTGGCATTCTTTTATTACTTCATCCCTGTCAGAATCATAATCCTTTTGCTGTATGTGGCAGTGAACATCTATCATCTTTAAGAGAAAAATATCTCGTTTAAATATTTGGTGTTGTAGAATACTTCAAAAGAAAGACAATTCTTCCAAAACCAAAAATTATATTGAGCCACCTTACTCCTAACTGCTAAAATGTCACGTTAATTAGAAAAAGGTTATAGCTATTTTTCACATCAAAAAAACATGAGTATTACCGCACCTTAAAAGGTGCGGTTTGTGTGTTTTTTGGATGCAAGGAAATTCTTTTGAATTTCCGGCACAGAAAATCCAGTAAGATTTTCTTGTGCTCAAGAACACGCGACTACACACTTTAAATGTGTAGTTTTAGTCAAGTGTTCTTGACATAAAAAAATTAATAAATGCCAGTTGGTTAGCCCATGAATGCCTCATAAAATCTACAACAGGCTAAAAGAGGGACTAAAAAAAGTAAGCATAGGAATAGGCCCTGATTGCCATAAAAAAGTTAAGCATATACTTGATGACATCGAGTCACACTTAGGTTTTCTTTATGAGATGGTTATAAACGACCCAAAAACCGGGGTTTACAACAATAAGTTCTTCGAGGAGATTACAAGCATAGAAATAGAAAAGGCAAAAAGAGGCCATGCATTAGCATTGATTATTTCTGATATAGACAATTTCAAAAGAGTTAACGATATATTTGGCCACAAGAAAGGAGATGCAATACTCAAGTATGTTGTAAAGATGATAAGAGAAAACACAAGAAAAATAGATGTCATAGGAAGATTTGGCGGGGAGGAGTTTACAGTGCTTCTTCCTTTTACAGATTACCCCAAGGCAAACATGGTTGCAGAGAGAATAAGGAAGAAAATAGAAAGCAGCAAGTACCTTCAAAGGCATAAAGTTACAGTCAGCATAGGTCTCTCAACATATGAGGAAAAAGATACAATTCAGAAATTATTCAACAAGGCAGATTCTGCATTGTATTATGCAAAGAATCATGGCAAGAACATGACAGTCATGCATAAGGATTTAAAAGAGTAGTATTATTTTCTTTTCCTGCATGAAAACAGGCACAGCAGACTTGCCTCTGCATTATGGAGACTGCCCAAAATGGCTTTTTCCAAGAATGGTAAAATTGTCAAGGGCAATTTCAGATGTAATAGTGCAAGAGTATGGCACTTCTCAACTTCTAAAACGGCTTTCAAATCCCTATTGGTTTCAGGCATTCGGCTGCGTTCTTGGATTTGATTGGCATTCTTCCGAGCTTACAACAACTGTATGCAGTGCATTAAAAGAGGGGCTAAAAGACAGCAAAGAGATATTTGTTGCTGGCGGAAAAGGAAGGGTAAGCCGCAAGGCAATAGAAGAGATAAGCAGAATGGGCTATGAATTGAATCTGGGCGGAGAGAAAATTGCGCAGCTTTCAAAAGCAAGCAGGTTGGCAGCAAAAATAGACAATAATGCAATACGGGATGGTTTTGCTATCTATTACCATTCTTTTATTTTTGACAATAATGGCAATTGGGTCGTGATACAGCAGGGAATGAATGACATTACAAGCTATGCAAGAAGATATCATTGGCTAAGCGATATAGTTGATGAAAATATGACCTCTCCCCAGTCAGAAGAATCAAGAAATGCAAGTGTTGACCTTGTGAATGATAATCCAAAACATCTGGAGCGCTTCATCTCAAAAGGAAGCGGCGGCGGACAGCTTTCAATAAATGATTTCTCAAATAGCAATAGTTTCACTATGCCTAAAGAGCATTTTCCAAAGATTGATTTTGATATGAATGCAATGCTAAAAGCTTACGAGATACAGCCGCAGGATTACGAGGCGCTTTTGCTTATCAAAGGGCTTGGAGCAAAGACAGTAAGGGCTCTTGCATTGATATCTGACTTAGTGCACGGATGCAAGGCTTCCGGGCAAGACCCCTGCAAATATAGTTTTGCCCACGGAGGCAAAGATGGATGGCCTGAAAAAGTGAATAAAGAAAGATATGATGAGTCTATTAACATATTAAAAGATGCCATAGATAACGCAAAAATAGGCAGCAAGCTTAAAGTTGATGCATTAAGAAGGCTTGGTAGATATGCAAATTAAAAGATTAGGTTATTCTTATCTGCAAAAAAAGAAAAAATAATTTCGTTGCCCTACTCCTAACTACTAAAGCGGGAATACCTTTGATTAAAAATTATTAATAGCTTTTTTTTAGAATTTATTCAAATCTCAAATTTCCATAAATTTATAAATAATTTTGCATTCAAATAGAAAATGATGTTAGGCAAGATATTATCTGAATGGAAGGAATTCTGGGAGATTGCAGAGATTGGAGGCATAGCAAGGAGATACTTTGCAATAAATCTTTTTGATGAAATACTCACAATAATAGGCATACTAATAGCTAGCTTTTTTTCAAATGTTACTGATTTAAAAGTTGTTGCCTTGGCAGTAATTGGCGCATCAATAGCAATGACTGTATCAGGAGTATGGGGTGCTTATCTCACAGAGATGGCTGAAAGGAAGGGCAAGATAAGAAGATTGGAAAAAAGGATGTCAATAAGCTTGGACAGGTCTCCAATAGCAAGAGCCCATAAATTTGCATCTGTTTTTCTTGGATTAGTTGATGGAGTGCTGCCAATGATTGCAGCGCCATTGATGATTTTCCCGCTATTCCTGGCAATACCAGTTAATACTGCTTATTACATTTCATTTGCAACTTCATTCTTCCTGCTGTTCGTTACGGGGGCTTATCTTGGAAAGATAAGCAAAGAGAATCTTTTTGTTTCAGGAATAAGAATGCTTTTTGTAGGGCTCTTGTGCGCAGTATTAATCTATATTGTTGAGCTTATTATAAAATAAGAATGGATATTTCTTCTAGAATATAATCTCTATAATCATTTAGCTTTTTTAGCTTTGTACTTCTCAAATATTCTTGACTTTGAAACAAATCTTTTTTGTTCACTTGTGTATAAATGGCCATGGCCGATAATCTCTTCAAGAATACTTTCTTCCTTATTGTCTATTTCTATCTCTCCTATAAGTTTTAAATTTGTTCTATGATCTAGGCCACTGATAACATCCTGGGCTGCTTTCATCTTCTCTGGGTCTTTGCAAAACCAGTAATTTGGGTCTTTTCCCCCCAGTTTATCCACATATCTTCTTACTACAATCCCTTGTCCAGGAATATAGAACCAGTCTCTTCTGTCTCCTACTGTAGGATGAACAGATTTTCCATAAAGGCTTCCAGTCTCTAATTGATAAATTTTCATTTTAGTATTAGATTTAGTTAAAATTACTGATTTAAAAATCTTTTTCTAAAAGTCTGATTCCTAAAAATTATAACCGCCACGACCAGGAATCGGACCTGGATATCTCTCACGAGAAACAAGGTTAGCAACCTTGCGCCGTACCATTGGGCCATCGTGGCATAAGGTTATCAATTATACTCCATTTTTAAATGTTTTTCAGTAATATATTTATACAAGTGAATAATAAACATTCAATGGTGGTTAGAGGTGTAGAGAGGAAGGTTCTTGATTTCAAAAAAAGCATAGAGCCTGTATTGGATGTTCTTGCTTGCAAGTATGAGATAGACTGCCTTTATCTAAACGACTGTCTTCTTCCTTCTATAGGTGCATGCAGTGTTTACATGGCTCTTGATGCAAGAGACCCTAAAAAGAAAGAATGCATAAACAAATTCTACAAGGACAAGGATATTCTCGGCTACAATCCCAATTTTGCAAGGGCAATATTTGAGGTTGATGGAAAGAGGATAGGCAATGTAAGGGTTAATTCAATTCTTCTTACCCCTAGGAAAATTAATGACATCTCAAGGAGAAAGAATCTTGGCATAAAGGTGGACG
The DNA here is from genome assembly GCA_043808285.1 of archaeon. Classification (GTDB taxonomy): domain Archaea; phylum Nanobdellota; class Nanobdellia; order Pacearchaeales; family DTIR01; genus JAZDFA01. The sequence goes on from JAZDFA010000007.1 coordinate 166,313, forward strand.
AGAGCAAACTTGTGTATGAGGCAATTGCAATAAACGATGCAACAGACGAATCTGCTTTGGGCTAGCAAGATCAAAGCCATACGGGGAAAAGATCTTGATGCAAAACCCTAAAAATATTCTTCGTAACCCTACACCTATACTGCTAAATGTCACGTGAATTAACAACCATTCGTAAAAAGATAAATTATTTCTGTAAAAACAAGAAAATCCACTAGTGAGCCTTACTCCTACACTGCTAAAATGTCACGTCAATTAACAACCCCCCAAAAAACATTTTTCTTATGTCAAGAACACTTGAAAAAACTCGCGTGTTCTTGATCATTCTAAAGTTGTTGTGTGCAGACAATAACACTTAACAACTTTATAATTAGACTAAACTATATATTCAATAAGAAAAATGTTTTTAAATACATAGAGTAATGATTTCTTATTCACAAAAAGGTGTTTATAATACGAGGTTAAAAAAATGGCTTATAGCAGATCATTAAGAAACGAAGATTACATACAGAAACTTGCAGATTACATCAATAAAAGAAAGGATAAATATCCAATGGACACTTTGAGATGGGCTTTAATCAAGCAGGAGCATACAAGGACTTGCGTCGAGAAGGCTATAGAAGTTGCTGCCCAACAAGCAGCCGCTAGAGTCTCAAAACCTGTAGCACCAGTAGAGCCAAAAGTAGAATTTTGCGAAGAGCCCCAGGAAGAAAGAAAGGGATTTTTTGCAAGACTCTTTGGAATGTAGTTTTTGTTTTTTGATTTAACAATTTGAATTTGTCTTAATCGGAAGATTGGCTTTTTGCTAATTTCTTTTCTGCCCTAATGATCATTTCTTTTTTTAATCCTATGAACACGCCACCTTCCTTACCCTGCACATAAGTCGCTTCACCGGGTTTTACTATCTCCTTAAGCTCATCCAATTCTATATCTACATGAGTAATCCTTGCATTGCTCTTCCCCTTCTCATGAATGTAAACATCTGCCTTGCCTAGGAATTTTTTCCCTTCTCCTGCGCCAGACATCTTAATTACCTCCCTTCTCTATTTCATTTACAATTTCTTTGTATTTTTTATGTATGAACTTTTTGTCAAATTCATAGAATTCTATTATCATTGCCTGCTTTTCCTGATTATTGAAGTATTGCATTACAGGAATGAAGAATTGCTTGTCTTCTTTGGCTATATGCTCCGGGTAAAACTTTGCAAGTGTTTCCATACTGTATACTGCCTGCGCTATTGCAGATTTATCTCCTTTCTTATATTTTTCTTTTGCATCAACAAGTCTCTTTACATATTCCCTACCTACAACATGCTCATGTATCAGCTCATCCATCATTTTTCTATGCTCTTCTGTCATCTCTTTTTTTGATAAGTCCCTAAAAAGTATGTACTCCTCCTTTCCATGATGCAGTTTGTCAGCATATGTTTTTATGAAATCAATAATAGAATCAATCAACTCTATATTAAGAGAATTCTCTTTTTTTATCCTTGTTGTCTCACAGTTCATGATGCATATCATCCGCTCAATCAATCTATGTTCAATCATCAACGGAGCTACAGGCATCATTTTCTCTTTTGTCTGTATATAATGCAGCAGTGATTTAAATAAATTTATATCCCTATTAATAATCTAATAAAGTGTTGGGGCCGTAGTATAGCCTGGTAGTATCCAAGGTTCGGGGCCTTGTGACCTGCGTTCGAATCGCAGCGGTCCCATATTTCAGTTTTTATCTGCAAAAAAAGAAACTACAATTAGTAAGCCTTATTCTATTAACACCTAAAGCGGGAATACAGTAATTAACAATCAATTACACTAAATTTATAGTCATTAATAAGTAGCTACAATAAGAAAGATTTAAATATACAAATTCTCTATATTTTTTAAGGAGCTAAAATAAAATGATAAAACAAATAAAAAGTATTGGTGGTGTAGTAAGTGAAATCATTACTGCAACTAAGTATATATCTACTGGGGCAATAGCTGGCAATTTACCCCATAATATTAGGGAAAAATTAGAGAGAAGGCTAAATTCTGATTCAGATACTATAGGAAAAGTAAGCTTAATTACTAACACTATCCTCTACCCAACTATATCTTATTTCGGAGCTATGGCTATAATCGGAAAAAAGGAAGAAGCATTTCTTGCATTGGGCTTAGGCGGGATTTATTCTCTTTTAGAAGCATGTGTAAGATTAGCTTATGTTGGTGACGGAAATGTCTGCCCAGCTTCTTTACCGGGAAAAATAATTGCCTTGCCATTAGAAGTTAAAGATTATTTCTCAAATTTACATCAAAAAGCTAAAAATAATGTTTAGGAAAATTTTTATTATATTGCACAAAAAATGGTCAACAAGCACGATTTTATGGTGTCTCTTGAATGGGCAGTGTCATTCATGAAATCAAAAGAGAGGCATGGGGTGGATAATCTGGAGATGTATCTTGGAAGAAAAGAACAGCTTTGTTTATGGCCTATTGTAAATGTGCTTAATCTTGTAGAGATAGAGCACAGAACTGGAAAGAGCAACAAGCTAAAGATGCTGCAATCAATGATTAGTGACGCAAGAGAAGGTTATGCGACTGGAATCAGAAGGCTAAAGGCAAAAAGAGATGAAATCAGCAAGGTAATGAATTATTATGAGTATGCTTTTGTGAGTTTTGAGAAAGAATCAGGACCAATTCCCTTAAGAATTTTAGTAGGAGGTTTAGGCAATATTATTAATTATCCTTCAGATATCCCAAATCTATACAGGTTTATCGAGCCACCCTCTTCAGGAGGAAAAATAGAGCAACTGGTTACATTGGAGTCTATTAAGGCAAGACACTCCTTGATATCTGAAACTAAAACAAAAAAAGAAAAAATCCCACAGCTTTGCGTTTTAAAAAATGAATGCGCTTTCAAATATTCCCAGCTTATCAGCGAGGTAATGGGGATAATTGAGAATTACAATTGGCATCAGAAGGGTTGAAATTTGTCAGAAAAAACAATTAGGTAACCTTAATTTAGATATTAATTATTCATTTCTTCGTGGTCAAGGGTTAATGGGGTAAAGGCAGCAAAGATGAGTGAGGACAAGACACTGGGAAAAAATTCTTTTCTGGATTATTTTTAGTAAGATGAATTATAGAGTCATTCGTATTAAAACAATTCAAGTGTGAAAAAACATAATCTGCAAATCCAAAAAATACTCTGCGTAACCTTGCTCCTAACTGCTTGATTTCACGTTGATTAACAATCTTCCTTAAAGAAAAATTAATGATTATCAATCTCTATTCAAGACAGCCTTTCCATGTAATCTTTATATCCAAACTCTTTAATGACCTTTAACTTCTTCTTTTTCGTGAATATTGCAATTGATGGAAGATTTATACCATTAAATGTTGTGTTCTTTACCATTGAATATATGGCCATGTCTAGGAAAATTAGTTTGTCTCCAACTTTGAGAGGTTTTGAAAAAGAATAATCTCCTATGACGTCTCCTGCCAGACAGGTGTTTCCTGCTAGTCTGTATGTGTACTTCTTTTTGTTTGGAATATTTGCGCCAACAACATTTGGTCTGTATGGCATTGCAATCACATCAGGCATGTGAGCCTCTGCAGATGTATCAAGTATCGCAATATCCATGCCGTTATTTACTATATCCAGCACAGATGCAACAAGTATGCCGCTGTTGAGGGCAACTGCCTCTCCAGGCTCAAGATAGACATTGATATTATTGTATTTTTTTCTGAAGCTATTGATTATCTTTACAAGCCGGTTTACATCATAATCCTTTCTTGTTATATGGTGGCCTCCACCAAAATTAACCCACTGCATCTTTTTGATGTATTTGCCAAATTTTTTCTCGTAAACCCTGATTACTCGTTCAAGTGTATCTGAATTCTGTTCGCACATTGCATGAAAATGCAAGCCAGTTATGCCTGTTAAATCTTTTCCTTTAAATTCCTTGAGCATTATGCCCAATCTTGAGTTTTTTGCGCAAGGATTATACAATTTCACTTTTATTTCAGAATACTCCGGGTTTACTCTAAGTCCGCATTTTATTTTTTTTGGGATTATTTTTTTGAATTTTTCCCATTGAGAAAATGAATTGAAGATAATGTAATCTGCATACCTGATAATCTCTTTGAATTCCTCTTCCTTGTATGCCGGAGAGAAAACATGGACTTCTTTACCAAACTTTTCATATCCGAGTCTTGCTTCGTTTAATCCTGAAGCGCAAATTCCCTTTAGGTATTTTTTTACTTGTGGGAACGTGCTCCACATTGCATACCCCTTTAATGCAAGAAGTATGCTGCATCCTGTCCTTTTTTGTACAGAATCAAGAATATGCAGATTGTTCTCCAGAAGCCTCTCATCCAAGATGTAGGATGGAGTTTTTACTTTTCTGGTATGAAACCCGAGAAATCCGTAACTTTCCATGGCAAACCTTGCTCGTTGAGCTCCTCCATAAATTGGTCTGGGTCAAGTTCTTCAATATTGAAAACTCCTTTGCCCTTCCATTTTCCTTCAAGAATAAGTTTTGCCGCTATCATTGTAGGAACCCCAGTAGTATAAGAGATTGCCTGCGCCTTTACTTCCTTGTAGCATTCAGCGTGGTCGCATACATTGTATATGTACACTGTTTTTTCTTTGCCATCTTTCTTACCATTTATAACACAGCCTATTACTGTCTTTCCAGTATATTTTTCTGCCAAAGAGGATGGATCTGGAAGAACTGCCTTTAAGAATCTTAGGGGGATAACTTCTTTCCCTTCATAATTGACTGGGTCTATTCTAGTCATGCCCACATTTTGAAGGACCTTCAAGTGATTTATATAATTGTCAGAGAATGTCATCCAGAATCTTATTCTTTCTAAGCCCTTAATGTTCTTTACTAAAGACTCTTCTTCTTCATGATAAAGCAAATAGCTTTCTTTTTTTCCTACAATTGGATAATCAAATCCAAAATGTATTGAGCTTGTGTCAAGTATTGCAGGTGTTTCTATCCATTTTCCTTTTGCCCAGTGCCTTACAACCTGAGTTACTTCTCTTATGTTTATTTCAGGATTAAAATTTGTTGCAAATGCTTTTCCATGATTTCCTGCATTGCAGTCAAGTATCTCTATTGTTTTTATTGTATCAAAAAGATGCTTTTGAGCGTATGCGCAAAAAACATTTGTTACGCCAGGGTCAAAACCTGCTCCCAAAAGCGCCATTATCCCTTTTTTCTTGTATTTATCCTGATATGCCCATTGCCATTTGTATTCGAATTTAGCAACATCCAGTGGTTCATAATTAGCAGTATCAAGATAATTAATGCCTGTTTCCAAGCATGCATCCATAATTGTAAGATCTTGGTAAGGCAATGCAACATTTATTACCAATTCTGGCTTGAATTCTTTTAAGAGTTTAACAAGCTCTGGGACATTGTCAGCATCAACTTGGGCAGTTTTTATTTCAACACCAATATCCTTTTTTACTTCTTCCTTTATCTTGTCGCATTTTTCTTTTGTTCTGCTTGCAAGCATTATTTCCTTGAACACCTGCTTGTTCATTGCACATTTCTTTACAACAACGGTACCCACACCGCCTGCACCTATTATCAGTACCCTTCCGGTTTTATTTTTCATTTTTTTTACAAAATTTATAGCTTAATAATGTGTATATTAACTTTGCTGAAATAAAATCAGGCGCTTTATTAACTTTACTGGGGCATAATTCAACAACGTCGAAACCAACAATATTCTTTGAATCAGAAACTGCCTTTAGCAATTTTAATACTGAATACCAATCCATCCCCCCAGGTTCAGGCGTGCCTGTAGAAGGCAGTATAGAAGGATCAAAAACATCCAGGTCGATTGTGATATAAACATTATTTGGAAGTTTTTTTACTGCATCTTTAATCCAGCTGTCTGAATCATGTATATCCTGTGCAAAGAAAATAGAATCTTTATTCGCGTTTTTTAGCTCTGATGAGTCCATGCTTCTTATCCCTACAGAGACTATATTGGATGACACTTCTTGCGCCCTTGCAATAACACATGCATGATTGTACTTGCTGCCCTCATAACTCTCTCTCCTATCGCTGTGTGCATCAAGATGAAGTATGCCAATGTTTTTGTAATGGTCTGCAAAGGCATTAATCGCACCTATTGAAATTGAATGTTCTCCTCCAATTAATACCACAAACTTTTCATCATCTAGGAATTTCTTTGTGCTTTCATTAACTTTTTTTATCATTGAGATGGAGTCTTTTTCATCTATCTCTTCTGCAGTGAATATTCCGTTCTTGTAAACTTCACTGTCAGTTTCAATATCATAGAATTCAAGGTTAGGTGATGCATCAATTATCGCTTTAGGCCCCTTGTCTGCCCCTTTCATCCATGTGCTTGTTTTATCAAATGGAATAGGCAGAATAATTATCTTAGAACTATCATACTGGCAGAATTCTTTTGGGAAGCCGCCAAAATTCTGGATTTTTTTTTGTTTCATTTGTTATTGTTTAACAAGAGATTCAAGGCTATTTTCTCTCTTTGCTCCATTGTGTTCTTCGTTTCCTGCCGATTTATTAACATCAGTTATAAAAACCGCAGCAGCAATTACAGTAGTCCATAAATCCCCCTTTGGCACTTCTGCTGACTGGCATATATGTGTTGTCTTGAATATATGCCCAGATGCCTTGTATATCTGTTCTCTTTCTTTCCATGCCTTATCCGGGTCAAATTCTACTCCCAGTGTTGTTGCAAGCATTGTTGCAGCCAAGTCTTCTGCATATTCTCCCGCTTCATCAGCTGTCTTGCCCTCGCCATGATATTCAGATAAGTATCCATATTGCCTGTCTCTTGCCTTTGGCACAGCAACTCCAAGTGCGGCAGATATAAGCCTATTTCGTTTGTCTGCAGATATGCGTGCCATGACGCAGTAAGTTATATCTCCTGGCTCAAGCAGTTGTATTCCTCTTTCTCTGGTTATTATCTGGCAATTTGGCGGCAGAATGCTTGAAACATAAACAAGATTGCATTTTTCTATGCCTGCTTTTCTTAATGCAAGTTCAAATGAACCCAACCCTTCCTTATGGATTCCATACCCTTTTGTAAAGAATACTTTTTTTGGTGCCATTTACTTATCTATATCTTTTTAACTTCTACTTTAATGTTATTTTTATTGCTATTCTCATCCTTAGAATCAATTATAAAAACTGCTGCTGCAATACAAGTAGTCCAGAGTCCCTCTTTATTTCCTGTTGCAGACTGGCATATGTTTGTTGTCTTGAATATATGCTTAGATGCCTTGTATATCTTTTCTCTTTCTTTCCATGCCTTATCCGGGTCAAATTCTACTCCCAGTGTTGTTGCAAGCATTGTTGCAGCCAAGTCTTCTGCGTACTCTCCTGCTTTTTCGTCTGTCTCGCCGCAGGAATGATGCTCTGATAAATATCCATACTGACTAGCTCTTGCCTTTGGCACAGCAACTCCAATTGCAGATGCTACTAATCTATTTGGTTCATTTGTTTCATTCTTTGCCATTACGCAAAATGTTATCTGTCCAGGCTCAAGCAGTTTAATTCCGTTTTTCTTAGGTATTATCTGGCAATTTGGCGGCAGAATGCTTGAAACATAAACAAGATTGCATTTTTCTATTCCTGCATTTCTTAATGCTTTTTCAAATGATGCAAGCTTGTTTTTGTCTACGCCTACTCCTTTTGTAAGGAACATTTTTGTAGGCAATATTTGTGAATACATTTTGTTTTTTCCTAGTTATTTTTAATTATTCTCAATAAAAAATATTATTTTTAAACCTTTTTCTTTTTTTAAACCTTTTTAAAAGTTGAATTAAATTTTAAAATGATATTTCTGATTTTTTTGTTGCAAATGAAGAAAGAAAAAATTATTTCTGCAAGACAAAACAATCATTTCTTCACCTTACTCCTAACACCTAACAGCAGGAAATACAAATATTAACAAATATCTTCTTGAATATTTTTAGTTAAGTTTAAAAGTATCGATATGCAAAAATTAACATAGCGGGGTGGAGCAGCCAGGAGTGCTCGCAGGGCCCATAACCCTGAGGTCGTGTGGTTCAAATCCCACCCCCGCTACTTTTAAAATGTTGATTCTCGGCATAGATGATGCAGGAAGGGGCCCGGTTATAGGCCCGATGGTGATGGCAGGAGTTCTTATAGATTCTAAAGATGAAGATAAATTAAGGTTGCTTGGTGTAAAGGATTCAAAACAGGTAATTCAATCAAAAAGAGAAATTCTTGCAAAAGAGATAGAAAAGATTGCAGTTTCATATCATTTTGTCATTATATCTGCAAACGAGATTGATGGCAGAGGAGATGCCGGTCTGAATCTGAATCAGCTTGAGGCAGTAAAAACTGCTGCAATAATAAACAAATTAAACAAAAAAGATGAAAAAATAAAGGTGGTAATAGATTGCCCATCAGTAAATACAAAATCATGGCAGCACTATCTTGAGGGCTACATAGATAATATAGAGAATCTCTCGCTTTATGTTGAACATAAAGCAGATATCAATCATGTTGCATGTTCTGCCGGCTCTATAATTGCAAAAGTTACCAGGGAAAAGGAAATAGAGAAACTCAAGAAAAAAATAGGTGTTGATTTTGGTTCAGGCTATCCTTCAGACCCCATTACAAAAGAGTTCATTGCAAAACATGGCGAGCAATATCTTAAAGAAGGCATAATAAGGCAGACATGGGCAACATGGACGCTTAATCATGAGCCCAAAAAAGAAAAGAAGCAGAAGAGCTTGAGCGAATTTTGATTGCCTTCTACCCGCTTCATTTATTGTTCTGCCTAAAGAAATAAATTGTTTTTCAATATATAAAAAGTTGTTTTTTTAGAATAATCTTTTAGTTCTCAATCATTCTTGATTCATTTTTAGTTTTAACTGCGATGTAAGCACCTGCGATTATTATAGCTGAACCAAGAATCTGGATTATTGAAGGATTTTCCTTGAGGAATATAGAGCTTATTATCAGTATCATGATTGGAGAAGCAAGCATTATTACTGTTGCCTTTGAAGGATTTAGATATTTTATCCCATGATACCACAATAATGAATAAATGCATAATAATGCAGATGAGATGAGTATGTAACCCCATTGTATTTTTTCTATAGCAAATAATGGCTCTAAACCGAAAGCATAATAAGTTATTGCAATAAGCATCAATGAGCCAAAAAACATTCTGCCAAATATCAATACTTCAGGATTTTCTTCATCTATCTTAGCTTTCTTGATTATTGTATTTTCTACTGCCCAAAGTATTGCCGCAGAAAGAATAAGAAAATCCCCCATCCTCATCTTTAATGATGCGTTAGAAAATTCCAGCAGGTAAGCTCCCGCAATCATTGACAAGATGATTATTACCTGCTTGCCCTTTATCTTTTCTTTGAGGAAAAGTGAGGAAAGCAGTATTGCATACATCGGCAATGTGCTGTAGAGAAATGCTGCTCTTCCGGCAGTTGTTTCCCTTAGTCCTAGGAAGAAAAGAAGGAAAGGAGCCCCTCCCCCAATTATGCCAACCATAATAAGTTTTCCCCAAGAAACTTTCTTAAATTTTTTTATGTTAAATTTGCATGCTAAAAGTGAAATAATAAGAAAAGCTACTCCTATCAAAAAAGCGCGTATTGTTGTGAAGATGAACGGGTCAATCTTTACTACAAAGAACTTGTTTAAAACAAAAGATGCAGAGTATATTGCGCAAGCCGATAATACAAGAATTATCCCTAGTAAGTCTCCCTTGTTTTTATTCCCACTTTTTTTGAGAAACTTCATGGTGTTATCTGGATTTTTCCATTTTAATATGTTTTTGTTTTCAAGAAACTTAATTATTGATTATTATTTTTAGCTTTTTTTATAATTCTCATGCCTATCGCAACAAAAACAATTCCAATAATACTCAAGGCAGAGGACTTCATGTCAAGATCAAAAACATAACTTATTGCATTCATCAATATCAGTGCAAAACCTACAAGAGCCATTACATATCCAGATATTTTTTGTTTGTTCATACTATTCTTATCCCCACTGCTTGATTGCTTTTCTTAATTCTTCTTTTTCCTCTGCTGCCTTCTCCAAGGAAACATTATTCATTACAGCATCAAGAGCCTGCCTGCATGCTCTTGCCCCCTTTATTGTGCCGCCAGGATGCGCATGTATCCCTCCTCCAAACTGCATTATTATGTCATTGCCAAATATCCTGTAAAGCTCTGGTATCATCAATGGATGCAAGCCTCCAGAAGCAACAGGGAATACTGGCTTTATTTTTTCCCAGTTTTGTGATAATACTCTCAATGAATCATTCTCTTTCACTTTTTCTTGGATGCACCCATCTCTTATTGCCAGAACCTCGTTTTTATCTCCGTGCATCTTTCCCGTTACTGTTCCAATATGAATCTGGTCAAGTCCAATCAGCCTTGTAAGCTTTGCAATAACCTGCATGCTCACTCCATGCTTCTCATTCCTTGTAATTGCAGAATGCATGCACCTATGCGCATGAAGCACGAGTTTTAAGTCTTCATTAGCTTTTCTTAATGACTGCAATGCGCTCCATCCAACAGGAATAATGTCTACCATTATGTACTCTCCTCCGTTATCGCTTACAAATTTAGCTCTCTTTATCATCTCCTCTGTTGTTGGCGCAGTTATGTTTGCAAGATACATCTTTCTCTCACCAGTTTCTTTTTCAGCTTTTTCTTTCATTTTCAGGCTTAGCTTTATTCTTTCTTGGAATGGATTAAATTTTTGATTTGTGAGATTTTCATCTTCTTTTACCAAATCGCATCCTCCAAACCATGAGTTGTATGCAACTAATGCATGCTTCTCTGTTGTTAAACCGACTTTTGGCTTTACTATAGTCCCTATCAGCGGTCTATTTGCCACCTTTGTTATCTTTCTTACTCCCTCTAGTCCATATTTTGGCCCCCTGAATTCTTTTATAACTTCATTTGGAAATGATATATCCAATAACTTTAGATTGCTAAGAAGTTTCATGCTGAATATATTTCCTGCTATGCTGCTTAGTATTTGTGGCACAGAGCAAGTCTCGAATAATTCAGAATGATAAGCAATTTTGGCGATATTTCTTTTCTTGTCCATAAAGAAAACATGAGGTTTAAGCCTTTTGGCTGTTTGAGGACTGAGCGTGCTTATCTCTGCCCAAGTGTCAATAGAACTCTCTCCAGCCATATTAGTTACAACCTCTTCAAAAGAAAAGCCTTGTGAAGGTTCTATATAATACTCGCAGATTATCTCAGATTTGTTTGGCTTGTAATCCAGATTGATATATTCTTGAAGCATTTTTCCTCTTTTTGTGGATAAATATATTAAATGAAATTTTTAATACTTTCTACTTCATCGAAACCAGCAGTATCGTGAGTATTACTCCTACCATCAAGGAGAATATTGTGCTGTGGTTTGTCGTCTTTGAGCATGAAGCTGGGATTAATTCATCCGCAGATATATAAATCATAAGCCCCGCAGTTGCAGCAGTTATCAGCCCTATGAATAGGGGAGATATATTCCTTAGCAGGAAGTATGCGAGTAGAAATCCAAGCAGCGTAGGAATTGCTGTTGCTGATGAGAGAAGGAAAGACTTAAGTTTTTTCTTGCTGTAAAGATAGTACGGAGCAGAAGTGCATATCCCTTCAGGTATATCATGTATCGCAATTGCCAAAGCTATTACTAATCCAGATCCAACTCCTATTGTACTTCCTATCCCCATAGCCATTCCTTCTGGAAAATTATGCATCGCAATGCCCAAAAGAAGGTAAATTGATGTTTTTTTTAATTTTAATCCTTGTTCTGGCTCACATAATCCATGATGCAGATGCGGAATGCTTCTGTCTATTGCAAACATTACAATAGCCCCAAGGAAGATGCCCGTCATTGAGATTAGTGGGGATGATAATTTTATGCTTACTGGGATTAATTCAATGAAAGATATTGAAAGCATTACTCCTGCCGCAAATGAAAGCATATTGAACATGAAACGATTAGATGGCTTGGTTATAATCCCAATCAAAGAGCCAATTACAGGCCCAAGAATAGCAAGAACTGCAACTAAGAAAATAATCTCCATCTCTAAAAAATTCAAAATACTTATTTAAATCTTGTGAATTAAAAAAATTTAAATACTTGGATGCATCAATAATATAATCATATTAATCACATAGATGACATCAGAAATTTGCGAAAATTCTATTGAACGGAAAAACGATGGTGCAAGGGGAGGAGAAGCTTTTGTGCTGGAGGTTGAAGAACCGCTTTCCGATATGTTTTTGATTAATCTAATTTCTCAAGCAATGGCTCATCATCCAGAGAAAAAAGAAGATGAGAAATTAGAAGAGATAATAGAGGAAGACGAGGAGGATTCTCCAGATGATGATGGGGAGGGTGATTTCTCCATAGACAAGAATTCTGAGGAGCTTTCAGAAATAATTAGTAAAGAAGACGAAGGCGAAGAGGAAGACTTGTTTGAAATGCTCCAGCTGCCAAAAATAAACATGCATTATTCTGATGAAGAAGAAAATGATTCCTCAATTGTCCATGAAGAATTCCAAAATCATTATACTGGGGATGTGTTTTCAATCATTCATAATTTTTCTACTAGAAACATGGGGGATGCTTCCTCAAAATATTTTGAGAGTGTGATTTCTTCAATGGACGCAATGAAAGATGACATAGAAGAGATAAATGAGGAAGGGGCTTCCTTTTATAGCACAAGTTCTGAGATTGAAACTGAAGAGGAGATGCCAGATTCAATTGATGAAACAGAAAACACTCTATCAAATGACAGGGTTCAGAATTTTGCAGGCGTTCTTAATTAGTATGTTTTTTTGCTTCTGCTTGCAAGTATTATGTGGGAGATTAATATTATCAAAAAAGGAACCCAGATTGAAGTGTGTATTCTAAAAGACAGAGCCTTGTTCAATTTCCCCCAAGTAATGAATTCTATAATATTGTAATGGGTTATTCCTAAGCCGGTTATTATCAATGCAATTGAGGATATCAGCAAAAGCCACTGCACCGCTCTTTTTGTAATGCTGAAATAATCTATTTTCATGTTTTATAAAAGGAAGCTTTTGTTTAAATCTCCTTCGTTTGAATATCCTCTTTTTTCCCAGTACCCTTGGTAATCACTATTGTCAGAAAGCTCTATCTTTGTTATCCATCTTGCCCACTTGTAACCCCATTTGCTTTCTGCAACCAATTGGAAAGGAAAACCTCTCTCTGGCGGGAGCGTTACATTGTTCATCTGATATGCTAAAATTATTTTGTTACTCTTTATGTACTCTAGTGGCAATGATGTTGTGTAGCCGTCATAAGAATGGAAGATCACTGTATTTGCCCCACCTATTGGCATTGCTTCATTTATCAAATCTTCAACGAGAATTCCTTCCCACAAGATTGTAGTGCTCCATCCTTCAACGCAATTTAATTTTACTACCTTGCTGTATCTATCATGATTAATAACCTGCTCATAGGTATATCTCTGGGGGTTGTTGACCATCCCCCTTATTTCCAGTTTATAACTGCTGATATCTATATTCTGAATTCCCTTTATTGAATTCTCTCTAAACTCGCTGATTGCAGACAGCTGCTTTCCTTCATATTCATTTATTTCCATTTCAGAAAGTTCTTTTGGAACTTTGCCAATGAAGAACGATGCGATTATTGAAATAAAAATTGCTGCAGCTATTACTGATAGAAGTATGACCTCTCTTAATTTCATCGTCCCTCTTTTTGCCATATATGCTATTGTTTGGGCATGTTATAAAATCTTTCTAATGCAATCTTTAAGATGTTTTATAAATTTGAGTAATTTGTTTAGATAATCATGAATCTGGGAAAGACCCTTTATGTAACAAATAGGGATGATTGGCGTGCATGGCTTTCTAGAAATCACCAAAAAGAGAGGGAAATATGGCTGGTTTATTACAAAAAATCTTCTGGCAAGCCAAGGATACATTACAATGATGCTGTTGAAGAAGCAATTTGTTATGGTTGGATTGACAGCACTGTTAAAAAAGTGGATGATGAATCTTTTGCGCAGAGATTCACCCCTCGAAGGCATGGAAGTAAGATTTCAGAAATGAACAAGGAAAGAGTAAGAATACTCATTGCCGGAAATAAAATGACAAAGAAGGGGCTTGATGCAATTTCTGCAGTTTTCAATCCCGAAAAGGATAAAGTTACAAAGTGGAGGATTGCTCAGGATATAATTAAAGCAGTCAGGGCAGACAGGCAGGCATGGGCAAATTTCAGAAAATTTCCAGAGAGTTACAGGAGAGTAAGGATAGGATATATTGAAAGCCAGAGAAGCCATAGTAATGAAATGTTTAATAAGAGTTTGCAGAATTTTATAAAAAAGACTGCAAAGAATAAGAAATTTGGTATGATCAAATAGTAATGTCAGGAACATTTAACAAAGATTTAAATTTGGGTGCTGTTTTGTTTATAACTAGAAAAAAAGGTGAAAAAATGCATGCTTTAGCGTTATCTTCTGGTTCGTCTGGAAATTGTTTTTACATAGAGGACAAGGGAAATGCAATTCTTATTGATGCAGGCATAAGTGCAAAGAAGACAGTGCAGACGTTATCCTCTTTTGGCAAGAATGCGGCAGACATAAAAGGAATTTTTTTAACACATGAGCATACAGACCATATTAGGGGGGTGGAAGTTCTTTCAAAGAAATTAAAAATTCCTGTTTTTGCAACAAAAAAAACATTTCAGAATTCTTCCTTTGAAGGAAATGAAGAACTGCTTAATTGCATAAGGAATAATGAAGTGACTGACATTGGCAGTTTGAGTGTAGAGGCGTTTTCAAAGTTTCACAAATCTGCAGACCCGGTTTCATATACTGTTTCTGCAGCGGATAAAAGAGTTTCAGTAATAACTGATTTGGGCACTAGGTGCAGCAATACAATAAGCCATGTGAAAGATGCGGATTTTCTCTTCCTTGAATCGAATTATGATGAGGATATGCTTTCTGATGGGAAGTATCCTGCATTCCTCAAGCAATGGATAAGCAGCAATAAAGGTCATCTGTCAAACATGCAGGCATCACTTCTTGTTCTTGAGCATGCCTCTCCAAAACTAAAGAGTCTTGTGCTCTCGCACCTAAGCAAGAATAATAACAACCCCGAGCTTGCGTTAAATACAATGCATACTTTGATTAAAGAAAGGCATGATTTGAAACCCCAGATTTCTGTGTCATTAAGAGATGTTCCTACCGCTTTGTTCTGTATCTAAAAAATGAAAATTTTTAAACAGATTATATCTAATGTGTAAAATGGACTCAATACTTTTTGCATCGCTTTTGATTTTTCTTTTTATATTATGGTTTTTCTATACTAGATTTACTGGTGCAGAATATTATCCAACTACAAGAAGAAAAATGGAAAAGATGCTCCAGTATGCCTCATTGAAAAAAAATGATGTTGCTTATGATTTGGGATGCGGAGACGGAAGATTAGTTATTGCTGCTGCAAGGAAATGCCGCAAGGCAGTTGGTATTGAGATAGATTTCCTAAGATTTGCCATTTCATTTGTCAAAGCAAAGTTGCTTGGCTTGAGAAATGCAAAAATTATCCTTGGAGATTTGTTCAAGCAGGATTTAAAGGATGCGAATGTTGTTTTTCTTTTCCTGAGGCAGTGGACAAATGACAGACTGCAGGAAAAACTTTCAAAATTAAATAAAGGAACAAGAATTGTATCGCATTATTGGATATTCAAGGGTTGGAAAGCCGTAAAGAAGGATGACAAGCTCAAGATTTACCTGTATATAGTGGGGAAGGGAATGAAGAAAGGTAAGAAATGATTATTTTTGAGAATTATCTGTTGGCTGGGCATCTAAAACCTTGTATCCTTTTAAATCCCTATACATAAACTGAGTTTTAGAATCAAATTTAGGCAAACATAAAAAAGCCTCCCACCATTTTCCATCTCTTGAATATCTATCATTCTGTATCTCTTTGTAAGAAACAACTGCTTTCTCCCCAATGGCTTTAAATTTTTTATAAATTTGTCCATAGTCAGATTCAAATACTGCATTCTTGCCTTTAAACTTTACAGAGAAACTTTCATCCTCAATCATAACCATCCCTAAAGTAATCATGACTGGATCTAGCTGATCATACTTAGGGGTATGTTTCATAGAAACAACAACAGCCTCCTTTTGCTTTACTGGAGAGTTTGCTGGAATATCAAACTCATATTTGCATCCGCTTGCCAGTATAGGCAAGGCTATAGTTAGTGTTCCAACACCTAGTATCTTTTGAAGTTTGTTCATTTTGCCATTACCCTCTCTATTTTATTTGCAGCATCAGCTGGCTTATAAGATAATGAGACTTCATTATCCTGTTTTCCAAGGAGTGAATTGATATTATCCATTATCTTTGAAGCATTTAATTCGGATTTCATCAGATATGCATCTAAAGTAGAACCATTTGGATTAACCCAATAACTTGGCAAACACTCCACAGGTTCATTGCCGCTCTTTTGATGGGCAGCAACTGCCTCAGGAACTGAATGCAGATACATCCTATCATAACCCTTGTTATATGCAGCTGTTTCTGCAATCTTCTTTGATATCTTATACATTCCTTTTCCCTGGTATTCTGGGTGAGTTTCAACAAGCTCAAGATAGAATGCTTTGTTATCTTTTAGCTGTGGGCATTCATAAGCAGTAGTATAATTCATGTTCTTTTGGTTCTGTTTGTAATGTGAAGCAGGATAACAGATTATATAGCTCATTATCTTCCCAGTATTCTTATCTTCAATAGCTAGGTTGATTCCTTTCTTGTCACTTAAGATGTCCTTGAGTGCTTGTTTAGAATAATCAAGATCCTTGTACATTGATTGCAGCTGATAAAGTTCATCAAAATCATTAAGTGAAGTAGTTCTCACTCTTGCATTCATCCCTTTAAGGGTTTCATTGCTTTCATTTGTGTTTTTTACAAGTGTTTCCAAGCCCATTATTTTTTCAAGTCCTTTCATTTTGTTTTTCTCCATGTTTATTTTTTGTTTACTCCTTAATAGTTATAATACTTCGGCATATAATAAAGTTATGATGTAAAAATAAGCTTTTACCGAAATATTTATATATTAAATTAGTCTAAAGAGGATTATGAGGCTTGATGGCACTAGAGGGGAGATAAACCTCGATAAGAAGGATAGAAAGATAATTGAGATGCTTGCAAAAGATGGGCGAGTTCCGTTGACTCAGATTGCAAAGAAGTCAATGCTTAGCAAGGATTCTATTGCCTACAGGATAAAAAGGCTGCAGGAGCGAGGGGTAATAAAAAAGTTTTGTACAATCGTCAATTACAAAAGTTTTGGATACACCGCCTATAATGTGCTTTTGCAAACAAGGGAGGTCACAACAGAAACAGAAGAGAAATTTTTAAAGTATCTTGACAAAGAACCAAGGATAATAGATGTTATTGATTATTCTGATATTATTGATTTTCAGATAAAGATTCTTGTAAAGGACATAGAGGAATTTGACAGTATTATATCTTGGATAAAGAGAGAATTTGCAGAAATTATTGAGCATATAATAACTCTTCACGTAGTTGAAGAGATGAGCAATAGAATACTTCCATTAGAGATGGGGGATGCAAAAATAGAGAGCAAGTCTGGCGGTGTTGCTAAGCTTGATGAAAAAGACATAAAAATAATCAAATTGCTCAATGAGAATTGCAGGCTTTCTAGTTATGATATTGCCCCCAAGATAGGCATTAATGCAGACACAGTGATATACAGGATAAAGAAGATGGTTTCAAGCGGAGTGATAAAATTTACTACTGTAGTAAATCTCTCTGCTCTTGGCTACAGTGGCAATGCACTTATGCTGAAATTAAGGACATTGGATGAAAAAAAGGAGCAGGAAATAGAAGATCATATAAAGTCAAATGCAAATCTCCTCACCGCAGAAAAGACAATAGGTGAATGGGACCTTGTCCTTCATTTTGTCACAAAGGATGCAAGGGACTTTCATAGCATCATAAAGAAGATAAGAATGGAGTTTGGCGCATCAATCCTTGTTTATGACACTTTAATGGTGTATAGGGAATATGAATTTGATTATGGGAGTTTTCTTTCAGAGGATGAAACTGGCAAGGCAGCGAAGGGAATGAAGAAATAATTGCTATGTGAAGGAAAAAATCTTACTGCAAAACTAAGAAAAGTCCCATCCCTTCTGCCCCACTCTATATCTGCTTGATTTCACTACTATTAATAAAAAGATAATTTAGCGGTCGTCTAAGGTTTTTTTGGAAAGAGAAGATGGAGGGAGTAATGATTCTTTGGGATTTTCTTGGATTTTGGAGGGTAAGAGGTGAATCTGAGTTATGCCTAAAAACAATTCAAGTGTGAAAGAAAAAAACCAATCTGCAAATCCCATAACTACAATTCGTAAGCCTTACTCTATAACTCCTAAACTGAATACAACAATTAACAACCTCCATATTCCAAAAATATTAAATAAGAGATAAAATATAATCAAATATGGACCTTAAGGAGATACAAAAAACAGTAAAGAGAAGAATAAATCTTTATGTTTCTCTTTACAAGGATAAAAGAACTCCATTAATTTCTAAGGTATTTTTATGGATTGCAATTGGATATTTTTTCCTGCCATTTGATTTAATTCCAGATTTCATTCCAATCTTAGGGCAGCTTGATGACCTGATTATTGTTTCTGGTTTTATTTTTCTCTCGTTGAGGTTTATTCCTAAAAAGGTGTATGATGAGAATTATAGAAAAGTGTTTGGCAAAAGAATTAAATAACCAGATAATATTATCTTATTATGGTTAAAGAATCAAAAAAAGTGGCGGAAGTCAAGTGCAAAACATCTGCGGGGTGCGGACCTTCTGGCGCAGTTTACGGCTTAGGGTTTATTGGTGCTGCAATCTATTTCATTGGAAAAGCAACAACATTCTGGGCTGGCGTCTTAGGATTTTTTAAAGCAATGGTTTGGCCTGCATTTTTAGTCTATGAGGCGCTGAAATATTTGAAGATTTAGGAACTTGAGTTAGCGGGTTTGGGGAAGAAGGGAAGAAAAAGAATTAATCTTATCCAACAATATCCAAAACCTCCTCTCCATACTTCATTATCTTGGTTTTGCCTATGCCATAAATATCCTCAAGTTCTTTGGAAGTTTTTGGGCGTTTTGATGCTAATTCATTTAATGTAAGGTCTGTGAATATGCAGTATGCTGGGACTTTTTCTTCCTTACTTTTTCTAATTCTCCATTTTTTTAATTGCTCAAGAAGTGCCTTTTCGTCTCCGCCTTTACTTTCACGCTTGACACCCTCAATTATTTCCATCATACCCTCGCTTATGAAATATGTTGGCTTCTTGCCGGAGTATGTGAGGTGCAGTTTCTCAGCTGCTCTGCTCATTGCAACATAAAATAGTCTTCGCTCTTCTGCTTCCTTGTCATATTCCTCTGCCTTCACCATTTCTATTACTGGATGCTCGCTTGCCCTGCATGGAAAATTAAGAGAGGTGCAGCCAACAACAAAAACAATCTTTGCCTCTAAACCCTTAATTGCATGTATTGTTGCGAGCGTTACATCTTCTTTCTTTGCAATTGCAGTCTTTCTTACCTCATCATTTCTTACAACATGGTTTATTTTAGCCTTCTTCATTCTCTCGGAAAGGTCTTTTAGCTGCCTGTTTGTCCTTGCAAGAACAAAAATATTATGCCTCTCCTCTTCACTTTCAAGTATCCTACTTATTACAAAATCATATTCTTCATCCTCAGAGTCAAAATCAGAAAGATGAACGCATTTCTCCCCCTCAATTGTATGCTCTAAGTCAGGAAGATTCATCTCCTTTATCACAGAATTAATAGTTTCAACTATATGCTTTTTTGAGCGGTAATTCTTTGTAAGGGTTATTACACTGCACTCTGGATATTTAACTGGGAAATTAATAATGTAATGAACATCAGACCCTCTCCATCCAAAGATTGACTGCCTTGGGTCTCCAACACCAAAGATATTCTTTGGGTTAAGCAGGTCTATTAGCTCAATTTGTGAGGAGTTCACGTCTTGGTATTCATCAACCAATATATGCTCAAATTGCGGGATAACACTTTTGTCCTGCTTGAATAATTTTATTGTGTCAATCATCTGGTCTGTAAAGTCCCTCAGGCCGTTTTCCTGCATATACTCCTCAATTGATTTAGCTATATTATATATCATCTTGGCAGCATGCTTGTTCTCGCTTTCTGCCATGTGCGAGAAATCCTCTAGTTTTTCGTTGCGGCTCTTGTAATAATCCAGTATGAAAAAGCAGTCATTCATTAAAAGGTTTGCAAGTTCTTCGCTTGTCCTGTTGTTTATTTTATTTCTTGTGAAATAATTGTCTATAGCATAATCCATGCCAATCTTGTTCTCATTCAAGGCATAATTCATTGCCATGATTTTGTCTCCATAGTTCATCACTCTTGTAGGAATAGAATAAATTTTTTCTGCATTGCTCCTTAGAACTTTTTCACAGAACGAATTGAATGTCTCAACCATTATATCGCTAAGGCTAAGATTAGCAAGCCTCCTAGCCATTTCTCTGCGTGCTTTTCTTGTGAATGTTATTGCAAGTATCTTGTCTGGAGAAACAGATTTGTATTTTACAAGAAACTCTATTCTCTTTACAAGAACTGTCGTTTTGCCGCTTCCTGCACCCGCAATGCAGAGTATCTTGTCATTGCTTTCTATTATTGCTTTTTTCTGCTCTTCATTGTAACTTTTAAGGAAACTATCAAGCTCTCTGAATATCTCTCGGTCTTTCTCGCTTATTTGGGTGGCAGCGTGGCTGAATAATATATTCTTGTTTGAGAGTGTGGGATTGTCAATTTCATCTATCCCTTTCTTTGTGAGTACCAATACTTTTGAAAACTGGTTCTCATCCATCGCTACTATTTTTATCATGCCATTCTGCATAAGCCTTTCAATCATTGCGCTTATCTTGTCGTCAGAATAATTAAGAGAGCCAAAATTGTCAAGAAATGCAAGCTTGTTTTTTTCTATCATTTTCGAATCTTTCCCCTTTAGAAAATCCACGAGATTATTTTTTCCAAGGGGAAAAGGAATTTCATACAGCGCCTTTAGCACATGAAGATAATCCATTTCCTTAACACTCTTAATCTCGTCTGGGATTACTACATTTCCATTATTATCAAAATTTAACTGCCCCATTTTTATCATTCATTCATTAATCAGTTTAAATAATTTGTTTTTGTCCCGTCGATTATTTCTTTGGAGAGTATAAAAATCAATTCTAAGTTAGAAAAACCGAAATATTTATAAACCACCTTTGTAGAATATTTTTAATTAATCAAATAAAAAATGGCGAGAGAAAAACCAAATTTCAATGTTATTTTTGTAGGTCATGTAGACCATGGCAAGAGTACAGCAATCGGAAGATTGTGGTATGAATCAGGGAAGCTGCCAGAGCAAGAGCTTCAAAAATTAAAGGACGAAGCAGCAAGGCATGGCAAGGTTGGTTTTGAATTCGCATTCGTTATGGACAAATTCAAGGAAGAGAGAGAAAGAGGAGTTACAATTGACCTTTCTTATAAGAAACTAATTACTAAAAACTTTGAAATGACAATAATCGATGCTCCTGGTCATAAGGACTTCGTAAAGAACATGATAACAGGCGCATCTCAAGCAGATGGTGCAGTACTAGTCGTTGCATGCCAGCATGGTGTAATGGCACAGACAAAGGAACATATATGGTTATGCAGAACAATGGGTGTTGGTCAAATGGCTGTATTAATCAATCAGATGGACACAGTAAATTATGATGAAGACAAATACAATAAGGTAAAAGCAGACTTATCTGTTCTGTTAAAGACTGCAGGTTTTAACCCTGATAAGATAAACTTTATTGCAGGTTCAGGTTTCAAGGGAGACAACATAACAAAGAAGAGCGCAAATATGGCTTGGTACAAGGGACCAACAGTACTTGAGCAATTCGACTTATTCACTCCTCCTGAAAAGCCAACTGAATTACCATTAAGAATGCCTATTCAAGATGTTTATGAAATCACCGGTATCGGAACTGTTCCAGTAGGAAAGATAGAGACTGGAATAATGAAGAACGGACAGAAAGTAATAATCTTGCCTGGAAGGACCGGAGCAGGAATAAATGGCGAAATAAAGACAATAGAAATGCATCATGAGACATTGACTGAAGCCATGGCAGGAGATAATGTTGGTATAAACATAAGAGGAGTTGGGAAGAAAGACCTAGCAAGAGGGGATGTAATCTGCGATGCAGCAAATCCACCATGTGTAGTTGAGGAATTTACAGCTCAAATAGCAGTAATCAATCATCCAACAGTAATTGCCAAAGGTTACACACCAGTATTCCATATTCACACTGCACAAGTACCTTGCCAGTTTATTGAATTGATAAAGACAATTGATTCTAAGACAGGACAAACTTCCAAGGAAAATCCAGACTTTTTAAAGAATGGAGATGTTGCACAAGTCAAGATAAAGCCAATGGGCAATCTTGTTCTTGAAAAGCAGTCAGTAAATCCTCATATGGCAAGATTCGCTATAAGAGACGCTGGCCAGACAGTTGCAGCAGGAATATGCACAGATTTAATTGCCAAGAAGATCGGCAAGTAAGTATTTTCTTTTATTTTTTATTAGTAATTAATAAATAAAGATTTATCAAAAAAACAAAATTGAAGTTTTGTTTTTAGGATCTTAAAAACCCACAATAAAACAAGAGGTTTTTATGATGCAGGTTTTTAGGGATTTTTATTCCTAACCTGATGATCTTTTGATATTTTGCTCTGTCCCCATATAACCTCAATTCTTCAAAACAAATAAAAAGTCCCATCCAACTGCCTGACTCTATAACTGCTAGATTTCTGTTAATTAATAATAGTTAATTTAGCGGTCGCCTAGAGAAGGTTGGGGGCAGCAAAGATGGGTAAGTGGGGGGAATGTATGGGACAAATCTTAGGCAGAATTTGAAGATGTGGGCGGAGAATCTGTGTCATGCGTAAAGAAAAATAATTCATAAAAAGAAAACCCCATGCGTAACCTTACTTCTATACTGCTAAGGCAGGGATACAACAATTAACAACCAGATAGTTAGAAGTTCTGTTACCATTACTAAGTAATTAAAAAAAGAAAGATTTAAATACTACCTATGCCTATACATATTATCACCTCTTTTACCCGGGAGAGGCTTAAATCGGTGCGTCTTTTAGATTGCTGATTTAACCTCTCTTAGGGTTTCATACTATCATTACATCTTATTAAACAAAAAAGAGTTATAAGGAGGTAAAAAACAACAAAAATGAAAAACTTAAAACAAATCACTGAAAATATAGCTAATAATGAAATTGCTGCTGAATTAGCAGAAGCAAAAGCTGAGTATAAACAAGCAATAAAAGAGTACAATAAATCTCTAGTTGGCACATATGGAAGTTATGCTCTGTCCTTAGGTATTATTACTACAGGTATTTATTTCGCAGGACAAGCGGCAACTGACCTTGGTCCTAATACCCCTCAAGGGATTGCAATTCCTTTATTTATAATAATGGCTAGTTCCTCTGTATTTGCACCGATTTTTGGTTCAAATATTTTATACCATAGTGAAAAAGCAAGGTACTTAAATTCAAAGAAAAAAGACCTTGTTGCAAAACTTGAGGCAGCTAAATAAAATGAAAAACTTAAAACAAATTATAGGAACAGGAATGATGGCTTTAGCTTTGCCTGCAGTATTAGCTGGATGCGGCAATGATAAGACAACTGGAAAAAGCAATAGCACAGGTTATGCTAAATCAAGTCCTGCATACACAATTACAGTAAAAAGTGGAGATAACCTTTCATTTTATCTTGGAAAAGA
This sequence comes from archaeon, assembly GCA_043808285.1. Lineage (GTDB taxonomy): Archaea > Nanobdellota > Nanobdellia > Pacearchaeales > DTIR01 > JAZDFA01. Next base: position 190,205 of record JAZDFA010000007.1, read on the forward strand.
AGGCTATCCAATAGACCTTAATATGTATACTAAAGTTGTAAAGGCATTGAACTATGACAACAAGCAGGCATTTGTAAACTATGACGGTGGTCAGATAAGAGACAACAGGGAAATATTATTGCCAGACCTTAATAATGATGGCAAGGTTGGCGGCAAGACAGGAAAAAGATAAGCTTTTTTCTTTTTTTTATATTTTATTAATTTATTTAATAAGCAAAGACTAATGCAGATTTAGGATATTATTCCTAAACTGCTCATCTTTGGTCATATTTATTATCAATTCTTCAAAACCAATAAATCACTCCTCCTTCTGCCCTATTCCTGTACTGCTTGATACAGCATTAATTAATAAAAAGATAAGTTAGCTGCTCAGTTGGGGTGCGGGGGGTAGAGAAGATGGGTGAGGACAAGATTACTAAGAAAAATTTTTTTGGATTGTTCTGGGTAAGAGGAGAATTTGAGCAATGCGTAAAGAAACAATTGATAACAAAAGAAAAAACATCTGCAAAACAAAAAGAAAAACAATTCGTAAGCCCCACTCTATAACTGCTAAACAGAATACAACAATTAAAGATATTCTTTCTCTCTTCTTTAGTTAAAACATATCTTTTTATACGCAATTTGTCTTCCTTGTTTACAAAAAGATGGCAAAGCATGGAAAGATTACTAAGGGAAGATATGAATTCGGGGTTATTGCTGTTCTGTTTTTGATAAGTGGTATAGCCTTGCTTCTTGAAGGGCAGGGAATCTTGCCAGGCATACACAATTTATGGCCCATGTTTGTTTTCGTTGTTGGCATGGGATTGTCTTTGATGTTTTATCAGGACTGCAAAGATGTAGGACTTCTTGGGCTGGGCTCATTCCTTTTAATGACAAGCATATTGTTTTTTTATCTTAATTACACTTCCTGGGTAAAACTCAAAGAGTGGTGGGCGTCTTTTATATTCATAGTTGGAGCTTCATTGATTATATGCAGTATATACAGTCGCAAGAGAATATTTTTCTTGGTAGGATTATTCGGAATTCTGCTCAGCATAGCTTTTATTTTGATATTTGCAGTTTCAGCATCACTTTGGCCAGTCTCTCTCATTATAGCAGGTATTTTTATACTCATAATATCTAGATTTGATAACTAAAAATGAAATCGCAGCTCGAAAGCAGTTCAAAGAGAATAGCATTTATAGAGCCAAGAGGCTCCAAGGACAATGTTTTTTCAAAATCTATAACATGGCCGCTATTAGGCCCAATATATCTCGCAACTATCCTAAAAAAAGAAGGATATGACGTTAAAGTATATAATGAGAATATTCTTGGAAGAGATATTAATCTTCATGAGCTTGATGTTGATGTTCTTTGTCTTACTGGATTAACCACTACAATAGACAGGGCATATGAAATTGCCATTAAGTTCCGGGCATTAAACCCCCAAGGCAAGGTGATAATCGGAGGAATACACGCTTCATTTATGAAAGAAGAGTCTGGAAGATATGCAGATTACGTTGTTTCTGGCGAGGGAGAAAGCGTTATAGCAGACTTGATTAAGAATGGTTCTAAAGAAAAATTTATTGATGCGCATAGGATTGAAGACATGAACAAACTGCCAATCCCCGATTTTTCTCTATTGCAAAATAACAAGAGGATGCCAATAACTCCAATCATGACTTCAAGAGGATGCCCTTTTGGATGCAATTTCTGCTCAGTTACAGCAATGTTTGGAAGAAAATTCAGGACAAGAAGCATTGAGAAAGTGGTTGAGGAATTCAGGAGAATAAAAACTAAAGGCACTTTCTTTTACGATGATAATTTATGCGCTGACAAGAAAAGGGCAGCAGCTCTTTTTGACGCGCTCAAAAGAAACAACCCAAATAATGTGGTATGGACTGGCCAGGTAAGATGCGATGCAGCCAATGACGATTCTTTGTTAAGGAAAATGGCTGATTCTGGATGCGTGAAAGTCTATATAGGATTTGAATCAGTCAATCAGAAAACTCTTGATGCATACAACAAATCACAGTCAGTAAAGGATATAAAAATGGCAATCAAGAAATTCCATGATTACGGCATAGGAGTTCACGGGATGTTTGTGCTTGGTTCAGATGAGGATGACAAGCATGTTTTTGATGCGACAACCGAGTTTTCCAATTCTAATGAAATAGATTCTGTCCAGTATATGATATTGACTCCTGGCCCGGGCACACCATTTTTTGCAAGGCTGGAATCTGAAAACAGGCTTTTGCACAGGATGTGGGAGTATTATGATGGCATGCACGTTGTTTTCCAGCCAAAGCTCCTTTCTCCAACAGAGCTTCAGCAAGGCATGATTGACTGCTACAAGGATTTTTACACCTACGGCAAGGCATTAAATGGCGCAGTAAACATAGTCTATGACAAGGCTGCAGATTTATGCGCATCCGCTTTTAATCGGGCAAAAAGATATTTCCCAAGGAATTGGGACACCACGCTTTTGGGCAAGATAATAATCCATAGATGGATGAAAACAAACAAGAGCTATCTGGGATATTTAAGAAATAGAAAAAATTAAATACCCTATATTAAATTTATTATTTAATGATTAGTTATTATATAGTCTTATTGGGGATTGTGCAGATGTTCTTCTGCCTTTTTCTTGTTCGTAGAATCATGAAGCTGATGGATAATGATAGATTAAGGAATGATTGGAATGTTATTTTTGGGTTGGTATGCTTTTTTCTTTTGGGATATGCTCTCTATTTTTATTTTCTGAGTAGGACTATAACAGACACAGAATTAAGCAGGCTTTTAATCTCCCTTATTTTATGTTTTGGTGCCTCTTTTGTAATAATTGTTCTTTTAGTTATAAAAACTTCCATAAGTTCCCTTACTTTTGATAAGAAAAATGTTCTTAATTCAAACAAGGCATTGAAAGCAAGCGAGACCAAGATAAAAAGCATGGAAAAGAAGATAGAGCAGAAAAATAAGGAACTTGAAAATACATTAGAGGATTTCTATACATTAAGGCTTGAAATGGGAAAAGATAAGCGTACTGAAAAAGAAAACCGCAAGATAAAAGCCAGAATAGAAAAAATTAAGAAAGGTTTTTAATCTCTTTTCTTTTCTTTTCAATCATGCCCACATGGCACAATGGTAATGCGTCAGCCTGGAAATTCAATAAGGTCGGTAAGAAAGATAAAGCTGCTTAGTGACAGTTAAGATGCTGAATCACAATTGTCATATGCTTTATGTTCTTATTTTTGCTTGTTGATTAGCTAGCTAGCTGATTTCCGTAAGGATATTCAGGTTCGATTCCTGGTGTGGGCGTAATAGGGTCTTGTGATTTGGCGGAGAATTGAAGACCTGGGCATATTAGGAACTTTTTATCACTTGCTCTAATTTCTTAGAATTGGAAACATTAATTCGTTTTCAGGTGTCATTTTACACCTTCCCTATCAAAGGTTTATATTTTGGATCTGCCAAAAGATTCTGTTTGTATTTTTCTGTTTTTCTATATGATCTAAAAATAGTATAAATGATTCCAGATGAAGCGATTCCTACTCCAGAAAGTCCTCCTACTAGCATAGTCTTAAAAGGATGATTAGTAACATGATGATAACTGTAAATCGCATGAGTGACTAGAATTGTTATCGCTCCCCCAAGTGTAGAGAATCCAACACCATTATTAATATAATTCATCTTAAGGCTTGCTTCATAACTCTTAACCTTCTTGTTAAATTCTGCCTTTAGCGATTCATAATTCCCGTGTGATATTGCTGTTGCTCTTTCTTCTAAGCTTGATTCTTCTTTTTTAATTTCAGGTTTGCCTTCAACAATCTCTTTCATCACCTTTTCCAATCCAGCCGGATTGATTGGGAACATTGATTCGTTTTCAAGTGTCATCTTGAATAAACCTCCTCTCCCTTTCCTATAACTTTCTTAAAAATGTCTGTATTTGAGCCATAGATTACCTCTGCTCCAGCTTCCTTAAGATAAGATGCATTCCCTGAATTTATCGCATAGACAACAACATTGTTTTTGCTGTTTCTGTTTTTTAACTCCCTTATTGCTTCTGCCGCTTCTTTTGGATTAGAAAAATCTCCATCTGTTATTACTAAGACTTGTTTGGGGTCTGCTTTTGCAAGTATTTCTTCTGTAGGGAAAGTTGTTCCCCCCTCAAAATATCTCACTAATCCATCAAATACTTTATCTAACTCCCTTGTATGGGCGGTTGTTTCGTACCCGTCTGAAAAATTATTCACTTTTATACTTGCGCCTTTTTTGTTGGCTTTTTTTGCAACAACGAATCCTGCTAAAACAGGCAGGCTCATTTCATCTATAGGATTTGGCATGCTGCCAGAACTGTCAAGATACAATTCAAGATTAGGCACTACTTCCTCTATGCCTGTATTGATTTGCCTCTTTCTTGTATTCCATGTGTATGTATTTACTCCAGGAATGACTCTTCCGCCAGCATTAGTTGAATAGTTAATATCTAGTTTTTGCATGCTCATTGAAGGATTCCACTTTACCGGCTGAAAAGGATTTTGTCTTTGTGTGCCAAAAGGTTTTGTTGCAAACATTACATCATACGCATTAGAGAGAGCATCATAAAACATTACGCTTGCCTTTTTTTTGTCTCCATAGCCCAGCCCGGCCATTATCTCCCTGAACTCCTCCAATCCTTTTTCGTTTTGAGGCACGCCATCAGCCCCAATCCCAGACATTCTCTTTGCTATCTCCTCTGCAGTCTTCTCACTGATGTTTCCCTTCTTAGGCATATTTTTAGAGATGTCATCCATTCCACTCTTTCCATTCTTTCCGCCTTTTCCATCTCTTTTAGGATTCTCTAAAAATTTAGCCATGATGCCGGCATATTCCATTATATTCTCCTGCCAGTTAGACTTGTAAAAAAAGTCTTTTTCAAATAAAGTTGCTGCCTGTTTTGCTCCTTCTTCCTCTTCTCTGCTCAATTTCAAATTATCTGGAATTATTTTTTGATTCCATGATATTTCCATGCTTTTGGCATACACTCGCCATAATTTGCTTTTGCATGCCTTTCCTTTGCTTAATTCATTGTATGCCCAAGCTATGTTTTCATCACCATTCTGTGCAAGTTTTGTGTTTATACACATGTCTGTAAAAAGATTGAGAAGCATTGGAGCAGCAGCCTCTGAACTATAAGGAAGTTTTTGCTTATCAAGTTCTTTTTTTGCAGCTAATGTTAATAACAAAGAAGTAATCGTATCATAAGGGCAGAATCTATGCCCTGCTTCATGAGTAAGAATGGCATTAAGCCCTTTTTGTGGATTTGAGTTAAACTCTTCGGTTATTTTTTGAAGATTTGCATAAGTCTGAAATTCAGGATATTTCATAAATGCCAGGTTATTTGAAAGGGCTTCCCCCTCAATTCCCAGTTTCTTCATCTCTTCATAATTTTTAGCAGTTATCACAGAGGGAATAGAAGGCTGGTTCCAAGTATCCATAGCTGTTTTCCATGCATCTTCTGTTCTTGTTTCAAGTGTTTCATTTTTATTTGTCATTTTACACATTTCCCCTTAGCACTATGTACCTCTGATCTGCTAAAAGTTCCTGCTTGTACTTCTTTACTTTTCTATTCAACCTAAAATGAGAATAAGCTATTCCAACTGAAGTTATTGCAATTGTAGCAGCCAAATAAACCTTTAGATATTCCATATCAGCGAGATTAGGATTTTGTTTATAAGCCATCATAACTGTTGGTGTGCCTATCCCTCCCCCTAGTATCGCTGCGATGACCGTGTGAATAGGATTTTCATTCTCTTCTTTATAACCCTTGATCTTCTTGTCAAATTCTTTCTTCAGCGAGCTATATTTAATTTGGGGTAATATCACTTTATCCTCTAGCCTTGCTTCTTCCTTCTTTTCAGGCTTGCCTTCAACAATCTCTTTCATCACCTTTTCCAATCCAGCCGGATTGATTGGAAACATAGATTCGTTTTCAAGTGTCATTTTGCGCTTCTGGAGTTTAGTACCCCACGCACCCTGTTGTTGTCGTAGAGATCCCCGAGGTTGCCATTAAGCTCAGACCTGGCGCCAAGATCCCAGAACCACAGTTGTCTCGCGAACGATTTATTTTGCATATCTTCAAGCCAAACAGGCATTTCATTAATTTCTGCTTCTTTTAAAAAGTTACCATATTGTTCTGCAATATCCCCAAAAGCATAAACTGCAATCTTATTATCCTTGAATCTGTTTGTTGGGATTTTTTCTTTTTTTAATTCAACAGAATCTTCCAGAGCTTTCTCAACTTGGCTATTGGTTAAATAGAAATCTTTTCTATTTCTATGGCAATCTGTTGCTTTTTTTGCATTGTCCATTATTGGGGAATTTTTAGTTAAGAATATGCCTTTCTTTGGAACATAAATAACTCCTTCTCTTACCCAATTTCCATTTCTGGAAATAAAAGAATCTTTTCCCTCTTGCATCCTTAATCTTGCATTTTCTTCTAGAGAAATAACCCTGTATCCTCTGATTTCTAACTCTTTTAATCTTGCATTTTCTTCTAGAGAAATAACCCTGTATCCTCTGCTTTCTAACTCTTTCTTTCCTTCATCAAAAGGTTTCTCTAAATAAATTGATTCAAATTTGCCTGAAATTATCTGCTTTTCTTTATCTTTATCCCAGCTTTCTCTTTTTTCTGGCTGTTTTCCCCCAACAATCTCCCTCATTACTTTTTCCAATCCGTCAGGATTTACAGGAAACATAGATTCGTTTTCAATTGTCATTTTGACTCCGCTAAGCATTTATCTCCTAGATTATTCAGCTTGCTGTGAGTATAATTCTGTATGAACCTAGTCTCTGTGCACTTTGAATTTGATATGTCATAGAGTGGGCATATTATCTTCTTTGCTTTGTCCCCTTCAAAGTGTATTATTGCATCGTAATTTTTAGAATGATTCTCATTTACTTTCAGATATTCATTTAGAATAGGGCATCTATAGGTGACTGTATTTATTTTGGAGATTTTATTTACTGTAGCAGTGCCTTCTTTAGCCAACTCCTGCATTACCTTTTCTAATCCATCTTTGCTGACTGGGAAAGTAAGCTCATATTTTTCTTCTTCAGTCATTTTATCTCCTGAAAACCTGTTTTCAACAGACATTCGTCAATATTTCTTAGATGGCTGTAATAATTGGTTTTATCAGTTCCTATGCATTTTGAATTTGATTTATCGTATAAAGGACATATTATCTTCTTTGGTTTGTTATCTTCAAAGTGTACTATAGCATCAACAGTCCTTGATAGGTGATCACTAGCATTCCCTGACATAAATTCAGTTAGAACAGGACATTTGTAGGTTACTATCTCTATCTTAGAGATTTTATTTACTGTAGCAGTGCCTTCTTTAGCCAATTCCTGCATTACTTTCTCTAACCCTTCCTTACTGACAGGAAAGCTAAGTGAGAATTGTTCTTCATTTGTCATTTTTACTTATCCTCCATTCCTTCTTTTTTGGAATTGTCATTCAGGCTGTTGTTGTATGTTGATGCAATGCAATTTGTAAGAGTGATTGCATAAGGATGATCCCATTTGCCTATTTGTGAAATTGCATTTTTTGTAAACTCTCTTATCTTGTCGTTATCCAGTTCTTTGTCTTCATACTTCTTTGTCCTAAGCAGATTCATTACTCCTGCATAAGTTTTTACAGCATCTCCCTTTAACAGCTCCTGATATTCATTTTCTACATTGTTTACCACTCCTTCAACGAATGAAATTAGGTCATTGCTGTGTTTAGGATTATCTTTTAATGACTTTGAACTGGGTGTTATCTTATGCCAGAGCAGGTATGGCAAAACTGTTTTAAGGTCTGATAATTCAACTTCTTTTTTTCCATTAAACCATGCAAATGCCTTGGCGTATCTTGGAATTGCCTTGGCTGTTCTTACACTCAACTCATTTAGAGTATACATAAATGCCCCATCTTTAAAATGCCCCCCTGAAAAACCATCCTGGTTTAGTCTCCATGAATTTCCTTTGGTTGCCCTGGCAGAAACATCACTTGCAGCCTCAGAAAATCTTAATGTTCCATATAAAAAATCTGCAAATGAAGATACAAGAGGCGTGCCATGCTGCATCTGTTCAGGCATCTCATTAATCTCTTTTCTTATCTTAGAAAAATCTAGTTTAAGATTTTCAGGAATTTTAAGAAGCTCTTCTAATCCCCCATTTAGTTTTTCATCTCCCTTATTTCTTATCTTTATTAAATCCCATGGTTGGGGGGATGTAACAACTGCTGCTACATCAAATCTATCTAAGAAGGGAGGTGTTAGTTCAAAAGTTCCATCATCAGAATAGTTTGCTGTTGCAAATAATGGCCCTTTCTCTGAGGTTATAAGCTCACCACCGTAAACAGCCTTTCCTGTATCAGCTAATCTCATGATTATGCTTAGAATATCTGGAGGAGTTCTGTTTACTTCGTCTATCACCTTAACAGGGCAGGTCATAAATCTTGTAGGAATGACTTTCTTCTCACCTGTTGTCATTAATTTGCCAATATCAAAGGATGCCACCATTTTTTCTTCTGTAAGCTGAGGATGACCCTGTATCTCTGATGCAAGAATCTCATCCATTGGAGTATTTGTGAAAAAATGCCCTGCAAATTCAACTCCTGTTGTTTTTCCTATTCCCGGGGCTCCTCTTACAAGCATTGTTCCATGATTCAATAAAGAAGTTAGTGTTGCTAATAGTAAAGGGGATGTATATGCTTTTTGGCCCTCTTTTAATAGTGGAATTTTATAACCTGTACCTTCAAGCAGAGGAATCTGCTCAGGTATTTCGGTAAATATATCATAATTAGTGTTTACATAAAGCCCCCTTTTGCCTATTAAATTGTATAATTCATGCACTTTTTGCTGCTCAGTAAGATTTTCATTTGAATTTTCCATTTTTAATTAATCGCCTCCTTTACAACAGATATTCTTACTTCTACTATAGTCTTTGGTGGCAAGTTCTCTGAAAGAAATGTTGGAATTAGAATTACACTCTGGCTTCCATGCTTTGCAATCTTCTTTGTTATTGTGTATGTTTTATCCATTTTTTATGTGTATTTTATGATTAATTCTCTTAGTTTTTAGTTACTTTTAAGTAACAAAAAGAGTATTTAAATCTTTCTATTTTGTAACTACTCAACAATAACAATCTTTTAGAATAAATGGGGGGTACTGATTCAAGTGTTCTTGACATAAAAATAATTCTGCAAAACTTAGAAGAAACAATTAGTAAGCCCTACCCCCTTGCTGCTAAAAGCAGGAAATACAAACATTAACAATAATTAATCAACGTTTCAAGGTGCTAGGTGTAGGGCGGCAAAGAGGGGTGAAGAAAAGATATTGGGAAAATTCTTTTCTGGATTATTTTTGGTAAGATGAATTATAGAGTTATGAATATTAAAACATTTCAAGTTTGAAAAAAGTACTCCTCTGCAAAAAAGACTTTAATTCGTAAGCCTTGCTCCATTAACTACTTGATAACCACGTCAATTAGAACTATCTCTAAAAAATTAAATTAAAGATAAATATTGATTCTATACTTAGCTTATTGATATATCAATATTTATCTTTCCACTCAATGAGTCTGGTCCGTAATTCTCTAGAAGCATCTTGTATGGAAGTTTTGCCGCCTGCAATACTTTTGCGCCAGATTGCTTGTCAACTGTTAACTCACTGCCCGCGTAATCCAATGTAAGAGTTATATCATATTTATCAGCATTCTTTTCTGTTAATACTCTTATATTGCTTATAGCCACTTCATATCCTGGCTCAGAAAACATATAACCACTCCCCTTTAATGTCCATGTCATCTTGTCATTAATGCCATCAACTGTAAGATATCCCTTTGAAAGCTGGAACTCAACCAACCTCCTATTTCCAGTTGCCTGTTTTATTTCAACTATCTTGTTGTCTATTTCATGCATTGCCCTTATTGTTTGCTGTACTACAAATTCATCCTGCGTTTTTGCTATTTGAGGTCTTGTTACTGCTAGAAGAACTCCTATAATCGCAAGACCTATTAAAGTATATAGAACCGATTCTATCCATACTTGTGCTTTTCTTTCTCTGTTAAACATTTTAAGTAAAACTAATTTAAAAACAAGATGACAGAAAAATCTGCTCTTGTCTTCTACTTGATAATAAAAAAGGGATAAAAAATAAAAAAACAATTACACCCTTAAGCTGTTCTACATGGAGTTAATGCTGCTTTTGAGGATATGTCGCATACCTTTTGAGTATTTCCAATTTTTACAATTGGTGCAACAGAAACTTCTGTAACGGTGCCTATTTTTG
>JAZDFA010000008.1:0-42789 GCA_043808285.1 archaeon
ACATTGTTCTTTCCAATAATGTATGAATCATCATTGCTTACATAATCCCCGGATACAATGCTTGTTTCTTTCTGGTTTCCTGAAAGGTCTTGGCCAGTGAACTTGAAATTCCAAGAGCCAATATCCCCGCATGTGTAATTCCTTACCCAAGATAATGTTGTGTTAGAGCATGATGTGCAATTCTTTTCTCCGTTAACCTGCACCCAGCTTCCTCCTGATTTCTTTTCCCAGAACTTCACGCCAACATTGTCCCCCGATTCATCAGTAACTAATATTGAGAAGTTGTAAACATCTCCCTCACCCCATCCCCCGCTTCTTAGGCTCGTGTTTGCATATTTTAGCTGGGGTGTCGTAAACAGGTAGAAAGTTTGAGGGTAGTATTTTGTCGAGTAATTATTGTAGTAGTAAGTCTTGTTTACAATGAATGTTATGTTATAGGGTCCCTGCCTTGCTCCAGATGAAACCCAAGAACCTTGGTAGAAGCCTCCTCCAACTCCTATTGGAGTGAAATTGTAAATATTATCTCCTGTCGATATATTGAACCTTGCTGTTGAATAGTCAATCAAGTTCAGGCATGAATCCTGAACCTTACCCTGATGGAGTATTGAATCTCCCCATGTATAATTGATTGTTCCATCAGGAAGGAGGATTGACAAGTTAAAGTCTTCATAGATTGTAGTATTGTACAATCTTGATAGATTTGCATAGTAGCATGTTGATGCAGAATCAACTCCTGCATACCACATCTGGGGGCCGACAATATAATCAGGGCTTGTGCATGTCGGGTCAAAGTCCTGCTGTATATGTCCTGAGCTGTTTGTTGCCAATGCATGCCCCGAGTCATAAACATAACCTGGAGGTCCTGAATAAGAAATGTAAAGTGTTGATGCAATTCCTGTCCCTACATAGCTGTTGTTCTTGTCTCTCAATTTTAGTATCAATGGGTCAATTTGGCTCCCGCTCCTGTTTGCAATTGTCCCGTTTCCAGCTATATGGTCGAAGAATATGTTGTCCTTTGTTATTGAGAATGTGTATGCTGATGAAGTGTTGGTATTAGTACTATTGTCGTATGCATGCACCCTATACCTTGCAGTTGAATTTATATCAGAGCATGAAAAATTTACAGTAAAATTAAATTGAGTCCATGCATTGCATTGTGTGCAGTTTGCAAGACTTATGTTGATCCATCCTGTTCCTGTGTCAGTCTGCACTGCAACAGTTATATTATCAAGTTCTGAGCCAAAATCCTTCACATATACCGTGAAGTTCCTTCCCTCTCCCCAGCCCGCAGTTGTCCTGTCAATTGTTATGTTTGTGTATTGGGGCGGTCTGTTAATAACCATGTACACTGTTGCATTAACGGATTGGTTCACAGCATAACAGTCATCAGCCGGAGAAACATATCCGTGCCATGTTTCCGTCTCTTGTCTTGTGAAATTATCTCCGGGTAGGAAAGAAACTGAGGCGTAACCTGATGCATTGACGGTTGTTTGATTTACATAAACAAAAGATGCTGTGTTGTTTGTAACATTGAATAATATCAAAGGAGCAAATAAAGAAAAATTGTATGAAAGCCTGTCTGTGTCTGTAACATTAATTGCAAATGTTACAGGATTGTATAAGGTTACTGTGCTCCCATTCCCGGATGCATAATTAACTGACAGATAATCCTTGCCAATAGTATAGGTATTATCGTTGGCAAAATAATCATTTGCAACTGCTGTGCTTGTTTCATACGTGTTTCCTGATGTATCTGTTGCATTGAACTTGAAAAGCTTGTTAGCACCTACATCATTGCAGTCAAATGTTGTTGTCCAATTTAATGTTGTTTCGCTGCATGATACGCATGCCTTTGATGTTCCAAGCATCTCCCAAGCTCCTGTTGTTTTTGTCCATGCCCAGATAGTAACATCATCCCCTATGTCTGTTGCATTGATATAAAAAGTCCAGTTCTGCCCCCATCTTCCCGTTCTCACGCTTACATTTGCATATTTTAATGAAGGGGGAGATTTTACATAGAATGCATTTTCCGAGAACACCTCTACAGAAAGATAATCAGATTTGTTCGCATACATTGTTACATTGTAATATCCTTCTGCAAGACCGCTCATTGATGAATAACTGCATGAGAAATTTCCGTCTTCTCCTCCTACGGGGGTTGCAAGGCATGAAAAACTTACAGCGATGGGTCCTACAACAGAAAAGTTTACTGTTGCCATGCCAATTCTGTTGTTGCAGTCATCCTTTAATGTCGCCTTGAAATATATTGATGCATTTACATTCTTGTCATATAACTCTCCTGCTGCCGGTCTCCATAATGTCCCAACTAAATCATCTGTTATATTGACGCTTATGTTGTAATAATTTCTTGAATCAAAAGTCTTGTAGCAATTTTCTCCAAAATCTTCAACATAACCGTTTGTAGTAACCCACCACTGCCTCATTCCCACAGCATAATCGCAGCTTGGAGTGAGATTATAAACCCAATGCCCGCTCGTGTTTGAAAGTTCTATTGCCTGCTGTGTTGTTGTAACGTCCTTGTTTATATTGAATATAACCTGAGTGTTATTGTATATGCTGCTTCGATTGTCAGTGTCATTTCCTTTTATTATAAGCAAGGTTGATGTGAAATTATCTCCCCCCCCTCCCCTGTTTAATATTGTGGCATTGCCCGCAACATAAACTCCCTGCAAATCATCCCTTTCTATGAATATTGAATAACCAGAATCAGGTCCCCAGCTTCCTGTAAAGCTTTCATTGTCTGTTGCATTGAACTTGTAATAATAAATTTTATTCAAATCCCTGCTGCATGTAAATACATGGGAGTTTACTGTTGCATTTTTGTAATCTGTGGGCCCGCACCCTATGCATGGGGCTGTTCCTGCCTGGGAGAATATTGCACTTGATGAAGAGCTTGAATTAAATCCTGCGCTTATATTAACTGAACCATTTTGGGGCTCTTTTATTTCTATTATGAATGTCCAGTTCTCTCCCCAGCCCCCTGTTGTAGAATTTGTTGACCAGCTCATGCCATAAGGTCTTCTTAATTTGGGTACAACATCACTCCAGCACCATGTATAATTCATATTATAAACACTTATGTGAGCTATGTTGCTTCCAGAACCATCTGATGAAGAGTATAATAATGCAGTTGTACAGTTGAACTCGCTTACAGTTCCGTTAAAATTATAACTCCTGTCCATAACGCAAGCATTAGGTGAGCCTGCATAATTTGCCTCGCAAGTCATAAGCGGCCCAGTCATATTACCTAAGCCCATAGCAGGGCTGTATGCATTATAATATGTGAATGTGGGAGTTCTTGTAAGTACTGAACAATTTGTCTGGTCTTTATTTGCAATCTGCATGTATGCTTGCCCTACTGTTGCTCCAGTAGAGCCTACTGAAGTAAATGTAGCATAAGCGCTTATATTTCTGATAAAGCATTGTGATTGACCCGGACAACTATTTTCGAAAGACCATTGGAAGTATTTATATGAAATGCCAGCCTTAGATGCACCCGCACTCCATGCAACAGAATCAAGAAATTGCTGGCATGTGTAAGCGCCCCATGAAAATTCCTGCCCAGAAAGCATTGGAACGTAAAACACCATTGTGTCATACAATCCGTTGTTGTCCGAGTCCTCAAATGAAACATTGAACTGCTCTAATGATATGTTTCTTGTTGCATCGTAGATTACTGTCTCCTCATTGAAATATCTTATACTCCCATTAACCCACTTGAGATATACCCATCCATAAAGACTCTCCTCGAATTTGAGGCTTACTCTTATGTTCTCGTAGTGTATTTCATCGCTCCCCCCAATCAATATCTTCTTTCTATATGCCTCATCCGCAGACAATTCATCCTGCTTTGCATAAACCTCTGATATAGAAGGGGCTGCTGTCTCATATTCTATAATGAATGTCCTGTTCTCTTCAGGAAGTAATGAAGGCACATCTATGCTTACATTCTTGTACTTGCCTTCATTGATTGATGCTGAAAAGAGTGAAAAAGAACCATCAATGGAATTAGAATCTAGTTTTGCAGATGAAGGAATCTGCACATCTATCTTTCTATCTATTTGCTCCTGTCCTGTTGGATTTGAAATCTCTACTATCTTTTTCCATTTAACCGGCTTGCCTATTTCTGCAGGAAGCTGTATTGTTTCTATATTAACTTCTATATTATTGCAGGGGATATCTAAAATTATTTCCCTAGTTATTTTCTCTGAGTTGCTTAGCACTAGCTCAAGATTATATTTCCCGCATCTTGAAGCATCAAGAATAAAGCTCCTCTTTGTTGTTTCATTTGCATCTATCCCATTTATCTCTGTTATTTCATTTTTCAGGGAAATTTCTTCTGGAGCCTTCAGCCTCAGCACTATCCTTTCATTGTAATCCTCCTCTGCATTTATCGATGCAGTTATATTGAACTTCTTCTTTGTGATGCTTTCTATTAAAACATTGGAGATGTTAAGAGTCATCTGCTTCTCTCTTATCTTTATACTTATATCTGGCAGATTGAAATCAACAACATTCTCTCCATCCATTACATAAAATGCTTTCCAGATGTATTCTCTTGGATTTTCAAGCAGGATTTTTAAGGAGTACGTTCTCTCTGAATCTGCCTCGCTTATTGTGTATTCATTTACTTTTCCTGATGGAACATGCATCACCGCAAACTTGACAGAATAATTTTTTGTATCAGATAATTTTACATTTAATGTTGCTTCTTCTCCTATTTTTCCTTCTGTTTTGGAAGCCCAGAAATTTTTTATGAGTGATTCTTTCTTTTCTTCTGAATAAGATAAATTTGAGGGGTTGAGGTAAATGCTTTCATTGCCCCAATAAGAGATGAAGAAAACTCCCTCGCTGGCAGAGAACTCTGCAATTCCTAGCTCATTTGTTTCATTGGAATAGTAATTGCCTCCCTGATAAAAGTGAATCTCCTGGAATGGAATTGAAGTGCCATTATCCATTCTTAAGGAAATCACCGCGCTGCCTTCTTTATTAGAAATTACAGAGATTAGCGTATCTGCAAAAACTAATATTTCTGTTGAGTTCTCTACTAGATTCCCTAAGTTGAAATCTGCTACTGAAAATCCAGTCATCAATGGATTGTTGACGCTTATGTTTGCAGCAACCACTAAGCTAGACATTACAATTAGAACCATTATTGCTGCTGCCTGCATCTGGCTTCTCTTATCCTCTCTAATTTGTCTTGTTTTCATTCACAAACCCCCTTAAATCACTCATCACTTCTTCTCTATTGTTTCTGTATATATTCCTCGCTGCAGAGAACTCAAGTAGGAGATTGTCGTCGGTAATAATCCTAGAGTTATTTGCATAATCCACTAGCTGCTCACTATTAAAAAGGGCAAGATATGCTATCCTATCCGCTGCATCCTCTCCTTCAAATCTCTTCTGGATAGTTCTATGCAGCATTACATCCTCCAGCATTTTTCTTGATTCCTCGTCGAGAAGATAGAAATTCTTCTTTGCATTTACAATATTTATGCCGCTCTTCGAACCCACTAATATTAATTCAGTTGGATAGGGGCCGCTCCTCTCTTCAGCTCTTACGTTTGCAAAAATGATCACGTTAGGGAAAACTGAATTAAATGTTTTGTAAAAATTCCTAAAGTCTTCTGCAGAAAGCTCATAAATTGGAATCCACTGTATGAATAATCCTTCATTTGTTAGGTGCTGGGCAGAAAGCTGGAAGAATTCCTCTGAGAAAAGCAATGATGAGAAATCCTGCCATGGATCGCTTGGCTCTGGTATTATTATGTCGAATTTTTCTTTCGAATTAGCAAGGTAGCTTCTTCCGTCGTCATATACTATGTTTACATTCTTATTGTTAAGCACATCGCGATTGACCTCTGAAAAATAGCCAACTGTTTCTGTTATCTTTGGCTCTATCTCTATCACTTCTGTTTTTACATGCTTTCCAAGATGTCCAGCTGTTGTGCCAGTTCCCAAGCCTATTAGCAATGCATTGGATGGATTATCTCCAAGAAGTATTCCAAGATATGCAAGAAGATAATTTACTCTCTTGTCAGTCATGCTTGTTCCTCCCTGCCCCTTGCCATTTATCAATAATGACCTCACAACCCCTGCTTCTTCTATTACATCGACGGTTGCGTATCTTCCGTCAGCATGGAAAAGCATCTCGCTTGAATAAATAGGATTTTCCGAGAGTGCCTTTCTGTATATTCCTTGTTCATAAAGCGTTTTTATATCGAAAGAGCTAAATGAGGAAATTATTAATAATGTAAAAATCCCAAGAGGGATGAGTGCTCCTAGCTTTTTTGCAGATAGCAATATCACTATGAATGATGATGCAAGAGTCAATGATGCTGCGCAAAATATTGTCCACTTCACTCCTATTAGCGGGATCAATATCATTCCTGTTACCAATGCTCCAACTATTCCGCCAGCATTGTAAGATGCGTAAATAATTCCGGTTTTGAGGGAGATGCTTTTTTCTTGGTGCATCTCCACTAGGATTGGCCATACTGTTCCCATTATTATGCATGGCAGTGCAATTGAAAGGAACACAGAAAAGAAGATAAGGGCATTGAAAACCCAGAAATAATTGTATAATGGAAGGGACAATGAATAAATTGAAGGCAGCAGGTTGAATATGCTTGGCATTAAAACACAGTAGACTGCAAGTATTATTTGCGAGAAGATGAAGACTTCTGCATTCTTTTTTAGCCTGTACAGGAACTTTGAGAATATTAATGAGCCTAGAGCCAATCCAAGCATGAAACAGGAAAATATTATTGATATGCTGTATGTTGTCGAGCCAAGTAGGTATTGTAGTGGTCTTATCCAGCTTACTTCATAAATTAAAGAGGACATTCCCGCAATGAAAGCTAGGATTATTATTGCAATATTATTGCCTTTCATCTTTCCCTCCTAGAAATAATAAATGCCACGATTGCAATTGCAAAATTTGCCATCGACGCGATAATTGAGGTATTGCTCAATCCTAAAAAAGGAACTAAGATGAATCCTGCCATGATTGCTCCAAAGCTTGCACCAAGGGAATTTGAAAAGAATATCATCCCACTCTCTTTCCCCCCCCCTCCTTTTACATAAATCTTGTTTATCAACGGCCACGTCATTCCTATCATTGATGAGGGAACAAGGAAAACAAAAAACATCAAAACAAATTTCAGTGCCTTCATCTGCAATAAAGAAGGAAAATTATTCAGAAAAATTATTATTGCTATGCCTGCTATTCCTATCATTACTTCTAAAAATGCGAATGTTCTGAGGCTGTTTTTTTGGTTTTCCGCCTTTTTGCAGAAAAATAATGAGCCCATTGAGAACCCTGCCAGAAATGATGCAAGCAGCAAAGAGGAGGAATAAATTGTTGACCCCAATATTATCTGCAGCGGCCTCAGCCAAACTGTCTCATAGACTAATGTGGAAAATCCTGCAATAAAAGCAAATATTGAAACCATAAAAACCTCATTTACTTGGGTTTTCGCGGAAACAAAAGTTGTAGTTGGTTTTGTTTTTTTGATCATTCCATTATTCATAATTTGCTCCTATCGTTATTTTGGTATTCCCTAGTTCTGCATCCAATAAAGGAGTCACTTCTATCTCCATTGTCCTTGATTCTCCCTCCTTGATGTCTCCCAACTCTTCCCTCTCATTTCCGTTTACAATCTCAAATCCTACTGGGATATTCCAGTCGGCAATCACCTTCTTTGCCTTGGCATTGCCATTGTTTGAAATAACTGCGGTTATGTTTTCACTGCTTCCTCTAGTTATTTTTTGCAAGGGAGAAATAGAAATGACAAGCAGGGGCATTCTATCATTTCCCTCTTCTTTACCTTTTTCTAGCTCAGGCAATGAATTGTTTGAAGATGTTGTTTCGTTTATGGGCATAACGAAATCTTCCTGTGGCATTGATTCATTCAAGGGGGCGGAAAAATTTTCTTCTGAGAAATCTGTCTGTTCATTGTCTGTAGAATTTATTTCTTGCTTTTCAGAAATGCTCTTTTCAATGAATTCATCCAGTGAGCTGTTTTCCTGCCATATGGTATTTCCTGAGATTGGCGAAGAATCCTTTAAAGAAGTCATGTTGTATATGGCAGCAGTCACAACTGGCACAAACAGCAAAAAAATAATTGCTATTAGTTGTATTTGCCCCTCTTTTAAATGTCCTCTTACCTCTTTTTCTTCTGCCATTTTCTAACACGCGCGCGAGTGTATTATATACAGTAATATACAATAAGCTTATACATCTCTAAAAAGGTGTTTTCTGTCGATGTATATAACAATTTGCTCAAGTGTCGATCGACAGAAACATTTAAATATCTCGACAGTAAATATAACGATATACAGAGAGAAGAATATAGTCGACAAGAGCTTAGATTTAATAGAAACGCTCTATTCTAAGGGAAAATGGGAAAGATTAAGGTATCAAAAGACTTGCTAAAGATAAAAGATTTAATCGGGGGATTAAGAAGGATAAAGCCGGAAAGTAATGTTAATGATGTTCTCTCACAGCTTAAGGAAATGAATGGCAAGATAGAAAAAATAGAAAGCGAACTCAACAGCAAAAAGCAAACCCACATGCGATTAAAAAGAAAAAAGCAGATAATATTCCTTCTCAAGCAGCATAAAAAATTGACTTCTTCAGGTGTTGGTGACTTGCTCAAGCTTAGCAGGACTGCCACCAATGAATATCTCAAAGAAATGGAAACAGAAGGATTGCTGCATGGAGAAAATGTTGGAAAGGAAAAATTTTACAGTGTTGCTAATGGTGATGTTGATGGGATGATAAAAGATGAAGAAAATAATCGGGATAATTTCAGGTAAAGGTGGAGTGGGCAAGACTACTCTTACATCAAACATAGCACTAGCTTTGCATAATTATCAGGAAGAGGTAATTGCAATAGATGTTGACCTCAAAAATCCAACCCTTGGGTTTCACCTTGGCGTGAAAGATTATGATGTTACAATAAGCGATGTTCTCAATGACAATTACAGCATTTACGAGGCATTGCATATTCATCCGACCGGCCTAAAGTATTTCCCGGCATCCCTCTCAATTAGCCATCTTAATACAGACCTAACAAAGCTAAAAGAATTAATTGACGATATGAAAGGATATGTGATACTTGATTCTCCTCCGGGGCTTTCTCAGGATGTATTCCATATTCTTAATGCATCAACAGATATTTTGGTTGTTACAACTCCAGACCTTCCATCTCTGGCAGGGTGCTTGAGAACTCTAGAACTTGCAAGATACCTCAAAAAAAATGTTCTTGGGGTGGTATTAAACAAGGTGGAATCAAAGAGATATGAAATTGACCCTCTTGAAATAGAAGCATTGTGCAATACAAAAATATTAGGCATAATTCCACTAGACCAGAGTGTTACTGAAAGCCTGCTCAAAGAAATTCCATTAATACACTACAAACCATTCTCTCCTGCATCAATGGAAATAACCAAGATTGCTGCTTATATAGCTGGAAAAAAATACAAGAAGCCAAGCTTGCTCCGAAGATGGTTTTGGTTTAAATAAAAATGTCTAATGCAAAAGTAGTCGGGGTGATGTCCTTTAAAGGAGGAGTTGGCAAGACAACCTGCACGGCAAATATTGCAGCATCAATAGCAGCAATGGAAAAGAAAGTCTTGGCAGTTGATTCAAATTTTTCATCTCCTAATCTTGCTCTTAATTTTGGATTAATCAACCCGGAAAATACTCTTTCTGAAGTCTTAAGTGGGGAGATTCATGTTAGGCAAGCAATACATACTCATTACAGCGGCGTAAATATTCTGCCCTCGCCACAGAGATATTCTAGAATGGATCTCTCTTCATTCAAGAAAAATATTGATTTGCTCCGCAAAGCATACGACTATATCCTCCTAGATTGCAGCCCCACTATCAACGACGAATTAATGATTCCACTCTCAGCATGCGACTCTGTTATTCTGGTCTCAACTCCTGATTACCCCACTCTTTTATCGACGATGCTTGCCGCAGAGCTTGTAAAAGAAAAAGAAATTCCAATTCATGGATTGATACTCAATCGCAAAAAAGGCAAGAAATATGAAATAAACGAGGCTGAGATAGAGGAGGCAACTGGTGTAAAAGTCATAGGAACACTTCCAGAAGACTCTAAGGTCCTTGAGGCATCTTACAAACTCATGCCAATTTCAGTATATGCAAAAAACAGTCCGATATCTAGAGAGTTTAAAAAAATTGCTGCCAAATTGATGAATGTAAGCTATAAGGAAATTGGTTTCTTGGATAAATTAGGCAGTTTTATCTTCAGGCAATAAATGTGTTAAATCATTTCACACGTCGATAAACAATTGCTTCAACTCCTAAAAACTACTCTTGATGCGAATCCTAAAAAAAACAATTCGTAAACCCTACTCTATATCTGCTTGATAACCACGTTGATTAACAACCGCTAAGAAAGTAATCAAAAAGTTGCTGAGTTTTACCACACCCTAAACAGAGGAAATCTTAGCAGATTTCCTATGCCCCAAAAAGCTTTGCTTTTTGCGGGGGTGTGGTTTGCGTGCAACTTCGCGAAAAGCAAAGCTTTTCGGGACCCTGAAAAACCTTCAAGTTTTTCTTGGTTAGGATGATCAGAAATACTTATCCCCGCGAAAAGCAAAGCTTTTCGGGGCATAGGAAAACTAAAGTTTTCCTCTGACATGCTAAAGCATGTGGTTTTCGCAAAAGCATTTCTGACATAAATATTTTCTAATTTAGTGGTCAGCATGCTGGACGAGGATGGTAAGGGGGGAAATTAGAGGATGTTAGGATGGGACTTCCTCTTCTAGGAATTTAAGATTGGTAAGAGGTGTAATGGAATTATGTCTAAAAATGACTCAAGTATGAAGAAAACTCAATCTGCCAATCCCAAAAAATACCCATCGTAAGCCCTGTTCCTAACTGCTCAAATTAGCGTCAATTAGAAAATGTTAGTCGTAGCAGTGGGCGGGGCGTAAAAAAAGAATATGAAATGAAAAACCAATAAATCTTTTCTTATTTTATTGCCACCCTAACACTTTTTATAAATTTTTCAACATCTTCAATTAATTCTTCTGTAATTGATTCAAAAACTGTTTCGTCATCTACAATTCCATACTGATGGGAGATTATATTTCTCATGCCCTTTGCACTTTCAAGTTTTTCACACAAACTTTCTGGAATTATGCCCTCCTGGGAAAGAATTTCAAATGCTTTATTGTCTTCTTCAGGATTCTTTAATCTCTTTTCTTTTATAACCAAATGAGCCAAGTCGGCAACAGCCTCAACAATCTTCTCAAAATATCTTTCACATGCCGCTTTGTTCTTTATCTGGAGATATTCTTCTATGTTTGATGGAATTATTTGCGACATCTCTGATAAATACTGCTCTATCTCGTTTATTTTATCATTAATCCTCATGTTTGTATAGCACTCTCCCTTTCTTGTCAATCTCTTTCTTTATCCTGTCCGGCAGATAATTGTAAACTTGGAGATCTACTCTTTCACTTGCTTGTCCAAGTATGCTTTTTCGAAAGAGAGTGGAATCTTTTAAACTTATCTCGAAGAATTCAACTGCCAAGTCTATATCTGAACTTAATGAAAGTGTCTTGTCGCATGCAGATCCGTAAAGGACTACGCTTTTTATTTTTCTTTTATATAAGCTGTTAAGAATAACATCCAAGGCAGATTTTACAATATGCTCTATTATATCTGCTTTTTTCAGTTCAAACTCATCAGAATATTTTGCAGCTTCTTTTATGAATTCAAGTTTTTTCCTTATATCTCTTGAGAGCCTGTTTTTTTCAGATTGGGTGAGATCAACGCCATAAAGCTGCTTCTCAATTATCTTTATCTCTGCTTTTCCAAATACCTTTCGGGCATTCTCATCTGTTTTTAAAAAATCTATGAATTTCATGATTTATAACCTCTATTTAGGTTATTATAACCTTAATAATGGTTATATTTAAATGTTTTGATGTCTATTGTCCCTAAGAAAAAACAATTCGTAAACCCTGCGCCCATACTGCTAAAATGCCACATCAATTAAAAACATTAGCCTTGGGCGGGTGGGTGGGGCGTAAAAAGATGTAATTATCTTGCCAAAAACCTATTAAAAATCGTTACTATTCTTCAAAGGAAACAAAGGTCAATTGTTCTGTCTAGGCATCTGCCAGAGATTAACTCTTCCAGCCCTAAACCCCTCTACTTTGCCTTCAACTTGCAGCCTCAAGCAATTAGTCTGTATTGAATGCCACGATCTATCGAGCCTTAGAGCTACATCTTTTGTTGACAAAGCATTTTGTCCTTCTTTGAGAGTATCTACTATCTCTTGTTTTATTTTTCCTTCATTCGTGCTATTCATCGCACTATGTATCATGCTATAGATGGTACGTTAAACTATTTAAATGTTTCTAAAAAAAGGAAAACTTTAAAATCCCCTATTTACTAATTATAATGCTAGGAATAAGTATCCTAGTTTAACTTATGAAAGTCCTGATGTTTGGGTGGGAATTCCCGCCATTTAATTCAGGCGGTTTAGGAACCGCTTGTTACTGGCTTACAAAAAAGCTATCTGAGAAAAATGTAGAAGTATTGCTCGTTCTCCCCCATCCATGCGATGTTGATTTTGCGAAAGTTGTATCTCCTTTTAAGAATCTTAAGCTGATAAAAATGAACTTTTTTCTCAAGCCTTATGTAACATCTATTTCTTATAGGGAAGAAATCAAGAAAAGAAAAAGCCCGGTTTATTCCGGCTCATTGTTTGAAGAAGTTGAAAGATATGGCATTTCAGCAAGAAACATTGCAGAAAATGAAATATTCGACGTTATTCATGCCCATGACTGGCTCACAATACCTGCCGGGATTGAAGCAAAAAGAGTGTCAAAAAAACCTCTCGTATTGCATATTCACTCCACCGAGTTTGACAGGACAGGGGGAAATAACATGAATACTCATGTTTACGAGATAGAAAAAAGAGGAATGAGGGAAGCGGATTTGATAATTGCAGTAAGCAATTACACCAAGGAAAAAATAATAAGATATTATGGAATTGATTCAAACAAGATAATTGTGGTTCATAATTCCGTCGACCCATCTTCCCCGGAAGAATTCCAGTTCTCTGACTTCAAGAAAAATAACAAGATAGTGCTCTTTGTAGGAAGGATAACCCTTCAAAAAGGCCCAGATTATTTTATTTACACTGCCAAAAGAGTGCTTGATTTCTATCCTAATGTAAGATTCCTCATCGTGGGGGAAGGAGACATGAAATCATTCATAATGAACAAGGTTGCAGAAATGGGAATTGCAGACAAGGTATTATTTGCAGGCTTTTTAAGAGGCAAGGATTTAGAAAAAATCTACAAGATGGCTGACCTCTACATGATGCCTTCAGTTTCAGAGCCTTTCGGCATTACTGCATTGGAATCAATAGCAAACAAAACACCGATACTGATTTCAAAGCAGTCAGGCGTCTCTGAGGTTATAACTCACTGCCTTAAGACAGATTTTTGGGACATTGATGATATGGCAAATAAGATCGTGAATGTCTTGAAATATCACGAATTACGTGAATGCTTAAGCGAGCATTCAGCTCATGAAATAAAAAAATTCAGCTGGGACGAGGCAGCAGACAAGTGCATTGAAGTGTACAACCGTGTAAGCGGGGTCTACTAAAAAATGGTTTCAGTTTGCTTTTACTTTCAGGTTCATCAGCCTTATAGAATGAGGCGATATACAATATTTGATATCGGAAAAGAAGAGAATTATTTTGACGACGAGAAAAATAAAAACATCCTGGAAAAAGTCAGCAGAAAATGCTACATACCTGCCAACAAGATGATTCTAGACCTTCTGCAAAAGAACCCCGAGTTTAAGGTAAGCTATTCCCTTTCAGGCACTGTTCTTGAGCAGCTGGAATCATATTCCCCAGAGGTTATTGATTTGTTTTCCCAGATGATTGACACTGGCAGATGTGAATTGCTCTCTGAAACATACTACCATTCATTGTCTTTTCTTTATTCGAAGCAGGAATTCGAAAAGCAGATTGAACTGCATCGCAAGAAATTGAAGAGATTGTTTAATTACAAGCCCTCTGTATTTAGGAACACTGAACTGATTTACAATAATGAGCTTGGAAAATATATAGAATCTCTTGGGTACAAAGGAGTGATTGCAGAGGGCGCAGACCATATTCTTGGTTGGCGTAGTCCAAATTTCCTCTACCACCCGCCTGAAACTTCCAAAATAAAGCTTCTCCTTAAAAATTACAAGCTTTCCGACGATATAGCTTTCAGGTTCTCTTCCAGGGACTGGAAAGAATGGCCTCTTAAATCAGAGACATTTGCAAATTGGGTTTCTGCAGTAAATGGCGGGGGCACAAATGTGAATTTGTTCATGGACTATGAAACATTTGGAGAGCATCAATGGGTTGAAACCGGGATATTTGACTTCATGAGGCATCTTCCTGGAGAGATACTAAAAAATCCAGACAATAATTTCATGACTCCCTCGGAGCTTATCAAGAATTATGATTCTGTTTCAGAGCTGAACGTGCCCAATCTTGTTTCATGGGCAGATATTGAAAGGGATACAAGCGCATGGCTTGGCAACAAGATACAAAAGGCTGCAATAACGCATCTCTATGCGCTTGAAAAAGGAGTTATAAAGTCAAAGAAAAAGTCTTTGTTAGATAACTGGAGAAAACTCCAGACATCTGACCACTTCTATTACATGTGCACAAAATGGTTTGCTGACGGAGATGTTCATAAGTATTTCAACCCTTACGACAGCCCCTACGAGGCATTCATAAACTTCATGAATGTAATGAATGACTTAAAATTAAGGCTTGATACAGACAAATATATTGACAATTTAAGCGTTTAAAGAGAAAAATTTATATATAAAGAAGGTTAGCAGTTTAATAGAGAGGTAAATACAATGTCCCTAGAAATTAGCCCACTTGAAGATGTGAATACAGAAAATTACTTCTACGTATGCAATGGCACTGTTTTAAAGAATGTTGAAGACCTAAAGATTTTTCTAAAAAATGTTGACACTCATACTTTTTCATGCCATGTGAATGATTATAAGAATGATTTCATGAACTGGATTAGGGATGCTGTGAGGGATGAAACTCTCGCATTGAATATTTCGCAATGTAAAACAAAAGAGGATACTCTTGGCTGTGTCAAAAAAAGAATATCCTCTCTTAAAGCGAGCATTACAAGAAAGCAAAAAGAGTCTGCTCTCCAAGAAAAAGAAGAAGAGATAGATGAAAAAAAGCCTTTCAAATCAGTATATCTTCATAAGAGAAAGAAGAATGAGATATTGACACTTCTTAAAGAAAGCTAAAAAAAATGGCAAAACTATCTGGAAGAATAATAAGCATAGTTTCTTTTAAAGGTGGAGTTGGAAAAACCAGCTTTGCTGCTAATCTTGCATGTGCGCTCTCTTCTATCAAGAAAAAAACAATTGTTGTTGATTCAAATTTTTCTTCGCCCCATCTTGCGCTCCACTTCGGGCTGATTAATCCTACAAGTACGCTAAATGATGTTCTTTGCAAGAAATCAAAAATCGAAGATGCTATTCATATCCATGAATCAAATGTTCACATAATTCCCAATTATCCTTCTACAATGGATAATCCATCTCTCTTCAAAAACGAGATAAAGAAGCTCAAATGTCTCTATGATTATGTAATACTTGACTGCAGTCCTTCATTTAACAATGAGCTGATTGTTTCTCTTGGAGTTTCTGATGAGATGATAATAGTAAGCACTGCAGACTATCCCTCTCTTGTTTCAACAAGATGGGCTGCAAAAATAGCTAGAGCAAAGAATGTTAATGTAAGAGGCATCATACTCAATAGGGTAAGAAATAAAAAATTTGAGATCAGTAAGGGCGACATAGAAGAAGCAACAGGCCTGCCAGTTATTGCAACTATTCCTGAAAGTATGCAGGCTCTGGAAGCATCTTCAATGCTCATGCCAGTTTTTGTAAATAATCCTTATGGGAATTTCGCCCAGAATTACAAGCAGATAGCATCTATTGTTGCAGGAGAGGAATATATTGCAGACAGTATGTGGAAAAGAATAGTTGGGATGATTTCCTCCAAAATTAAGCCGCAAGAAGAGGATATAGAAGATAAACATCTCCAAATTGCAGAAGAAAATCTTCTCCCCCCATTTCACCCCCTAAAATAATGAGGGAGTTATAAAAACTTCTATGAATGCGGATATTACCAGGATTATTATTGCTACAATTATTAAGTCTACTGAATCTTGCAATACTTTCCAGAACTTGTCGTCCTTAAAGTCATGCCTTATTATTGAAACGCTTATTATTCCTCCAGCCAAAGCCCCCACAAAATATGCAGATATCTCAGGAATGCCGTGAATAAAATATCTCATTATTCCCATATGGAAATGATGCAATGATGCCTCTGTGAATATTCCTATTGCGGCTGCAATAACAGAAGCATTCCATGCCAAAATGAATATTGCCCCTGCGCCAAACGTAAGCGAGAATATTAATGTAAATACAAGAACATACAGATTATTGACTAATATGTCTACAAAATGCCTCATCTGATAAGCCATTCCTCCTGTTACAACTGCATTGCCCGTGATTGTATCTTTTACTCCAACGTTTCCTACGCATCTTGCAAAATCATCTGGAGAGTTTATTGCGCAGTACTGCTCTACCTGTGCCTTAAAATTCTGTGAAGTTATGCCTGAAGGCAAAACAATGTACCAGAATGCAAAAGCGATTACAAAACCCATGAACAAATATATTAGCGCTGCAATTGCCTTCCCATGCTCTTTAATGAGTATTCTTTCTTCTCCTATTTGCACATCTTTTATCTCTTCCATCCTTATAATAAAATAAAAGAAAGGCATTGAGCACATTACAGTAAACGTTACTATCAATATGCTTACATATTGTGAAAGAACAGTGTCTTTTAGAAAAATCCAGTCAACTATCAATAATGAAACTGAGGCATATAGCAAGCCTATAAAAAACATCTCCCAGGGCTTTCTCTCTGCCCTCTTTGGATTTATCAATGACTCTAACATTCCAAGAGTATAATTAAAGAAACTTATAAACTTTGCCTTGGATTTTTTAGTTTTGGGTATCAAGAAGAGATTATTCCTGATGCAAAACAAGAAAAAGTCCCATCTTGACAGCCCCACACCTAAAAACGTTAATTAATTATTAATAGATGTATTCCATTAGCAGTATAGGAGTAAGGCTTACGAGTGGGTTTTCTTGGGTTTGCAGCAATGGATAAAATGGAGATTAACCAAAATGTATTTAAATGTTATAACATGTTATAACATTATGGAAATTATAAAAACTGCCATTAAAGTGGGGAATTCTGCAGGAGTTTTGCTGCCCAAAGCATGGCTCAACTCTTCTGTAAAGATCATCCTGGAGCCATTGAATATTGAAAAAGAGATACTGGAAATAATTTCAGCAGAGAATATACTCAAAAATACCCTTGGGGTTTATATAACGGGCAGTTATTCAAGGAATGAAGAAACGATTGAAAGCGACATTGATATTCTCGTTATAACCTCTGATCTAAATAAAAGAATAAAGCATGGAAAATATGAGATAATCTGCATTTCTGAAAAGGAAGTTGAAAGGCAGCTAAATGAGAATGCACTCCCGATCCTGCCAATGATCCTGGAAGCAAAGGCAGTGATTAATGAGGATCTTATAAAAAGGTATTCGCAAGCAAAATTAGACAAAAAGAACCTGAAATGGCACATAAACACAACAAAATCTGCAATGAATGTTGTTAAAGCAAGCATCAAACTTTCAAAGGAGATGAAAACAATGGAAAATGACTCAACTGCATACTCATTAATCCTTAGGCTGAGGACATTGTATATTATTGACTGCATAAGGAAAAACAAGATGTGGGGCAAGAAGGAATTTTTAAAATTAATAAAGATAATCAGCGGCTCTTTGGTTGCATATGAGAGATATACGCTTTCTAAAAATAAAAATACTAGAAGTAACCTGCTTCCAGTAGAAGATGCAGAGAGATTAATGGATTATATTAATGAAAAAGTGGAGGAATTAAGAAAAAATGCCTAATAGAAAGAAAAGATTAAAAAAACAGATGAAAGGGTTGCTAAAACAGGCAGAAAAACATAAGATAAAGGCAGAAACACAAAAGGGGAGAAATGATACAACTAAAGAATACTGGATAGGGGAAGCAGATAGGTTTGAGGAAAGGGAAAAGCAAAGGGCAGAGATGCTAAAGAAACTGAAGAAAAAATAGAGTTCTAATCTGGCTTTGGCTTTTATTTTCTTTTCTTTTTCTTTCCTGCCTTGCTCTTGCCTTTCGTTTCAGGAATAATCATTGTGACAACATTCCTCCATATCATCCAGAATGCAAATGGTATTATCATTGCATTTGAGATAAGCCAGGAATATCCTATTCCTTCTAATCCGTATCCATGAGTTATTGAGAAATAGCTCATTCCTATTGTCATTGAAGAAATAAGCAGGTTGATTAAGATTATTTTTGCCACCCTTTTCTTTATGTTCAATACGGTGAAATAAACGCTTTTTATTGCAATTACAATGCTGCTTAATGCCAGGATTCCCAAGAGTGACGCACCTGCAGTGTATTCATGCCCGAAGAAAAGCAGTATGTATCTCCCAAGAACAAGCATCACTATTACTCCTGGAAGCAGAAGCATGTATATCAGCCTGAAAGATCTTCTCAATATGCTGTTTAGGTCTTTCTCATGTGATGAGCCCTCTGCAAACAATGAGCTTGCTATTGAGCTGGGTATTGTGAATAACAAGCCTGCAATCATCATTGCAACATAATAATATGCAGTGTATTCCGGATCAAGTAGGTTTGTTATCATCATTGGCATTATCAATGCAGGCACTGCTGATACAAATCCTGAGATATAATTTGCAAAAGAATACGAGCCTATCTTCTTGAGTATGTCGTCATATATCACATACCTGAATACATATTTTTTGTTGAATGCCAGCAAGATTATCCCCACTATGAATGCTATAATGGAAGATGCCCCCCATGCTGCAAATATTCCAAATGCGCCCAAGCCTATGAAGATAAATGGAAAGGCAAGCTTTAGCATGCTGAATACTGAATTCTTTATTACTGTGAACTCATTTTTGCGGTAAGCTGTGAACACGCTGTCAAGCATCGAGAACAATCCCTGGAATGCAACTATCGCTATGAATGCTATTGCAAAATAAAGATTCTTCTGTATGAATGAAAGCTTCGGAGAAAATATCAGTATCCCCTGAAGGAATATTGTTGATACTATGATTGAAATAAAAAAATTGACAGTAAGGCAGGTGTTTATCTTCTTGTTCTTGTCTTCTGCAGTTGGCAGGAATCTCACTAATGCAGTTCCCATGCCCAATCCTGCTAATGATGTCAATAGCGACATTGCAGAGATTATTGTTGTTGCAAGCCCTATCTGCTCTGAAGAAAAAAGCCTTGCATTTATTGTCCAGAAAAAAAATCCAAAGCCTGTCATTATTACAGTGCTTAGCATGATGTAAAAGGAATTTCTATACAGGCTGTCCTTGCGTATCTTCTCTATAAGAGTTTTCAAAATTTCTTTTAATACCATCTTTATACATCCCACTAGAATCCAATGCGCTTTAAAAAAGTGATTATTTTCTTGCTTTCTTTCTCTCTTCTATGACCACTTCCGCTATCAAAAAAGATAAAACTGCTAAAACCCCTATCCCGTAAAAGAGGAAAAATCCAGCACCCACATGATATCCCTGCAAATCCTCCAGCCTTACGCTTCTTCCCAATAAATCAATTCCCTTCCTTGTCAGGGGATAAAACAATATAACTCCTCCTACATCAATTATTAGGTGGGCTGCAAAATAGAAGAATGATACAAATGCAATCTTTATCCAGTCTCTCTCTTTGAATAATATCCTCATTGCAAATACTGCCAGGATTATTACTGCAGCTGCCACAAAAACATTATGCAATGTTGCGCGATGATACCCAAAGAAATAATCTATGTCTGGGAATACTGCAAGGGGGCTCAGCAGCAGTATTGTTTTCTTGTCTATTCTTGTAAAGTAGCTTATTATCCTTAATGCCAATATTGGTATCAACAGGTGAAGCAGTATATTATCCATTTTGTTAAAAGAAAAAATGCATTTAAAAAACCAATGAATTAGCTTAATACTTGCCTGTTATGCCTGTTTCTGTATGCCTTGAATAATTCCTTTGCCAACACTATCAGGCATACCACCAAGATTATTATGCTCACTACAAACAATACCCTCATTGAGATGTCCACAACAATGTTAGGAGTTATGCTTGCTGCCTTTACATTTCCCAATGAGAAGAATGCAAATAGCATAAATGCTAGAAATGTCAAAAGAATGTTTCTCAAATTTTTTATTGAAATTTTTTTTCTTGTCATTTGTTTAGAAATATCACCATTTATCTATAAATATCTTTATTACTTTGCTGCAAACCTTAATACAAAGAATATTACTGCAGCCATTATCACTCCAATAGATGCTACAATTGCCACATTTGTTCCTACTCCACCTGTCGTCTTAACTACATTGCCCGTTATTCCTGGATTTGAGTTGATATCTTTTTGATTATTCTCTTCATTAATTGGTGCTGCATCAACTGCTTCTTCTACTTCTTGTGTTATGTTTGATACAACTGGCTCAACAACTTTTGGAGCAACATAAGTGCAATTCTTAGATTCAGAGGGCTTGTTCTTGTTGCAGCTAGGCTTTAAGTTTACGCATACCCTAGTCTGCTTTCCTGCCTCACCGCAATTGTTCCAATCAGTGCAGTTCCAATTTGGAGTGCAACCTCCGCCGCCTCCACCACTGCTGCTTACTATTGGACATGCTCCGCAATCTTGTGAACATGAAGAGCAGGATTCTGGAGCCTCGCATGTTGAATCTCCGCAAGTGATTATATGAACTAATCCGTATCCATCTTTGCAGTCTGGCAGGCTTGATGAAGCTGCGCTGCATGAATCACTATAATATAAAGTATGGAAATAAGAGTCTGCCTGTTCAAGTTTTGTGCAGAAAGTTCCAGCATCAGTCCATTCGCTAGAATCTCCCATATCCCAGAAAGTACATTGAGAATTATTAATTACACAGCATTGTGGAAATGCACTAACAGTATTAGAACATAATATAATCCCTATCAAGAATATGAATCCAAGTATGGTAATTTCTTTATTCATTATAATCCTATCATCTCTTCTTTCTTAATGCAATAAAGCCTAATCCTGCTCCAATCAAAGCAACTGTTGCTCCGATTGCCCCAAACTCTGGGATGTCAAAGCCATTCTCGCATGTTGGTGGTACAGTTATCTCTGCGCATGCTTGATTGTCATACCAGGTGCTAGATTGAGCGTATCCCCAGTCATCAAGCTTTTCACAGAAGCTCTGTTGTCTTAATTGACAATCTGGACTTGTGCATGAAAAATCCCAGAAAGTACATTTCTCATTCTGGATCAAGCAACATCCATTTGCTAAGACAGAAGGCATTACCATAACCGTCATTAAGGCTATTGCAAATGCTATTTGTGTTTTCATATTATTAGCATCAAATAGGGGTTTAAAAGCTTTAAGGTAATCAATAGTATATATCATTTTTACTATTTTTTTGTGATGACAAAGTCCCTCAAATTGAAGGCTAAAATGCCTCTATAAATCCTATATTGCTAAGAAAAAATTTCCTCTTTTGCTTACTTTTTGCTAAACCTTAATACGAAGAATATTACTGCAGCCATTATCACTCCAATAGCTGCTACGATTGCCACATTTTTTTCTACCCCTCCGGTAGTCTTAACTACATTCCCAGTTATTCCAGAATTTGAGTTAATCTCTTGAGTGTCATTTTGGGTAACTGGTGATTCATTAATTATTTCTGGCTCTTCTGTTTGGACTGTTGTGTTTACTACTGGCTGCTCAACTGGCTTTGGAGCAACATAAGTGCATGATTGTGATTCTTCAGGCTTCTCCCTGTTGCAGGTAAATCTTGAATTTGTGCATGTTCTTGTCTGCTTTCCTTCCTTTGTGCAATTGCCCCAGTCAGTGCATTTCCATCTTGGGGTGCATTGATTCTCTCCCTCGCATGCGCCGCAGTCTTTTGAACAGCTTGAGCATGTCTCTGGAAAGCTGCATTGATTATCCCCGCATACAATAAACCCATCCTTGCAGTTAGGCAATGAGGAGGAAATTGAACTGCATGAATTTGAGTAATAGAATGTATGAAAATATGAATCAGCTATTGGAAGTTTCTCGCAAAAATCCTTTGCTTGCGTCCATTCGCTAGAATCTCCCATATCCCAGAATGTGCACTTGGAATTGTTGATTACACAGCATTGTGAATATGCGCTAACATTGCTAGAAAATAAAATAATACCTATTAAGAACATGAATCCGAGTAATGCTATTTGTCTTTTCATCTTAATATTACTACTACAAAGTGATTTAAAAACTTTGCTATTATCTAAAACATGCATCATTTTTGGTGGTTTTTCCATTTTTAGATCTAGCTTAAATGAAATCTCTTAAATTTAGAATGGATTTAAGTGCAGTAATACTGCAGTTCTAAATGTATATTATATGCAATAAAAATGTTTAAATATTGAAATTAAAATATTTTATCAATTAATATTTTTCGATTGAGAGCTAAGGAAGAAATTTTCTTCGGGGTTAGGGGGCGGCCCACTTTCGAAAAATAAATAAATCCTTGTTTTCTCTTTTAAATCATGCTGCTTTTCAGCGATTTCGTAAATAGTGTAACAAACAGCCAGATGGCTTTTGCATCTGTAATGATAATAGTCTATCTTATAGTGATAGAGGTTTTGGGCACAGAATCAGAAGAAAAAAGTTCCTGGAAGATATTCAATCCTCTTGTGATAGTTCTTGTCTGCCTCTTCACATTGATAGTAGTAAAAAAGGTCATGGGGATACTAAAATGAGGCAAGATTTTTACATCTGGAACGCAGAATCAAGGAAGATTTCTTACATGATCCTAGGATTGATACTTCTTACAGAAATTCTTGCAAGCTACAAGTCTGCTTGGGGGGGCATGGCATATGCATCATGGATAATGGTTGTTGCAACATTTATCTACACCCTTCCAAAGCAATATGACAACTACAGCAAGAATTTTTTCACGGCCATTCTCCTGCTTCCCGCATTAAGGATGATGCAGCTTCTTGGCCCATTTGATGTTGTTCCAAAGATATGGCAAACTGCCATTTTTTACTCAGTAATGCTTATTGCATCATTGATTTACATCAAGTCTATGGACATACACCTCTTGCAATATTTCAACCTTAAAGGCAGAGGTTACTTTCCCACACTAATAGCATTTGCAATTGCATCATATCTTATCTGGGAGAGTTATTCTAAAGAGCCAAAAATGGCTTTTGGAGTATTTCCTATCTGTATATTGTTATTTGCATCAATAGTTCAATCAATTTACTTCTTTGTGATATTGCAGACAAATCTTGAAAATTCGCAAAATGGAAGAACAATGATGATCATTGCGTTTCTCTCCTGCTTTTTCATACTTGGCAAGCCTCTTGCAGTGATAATTACAAATTTCGCCTTCTTTTTCCTGCTTTCATTTGCATTTTACCGCAAAAAAAATCTCCTCATGATAATAATTCCAGAAAGCCTGCTAAACATATTGCAGATGATAAAATTCTAAAATGATCCAATACATAATCCCGTTTCTTGCATACATTCTTCCGTCCTTTTTGATAAAAGACCAGTATCTTAGCTATTCTGTAAGGATAGGGCTTACCGCTATTCTTCTTTTGGTATTCTGGAAAAAATACAATATATCGTTTAAGTCATTGTTATTTCCTGCATTAGTTGGATTGGGAGTTTTTATCGTCTGGATTCTGCTTCCATTTGGAGCAGAGTCAGAGCAATTTGTCCCTGCAGGATATCTTCTTTTGCTAAAGATTTTTGGCTTCATTATAGTAACTCCGATAATCGAGGAGCTTTTCACAAGAGATTTCTTGATAAGAACTACTGTTGCTATTCAAGATTCCACTTCCTTTGAAAAAAGCCCGATTGGAATGTTTTCCTGGCCTTCATTCATAGTTTCTGTTTTGTTCTTTGGATTTGCGCATAACATGATAATTGCAGGAATAATTGCAGGAATTTTATTCAATCTTGTGCTATACAGAACAAAATCAATAGGAGATTGCATAACCAGCCATGCAGTTGCAAATGCCCTTGTTGCAGCCTATGTTCTTTTCAATGGCGCATGGGCATTATGGTAGACAAAACATTGGATAATTTCTAATTAGCGGTCGGTTTTGTATGGGGGCGGGGAAGATAGTGGAAATCAAGAGGAACTAATAGGGGGATTCTTTTCTGGATTTTAAGAGGTAAGAATTATTATAGAGTCATGCGTAAAAATAATTCAAGTGTGCATGAGAAAAACCCACTCTGCCAAACCAAAAAAGAACAATTCTGAAGCCCTGTTCTATATCTGCTTGATTTTACTTCAATTAACAAATGAGATTCATCGTAGCTGTGGGTGGGTGTGGCAGTTTAATACCTGTTAAGCAAATCTTCACGCTCGTTTTCTTCTCTTTGCATCTTCACATATACTATGTAGATTATTATTCCCAGCAATACCAGCCCAGCAAGTGAAGCAATCATCAAGTTTCTTATCTGAGTGGCAGTTGCCTTCTGAGTTACAACACATTGGCTGCTTTTGCATTCTTCTCCCATTTGGCAGCTGCATACTTCCTGCTTTGCTGTTGTAGAAGATTGGTCAACATTATTTTCCCCCCCCACTGCCCCATCTGCTGAATTTACCTCAAGTGTTGTTATTCCATCAGTTCTTGCATAATCAGTTTTTGCAGATGCAAAGCAAGAGAATAATATCAATGCAGCGAGGATAAAAAAGAGGTATTTCATTTTATTTCAATTTTTTTGCAAATTCTTTTGGCTTTAGTATCCCCATTTCAGATATTATTGCAGTGATATATTTGTGCTCAACCTTCTCAAATGCTGGATTTTCTATCCTGATATTCTTCTTCATTATCTTCCATATCTCTTCAAAATTCCTCTCTTCTATTGATACTTTCTCTTTTGAGAATTTCCATGAGTCTGTAACAATATAAACAGGTTTTTTCATCTCGCTTGCAATCTGCGCAAACATCCCGCTTCCAATCTTGTTTATTGCATCGCCATTCCTTAGTATTGCATCGCATCCGATTATCATGCAGTCTGCTTTTTGCAGTTCAATTCTCGCCCCAGAATCAACCATTGTTGTTACCTTGATTCCTGCCTTGCTTAAGTCTATTGCGGTTTTTCTTCCCTGAAATAATGGTCTTGTCTCAGTATTGACCACGCTAAACTTTTTTCCCTTCTTTTTTGCATAAATCAATGCCCTTATTGCTGTGTTGCTATGGCAATGTGTGAATATTACAAAATTATTCTTTATTATCTTTAATACATTTTGATTTATCTTGTCTTGAGAAGCCTTGAAATGATTCAATGCAGCTGCTGTCCCGAATTTTTTTGCATGCATCAATGATCTCTTCAATGCAGGCTCTGTTGCCCGCAGGGATAAAAGCCTTTTTATTGATTGTTCAGTTGGGATAATACTGTATGCTTTTATTCCTGCAATAGCTACATTCTCTGCGCCTTGTATTTTCAAGGCTTTGATATCCTTGCAGATTTTTTCAAACCTTTTTTTTGCATTTTGAAATTTCATAATTGCTATTTATACATAATCCCTTAAATTTATACCTTTCCTTTCAGGCATACTCTTTAATTTTTTTAAAGAATCATTAAGATTTCAATGATGCATATAAAACAATTCAAGTGCTATGAAAAACTACCCCCTCCAAAACAAAGAAAAAACAATTTGTAAGCCCTGCCCTATATCTGCTTAATGTCACGTCAATTAGAAACTAAAATATCTAGCAGTCATATTAACGCCTTTAATCTATCCCTGTACTCTTTGATTTTCTGGCTGTCTATTCTGGATATGAAATCAAATAGCTTCTTGTTGAAATCTTCTGCAGAATGTATCGATTCTCTCACTTCTTCTTGAGTTATTTCAAAATCAGCATAATACTGCTTGTCTATTCTTTCTTTTTTTGCAAAAGATATCTCTTTATTGCTTATCTCAAAAACTTTTTCCAGAAGTATTATTGAAGCAGTATGATTTTCACATTTTATTCCTGCTTTGTAAAGCAATGCAGTTAGCATATGGTACATGCTATAATATGCTAAAGAAACTGATTCCTCTAACCTTCCATTCTCAAGAAGTATCTTTGCAGATATCAGGTTGCTGCCTGATTTTTCAATATATGATTCCTTTATTGCATCGCTTGGTTCAACTAGCAAAAGTTTCTCTTCTTGGCTTAATTTTTCAAAAAAGCTTGTTTTTTTCATAGTATTCTTCAACACCTTTTACGATTATGTGATTTTTTTCTATTTCCTTTGCCAGGGGGATTTCAGCATCAATTTGCCCAATCTTAATGCTTAATTTAGAATCTATTAGCTGCAGTTCTTTTTTTATTTCACGGTTATTTGTGCTTATATAAATATCCACATCACTCTTATTTGTTGCAAGACCTTTGGCATACGATCCAAAGATAATTGCAAGGGTTATATCTTTATTTTTCTGAATTTTTTCTACTGCTACCCTTAAATTGGGGTACTTGCTTATTGCCATGATAATATTATAATTTTCAGCCATGATTGTTATTGCCCTAGACTCTGCAGTCTTTTTTAGAAAAAAAGACTTGTTTTTACCTTCTTGCAGAAAATCTACAATATTATTTCTTGCAAGCTCCTTCATTTTTCTTGAGATAATCATATGGTTTGTCCCAAGTGTATTAGCAATGCCCCTTATATGGCTCTTGCCATGAAGCAGAACTTTTACAATCTCCAATTTATAATCTTTTTGTTCCATATGTAACATTTATGTTACAATTAGTATTTAAATGTTTTGATGTCTAACTACCTTCTCACTAAGAAAACCCACATTCGTGAGCCTTACTCTATAACTGCTTGATCTCACGTCCATTAGAAAAAGCTTAGTCGTAGGCATAACACCTAAGAAACCTATTTATAATAGTCCTGCCTTTTTATCTTGACATGTTTGAGATGCTAATAAGCCCAAGGCATGCAGAAAAAAAGCCATATGGCTTGTTTTTCATAGGACTTTTGTATGTTGCATTATCTCTCTTGATGGTCAACATAATATTCTCAAGAGACCCTGTATTGTCAAAGCATTCATCAATACTTGCGATAACATTTACAGTAATATTCTCAATGCCTTTTATTCATTCTCTTATAAGGATGGAAGAGATAAGGGAGATAGTAGACGGGCAGAACAAGATATTATTTAAACCACACTTTAGGGCGATAGTATCCTTGCTGTTCCTTTTCCTGGGATTCTTGGCTGCATTCACAATTGCATATTTGATAATGCCAAAAGATTTAGTATTGAATAATTTCTCAAGCCAGATAGAGCAGTTTTGCAGGATAAATTATCCTTCAGTTGAAGCATGCCTAAAGGATTATGGAATAAGCCCGATAACCGGCAATGCTATTTCTCTAGAATCTGAATTCATGTCAATACTGATAAACAATATTTATGTCCTTATATTCACTTTAGTTTTTTCCCTGACTTTTGGCGCAGGAGCAATATTTATTTTGGCATGGAATGCCTCGGTGATTGCGGCAGCAATAGGATTATTTGTGAAGGGCTCTGTATTCAATGTGCCTTTTGGCCTTCTTGCATATCTGACTCATGGAATCCCGGAGATAATTGCTTATCTGATTGCAGCATTGGGTGGGGGGATATTAAGCACTGCAATAATAAGAAAGGATTTCTCAGGTGGAAAATTAATGAACATACTCATAGACTTTTTAGTATTCATGATAATTGCATTGGTAATTCTAGTTGCAGCGGCGCTATTGGAAGTTTATGTCACTCCTCTTTTCTTTGCATAAATTCTCTTTTAAAAGAATACCCCGCCAAACCAAAAAGAAAAACCTCCTGCTAAACAAAAAATCCCACTCAAAAGCCTTACTCCTGCACTGCTAAAAGGTCACGTAAATTAACAACGCTTCAAAATATTCTTCTTTTCAGTTATTAGAAAAAAGATTAAGACAAAAAAATAATAAAAAGTGTCTTCTTATCTCCTTCTCCTCATCACTGCAAATCCTATTGCTGATCCTATTAATGCAACGCCTGCTGCGATTGCGCTGAATTCTGGAACATCACTTCCATTATCTCCATCATCTATTGGAGGTATCATAGTGTATACGCATCCAGTTTGAGTGTCGCATGTGTCAGTTGTGTCTGGGTCGTTGTCATTGCATGTTATTGCAGTGTGCGAATGTGTGAAAGATTCTGGAGCTCCAGGTATTTCTTGACAGCCAAAACTTCCAGGTCCTGTTAGGGCTGGTGGACTGTCTATTGTACATGCATTCCCATCATTACATGCTCCTTGAGCTACATAACAATTTCCTAACATGCAAGTTCCTGCATTTCCACCAGATGTGCAAACTGCTCCGTTTGCTGCATCAGTATGAGCACATCCGCCATTTCCATCGCAAGCATCTACAGTGCACGGATTAGTATCCGGCTCGCATAGTGTTGTGCTTGGTGCTATTGCAGCATTGCACATTGCTAATATGCATTGATATTGCCCACAAGTAGTCTGAGGCACTCCTGTACCACAGTTGCTGCAATCCATGCTTGGAACGTGGATAAAATCAAAAGCATCTGGATAATATCCCCATGCTGCTGCCATTGGCATTATTGCAACCATTGATAGCATTGCTAAAGCTAATATTTTATTCATTTTCTAAAACCTCCTTTCATTGATTTTTGATAAAAATCTGTTTTCTAATAGAATAAGTTTCATTTTATTTTTTGATGGTGTGTTGTTCATTTTTCTCTCTTATCACCACCTCTCGTTTAATAAAAAAGTTAAGACAAAAAAATAATAAAAAGTGTCTTCTTATTTCCTTCTTCTGAGTGCTGCGAATCCTATTGCAGATCCTATCAATGCAACGCCTGCTGCAATTGAGCTGAATTCTGGTACATTATTGTCTGGAGCTTCGCATTTGCCCATGTCAACAGAAATCTCTGTTATTTCGACATCGATGTTTGCGTTTTGCTGTCCCATGAATCCTGTTGCATTTCCTGTATTGCCATTCTTTTCAGCAAATACATTGACTTTGTCGCCTGTTGCGCATACAGTCTCTAGGAAATCTGCATCATATTGCCCGCCTTCTCCAACTGCATTAGATATAGTATTAACAGTTGTTGTTGTGCTGCTATGTATGC
This sequence comes from archaeon, assembly GCA_043808285.1. Classification (GTDB taxonomy): domain Archaea; phylum Nanobdellota; class Nanobdellia; order Pacearchaeales; family DTIR01; genus JAZDFA01. The sequence goes on from JAZDFA010000008.1 coordinate 29,379, forward strand.
AATCTACCTGGACATTTGCATCTGGTACGTGCCAGCCCTTTCCTGTTGGGTCCTTGCAAAATACAAATCCATGGACTGTATTTGTCTTAGGATCCTGTGGTGGTGGTCCGCCGCCATTTCCAGCTGCAACCATAGCTGCTGCTAGGATTGTTGCTGCAATGAATACTGCAAATAATTTTGCTTTCATTTCTTATTTTATCCTCCCTTGTAATTATTTTTGCTAAATATGAGGTTTTTTGTCTATTTTTAAACTTTATTGTGATGTGAAGTAAGGAAAAAAAGGAAAAATAAAAATTCCCCCTGCTTCATTTACTTTCTCCTTCTGAGTGCTGCGAATCCTAATGCAGATCCTATCAATGCAATACCTGCTGCGATTGAGGAAAATTCTGGAACATCATTGTTTACTGTTCCTGTTACGCATGCATCGAAGTGACTCATCACTCCTCTGTCCTTTACAGTGCAAACGATTGTGTTTGTACCAGAGACTGGAGTTATGTCAAGTGTGTAGCCATTTCTTGGATCAGCTGGTGCGCATCCTTCATGAAGGTAGTTTGAGATTATTGAATCCCCGTTCAATGTGCAGCTTATTATATCATTGTCTATTGATATGTGCAATTGTGAACCCTCAAGGTTTGTACCGTCAAAAGTGCATGTTGCGCTTGTGTCGGTGTTTATAGGCCAATAAGTTTCATATGTTAAACCGCATCCTGAATTGTCCAAAGACCCTAAAGGAAGTGTTACACTCCATTGGCATATGTCTGTTCCGTCACATGCAGGCACATATTTTACTGGTGTGCATTGTGTTCCTAAATCGATTGCAGAAACAAAACCTACCAAAGATAAAGCTATAACTGATACCAATACAGCCATTATTTGTTTGTTCATTTTTTGTCCTCCTTGTGAGTGATATTCTAATTATGATTATATCTCTAACTCTCTCTTCCCTCTTCTTCTCTCTCCCCCGCTTTCCCTTCCGATATAAAAAGATAAAGACAAAAAAAATAAAAAAAGTGTCTTATTTACTTTCTCCTTCTAAGCATTGCGAATCCGACGCCTGAGCCGATTAATGCAATACCTGCAGCGATTGCGCTGAATTCTGGGATGAATACATCAATGATTGCTACATTTAATGTGCATCCAAGCAAATCAACTAATCCAGTTTCAGTTCCTGATGCTCCAGATGGTATATCTGTTGCAGTGACTGTTACTGTATCGCCGGTTGTGCATCCAGTTTCATAGCAAACGCAATATTCTCCATTCACATCTGCTGTGGTAGATAGCAAATTTGCATTACATGTTACATCAACATCTGCATTTGCTACAGTAGTAACTGGGTTTTCCCAGAACACTGTACCGCATACTAATGCTGCACATGGATCTACTGCTGCTGCAAAGCCCATTGCGAAGATTCCTGCTAAAAGGAATGCTACGAATAACTTTGTTATCTTCATTTTGATTTATCCTCCTTATAGTATTGTATTGATTATGATTTTTGTTTATGCTGTTTTTCTTTCATTTATCTTCTTCATTCAAATAAATAAATTAAGACAAAAAAATAAAAAAAAGTGTCTTATTTACTTTCTCCTTCTAAGCATTGCGAATCCTACGCCTGAGCCGATTAATGCAACACCTGCAGCGATTGCGCTGAATTCAGGGATGAATACATCAACTATTGATATATTCAAGCTGCATCCAAACAAATCAACTGTTCCAGTCTCTGTTCCTGATGCATCAGATGCCTCATCTGTTGCAGTAACGCTTACTGCATCGCCAGTTGTACATCCGCTTGTGAAGCAAACACAATAGTCTCCATTCACACTTGCTGTGGTGGATAACATATTTCCATTGCATGTTACATCAACATCGGCTAATGCTACTGGTGATACTGGATTTTGCCAGTATACTGTTCCGCATACTAATGCTGCGCATGGTGTGGCTGCTGCAAAGCTCATTGCGAAGATTCCTGCTAAAAGGAATGCTACGAATAACTTTGTTGTTTTCATTTTACTTTTTCCTCCTTGCAATAATAATAAATCCGATAGTAGAACCTGCCAAAGCTAATCCAGCAGCTATTGTTGAAAATTCGGGGATATCGAATCCATTGTCGCATGTCTGGGGTATTGTGATTGTATCGCAAGTGCCATCATACCATGTGGTTGCTGATGCATATCCCCAATCATCTAAATTTTCGCAAAAAGATTGCTGCTTTGCCTTGCAATCATCGTTTGAGCATGTTAAGTCCCAGAATGTGCATTTTTCGTTTTGGATAACACAGCATCCTGCTAATACTGTTGGCATTGCCATTAATGCTGCTATGATCATTATTGCGAATGTTGTTTGCTTCTTCATTTTCTTCTCCTTAATGCTACAAAGCCTAAAGTTGAGCCAATTAATGCTAATCCTGCAGCGATTGTTGAAAATTCTGGAACATCATTTCCCTTCTTGAGGTTTACTCCAGCAGCTGACCAGTCAGAATAACATCCGCCATAATTGCCTATCTTTACATATCTGAAATCTAGTTCAGTAAAAACATCAAAGAAGCTTGTTGAGATTATTTGCCATCCGCCAGGTGTATAACTTGTATCTCCTATGTAGCTCCATGGCCCGTCTATATTTTGAGAAACATAAGCATAAGCATTATCTTGGCATCCAGAGGTCCATCCTGACATAAAATATGCAGTCAAGCTTTCAACATCGCTTCCATCAAGCAATTCTCCCATATCATGAACATGCCATGTAATAAAAGGGTTGCATGCGTCATTTACGCCATTAGAAGACAATCCATCACCATCTCCGCACTGGTCGAAATAATCATGTGTTGAAAGGGTTGTTAGAGCGCTTGCAAATCCCATTGATAAGAATAATGATGCTAAAACAAGGATAAAGAATCTTGATTTCATCTTACTTTCTCCTCCTTAATGCTATGAATCCGATTGTTGAGCCGATTAATGCGGTTAATGCAGCTATTGAGCTGAATTCTGGAACATCGTTGTTTACTGTTCCTGTTACGCATGCGTCAAAGTGACTAAGGTCTCCCCTGTCTCTTACTTCACATAGAATAGTATTCTGCCCGCTTGTTGGCGTGATGTCTAAATTGTATCCATTTCTTGGGTCTACAGGCGCGCATCCTTCATGCACTACATTCTCAAATACAGTGTTTCCGTTCAATGTGCATTTTATTACATCATTGTCTATAGAAATATGAAGCTGTGTCTCTTCCAGGTTTGTGCCGTCAAATGTGCATTGTGCGCTTGTATCAGTGTTTAATGCCCAGAAAGTATTGTATTTTAAATCAAAGCCCTGGTCTATGCAGTATTGTATGTTTTGTGAGCCCAAAGGCAATACCTTGTTCCATGTGCACAAGTCTGTTCCTGTTCCGCATGGTCTTTCATAGGAAGGTGAAACAACTTCTTCTCCTGCAGATACAAAACCAATTAATAGAATTGCGAATAAGAATGATGCCGTTATGCAGAGATATCTCTTTACCATTTGTTTTCCGTTCTCACCTCTCTCTCCTAATCCCCTATAAAAGTTACTATAATTTGTATTTAAAAACATTGTTATATGATTAACTATATGATAAAATAGACATATTTGTCACTGAATAATGAATCTATCAATTTATTCTTCTTTAATGCAAAAGGTTTAAAATACCCCCGATATTAAGCTATTAAATGACAAACATAGCAGTATTGATACCTGCCCTCAATGAAGAGATAACAATAAAGAAGGTAGTTTTGGATTTTAAAAAAGAGGTTCCAGGCTGCAAAATCTATGTTTTTGACAATGGTTCTACTGATAATACCTCCAAACTGGCAAAAGAAGCAGGCGCGATAGTCCAACAATTCAAAAGAAGAGGCAAAGGCTCTGTAATGAAGGCCATGTTTGAGGAAATCAATGCAGACTATTATATACTGGTAGATGGGGATGACACATACCCTGCAGACAGAATCAAGGACTTGCTTGCCCCAGTTGTTAATGATGATGCTGACATGACAATAGGCACAAGGCTTGAAAACTTCCAAAAAGAGGAAAACAGATTGCTGCACAACTTTGGAAACAAGGTAATAAGAGCAAGCGTCAATTTCTGCTTTAATTCCAAGATAAAGGACATGCTTTCAGGTTATAGGGTAATGAACAAGGATTTTGTAAAAAACATCAACCTTCTTGCTTCTGGTTTTGAGATTGAGACCGAGCTTACAATCAAGGCTCTTGAAGATGGCTATAGGATAAGGGAAATTCCAGTAGGTTACAGGGAAAGACCACCTGGAAGCAAGTCAAAGCTTAATGCTCTTTCAGATGGCACAAGAATCCTTACAACTACGCTTAATCTCTTCAGGGATTATAGGCCAATGCAGTTCTTCATTCTGCTTTCATTCTTTTCAATAGCTGTTGCAGCAGGATTCGGGTATGTTCCTATTGCTGAAATCATCCAGAGTGGAAAAATACTCCACCCATACAGCTTTGCAATGTGCATGTTCTTTACTCTCCTAAGCTTCCAGCTTTTCATTACTGGATTTATCACTAGCTCAGTTCATAGGTTGAAGGAAGAGACAATGAATGTGCTTAGAAAGATAAAACGAGTTATGGACAAATGAGTTGATGATTCTGAGTTATTTGATAAGAAAAGGATGCGTCCCATCTTCTCTGCCTGACTCTATAACTGCTTGCCGACCGATAAATTAGAAATATTAATTATTAATTAAGGTATTTCCCGCTTTTAGGTGCAAGGGTTACTAATGGAGATTTCTTCTAGTTTGGCAGCAAGAGTATTTTTTCTTCTCAACACTTGAATTGTTTAATATTCATAACACAGATTCTCCTCTCTATTTTGAATCTAGAAGAAAATTCCTATTTCTTCTCCCCTGCCTGCCCCCATCCAACTTCCCACCCACCTAACACCAAAGAAAGTTGTTGAATTAACAATTGTTGATATAGTATTTCCGATTTAGCAGTATAGGAGTAAGGCTTTCGAATTAGAGGTTTTCTTGGTTTTTATTTATACGGGCACAGATAAACATAAAATGAGGGCACTTGTGCCCGTGCATGTACTAACCAGATAATTAGTTAGGAAAGATTTATAAACATTCACTAATAATGAATAATTATTCACTTTAAATGAAAAATGATACCAAAAAATACCAAAAAGATAATGCTCTATTTGCTAAGAAATTTGGATCTGGTCAATATTAACCAGATTTCCAATATATTAGATATAAGCGTGGGAAGTGTGTTTAAAATTCTTAAAGGATTGGAAGAAAACAAGATTGTTTTATGTGATAATCTGGGCAATGCAAAATTTTATAAGATAAATTTCAGAAGTGAGGAATCATTAAAGTTATGTGAGCTCTTGCTGATTGAAGAAAGAAGAATCCTAAAAGGATACCCTAAGATTTATGCAAACGAAATAATGAATTTTGAGCATGGACAGTTAATCATATTATTTGGTTCTGTTCTTAAGGGCAGGGAATTTAATGATGTTGATGTTCTTTTTATCTCCAAAAAGCCCAAGCAAGTGGCTGATTTTTGCCTGAACTTGTCCAAGATAAGAAGTAAGCCCATTATTCCGCTCATATTGAACCAAGAGGATTTAGTCAAAGAAATAAAAAATAAAAAAGATGCAATTTTAGATATTATCAAGACAGGAATTATATTAAAGGGAGAATCTTTATTTTTAGACATAATAAAAAATGCCAAGCAGTAAATCAAAAATAAATTGGTGTCTTGCAGATGCGAGAAGGATGAGAATAATCACTCCAAACAGCAAGCTAGCAAAAGAACACATAGAGAAAGCGAAGCACAACCTAAGAGCTGCAGATTATAACATCAAAGGTGACTTTGATGATTGGGCTGTTTCCCAGGCATATTATGCAATGTATCATTCTCTCCTTGCACTGCTATTCAGCAAAGGATTTGAATCTAAGAATCATGAATGTACAATTAGCACAGCAGAATATCTCATTGATAAAAAGGAAATAGACCTAAGCAAGGATGACCTACTGTTTATCAGGACTACAGAGCAAATGACCAGCAAGGATGCTAAATCTTTAAGGGAAGAATTTCAATATGGGACAAAAACAGAAGTAAACAAAGCGCTGCTTTCAAATTTGCTGGACAAATCAAAAGAGATTGTTGAAAAAGTTGAAGCCATATTGAGTTAGAATCCTGCCATTAAATTAGGTGGTTGTTAATTCACGTGAAATTAAGCAGTTAATGGAGCAAGGCTTCCGAGTTAGAGGTTTTCTTGGTTTTGCAGCAGTAATGTTCCAGTTCTCCAAGCATCAGCAAAGCAAAAGAATAAAAACCCTCCTTCGAATAATAGAGAATATTAATGATAAAAAATGGCAGAAAAAGAAATACAAGAAGGGCACAAGCCAAATAATCCAGGCAACCAGCATAATCAGCATCATGCACATTCCCATGACAAGGACCATGAATGCGAATGCGGACACGATCATAATCAGGAGAGTCATGCTGAGGAGCAGGCAAATCCATTCTCAATGTCTGGCATGAGCCGGGAAGACCAGGAGAAATTTTATAGGCTTAACATACTAGAACAGCAAGCAATACAAATGCAGCAGCAGCTTGAGATATTAGACCAGCAGATAATCGAATTGCAATTGATGAAATTAAACCTGGATGAGATAGACAAGTCAAAAGAAAAGACAGAAATCCTCTCATCAATCGGAAAGAATGTTTATATCAAGACAGAGCTTAAAAACAAGGAGCTTTATGTTGACATTGGGGCAAAGACAGTTATCAAAAAAAGCATAGCAGACACGAAAGTTCTCATTGATAAGGACATTAATTCATTGAATGAAACAAGAAAGAGGATAATGGATGAATTTAATCAGCTTGCAGCAGAGATACAGAGAGAATAAATCTCGCGAGGTTCTAAAGATATTTTTTAAGAAGAGTTTGGCAGATAAAATTTATTCATATGCAAAGTAAAAAAGTCCCATCCAACTGCCCCCACCCTAACTGCTTGATAACCACGTTCATTAGAAACCGTTTCGTAGGGTAGTTAATCATTGTATTTCCCGTTTTAGGTGGGTGTAATTAGGAAGAGTTTTTTCTTCTAGTTTGGCAGCAAAAAGTATTTTTCTTCTCAACACTTGAATTGTTTTAATAGTATTACTTTAGATTTGCCTCTCCCTATTCTAAATCTAATAAGAATTCAATTTACCTAACCTTTGATTGACCCTCTAACTACCCCCCACACTATCAAAAAATTCCAGGAGTTTTACTTTCACCCTAGAAGGGCGTGGTTTGCTTGGAATTTTAGGATGCTCAGAAATGCTCATCCACATGCTAAAGCATGTGGTTTTCGCAAAGCATTTCTGACATAATACCTAAAAACGTTAATTAATCATTTAATAAATGTATTTTGTTTTGTTTAGGAGTGGCAGGAGTAAGGTTACTATGAGGTAATCAAAAGTTTTAACTAGAAATTTATTTAATTGATCCATTTAGGTGAGGCATCTGAATTTCTATAAATTCTATAATCTCTTTTTTGTATTCTGTATTCAGAGAAATGCCTACAAAATTTGACTTCTTATGGATTATAAGCCAGCCAATTTTAGAAAGGTCCTTTATTATCTCTGCTAAATTTGAAAATCTCTTAAAATGCTCCATTCGATCATAAGAATTTACCCAATTGCCCTTTCTTGCTAGCTTAAACATAACCTGTGCTTTTTCCAGCTCTTTTTGCATAGATTTTAATATCCACCACATTTTTAAATGTTGCTATTTTTGAAATATGTGACTCAATTATAGAAAGATTTAAAAACGTCAATAATATATTATTGAATAATAAAATGAAAGAAAAAGAAAATAAATCCTTGTTTTTGCAGTATTTTGGAGACACTCCAAAATTGAGAGTACTGGATTTTTTGATAGATAATCAGATGTTTGACTTTCCTGTTACAGAGATATCAAGAGGCAGCAATGTCAGCTATACTTCCCTTATGAATTTTTTTAGAGACTTGCTTGAAAAAGAGGTTATAATAAAGACAAGAAGGATAGGCAAGTCTGACTATTACAAGCTTAACTTAAAGAATAATTTTGCCTCTAACTTGGTAAAGCTAGATTGGGCAATCGCAACAAAAAAAATGGAAAAAGAAATTTCCGCGTGATTTTATTAGAAATTGTTAATCATTGTATTTCCCGCTTTTAGGTAAGGGAAGGAGTAGGGTTACGGGAATTGTTTTTTAGAAGATTTATCTCACTTGGAGAATTTTTCTAATTTCTTCATTAAATTTTTTTGCCCTGTTTAGGGAAGTTTCTGCCTTATTCTGCATGGCGATTTCCCCCATTTCATAAGTAAATCTTCCTCTTTTGGCCTTTTCATAAGAGTAATCTTCAACAAGCAATCTGGCTTTTTCTTTTCCAAGGGCTTGAGAAGCTTCTTCTCCGGCATCATCAAACTCTTCAATCAGGCTTTTTTGTATCTTCCCAGTCAAATAGAAATAATAAACCAATGCATTGAAAGTAACCAGATGAATGGATTCATCTGTCTTAATTTTTATCCCTCCACTTTCCAACAATGCCCTAGCCATGTAAAACATAGAATAATAGCTGGCATTAATCACCCATAGGAACCCATTAAAGTTTGGAAATCCAATTGATTTTTGAATTTCTTTTTTTGTTGAAGCATCAAATAAAAGTTTAGCGCAATCAAGAGAATCTCTGGAGTTATTAATAAAAAAGTCGGTAAATTTTCCACCTTCCTCTTTCGTAATAGACTTATTTCCAATAAGCCTCTTCATGTTTTTATTGATTATGTCGGAAATTGGTTTAAAACTGCACCCTTTAGGGTGCAATTTCCGAGCATCCTAAAATTCCACGCAAACCGCCAATTTTAAGTTGGAGGTAAACTAAAGGAATTTTTTGATCTCTATATTCTTATTGTCTAGCATTTTTCAGTATCCTGTAATAATTTTCTGCTCCAAACAGAATAATATGCTTATTTAATGTTTCGTTGAGCATATTGGTACTTTCTCTTTTGCCTAGCATCTCTTCTGCACTTTCTGCAGAAATAACATTGATATCAAATTTCTTTGAAAAATTAGAAGAAATATTTGCAACAATCTTTTCAGTTTCATTTACCTCTTCTTTCCTTGGAGTTATAAGAAGAATATCTATATCTCTTGGCTCCCTGGACTCTACCGCAGAGCCAAATACCAAAAACACAAAGAAATTGCTGTTTATCTTGCTTAAAACATCCAGCACAAACATTTTCATTATTTTATCTTTCAAAAATTCATCCTTCCTTAAGGATTCTATATATGCAATATCTCCGAAATTCTCGCAGTAATTTAGTGATAACAGGCCCCTCTTGTCCTTTATCAAGAATCCTCCATTAACAAGAGACTTAACTGACCGATGGACTAAAGGATATGCCTTTTTGATTATCTCAGATATTTGTTTTATGCTGAAATTTTCATTTATTTTTGAAACAAATACCTTCATTATCTCTGCTTGGGTTTTTGTAAACATCTTTTTTGCTATATAACTTTTTAGATATACCTATATATCTTTTTAGTTATATTTAAATCTTTTGCAATTTTGATATCCAAATTTTGTTAAGGTGCTTAAAAATCAAGAAAGAAGTCCCATCTTCAACTGCCCTTGCTCCATTAACACCTAAAAAGACCGCTAAATTAATAATTGTTAATCATTGTATTTCCCGCTTTTAGGTTGGTGTAATTGGGAAGAGTTTTTTCTTGGGTTTGGCATCAGGGGTATTTTTTCACACTTGAATTATTTAATATTCATCAAAAAATTGCTCCAGTTTTACCACACCCTAAAGGGCGGAAGTTTGCGTGCAATTTTAGGATGCTCAAGAACACGCGACTACACACTTGAAGTGTGTAGTTTTAGTTCAGTGTTCTTGACATAACACAGATTCTCCTCTCCTATTCTAAATCTAATAAGAATTCAATTTACCTAATCTTTGATTGACCCTCTAGCTACCCCCACACCTTGACTAGCAGTCAAATTAGAAATTAATAATATTAGTATTTCCGATTTAGGAGTGTAGGAGTAAGGCTTACGGGTAGGGGTTTCTTCTAGTTTTAGAAAAAATATCAACCCTTATTCACGATTTCCCAGAACTTCTTCGTAAGCTCTTTAATGGAAAACCCAATAAAAAGCGAAATTCCAAACAGCCCCAGGCTTGAAAATGTGGCTGGGAAATATTCCAATGCAACAAGAACCTCATAAATCCCAAAAACTCCAAACGAAAGAAGCCCAGAAAAAACCCAGGCCTTGTAATCCTTAAACTGCTTCTTGTAATCAAGAAACATTGCCAGCAGGCATCCGATGAATGCTCCGGCAAATATCAAAAGCTCTTTTGCTATCACCATTCATTCCAAAATCCTGGGAGGTATTTAAGGGTTTTGGATAACTTAAAAGAATTCCTCTTTCTACCCAAACAAAAAGAAAACATTGCTTAAACCCTACCCCCGCAGCTAAAAAAGAGAGGCATCAACCTATTACTGCCTTATCTGCCCGTTAATTACTATATTCTGCTGCCTGCTCCATTCCTTATCGCTATGAGTCTTGACATAGTTTGCCCAGTACTTTACAAATTCCAGCCTGTCTTTGCGATTCATTTCCTTTTCTTTTTCAAGCTGTTTTATGTCAATTTTCATTTTATGATTTTAAACTTATCACTTACTTGCAGTTTTTCTATGAACTCCAGCAAAAGAGCATTATTAAGCTTTTCTTTGAATATCTCATACAAGTGCTTTGCATCTTCTATATCCTTATCACTGCCTAAAAAGAGCTTATAAGCTATCTGCATTTCAATTGGCGAAATATATATAGCCTCTCCCCCAAGATTTATTTTCAGCCTATTTTCAAATGAATATCTGTCAATGTCATTCTTTATTGTTTTAAACTCCATGTTAGGCAATGGAACCCCCCTGAAAAATCTTATCGCATGTTCTTTTAGCATATTGTAAGCCTCTTCTGGTTTGGACGTATTAATGCATTCAAAGCCATGTGAAAGTATCTCTTTCCATTTTTTTCTGAAATCCTCCTTATTCATATCTGGAACAAGCATATCGACATCCTCTGTTGCCCTGCTCCTGCCAAGGATTATTGATACATAACCTGAAACAATCACATATTCCCCAGCTAATTTGCAGAATTTAACTACGAACTTGTCAAGATTGCTTAATTCCCTTTCAAGAAATATTTCTCTTTTTTCAGGATAGTACTTCATTTTAGAATAATTGCTCTAGGTTATAAAAATTTATCTGTCTGGGGAGAACTACTTTGCTTGAAAAAAAGACCAACATTGCGTAAGCCTTACTCCCATTACTGCTAGAAGGCCACGTTCATTAGGAAACCCTTCAAGAAGGCAAGTTAATTGATTATTAAGACTGCGAAAGCTAATTATTTTCTTTTAACGACTTTTCAAGCATAGGATATATTTTTACAAGAAAATTAAAGGCTTTCTGGGCATAATGTTCATCCAGAATTTTCCCATAGTAGGTTATCCCATTTCTAAGATACCGAAGTTCATCAAGAAAACCTCCGAGTATACCCCACACTAAAGTGTGGGGTTTGCGTTGGTTTTCTGGATGCTCGGAAATTGCACCCTAAAGGGTGCGGTTTAAAACCAATTTCCGACATTAAGAAACGCAATTTCATTTTCTTCAAAAGTTTTTCCCATCTCTGCCAGATATGAAACCTCTGCTTCATGGGCATAAAGTCCGGAAGAGTTATAGCCATCCAAAAGAAGTCTTGCTCTTATCATCTCCATGATAATATCAAGAAAATCTGATAACTGCGTGGATTTTCTGGATGCAAGGAAATTCTTAAAAAAGAATTTCCGGCACAGGAAATCATAAGATTTCCAAGTGCTCAGAAATGCACCCTAAAATGAAAGGTTTGAAACATTTCTGACATCATAGCAATCCTTCACTATGGAATTGGCATTCTTCCCATTTATGCCTAATTTTTGCACTCTTTCTTTGAGCCCTTCCAATGAATTTTTTGATTCGTTTACTAGAAATTTAGCCCTCGGTTTGTCTGGGGATACTTTCTTGATTGTCCCTTCTTTTAAGTATTCCTTAAATTCTCTTGGCAACCTCATAATTCAACACTCCCGTTTAAGATTATCCCATTTAAAATGTTATCCAGGAGATTTTTATGTATGCTGCCAAATGAATCATAAAAATTAAGAGTGGTCTTCCTCTCCATAATCCTGTCAAATTTAGACATGTCCGTCTCTTTGGTTTTGCATCCAATAACTGCAATATCAATATCTGAACTGAGGGTGTCCTCCCCCCTAGAGTAGCTGCCAAAAAGAAAAATAGCGCATCCTGCAAAATTTGAGGCCAGTTCTTCTGATATTCCTGATTCATAGATCATTCTCAAATTTTCAATTCTTTTTTGATTAATAGCCATTGGGTTATCCCGGTTTAGCTGTATAGAAAGCAGATTAATTCTTCCCTGTTTTTTTATCTTGATTAAATCCTCTTTCACAAGCAAAGAAAGAGACTTTGATACTGCAGTGGGAGAAACCCCCAAGATTTTTGCAATTTCTCGTTGGTTGCAAGAGGCTCCTGCTTTGATGCATAAAAGCCTGAAGATCTCATTTTGCAGTCTTGTAAATTTAAGTTTATACATGTTCATTTTAGTTTATAAGTATAAACTTTAGTTTATAAACATTTCTAAATGCTTAAGGGGGTGATCAATTAGAAACCGATTAAAACCCTTAGGATCAAACATAATCTTCCTTAGTAGAAGAAGAAAATAGCCTAGGATAGAGCAATAAAGCTATTGTAAGCATTGCCAGAACAAAAGCCAGGGCAAATATCAATATTACAGGAGGTCTTGCAGGGATTATATTGAATGTTCCTGATGCTGAAGCATTCTTGCGGTTGTTCCAGTATCTTGCTTTTATGTCCAATGCATATTTGCCGGTGATTAGATTATCTGGAAGAATTATATTTTTCTCGAAAGTTGATGTGCTCTTTACTGCAAAAGTTTCTTCATCTGCTGCAAATGAGATGTTGTCATTGTCAGTATTTCTCCACGAATAGTTAAGAGTGATATTCTCTGCTCTTCCAGGCCTTCCTATATTTACTAGTGTGATTGCTGTTTTGAACTCCTTGCCTGCAGTGAGATCAGAAGCAGATAGTATATTGAAAGATAAATCAAAAAGAGGCTGGGGTGCAAGCTCTACTGCTATTCTTACTGGAACAGTCTTCTTTTCTTTTTCCGCTTCTACCACAATATTGCCGCTGTATGTTCCAGGAGTATTCTCCTCCTCCGGGCTTACCTCTACCTCCACTACACTCATTGAATTTGCAGAAACATTAAATTCGTTGTTCTCAAATTCAAGAACATTCCATATGTTTCCTTCTGCGCTTACTTTGGCAGGAATAGGCTCATC
>JAZDFA010000009.1:0-40290 GCA_043808285.1 archaeon
TTATTGCATTATTAAGCGGCAGGAGTATAACTGGAATTGCAAATGTCAATGCGACAATGAATTTGGTAATGAATGTAGAGATAACAGAAACCCCTATCTCTTTAGACGAATGATCATTTTCTGACTCTTGGGAGATATGAACTCCGAATGCATCAGACATTGCATCGCATATAGCGATTGTAAGAATTCCTCCAAGAACTGCGAGTTTTGAATGAGTGCCTGAATCTAATCCAATCATTAACCCTAAAGTTGTAATGATTCCAGAAGTTATGCCAAAGCTGAATCCTAACATCACAAATTTTTTCATGAGAAAGCTAGAAAAAAGAGATTTAATAACTTTTTTATAAGCTCTTTTACTGATTAAACTATGCAAGAGATATTCAAGATAAAATTTAAAGATAAGAAAACAAAAGCAAGAATAGGATTACTCAAAACAAGAAAAGGGACAATAGAAACTCCTTTCTTCATGCCTGTTGCTTCTAAGGGTGGAGTAAAGCATTTTTCTTCAAAAGACTTGGAGGAAATAGGAATAGATGCAGTGATATCAAACACTTTGCTTCTTCATCTTAAGCCTGGAGAAAAAGTGATAAAAAAACTTGGAGGAATAGGCAAATTCATGAACTTTAGAGGGATTAATGTTACTGACTCTGGAGGATTTCAGATGTATTCTGACAGAATCTACATTTCTTCAAATGACGAGGGTGTTCTTTTTAGAAATCCATTTACTAGCGAGAAAATTTTCATAACTCCTGAAAAAGATATGGAGATACAAGTAGATATTGGAGCAGATATTATAATGTGCCTGGATAGCATGCCATTATTAGAAAACAGCAAGAAGGAAATTGGGGAGGCGGTAAGAAAGACTACCTCCTGGGCAAAGAGATGCAAAGAGCATCATGATAAAATTCAAAAAAATATCCCAAAAGAAAAAAGGCAAATACTGTTTGGCATTTGCCAAGGGGGGATTCACAAAGACCTTAGAGAAAAATCAGCAAAAGAAATGCTTAAAGTTAATTTTGAGGGATATTCTATAGGAGGACTAGCTTTGGGAGAGACACATGAACAGGAAATAGAAGCAATAAAGATACAAAAGGAAATCATTCCTCAAAACAAGCCAGTCTACTTAATGGGTGCAGGCCATCCATATGAAGTTCTTGATGCAATATCTCTTGGAATAGACATGTTTGACTCAAGATATCCAACGCAAAATGCAAGAAGAGGAACAATATTCACTTGGAGCGGAAAATTAAGGATATTCAGGGGCAGATACAAGGAAGATAAAAATCCAATAGACAAAAAATGCAAATGCTTTGCATGCAAAAATTATTCAAGGGCATATATACGACATTTATTATTGCAAGAAGAGGGATTGGGATACAGAATAGCTAGCTATCATAACCTTTATTTTATGCACGAATTGATAGAAAAGGCAAAAGATGCAATAAGAAATGGGAAGTTTAGTCAATTAAAAGAGAAGGTAAGAAAAGCGTATTCTAACTGAACTTAAGGACCTCATCGCATTTATGCATTAATCAGCAGAGCAGTATTGTAAAATTTTCTATCCTTCCATTCTTCCTGCTTTCCAAGATTCCAATCTTTAACTGGCCTAAGATATCCTACAACACGACTGTAAACTTCTGTGCTTTTATTGCAAGTAGGGCATTTTTCAACTGATCCTGCAAGATATCCATCCTGCGGGCATATAGAAAATGTTGGTGAAAGAGTAAAGTATGGAAGCTTTGAATTGTTAGCAAGCTTTCTTACCAAGAGTTTTGCCTCGCTACTTTGTATTCTCTCTCCGAGGAAAGCATGAAGAACAGTCCCGCCAGTATAAAGTGTCTGCAATGGCTCCTGATGCTTTAATGTAAACATCAAGTCATCTGTATAATTTACGGGGAGAGATGTTGCATTAGTGTAATACGGATTTTTCTTTCCTTCTGTTTTTATTGAAGGGTAGAGTTGCATGTCTTTCTTAGCCAATCTATAAGATGTCCCTTCTGCAGGAGTTGCTTCTAGGTTGTAAAAATTGCCTGTTTCCTGCTGGTATTCTTCAAGTCTCTCTCTCATAAAATTTAATGTTTTAATAGCAAATTTTTGTCCAGAGGGGGTGGCAATTTCTTCTCCTAAGAAATTGAGGCACGCCTCATTCATTCCAACTAATCCTATTGTGGAAAAATGATTTTTTAGAGTTCCAAGATACCTTTTGGAATATGGGAGAAGCCAGTTATCAAGATTTCTTTGCACAATTTTTCTTTTTGTCTCCAATGATTGCTTTGCAAGATACATCACTTGATCCAGCTTGTCAAAGAATTGATTATCGTCTTTTGCCAAAAAGCCAATCCTGGGCATATTTATCGTTACTACACCTAAGCTTCCAGTTGATTCTCCGCTTCCAAATAATCCTCCCGTAACATTTCTTTTTAGCTGCGCAAGGTCTAAACGTAAATGGCAGCACATTGAACGCACATCACTAGGTTTTAAATCTGAACCGATAAAATTCTGGAAATAAGGCAATCCATATTTTGCAGTCATTTCAAAAAGCAAATCAGCAATTTCAGAATTCCAGTCAAAATCGTTAGTTATATTATATGTTGGAATTGGGAAAGTGAATACACGCCCTTTTGAATCTCCTTCAATCATACATTCTATGAATGCCTTGTTTATCATGTCTATTTCTTCTTGATATTCTCCATATGTTGAATTCAGAATCTTGCCGCCGCATGTTACTGCCTGATCTTTAAGGTCTTCTGCAGGAGTTAAATCAAATGTTAAATTTGTGAAGGGAGTCTGGCCGCCCCATCTTGAAGCGACATTTACATTGAATACAAATTCTTGAACAGCCTGTTTTACATCCTTGTAAGATAATTTATCCTGCCTTACAAAAGGAGCAAGGTAGGTGTCAAAAGAATTGAATGCCTGAGCGCCCGCCCATTCATTCTGAAGAGTTCCTACAAAATTAATCATCTGGCCTACTGCAGTCCTTAAGTGCTTTGGGGGATTGCTCTCAATCTTATTTGGCACTCCATTAAATCCCTCGTGAAGCAATTGCCTCAAGCTCCATCCTGCACAATACCCTGCCAAACTCATTGACATGTTATGGATATGCAAATCACCGTTTACATGAGCATTTCCTATCTCCTTAGAATAAGTGCTATTCAAGCCATAATATGCCATGACAGTTCCAGCAGCGTGCCATAGCAATCCAGATAATGAATAGGAAGCATTTGCATTTTCATAAACTCTCCAGTCTTCTTTTGCAATGTAATCCCTTACTATCTCCTGAGAGTCCATAAGCAATTGCTTTGCATCTCTCATTTCCTTATGTTTCTCCCTGTAAAGTATGAATGCCTTGGCAGTTTTTGCATGCCCACTTTCGATCAACACCTTTTCAATAACATCTTGAACCTCTTCAACAGTTACAATCTTGCCACTAAACCTTTTCTCCATCTCTTTTGAAACTTCCAGGCTTAAAGCTTCTGAAATGTTTCTATCTGTTCCGCCAACTGCCTGAGCTGCTTTCCATATAGCCAATGCTATTTTTTCGTGGTCGAACTCAACAAGTCTCCCATCTCTTTTTCTTACCCTTTTTATTTTTGATTCCATTTTATTTTTTTCTTAGCTTTTTTAATTCAGACTCAAAAGAAGTAATGTCAGCGAATGAACGGTAAACTGATGCAAATCTTATGTATGCAACGTCATCAAGTTTTTTTAGCTTGTTCATTACGAGCTCCCCGATAAAATCACTTTTCACCTCTTTCTTATTGCTCTTTCTTATCTTTGTCTCTATTTCTCTAACTGCATTATCTATCTTATCATAACTTATCGGCCTTTTCTCGCATGCTTTTATAAAACCGCTGCGCATCTTGTTGGCATCAAACGCCTCACGTCTGCCATCTTTCTTTACAACAACAATTGTTTCCTGAATAATTGCCTCTCTAGTTGTAAATCTTTTTTTGCAGTGAAGGCATTCTCTTCTTCTTCTAAATCCTTCATTGCTTTCCCTTTTATCTGTAACCTTAGTCTCATTGAAATTGCAAAATGGGCATCTCATCTCTTTTTTATCCAAATACAATAGGTTGTATGTATTAGCTAGTATTAATACTAATTATTGTATCTCTCTTTTTAAATCTTTTGTTAGCACTTTGAATATCCGCAGACTAAGCATTTAACACATCCTTCCTCATGCTGCAGAGGGCTGTGGCAATCTGGGCATACTCCAACTACATTCCCGGGATTATTGTTTCCATTTTCGTTATTATCATCTTCATGAGAATGTTTCATTGCAGGCTTTATTTTAGACTCTAGAAAATTCTCATCTTTATTGCTGCCAGTATCAATGTTTTTTGCAATTGCATCAGCGCATGAAAATATTTTTCCACCTTCCCCAAATGTCGGAGAGGGGCATCTTATTCCAATTAATTGGTCTCTTACTTCTTTGGGGTCTATTCCTGACCTGTAAGCTAATGAAACAAGCCTGCTGATTGCTTCCAGCTGTGATGCAGCACATCCTCCTGATTTTCCCATTGAAGTAAAGAACTCAAAAGGAAGACCCTTTTCATCTCTGTTTTCAGTCATATAAACTGTGCCACATCCTGTTTTTACTTTAGTAGTAATCCCTTGCATTTTTTTTGGGCGAGGTCTTGGCTTTATTTTTGTTAGCAATGCTTCTTCAACTTTTTTTTCTAATCCTTTCCCAACATTTAACACTTGCTCATCCCTGCTGCCATCCCTGTATACTGTAACTCCCTTGCATCCAAGCTTGTCTGCCAAAAGATACGCCTTTCTCACATCCTCTATTGATGCAGAATTTGGAAAATTGATTGTCTTGCTTATAGCATTATCAGTATTTTTTTGGAATGCCGCCTGCATTTTAATATGATATTCCACTTCAATGTCATGAGCAGTAACAAAAAGTTTCTTTATCTCTTCTGGAATTTCTGCTATATCGTGAAGAGAGCCTTTTTCTGCTATTTTTTCCATTAGTTCCTTACTGTAAAATCCCTTTTGTTTTGCAATTTCCTCAAATAGATGATTGCTTTCAACAAGCTTGTCTTTGTCCATTACCTGCTTATAATAAGATATTGCAAATATTGGCTCTATTCCTGAAGAGCAAGGCCCTGCAATAATGCTTAATGTTCCTGTAGGAGCAATTGTAGTTAATGTAGCATTTCTTAATTTTCTTTTTCCGTCATAGATACTGCCTTCAAAATTAGGGAATGTTCCTCTTTTGGAAGCAAGACTCTCAGATTCTTTCTTTGCAGCTTCGGTAATGAAGCCCATTACATCCTCTCCTATCTTAACGCCACTTTCCGAATTATAGGGCACGCCTAATTTTATTAGCATGTCATGAAATCCCATTACCCCTAATCCAATCTTTCTATTAGCCTTGGTCATCTTTTCAATTTGAGGTAGAGGATATTGATTCATGTCAATTACATTATCCAAGAAATGGGTGGATTTCTGCACTATATCTTCAAGCTTTCCATAATCTATCTTGCCATTTTTGACAAATTTTCCTAGATTTATTGAGCCAAGATTGCAGGATTCGTAAGGCAGAAGAGGCTGTTCTCCGCAAGGATTGGTGCTTTCTATTTTTCCAACCTTGGGAGTTGGATTAAAATCATTTACTCTGTCAATGAATATTATTCCAGGCTCTCCGTTTTTATGCGCCTGCTTTACAATCAAGTCAAAAACATCCTTAGAATTTAATTTTCCTGTTAAATCTCCAGTTCTGGGGTCAATGAGATTGTAATCTTCACTTCCTTCTAGCTTTTTCATGAAATCATATGTCAATGCAACAGAAATATTAAAATTGCTTATCTGCTTGTCTTTTTCTTTGCACATAATAAAGTCTACTACATCTGGGTGGTCTACTCTTAATATCCCCATATTTGCTCCTCTTCTTGTTCCACCCTGCTTTACAGCCTCTGTAGCAGCATCATAAACCTTCATGAATGATATAGGGCCTGATGCAACTCCTCCTGTGGATTTTACAACTGCATTTTTGCCCCTAAGATTTGAGAATGAAAAGCCAGTTCCTCCTCCAGATTTATGTATTGATGCAGTATCTGCAAGTGTTGCAAATATAGAGTCCATTGAATCATAAATAGGAAGAGTAAAACATGCGCTTAATTGCTGGAGGTCCTTGCCAGCATTCATCAAGGTGGGGGAATTAGGCAAGAAATAAATGCCAGCCATCATATCATAAAAATCGGTTATGCTTTTTTTGAGCTGCTCTCCACTTTTTGATTCTAATAAATGAAGATTTGATATGAACTTTAAGAAGTTTTTTTCTCTGCTTGATTTATCTGTATTCTGCAGCAGAAGAGTTGCTCCGTGATCATCCTGATAATCTACTCCGTCAAATACTTCCTTTCTATCATGTTTGTATAGTATATCTGCCAATGCAACATTTTGGGCAACCCTATAGAACATGCCTTTTGGATCCTCAACAATGATGCCGTTAGCATCTTTCTTGAGGTATCTTCTTTCAGCAACCATAATTGAATTAGCATTCAAATCTGGCTCTCGCAATCCTATTATCATCTCTTTTTCTAATGACATAACCTTTTCCAGAAACTTGAGGCATATTTAAAGATTATCATAAAGTTGTGCATATTATCAAGAATAGTAGTTCGATTACAACTTTAGGATGATCAAGAACACAAAATTTTGTAAAGAGTGTTCTTGACATAATACAAAAGAATATACTTTACAAAAAACTATTCTATTTAAACCATTAAACTGGTTTTGAAGATTTTCTTGCAAAAGGCATTGAAACTTTAACTGCTTCCCCCAATATGAATACTGAAGAAGTAATTAGGATGATTAGCAACAACTCGTTTAAGCTTAAGAAGGTTGTCCCGAATGCGGCGTGGAGCGGTGTAGCATAGATAAGAACAAGCTGCAATGCAAATGTTAATATCACTGCTAGGACAAGCGCTATATTCATTTTCTGCTTGAAAAAAGAAGTTTTTAATGATGCAAAATTGAATGCATTAAATCCCTCGAAGAACACAAGCATTGTGAAAGCTATTGTCTGTGCCTTGGCAGCATCAGTGTGATAATAGCTAAACATTATCAGTGTTGGGATTGTTATGAATAATGCTATTCCCAGCAAGATCCATGTTATAGATGGAGTGATTATTGACATATTTTCAGGCTTGCGCTTCATTACATCGGCTTCTGCTTTACCAAGGCTTAAAGTAATTGCAATAACTCCGTCCGTAACAAGATTTATCCATAATATCTGTATTGGCAGCAGGGGCAATGCTGTTTCCCACCCCAGCCTAGCCGCGATAATCATTGCAATGAAAACTATAAGCACTTCTGCAAAATTAGTGCTTATCATGTAATATGTAAATTTCTTGATGTTGTCATAAACTCTTCTTCCTTCTCCAACAGCCTTTACTATTGATGCAAAATTATCATCAAGCAAGATTATATCTGCCACATCTCTAGTAACATCACTTCCTCGCACACCCATTGCAACTCCTATATCTGCTTTTTTTAATGCAGGTGCGTCATTTACCCCATCCCCGGTCATTGCAACAATATGCCCCATCTTTCTTAATAATGAGGCAACCCTTACTTTATCTTCCGGATCAATTCTTGCAAATATGCTTGTTTTGTCTATTATTCTTGAGAGCTCTTCATCACTCATTCCCTTAATATTTTTGCCTTCTATTGCAGAACCTTGCAGCCCTATCTGCTTTGCAACGGCTTTGGCAGTAAGAAGAGAATCTCCTGTAAGCATTTTTATTGCGATGCCAGATTCCATGCACTTCTTCACAGCTTCTTTTACTTCTTCTCTTGGAGCATCATACATTCCTTGCAGCCCTATAAACACCAAATCGCTTTCAGAATGTTCCTCTGAAAGATTATCAGAATTAACTTCCTTGTAAGCAAATGCCAAAACCCTCAATGCATCAGAAGCCATTGCCTCAAAGCTCTTTCTTATCTCTTTTTTTCTTTCATCAGTCAGCTCTTTTAAATCTCCCTTTACAATTTCCTTGCTGCATCTCTCTAATATTATTTCTGGGGAGCCTTTAACATAGGCTATATGCTTATCCTCCACTTTTCTTATTACTGACATCCTCTTTCTTTGAGATGAAAAAGGAAATTCCTTTATTCTTGAAGCAGATTTTGCCAAATCACTTTTTAAAAATCCATTTTGATAAGCGAATCTTATCAATGCTTTTTCAGTATAATCTCCTGCGAATGATTCCTTCTCATTTCCATTCTCATCTTTCTCTATATAATAGCGTGAACTGCTGCTTAGGCATGCTGCTTTGAGCAATAGATTTGCTTCTTCATTGTCTTTAAGATAGTTTGCAAAGTCCTTTCCGGCATTTATTGTTTCATTATTGCAGTATAACTGGGATACAACAAGTTCTTCTCTTGTGATTGTTCCGGTTTTGTCAGAGCATATTACTGTAACTCTTCCTAATGTTTCTGCTGCAGGCAATTTTCTTATTAATGCTTTTGCCTTGGACATTCTTTTTACTGCGAATGCAAGGCATAGTGTTATCACTGCAACCAAACCTTCTGGAATTGCTGCAACAGCCAGGCTTACTGCAGTGAGGAACATGTCAAACATGCTTATTCCGTCTATTACTCCAACAATGAAAAGAATTACTATCATTGCAAGAACAGTTATGCCAAGCTGTTTTGACATTGTATCTAGCTTCTTTTGCAAGGGAGTAAGCTCTGTTTTTGGCTCCTGCAATAGCTTTGCTATCTTGCCAAATTCTGTAAGCATTCCTGTTCCAGTAACTATTGCCCTGCAGCTTCCTTTTGCAGCAGTCGTGCCCAGAAAAACCATATCTTTTCTGTCTGCAACTCCAGCCATTTCTGATACGGGTTCTATTGTCTTTTCAACCGGAGAGCTCTCTCCTGTCAATATTGCCTCATTTACCTCAAAATCATTTAACTCAAATATTCTGGCATCTGCGGGGATTCTCCCTCCTTCTCCTATTATTACAATGTCTCCTGGAACAATCAATGAAATATCAATCTCTTTGACTTTTCCATCCCGCATTACAGATGCTTTTTGAACGAGAAGCTTCTTTAGTTCGGCTATTGCCTTCTCTGCACGGTATTGCTGTATAAAACCTAAAATAGCATTAAATAATATAACTATTAATATTACAAAAAAATCAAGCCATTCCTGCAGGAACCCAAGGACTACTACTGCAGAAAGAAGTATGTAAACAAGAAATGAATTGAACTGCTCCAAGAACATCTTTAATGGATTTATCTTGCTAGCTTCTTGGAGTTGGTTATACCCGTATTGTTTGAGCCTTTCTTCTGCAGCTTTTTCGCTTAAGCCAACATCTGGAGAACTATTTAGCTTGCTAAATACTTCTTTTGCATCTAACTCATGCCAATTTTCCTCTTTCATTTCTAGTCAGTATAATTAATAATTAATATAAAAAAGCTTCTAAAAAAATGATTTCGCAACAATCAATGGAAAAACTATTGTTGCATCAGCGTAAACCTTTACACTTTCTCCTTTTTGCGAGATCTTACCCCATGAAACTGCCTCATCCGGCCTTGCCCCTGAATCGCTTCCGTCATATTCCTGCAACGTATTGATATAAACCGCATAATCTGCGCCGTTTCTGTATAGATTAGCGTTGCATATTGAATGCTTTACAACTCCTGCACCCAGAATAATCATTCCTGTTTTCTTTTTTCCAATAGTAGAGTTATTTAACTGGAGTCCGTCTTCTGCAACATCTATCTTAAAATCAGGATTATTTGTCTTGAAGAAATATATCATGTCCCCAAGACTTCCATCCATTATTGCAGGACAAAATACCGGGATGTTATTCTTATCGCACCAATAATATATTGATTCTTCATTGTTTATCTCTTTTCCAAGAATCTTTATCAGTTTTGATGGTGTTAGAATTTCATCTTTATGCTTTTGCAATATTGGTATGACAAATTTCTCGAATTCAACGTATCTTGAATTGGGAACAAATAAATTGCCTGTTCTATTTATCCCTTTTTCTCGCAATTCACTTCCCTTCGCTTCAAAGCTGCCTATCTTGAAATCTCCAAGACACTTTACAAAATCCTCTTCCACTCCTCCGGCAGTTGTTACAATAACATCAACAAGCTTGTGTTTTGCAAGATATCTAAAAACATCCCTTAATCCTGATGAAACAAGATTTGAAGTGTATCCTAAGTAGATGAAAACTTTTTCTTCTCTCATCTTTTTTATTATCCCTATTGCTTTTGCAAGATTAGTTGCCTGAAATCCTGTTGCATTAAACGAATCAAGAATAGCATTATAATCTACCCCTTTATCGAAGTCGTAACCTTTTACGCTCTTGCCGCTAATCTCTTCACTTTTCTTAAAGATGTTTTTTCTTGTATTATCCTTTTTATTCATGATACAGATAGAGAAAAATGGCTTAAAAAACTATTTGCTATCATTTACAAGCGAATAAATCCCAGCTATAATAAGAAAAGGACTTAAAACAATGCCCAGAGGAATTATGAAAACGATAACCCCTAAGATTATGCTTATTATTGAACCAATGAGCCTTGTTTTTCTAAAAAAGAGCAATATTGAAGAGATTAAACCGGCAGAAGAAAGCAGGGTTATAATCAAGCCAAATGAAATTCCAAGGATTGCAATAATCATCCCCCCAATCCCGGAAACATTCTTTGTAGACAACCCAATCATGCAAAGCCCGATAATTGCCTGCAAGAAAGTTCCTACAAGCGCTATATGCCACCCTCTTAGAAATCTCATTTACATCGCCTCTAGTGCTTTCACTCTTTGTTCAATTGGAGGATGAGTGCTCATAAGATTAAAGAACTTCTTCATTGGGTCTGAGAAGAAAAGTGGTGCAACTGCTCCATTAACTTTCATTGGCTTGTCATTGCTTATCTTTTTCAATGCACTAATCAATCCTTTAGGATACCGGGTTATCTCAACACTTCCTGCATCAGCCATGAATTCCCTTCTTCTTGATATTGCAAGCTGGACAAGCTTGACAAGGATAGGAGCAACTATTGCAAGAACAATCCCTATCAAGAGAAAAACAGCATTTCCCTTGCCATTATCTCTATCTCTTGAGCCATACCAAAGGCTTCGGAGGAATATCTGCGATATTATAGAAATCATGCCGACCATTACTGCAACAAGAGTTGCAAATCTGATGTCATAATTTTTTATATGGGAAAGCTCATGAGCCAATACGCCCTCTAATTCTTCCTTGTTGAGCTTTTCCAATGAGCCTGTTGTTACGCATATTACTGCATGCTTGTAATCCCGCCCAGATGCAAAGGCGTTTATCTGATTCTCATTCATAATGTAAATCTTTGGCATTGGCAATCCAGAACCAATGGCAAGCCCCTCTACAATATTGTAAAGATTCCTATAAGCCTTCTGATCTGCTTCCTTGGCACCAACACTAAGCAATGCTATGTTTGAAGAAAAATAATAAGAAACCCAGATGTATCCTATTGAAAAAATAATCCATAAGGTCATAAATCCAAAGAAATCAGCGCTGACAGCCAGCCCTATGACATATCCAATTGCAATGAGTGTTGCAAATACAATTAATGAAAGCAAGAAAGACTTAAATTTGTTTCTTGCAATCTGGTCCCTAAAATCTATGTGCTTTACTTCTTTCATTTTTTTATATTTGATTCTATTTAACATTAAATCCGAACGCTCTGATTCCCTCAAAGCGTTCGAAAATTAAAATTTACATTAAATAAAAATAAAATAAAAAATCAATCAAACTTTACCTTTACTGGCTGCTTTTCTGCATCAGGAATAGTCAAGTAAGGCAGTTCTTTTCTTCCAAAGACTGCTGCAAACGTGTTTCCTGGAAAAGTGCTTCTTAGGTTGTCATACTCGAGTATAGAGTCATTGAAAAATTGCCTTGCATAAGCAATCTTGTCTTCTATAACTGAAAGCTCATTTTGCAATTGAATGAAACCCTCATTCGCTTTCAAGTTAGGATAGTTTTCTGCTATTGCAAATATCTTCCCTAATGCATTAGACAAAACATCTCCTGCCTTTACCTTGCCTGCAAAATCTTTTGCAGAAACAAGAGATTTTCTTGCATCGTTAACAGATTGTATTACGGACTTTTCATGCTTCATGTAGCCCTTTACTGATTCAACCAAGTTAGGCACTAAATCCGCTCTCTTCTTGAGCTGAACATCTATCTGAGATGAAGAATTCTCTATCCTGTTTACGAGTATTGCAAACCTGTTAAAGTAGCTTATAACTACTATAACGCCAACAAAAACAACAGCTAGCAAAACCCACAACAATATCATTTTTTCCTCCTTTCAAATAGGATAGAAGAAAACAGCTTTTTAAATTTTGTGAAACATTTTTAAATTGGAGATTTCTATATAAGAAATGGTTGATTACTCACCAATGCCAATTTTGTTTAGGATTGGCAGCATATATGTCTACTCAAAATGGTTTTTTATTGCGCTAGGTCTTTTAATCTCAATTGCAATATTGATTGCAGTATTGATTCGTTCTAGAAACAAGAGGAAAATCAATTTCATAAACTTCCTTGATATAGCCTCACCTTTTATTGCATTATTCTTTTCTATCTCTTGGATAGGGCTATTCCTTGCATGGGGGAATTATGGCATGGTATATAAAGGAATTTTTTCGGTTTCGGTAAATAATGTTTCATCTCATCCTTACCAACTATATTTTTCAGCAGGATATTTCTTAATCTTCCTTGCATTACTTTTTATTGGCAGAACAAGATATACTGAAAAAGATGGAAACCAGTTTCTTGGAGCATTAATCCTTGCTTCATTGCTTCTTATAACAGTGGATTTCTTTGTATTTCATAGGCAGCAGGATTATATCCTTGGAATGTCAAAATTTCAATTTTTTGGGGTTGTAATTGGAGTTATATCGACTGCGCTCATTACATTAAATAACAGAAAAGATAATAGAAAACAAGCAGAAGCAGAAAAGAAAATCAAAAAGAAAATCAAAAAAACCTGAGTTTTTCTTCATAGGTTTTTAGGATTTTAAAATTCCAGAAATACAAACAGAAATTTTCTGATAAAAAAATAAAAAATAAGATATTTTAGTCCAAGTCTTCTAGTTCGTCTTCATTAAGCCCATCCTCTCCGGCATCAGAAGAATCTACATTTTCTTGGGGCTCTAAGTCGTTTTCTTCAGATTGTTTTTTCAGCATTTTTCACTCCTTTTTGGCTTGCTGTTATTTGAAATGCAGCATTTATAAATATTATTGTGCCATCTTGAAACCATTTTTCCCCTAAAACTAGCATGATATCGCCAAAACCAAAAAATTTAAAAACACCTAAAAAAGTATATATTATAGTATATATAAAAAAATTATAGATAAAGAAAGTCAAATTCACTATATATCACTTTCACGACACCATCAAGAATAAGTCACATTATGCTTATTTCTTTGGGATAAGTAAGAATATAATATTTAGTAGGCAGGGAAACCTGCTTGATTTTCTTATCAGGAGTTAAAAATATGGGAAAAGTTAGTCCAGTATCAATAAAATATGTAATACATGCAGACTTTAATGCAATAGGAACAGTCGAGAAGCCAGATGTAATTGGAGCATTATTCGGCCAGACAGAGGGCTTGCTAGGGCAGGAACTAGAGCTAAGAGAACTGCAAAAACAAGGCAAGATAGGAAGGATAGATGTAAATCTTGATCTTGATACGGTGAATGGAAAAACAACTGGTAAAATCCAGGTTCCTTCAGCTTTAGACAAAATAGAAACAACTCTTGTTGCAGCAGCAATTGAGACTATCGAAAGGATAGGTCCAAGTGATGCAAAAATAACAATTGAAAGAGTGGAAGATGTAAGAAGCAACAAGAGAGAATATATAATAGACAGGGCAAAGAAACTTCTTGAGCAGATAAACAGCTCATCTCCAGAAACCCAAGAGATACATGAAGCAGTTACTATCTCATCCAGGATGTCAAAACTGCAAGAATATGGAGAAGAAAAACTCCCAGCAGGAGACCTAACCGGAGAAGGAGTAATTGTGGTTGAAGGAAGAGCAGATGTCCTTAACTTGCTTAAGCATGGAGTAAGCAATGTAGTTGGCATGAATGGAACAAACATGCCAGCAGGAATACAAGAACTTGGAAAAGAGAAAGAGCTAACTCTTTTCGTTGATGGAGACAGAGGCGGAGTCCTCATCGCAAAAAATGTAATAAAGAATGCAGATGTGGATTTTGTAGTTTTTGCATCAGATGGAAAAGAAGTAGAAGAACTTTCTGGCAAGGAAATCATCTCCGCATTAAGGAGAAAGATAACTGTTTCTGAGTTTAAGGATAAGTTCGACAAGAATGAAGAATCTCCTAGAAGAACAAGAGAGTACTCCTCTCATTCTTCCAGAGGGGGCGAGCGAAGTTATGGGGGGGGATATAGGGGGAATTATAGAAGAGATGAAGGCAGAGTAGAAGAGACTAAAACAGTGGAAAAAGCCTCGGCTACTCCTGAAGAGATGAAGAAGTTTCAAGAGATATTCACAGATATGGTAGGCACAAAAGGTGCAGCATTCTTAGATTCTTCATTAAAATTGATTGAAAAAGTTCCTGCTGGGGAGATAATCTCTGCATTGAATTCATTTAAAGGAAATGTTTATGCATTGATTGTTGATGGAATAGCAACACTAAGCATAGTAAGGACTGCTGAAAGGTTTGGATGCAGGCATATTATAGCAAAGAATTTTGCATCATGCGAGACATCAATAAATCTTGTGAGCCTTTAAGCATTGATTAAAAAAATTCTTTGATTGTTTAAGAAAAGATTTATAATATCCTTCTTTGTTTATAATGTAATGGAAGATGAATGTTGTCCGAAATTTAATCCAAAACCTTGGGATAATAAAAGATTCAATTGGAAAAACAAGAGATTCATCAAAGATAAGGTATTGAGCATTTTCTTTATGCCTCTTAATTTTGGCAGCGTAATAACAAAATTAATAAAAAAAATAGATTCTGCAAATGCTAAATGCTTGGGCAATATGGCGCTTTCAGAGCACACTTCAACGTGGAATATGGATCTTTATCTCGCGGTTGATAAAGAGATTCCAGATGCAAATAATGTAAAAATAAGCGGGAAATTTTTGAGCAGAGTTTATGAGGGAGATTTTAAAGATACTGGGAAATGGTGTGAAGATTTCGAGAAGTATGCAAAAGGCAAAAAATTAGATATTGGAAAGCAATATATGTGGTACACTACCTGCCCAAAATGTGCAAAAAAATACGGAAAGAATTATGTTGTTATTTTTGGTAAAATCTGAGTAATCTAGATTCATCGCCACCCATTGGAAAGGCAATTCTAAACAATAACTTTAAATATAAAAAATATATGGTAATGATATGAAAAGAGGTAGACAAATAGCCCAAGACAACTCAAAAGTAAAGGTGATAATAGCTGTTTTAATTTCTGTTGTATTAATAATTTCATTATATTTTACTTTCTTCTATGTTAATGAATGCTATACCAGCATGTGTTTTAATAAAGCTCTTGCAAAATGCAGTAAGGTCAAATTTACAAACCCTCAAGAAGAGGCGACATGGATTTATACAATAGATGGCAGAAAGGCAGACAGCTGCATTGTAAATGTAAAAAGCGTGAAGGTAACGATAAAAGAAGCCAGGGAAATAGAAAACAAGGAAATGAAATGTTACTTGCCAAAGGGGCTAGTGATGGCTCCTGAAAGCGAATTAGACAGTTGCCATGGATTGCTAAAAGAGGAATTACAAAACATAATAATTGAGAAGCTGCATGTTTATATTGTGCAAAACATAGGCCAGATTTCTGGGAATATAAAAAACCCTCTTTAGAAGCAAAGTTTTAAATAGAAATTAGTTCTTACTTTAACGGGGGGGAAAAAGATGCGAAAGCAGATTATTTTTTTAGTTTTAGCATTGTGCTTAGTTGGGTATGCAGCAGCACAAGAAGTTGGCATAACTTTGAACAAAGAAACATTTTTGCCAGGAGACACTATAAAAGCTATGCCCCATCTTTACGATTTTGAGAGCAGGGGATACATAGAGCTTAGCATTCTTGATTCAAATAATGAGATAGTTTTCAAAAAATTCATGTACAATGAAGAGACAGCAGAATACAATACAGAGAATAATGCAATTGCGGGCAAGTGGATAATAAAAGCAGATTATAATAATATAGAGGTAAAAAGAGAGGTTACGATGCAAAGAAAGGAGAGCATTGATGTATCAATAATCGGCAACAAGATGGTAATAAAGAACAATGGGAATATTCCATACATAAAATCAACAAAGATAATATTCACAAACGCAAATGGGGAGAAAAAGGCAAAAGTCCTTAATCTGGATTTAAGCATTGGAGAAGAAAAGGAATTTGCACTTGAATCAAAAGAAGGCATATACTCTGTTTCTATTGCAGACATGACATTTAATTCAATCCAACTTACAGGCAAGGCAACAGCAGTAATAGAAATAAACCCAGACAAGAAGATATCTCAGCCAATATACCCTGCATTTGTAATATTCGGCATATTGATAGTTGTTATAATATTCCTTTATTATAATCTGAAGGAAAGGCCGTTTATATCTAAGAGGGGAGTAATGAGTGGATATGTTGAAATAAAGAAAAGAGAGATGCCTGCTGCACCACTGCAAGTTGGAGAAACTGCTAAAACTGAAAATATCACGGCAGTTTCCAGCGAAAAGAAAACACATCCTTATCTAGCAGATATTTTAAAAAGAATAAACAAATAGCAAGTTTATGATTAAGATTAAGCTTCTGATTTTTGATTTTGATGGCACAATAGCTAGAAGCAAGACACTTTATACAAACGCTTTATATGATGTTCTAAAGAATAATGGATGTCATCGATCAAAAAAAGAAGTTGCAAGAGTTCTAGGATACAGATTGGAAGTGGCACTTCCGATGTTGGGCATAAAAAAGAAAGAGTTGATGGAAAGAATAGAAAAAGAAGTGAATGCTATTGCGCTGAGGGGAGCTAGATTTCTTACGCCGTGTCCGGATGTTTCACAATTGAATAACATTCTTGGAAAGAGATACTCAGTATTGATAACTAACTCGCTGACTCAGTATGCGATGCCGTTTGTGAAGGCTAGGGGGCTAAAATTCAAGGAGGTTTTGGGGTCTGATATGTTCAGTTCAAAGCAGGAAGCGTTCAAGAAGATGTTCAAGAAGCTTGGGATAAAGCCAAGTGAGGCTATTTATATTGGGGACAGGAGCAATGATGTTGATGTTGCAAGAGACGCGGGGTGCAAGGCGGCGATTATTGCGAATAGGTGCAGTTGGAGTTTGAGGGAGGAGATACTGAAGAAAAGACCGGATTATTTGATTGAGGGTATTAAAGACGTAGGGAAGTTTGTTAATTGACGTGGGATTGAGCAGTTAAGAGTGGGCAGTTGGGGTGGGTTTTTTTTAGATTTGCATCTGGGGAAGTGAAATTTCTTGGATTATTTTTAGGTATGTGCATTATAGAGTCATTCTTATATGATTCAAGTGTGAAGGAGAGACTACTCTTCAAAGCTAGAAGAAAAAACAAATCGGAAGCCTTGCTCCTAAACACCTAAAGCAGGAATACTATTATTAGAGACAGATAATTTAGCTGGAGGGGAAATAGTTAAAAGCAGGCAATGCCTATTATCAACATGGCAAAAGGTGGCGGGGGCATCAAGAATAAGAACAAGTTTGTTAAAAACAAACTTGCCAGGAACATTTTATCTGCTTTAGCAGTAGCATTTTTCGGTTTTATACTTTTGATTGTTACATTTCTATTTGATGCTGTTTTCCAGGGGATTATAAGAAGATTAATCATGCCGTTCATACTCCCAGAGTCTCTTGAAGGCCCTAACTTTTTTCTTCCAGGATTATTCCATGGTTCATTTGTTGTTCTGATACTTCTGATTTCTATCCCAATATTCAGGTCAAAGCTAAGAGTGCTTTACAAGGCAATTTACATGACTGTGCCTTTGGCTGTTGTTTTGGCAACTATTGGAATATTTTTTTATCAGTGGTTTGTTATTCCTTACTTGCTTGGAGCATTGATCTGCCTTGGCTTGCTGTATTATTTTTACCGCACTAAAAAGCCATGGCTTTACTATTATACTGTTATCTTGGTATCTCTAATACTGGGTATTTTTACACTAACTGGCGGGGAAATCTAGGGGGGAAGAGTTAAGTGCAAATCTAAGAGAAAACTACTAGTGAGCCTTATTCTATAACTGCTAAACGGAATACAACAATTAAAAACTTAAAACAATAAACTAAACCTACTTCAACACACTATTTATCTCAAGATATGCGTTAACTATTGCGTTTTTTATTTCTGGATGTTTTTGTTCCATTAGATTAACAAAAGAAATCATGCTTTGCTTTATCTTATCTTTTTCGTCTTGTTTTTTTGTTATTTTTATGTGGTTTATGCTGCAATAGAGATATATCTCATGCTCTGAGCAGAAATATAATGGCTTGATGAATGTGAAACCTTTTTGTTTTATGATAGGGCCCATCATTTTGAATGATGGGGACTTTTTGAGGAATTCATTGATTATGAGGAAGGCTTCTTCATCAAGGCTCATGGGAATAGCGATAAGACCTTTGCTTCTTGATTCCTTTATGGCAATGCCTCTCTTGTCTGTTATTTTTTTCAAAACACTTTCAATTACAACCCCCTTATGTGTTCCCTTTTCAATATAAAGGGATTCTATGCCTGATAACATGTGATACTTCGTGATTGTGCTAAATATTTTATGCCTAAAATATCTTGAAAAACACAAGCTACAAAACTTTCTCTTGTTGGTCAATTCGTGAACTGGATTTTTCTCGCAATTTTTGCACATATTAATGTTTTTATACTAATGGAGTTTTAAAATTTATGGGAGATATAAACATTGAAAATATTTGTTATGGCCTTTCTACGGCAGGCTGCTTTATTTTTACAAAAAGTTTAGGATACAGGCTTTCAATATATGGGGAGGAGAATATCCCCCAAGGAAAGGCAATAATAGCTTCAAACCATTCTAGCTATCTTGATCCGATATTCTTGGGTATTGGATTAGGAAAGATTAACTTTGTTGCAAAAAACTTTAATTCAGAGAGAAAGATTATCAATTGGTGTTTTCAGAAATGGCTTTCATTTATAGGTGTTACAATTCTTGATAATAGCAAGCAATGGAAAAAGGGACTTGTTGAAATATTAGATAACCTCAAAGAGGGAAATAAAATTGGGATATTTCCAGAAGGAACAAGAAGCAGGAATGGAAAACTGCAGGAATTCAATGATGGAGTTTCTTTAATTGCTGAAATGGGCAATTGCCCTGTTATTCCTACTTCAATAAAAGGAACATATGAATTATGGCATAAAAATGTAGCAATAAAATATGGAGGGGATGTAAAAATAGAAATATCTAATCCATTGCAAATAAACTATGATATAAAGGATAAATATGAAAGAAGAAAGGATCTTACTCAACGAATAAGGGAGAGTATAGAAAAAGGGCTTGCTAAAGCCCCCCAGACCGTTATTAATAGAGAAAGGATAAATATTGCTTCATCTTGTGATTTTTATGGGTAAAAACCTAACAGACTTAATGGGAGAAATAAGTTTAGCTGGTGGATCTCTTTCTTGCAGTTCTAGATATGTTACAAGAAATGCAGGAGAGAGTAATGCAGATTGCCCTGCAGAAAATGACAATTGCGATTGTTACAAAGGCGATTGTTATTGTACAGACTGCAATGAAGGCACAGACAAAACATAATTCTTCCCAGATTAGAAATGGTAGAGAAATTTAATGTATCTTGGATAGTACTTACTTATAAATGCAATAATAACTGCAAATGGTGTTATGCTTCTTCTAATGGGAGCAGGAATGAAGAGCTAGAAAAAGACAGAGTTCCTGGAGTTCTTGATTTATTAAAAGAAATAGGGATAAAAAGAACTATCTTAATCGGTGGGGAGCCTACAATCTATAAGAATCTTGAATATGTATTGGATGAGCATAATAAAAGAGGCATAGAGACAGGATTTGTAACAAATGGTAGAATGTTGCATAAAAAATCCTTCTCAAAACTGTTGGGGAAAAAAGGGCTAAAAGATATAACTGTTTCAATAGAGGGTTATGATGCAAAGTCACATGATAGCATAACTAATTCTAATGGGAGTTATGATCAGGCAATTAAGGGGATAAAGAACGCCTCTTCAGAAGGAATAAGGGTATCAACAAATACAGTTATAAGCGATAGCAATAAAGAAGAGTTAGAAAAGATTGTTGATTCTATATTAGTCATGCCTGTTGAAAAAATAGGATTTAACATATGCGGACCATGTCTCACATCTGAGGACAAGAGGATGAATGTAATTAATCCCTATGAAGCTGCAAAATCATTTGAAAGGGTATACAAAAAATATTCCGAGAAGATAAAAATGAGATTGGTAACGCCTGTTCCTCTCTGCTTTTTTGAAGAAGACACTAGAGAAAATTTTAAGTCTAAACAAATTTCTAGTGGGGGTCCATGCCAACTTTCTCATGGGAGAAATTTTGTAGTAGACTGTAATGGTGACATCAATCCATGCACTCATCTTTCAGGATTCCCCTTAGGGAATATATTTGACAATGGAAAGGTTATTTCCAAAGAAGAGTTTCTTAAAAATTATAATTCAGAAGAGGGGATAGCCTATAAATTACGGCAAAAAATGAGCAGAAATGCATCAACCAAATGCAATGAAGAAAATTGCAAAGAGCCCTGCTCCGGAGGATGCCCACTTTTTTGGGCAGTTTACAACCCCCAGAAAGAAATAAAAGGAACAAAGGCTTAATTCAAAAATGACAATCGTAAAATTCAGTTTTGATAAAGAAAAAGATTCTAGAAACATCTGGGATGCCTGTAATCTTAATTCTCCCTGGAGCGACTTTACAAAAGGCATAAATCCCAGAATAGTTGAGATGTGCAAAAGTAATAAATATGAAGACGTTAAAGAAAAGATAATTCAGAATAATTCCTTAGTCTATAACTCTCCAATCATTCAAGAGATTATATCATCATTTAACTCTGCATGGGCAGTTGTAGAAAAAGAATATTTCAGAAGATTGGAAAGAATAATGAAAACTCTCTTCTGCTGCAATAAAATTGATGTATTTCTGACATCAATAACTAAATGTCCCTATAATCCAGATATTTCAGATGCCAATTTTATGGTAAATCTATTCGGTGGAATCCCTAATATGCTTGTTACATCTGGGCATGAACTGATGCATATACAGTTTCATAACACCTATTGGGAAAGCATTGAAAAGAAGATCGGAAAAGAGAAAACTGCAGACTTGAAAGAAGCTTTGACTGTTCTTCTCAACATAGAATTCAAGGATCTTCTTTTAGGATACGACCAAGGATATGAAAAGCATAAAGAGCTAAGGCAATTTATTGCAAAATCTTGGAATGAAGATGAGGATTTCGACATCTTGATTGAAAAATGCATTAAATTTCTGCAATGAAATGATCAGAAGATAACATCCCTAAATTTCTCTCCCAAACCACCAACTGACTGTCAAATTATCTATTATCATTCATTATGTTAACCTCAAACTCTTCAATTCTTCGTCACTTATTCTTTTTGATTTTATGTTTCCTTTTAAAATGCAGTTCATTCTGATGTCTATTGGGACGTCTTCACTTTCTTTGACAGGATCTGAATAATAGGCTGTGATTTCTGCAGCTTTGATGATTGTTTCTTTTTTTATGTCATTGCTGTTTGAAATGATTAGTGTTGTTGGAGAGGGGATGTCATCTGAAGCCTCTAGAATTATGTCTGCTTTGGTTGAGAATTTTTCTAGGAGGTTATTTTCTGCTTCTCTTCTGCCTACTATGACCTTTAAGCCATCTATCTTGAAGTGCCTTCCTATTCTTAGAATCTCTATGTCTTGAATGGTGATTAGGGGGTTGTTCTTGAGAAGGTCATTTAGCTTGCGGGCATAACCCTTCTCGCAGAGAGCACATCCTCCACCTGGAGTGGGATATTTTATGCCATATTTTTGGGCAAGTTCCATCTGCTTATTTCTTTGCCTCCCCTTTATGTCAAAAAACTTTTCCCGATTAATTATCCCTTCTTTTTCAAGAATTGTTGGGGGCAATAGCTTTGCAGAAAGAGGCCTTATTAGCATTCCTTCTACACCAGCTCCCTTTTCAATAATATCTAATGCCTTTTTACGCTGGGACATTGGCCGTTCATCCAATACCTCTCCTGTAACTAATGCAGAAGCATTAATTTTTTGAGCTAGCTCTTTTGCCTTCTTGAGCATAAATTCGTGGCAGTCTATGCAAGGATTTGCAGCAGAACCTCTGCCGTGCTTTGGTTTCCTTATTATATTCATATACTCCTCGAATAGTTCTCCTTTCTTGCAGTCAACTAGATGAAGCTTTATTCCCCCAATCTGAGAAAAATTAAAAGAGCATTCAAAATTACAGCAGCCAGTCCCGAATGGAAGGTCAAAAAATACAGCTTCTACATCGCATTGCTCCTGCATTATCTTGCATGCCAGCCTGCTGTCCAGACCTCCAGAAAGGAGGCATAACACTTTGAGATTTTTGTTTTTTTTGTGCATCATGATACCTGCTTAATTCACAAAGAAAAACAAAAAACAAGCTATTAAACCTTACTGAGGCTACTGAATAATTTCTTTTTCAAGACCTTTATACTTACCTAATTGAGGCTCTATCTTCTCCCTATAGCAAGAGTAATAGACTATCTTGCACATACTTTCTAGATTAGGGGATTTCATGATTCTTGCTGCAAGCCCCCAATCCTCTATTTTTTCTGTTCTATTCTCTGCTATAAGCCGCAGATACACTTTTGCGTTGTGTTTTAGGCTGCCCAATACATTACATACACCTTGTTCCAGAGTTGTCCCTAAATCTCCCCCGCAGAATGTTCCAGTCTGCATCTCCCCGGCTCTTGCCACTATTGCAAAACTATTGTATCCTTGTATTTCTATAGGGATCTTGTCTTTTATTTCTATTTCTTCATCCTGATAACTATCATCTTCTGGGAAGGGGGTAGAATTTTCAGAATCCCCCCTATCATTTATTATGTAGCTTCGCATTTTTTATCTCCCTCTTCAAAATCTTTTGAATAGCCTGAATGCTCAAAATCAAAATTAAAAAAATCAATGAATTCTGCAAGCATCTTCTTGCTTGCACGGTATCTTAACAACACCTCATACACATGCTCTGTAAGGCAATATGGGCAGATATCAGTGTAATTTGTGCTGCATACTGCGCATTTCATTGCGTCTTCTTTGTAGCCATTGTTTCTTTCTATGTATGATTCTACAGCAGGCATAACCTTCTTCCTTATTGGATTGCCGTCAAGCCATTGCTCGACCTCTTCTGAAAGGCAATCTGGGCATAATGGATTGAAGATTACGTCTTTGCATTCCGTGCATATTGTTGATGAAAAATCTTGTATCATTTTTAAGCTTTGAAGAAAAAAGCGATGCAAGAACCAAAAGATGAAGTGGTTCTTACAATGCCTTAATTTTAAAGCCACAAAGATAGCCTGGCATTGGTGTAGATGCGACTCTAGTTGCAACTACAGAAATAGTCCATGTATGCCTTATTTGCATGTTTGTGGTCATTATGATAAATATAGTAAGAACTTATTTATATATTTTGCTGTTTTTAAGAAAAATGAATATTATTAAGTTAGTCGTCGTCAAGCAGATATAAAGTAAGGCAGTGAAGACGTGTTTTTTTAGGTGGTTAAGAGAAGAAATTATTTTTTGGATTTGCAGATAGGAGGAGGAATTATAGAATTATGTGTAAAGATGATTCAATTGTTGGGGGGAGAAAAACTATTTCTGATGCAAAACAAAGAAAAAACAATAAGGAAACCTTACTCCACTACTGCTAAAGAAGAATACAACAATTGATGATATGTAAAAAATTATATGTAAATTAGATACTGCTAATTACTTGAGAGGATTGAGTTTTTTAATAAATCCACTGCCGCTGTTCTTTTTTTCAACTTCCTTGATTTTTTTCTCAAGATCTTCTCTCTTTTTCTTTTCTTCTTCTCTTGATTTTTCCAAGTTTTCTATTTTCTTAAGATTCTCCTCGTTGCTTTTTGAATAAGAATCAATAGAGGATTTTATCGAAGATAATTGAGATTCATATCTTTTTTTTATTTCTTCCATCTCTGACTTAGTCTGGTTTATTGATTCAAAGGCAGATTTAAGACGCATGGTCTGTTCTGACTTATAGGTATTAACCTCTTTCAATAAAGACTCTGCCCGTTTTTGGTCGACAATAAATTTCCCTACTGGAGTTTTATTTGCAACATACATAACTCCCACCCCTACTGTAGCCATCATTACTATTGCTTCAATTCCTGCAGCAGTAAAAAGATATTTTCTAAATTTCCCGCCAATTTTTGAAACTATCCCCCCTTTTTCAGTTGCAATCTTTGCAAGCTCTTCAGTTAGTACATCTTTATTGCCTTCAAAAATTTGCTTAAGAAGGTCTTTCCCTTCAGATGTTTGCAAATAATCAAGAAAAGCATTAAACCCTATTTTTCCATAAATCTTTGTAAGGGATTTCTTTATTCCACTTATTGCATCATCAGTTGTCTTGCTTTCAGCT
Organism: archaeon; assembly: GCA_043808285.1. GTDB lineage: Archaea > Nanobdellota > Nanobdellia > Pacearchaeales > DTIR01 > JAZDFA01. The sequence continues at coordinate 24,668 of JAZDFA010000009.1, forward strand.
GAATCTACTCTTTTTTCCAATCCTTCATGTTTAGAGATATATTCTGTTTGCCTCTTTTCAAGTTCAATCAATCCTTGTGCAAGCCTAGGTATAGAAGACTTGGGATTCTCAAACTGAGACTCTACATATTTCTTTATATCCTGCATCATCAAAGCATAATCTGTTTTTGTTTTTTCCATTTTCTTTATTAAATAAAGCGATTTTTAAAAGCTTTCTCACTACTAGGAGTTAGGGAAAAAATCACTTCTTAAAAATCATTAACAATAATTTTATTATTAAAGCTGTCAGAATAAATATGGCAAATACCAAGGACATATTGCCCGCAGATACATTACTCATTACTGCTGCAACAGCATTGCCTGTTATGCCTGCATTGTTGTTTGCATTTTGCAACTGAATTGTCCCATCTTGATTCATTGAGATTGAAAGATTGCTTGCTGCATTATCGCAAGTTATTCTTATTGGGTAAATCATCTCATTTACCTCATTATCTGAGTAAATATTAATTCTGGCATAAAAAGTCCCAGCTACTCTAGGGATATCTAGAGAGAAGTAAACCCATTGCGAAGATAACTTATTCATATTGAAATACTGACTTTCGTCCTCAATATGCAATTCAGGAATTTCTATTGTAACTTTTACATCATTGAGTTTTCCTGATTGGCTATTGAATACTTCAAAACTTATCTGTGCTTCTGAGTCGCAAAATCCATTGTCTAATATGAAATTCTTTAATTCTACATTATCAACATCTCCATATTTCTTTGTGCTAGTGCTATTAGTGCAAGGCTGTGTAATTGGGATGGTTGTGCCTCCAGTTTCATTTGTATTATTATTTGTTTGATTATTTCCCTGACTAACGGTTGCATTGAATACCTGCAATGTTTTTGTCATTGTGGATGTACCTCCACTATTATCTACTACTGTTAGGGTAACGGTATAATTTCCCACTAAAAGATATGAATGTGAAACAGAAACGCCTGTTGCGGTTGAAGAGTCTCCAAAATCCCAATTATAAGATATTATATTGCCATCATTGTCATGGCTTAATGATGCATCAAAATAAACTATTTGAGTTACATTAGGATTAGAGGGAGAATATGTAAAATCTGCAAATGGCAGCTGGTTTGTGTTATTTGTTCCATTGTTTCCACCATTGCCATTGGTTAAAGGAAGCACTACGAAGCTCTTTTGCTGGCTTTGGATTAATGAATTTGAGCACATGCAATCATCAACATCGCTTGAAATTTCCAAGGTATAAGTTCCATTTGTCAATCCTCCCAGTCCAAACTGGAATTGCTTTGAGGTTCCCCAAAGAATGTCTGCATTCTTTGTCTGCTGCATCAAGGTTGTTGAACCATCTTTTATTTTGACGGTAACTGCTGCATTAGTAGAATAGTAATATTCCAATAAAGAAGGAATAATTGAAGGCCCGCTAGGATTTAAGTTTAGAGGACTTTTTACAATAACAGTAACATCTTGTGTTTCATTTTGATACATTGAAGAATCGTATGAGATGGATGAGATGTCTGACTGGCAATCTGCCTGCTTTGTAAAAGTAATATCATATACCCAAGGGCCATTTCCAGTATCTTCATCAAACCAATTCTTGTATGAATGAGACACATAGCATCTGTCTGAAACATAATCGAATTCGCCAAAGTATTGCATGCCTGATCCTTCATTATTGATATTATAGCTTATTGGATTGCCAGAACCAGAAGCATATGGAGAACCAAGTGAACTGCATGCAGAATTGCTGCAATGATAAGCACTGCTATTGAAATTAGTATTGCCGTTCAATTGAATTGATACTGGATAAGCATATGCAAGACTAACTGACAATAATGCAATTATCAAGAATAATATGAGCTGTTGAGGATATTTTATTTTCATTTTATATTCCGGCCCCTCCAGACCTTGCTGATACTCCTGGTCCGCCGCTTCTTCCTGGAGGATTATTCGCAATTATGCCTCCAGATGAACCTGAACCATTTTCTCCAGATTCATTATTAGAATGAGCGCCCGAAATTATTGAAGCCGCTGCAATATCCTTGCCTGCTTCATATAAGTATCTCATGCCGCTTGGCTGCCTGTAAGGATATATCGCACCATCTGCAAGATTTTTGTCTTCTATCAAATTCATCTTATCTTTCTTAGAATCAATATTTTCTGCTATTAACTCTGCCTCAAATAACTGAGATAGGCCCGTGGATACAAATTGACCTGCATCATGCAATAATATGTTAGTATTTTCTAATCCATTTCCTAATGGGGAGATTATTTTCTTAGATGGTTTTACTAAAACTCCATCAACTGTTCCTTGGCTGAAATTTATCAATGAAGCAGCTGCACTTCCTGCAGTTCCTCTTACTGCCCTTGCTGTATGATATACATCTTCTACAATGCCATTTGCATCAACTATCGGAACTGCCTGCAAAGGAACTAATGCAGCATTAATCGGAGTTTTAACAGTATAAACTGCAGTGTCAATAAGATTCTCTATTGCTCCTGCTTCTCTAAATCCATTCTTGCTTCTTCCAAACCAGTTTAATGTAAAAAAGTTCTTTATGAATTTTCCAGCACTTGAAAGAATCTGCTTTGCATCATCTCCTGTTTTTTTTGCCATGTCTGAAGGAGATGCTTTATACATGCTGCCTATACTTGTAATATCTGATAACAAGCCATCAACTCTTCCATTTTGCCCGTCACCTGTAATTACAGATTCCATCACACTAACTTCATAGTTTCTTGAAACCAATGGTTTCTCATCCCCAAACAATGTCTTCTTTGTGTCTGGACCATCTCCTAGAACATAATCTAAGGTATTGGCAAGATTTTTTGCCCCATAATGATAGGCATGTTTTCCCTTTACATGATTATACTTATCATTTGCTCTTGGATGCTTTCTTGTATCTTCATGCCACAATAATACTGTGCTCTCCTTGATGTCTCTTGCCTGTTCATTTATTACACTAAAGTCTCTCTTCTTTTGATTCTCTACAATATCCTTTTTATAACAATATCCTACCGGGAATATCCCCCTATTTTGAACTTCTTTTGGTTTATTGGATTCTGCCTTTGCAATATTTTTTTGTGAAGATGCATTTTGATTATCTGGCTCAAGCCTTTTGGTTAAATCAAATATTGGAATTAATCCTGCTGCCTTGTCCTTGGCATAACTCTCATATCTCTTGTCAAGCTCTTTTGAAGAAAGGTCTGTTTTTATTATCATAGAGTATTCTTGTTTTGCTTTTGCAATCTCTTTTTGTGCTGTCTTGTCTCTTTCATTGTAACCGCCAATATAACCTCCCAATGCGATTCCAACAGCAGTAATAACGGCTAATCCAAATATAGCCAATTTTTTTACTCTTCCCTCTAATCCTTTTGCTCTGATTAGGGAGACAGTTTCATCTGCCTTTTTCTCAAGGGTCGGCTTAGAATATGATGATTTTATTTTAGCTTGTTCTGGATTTTTTATCTTATTATAAAGTGCAACATAATTGTCTACATGAGAATTAAAAGCGCTTAGTCCTTCTTTTACACCGTTCTTTTCCTTCTTTTTTCTTAAATAACTTGAATTGTTCACTGCATCCTTGATCTCTTTTAATGCAGTTACTTCATGCTCATTCAAAACATAAGCGCTTAGATTGGTCAATCCTTTTTTTGCTTCTTTAAGCCTGTCTTTCCATCTCCAATAGCCTCCTTGCTCTGCTTTTCTCCTATTTCCTGCAAGAACTTCTTTTAGATATCCTATTCTTGACTGAACGTCATGATCATCGGCATTGCTATTGCTATTATTAGAAGCGTATTTCTTGAATGCATCATTAAGATTGTCTCTTAAACCCATTTTTCCATCTCCACTAATTAGTTGTAACTACTAAGTAATGACTATTTAAATCTTTCCATCTTTATCTAATGAAAAAACTTTAAATAATCTGTATTTTTATTAGGGAAATGGAAGAAATTTATGACGTAGCTATTCTTGGAGCTGGTCCTTGCGGGTTATCTGCAGGGATATATTGCGCAAGATATGGACTTAAAACTATTATAATATCTAAGGATACTGGAGGAATGGCAAATAATGCAGCACATGTTGAGAACTGGCCGGGTTTTAGCGGGAGCGGCATTGAGCTTATGCAGAATTTTCTTGAACAGACAAAGAAATTTGGCGTTGAAGTTATAAGAAGAGAAATAGTAAATATCAACAAGGATAATGATTTTTTAATACAGACATCAAAGAATGAGAATATCAAGGCAAAAGCAGTTATAATCTGTCTTGGAACAGACAAGAAGAAGCTTAATATCTCTGGAGAAGATAAATTCCTTGGAAAGGGAGTTAGTTACTGTGCAACATGCGATGGGGTATTTTTCAAAGGCAAAACTATTGCAATTGTTGGCGGAAGAAACTCATGTGCACAAACAGCAATAATGATGTCAGATTTCTGCAAGAAGGTATATATTGTATACAGGCAGAACAAGCTTAATTGTGATGACCTACTTGAAATGAAGATTAAAAACCGCAAGAATATTGAAATGGTTTATGATTCAGACCCCCTAAGACTAGAAGGAAATGATTTTTTAGAGAAGATGATAGTCAAGGACAGCAAAGAAAAAGAACGGGAACTACTCGTAGATGGAGTATTCGTAGAGATAGGAAGCATTCCTGCAACAAGCATAATAAAAAAAATGGGAGTAAATACTGATGAAGCAGGATATATAATAGTGGATGAAGGAATGAAGACTAATGTGTCTGGGGTATTTGCTGGTGGGGACATAACTGCAAAGCAATTAAGGCAGATATTAACTTCTTCCTCAGATGGGGCAGTTGCATCATATTCAGCATATAAATTTCTAAAGGAGGAAAATAAAAAGTAAAAATGGCAAAAGTGAAATACAAAATAACAGTTGATAAAAACAAATGCATAGGATGCGGAAGCTGTGTTGCAATGTGCGAAGAAAACTTTGAATTAGTGAATGGAAAAGCAGTTGCGAAGAAAGCTGTAAGTGACTTGCCTTGTAACAAGGAAGCTGCAGAGTCTTGTCCTGTTAACGTGATAAAATTGGCAAAAGCCTAAGAATTTTTTCTTTATTTTTTTATGCCAAGAACACTTGACACAAACTACACACCAGCAAAAAACTCTGGTTTTTTGAGGCATAGGAAATCAAAGATTTCCTCTGTTTAGTGTGTAGTTGTGTTCTTGAGCATCCTAACAGGGGGAATCTTTTGATTCCCAATGTCCCGAAAAGCTTTGCTTTTCGCGAAGTTGCACGCAAACCACACCTCCGCAAAAAGCTTTGCTTTTTGGGGCATAAGAAATCTTTAAGATTTCCTCTATTTAGGGTGTGGTAAAACTCAGCAACTTTTTGATTTTATTAAAAAAATCTTTCTTAAGAATTACTTATTATTCTTGTTTCTTTTGCTCAAACTGATTATAATTGGTATTAAAAATGTTATTATATAATAAACAAAAACATCTGATTTATAGTAATTAACAGGATTAAATAATTTCACTATAAAAAGATAATCAAATGTTATTGCAATTAGAGTCCAGAATACTGCAACCCCAATATAGTATTTCATAGGCTGTTTTCTATTTTTGAAACGAAGATGAGCTATTAAAAAAGTAATAGGGGTAAAAATTATGCATAGAATCCAGCCTAAAAGGTTATTTGGAACGAATAAATAAAGGATTATTGATGCAATATACCCCATAAGCCATAGCAAAATACCAAATACAAGAATATCAATAAGTTTTGTTTTAATGAAACTTTTATCCATCGTTAAACTATTATTATAATTTTGTTTTACCAAGAAGGGCGTAAGCTATCCTTATAAAAGCATTCTGTTTCTTTATCTTTTTATTCAGCATTAATGCTGAAAGTTTCTTAAATGAAACACTTGAGGGAGATCTACTCTCGAATAATACTGAAGGCATCCTGGCAGCAACCGACTTTGGAACAGCCTCATCATAAGGAACTACTGACAATACCGGCAAACCAAGGCTGCTCTCTATGTATTTTACTGTCTTTTCATATCTTCTATTCTTTACCATGTTTAGTATAATTCCATTTATCGGAACCCTGTACTTTTTTGCAAGCTCTATTGTTTTTAGGGCAGTAATTATTGTTGGAAAGTCTGGTGTAACAACAATCAAAAGGGAATCTGCAGCCCTTATGGCAATCTTTGCATCCTCTCCCACCCCCGGAGCAGAATCCAATAAAACAAGGTCGTAATTACTCAATGTCTTAAGCTTTTTTTTAAGAGATGGAGGGTTAATTTTCTTGTTTTCATCTGCCAAAGAAGAAGGAATTACGTGAAGACCAGACTTGTGCTTATGAACTGAATGAAGAATTGAAATAGGGTCCTTTATTATTCCATACATGCTTACTGGATGGTAAGTCAATCCCAGGTTAAGCCCAAGATTCCCAGTATTAATATTAGTATCCAGAATTAAAACGCTTTTCTTGAATAAATTGACTGCTGCAGCTCCAAGATTGAGAGTTGTAGTAGTTTTTCCAACTCCTCCTTTTGCTGAAACAATCCCGATTATATTGCTATCTTTGCCGTTCACCATTTTTTATGCGAAAGATATACTATTTTTTTAGATTTATAAACTTATTTCTTTTTTGGGAAAAGAAAGCGAAAGATTTATAAATAGTTAACTATAGTTAACAAGTATGTATAATCTCCCGCAAGAAATAGAGGTATGGTATATAATCCCCGCAATAAGAAGAGAACTCGCAAAAATTTTTACAACCAAATATGACTTTACCCAAGAACGGGCAGCCCAAATTTTAGGGGTAAGCAAGGCCGCAGTATGCCAGTATCTTGGAAAGAAAAGGGCAAAGAACTTAAAGTTTCCCGCCAAAATAAACAAAGAAATAGAAAAATCTGCAGAGATACTATCCAAAAACAACAAACTTGCATTAAAAGAGATATTAAGGCTATTAATGGTAATAAAGAAAACAAAATGCTGCTGTGGGATATGCAAGAAATTCAACAAAGGAATATTGGATTTATGCGACATGAAACCAATAGATTCCGGGGAGTTGTAAAAATGATGCAATCAAAAAGAATTTACCTTGATAATGCTGCAACAACAGCGGTAGATAGCGAAGTTGTGAAAGCAATGATCCCTTATTTTAGCGAGCACTATGGCAATGCATCAAGCATCCATAAAGAGGGGCAGGATTGCAGAAGGGTAATAGAAGATGCAAGAAGAAGAATAGCAGGTTTCATAAATGCCAAATATGACGAGATAATATTCACTGGAAGCGGGACAGAAAGCAACAACACCGTAATAAAGGGATTGGCATTCTCTGATCTTGGAAAAGAAAAAAATCATATAATAACAAGCAAGATAGAGCATCATGCAATACTTGAGCCTTGCGAATTTCTTGAAAAAAGAGGATTTAAGGTAACTTGCCTGGATGTTGACAAAGAGGGATTAGTAAACCCCAAAGATGTGGAAAAAGCAATAACCCCAAATACCCTTCTTGTAACAATAATGCACGCAAACAACGAGATAGGCACAATACAGCCAATAGAAGAAATTGCAAAGATATGCAAACGGAAGAACGTCTTGTTCCATACAGATGCTGTACAATCTTTTGGAAAAATCCGGATAGATGTCAGGAAGATGAATATTGACTTCCTTTCAGCATCTGCACATAAAATATATGGCCCAAAAGGAGTGGGAATGCTATATATGAGAAAAGGAATCAGCATAGAGCCTCTGCTTGCCGGCGGCGGGCATGAGTTTGGAGTGAGGAGCAGCACAGAAAATGTTGCAGGAATCCAAGGATTATCAAAAGCAGTTGAAATATGCCGCAAAGAAATGAATTCAGATGCAAAAAGAATATTATCATTAAGAGACTATCTCATAAAAGAAATGCTAAAAGTTCCAAACACCAGATTAAATGGCGGGATTTCAAAAAGGCTTTATAATAATGCAAACTTCTCTTTTTCTGGAATTGAAGGAGAGAGCCTTATAATGCATCTGGACATGGGGGGAATAGCTGCAAGCACGGGAAGTGCATGCTCTACAAAATCCCTAAAACCAAGCCATGTTCTTACTGCAATAGGTTTAGACCATGTGACAGCTCATGGCTCGCTAAGACTCACACTTGGAAGGCACACAACAAAGCAGGAAATAGATTATGCTATCCAAAAAACAAAAGAGATAGTTGAGAATCTAAGAAAAATAAGTCCAATATCTTGATAATTTGAATAATCGGAGGAAAAAATGAAAACAGCCAAGAAAAGCTCAAAAAAAGCCGCTGCAAAAAAACAACCTATACATGGAAAGATGACTTTCGCAGAGGTTCTAAATAAACATCCACAAACTGCAGAAGTATTCTTCAAGAATGGGATGTCCTGTTTTGGATGCCCTGCATCAATGATGGAGAATGTAGAAGATGGCATAAAGGCGCATGGAAAAGATGAGAAAAAAATTATAAATGAGCTTAACAAAGCAATAAAGAAGAAATGAAAAGCAATCCTGCAAGAAAAATAGAGGAAAAGATAATCTATATAGCTCTTAAGCTAGCAAGGAGGGGGGAGGGAGGATTATTCTTAATAGTAAATGGAAAAAAGCCTTCTTTCAAGCTGCTCGTAAAGCAGAATGTAAAAGCTTTTGATGTTTCGCAAGTAAAGAATGAAAAACTTGTTGAGAGCCTTGCAACAATTGATGGGGCAGTAGTGATAAGCAAGGAAGGAAATCTTAGTGCATATGGTGCAATGATAAAAAGCACTATTGCATACAAGGGTTTTGGAACAAGGCACGCAGCAGCATTAAGCGGTTCATTAAATGGGAATACCTGCATACTTTCTTCAGAAGAAGAAAGAAAAGTAAAGATATTCAAAAATGGAAAGTATATAATGCAGCTTGATGCGCTTGAAAAGAATATAGATAAAAAAGTTCCTGCAGTAAGCCAGTTCTTCGAGAGCATAGGCGCAGGATTTTTAGGAACTATTGGTGCTGCAACACTTCTTCCAGCATTAGGCATAACAATAATCCCTGGAGTGATAATATTCGGCGGGTCTTATTATGCCATAAAATCTATCCTAGATAAAAGCGGCAAAAAATAAATATTCTAAGAGTTATAGAACAAAGAAACGAAAGATTTATAAATAAGTTAACTATAGTTAACAAAAGAGCATAATAAAAATGACAATGAGCACAAACTACAGCAAGAAGGTAATGCAGCTGTTCCTCAACCCCAAGAATGTTGGGGAAATAAAGGATGCTGATGGAATTGGCAGGGTGGGAAATCCTGTATGCGGCGACTTGATGGTGATTTATATAAAGCTTGCAAAAAACAAGAAAGGCAGAGCAGAGATTCTAAAAGATATCAAGTTCAAGACTTTTGGATGCGCTGCGGCCATTGCAACATCTGCAATGATAACCGAACTTGCAAAAAACAAGACGCTTGAACAGGCAATGAAATTAACAAGAAAAAATGTAGCTGATTCCTTAAATGGCCTGCCACCAATAAAGATGCATTGCTCCAACCTTGCGGCTGACGGATTGCATGCTGCAATAATAGACTACTGGAAAAAACAAGGCAACAAAAAGATGCTTGACAAGTACAAATCATTAGAGCCTAAAAATGAAGAGCATGCTCATTAAGATATTCAAAAAATATATGGAAAATAAAAAAGTAGGCATATTAATCATTGCAATAGCTCTATTGCTAGTATTCATAGTATACTCTTTCAATAAAGCTCTGACAGACATAGTAACAGCAACTTGCTCTCATGGACCTGAATGCAGCATGTATGCTTCAATAAAAACACAGACTTATGTGAGCACTGGGATAATTGCATTCATAATTCTAATCGGCATATTCCTAATATTCAACAAGCAAAAACCAATTGAGATAGTCAAAATAAAGAGGATAAGAGATAAAATGTTTGAGAATACAAGATTGCAAGAAAAAGAAAAAAACATGAAGATGATGGATGGGGAAGAAAAGAATCTCTATAAAATCATACTTGAAGAACAGGGTACAATATTCCAATCTTCTCTTGTGGAGAAATCTGGCTTTAACAAAGTCAAAGTTACAAGAGTCCTTGATAGGCTAGAGGGCAAGCAATTAATTGAAAGAAAAAGAAGGGGGATGACTAATATAGTCATAGCAAAATGAAAAAACATAAGATAAAAGTTTACTCAACGCAAACATGCCCTTATTGCACTATGGCAAAAGACTTCATAAAAAAGAAGGGATGTAAATATGAAGACTTTGATGTGTCAACTGACAAAAAGGCGGCAAAAGAAGCAGTTGCAAAGTCTGGGCAGTATGGAGTTCCAGTTATAGATATTGATGGAAAAGTTGTAATAGGATTTGACCAGGATAAAATAGAAGAATTGCTCAATTAGAAAAAATATACAGAAAGCAATTATAAAAACAAGCAAAAAACATTCTCCTTTCTACTCTGAAACTAGTTTCATACAACGGCTTAAAAGGTGTTAATTATTATACTTATTATGAAAATGAAAATAAATGGCATGAGTTGCCAAGCCTGCGCAAGAAAGATAGAAGAGGAGATAATGAAAGTAGCAGGCGTAACAAAAGCAAGAGTAGACTTTGCAAACGAGACGGCAGAGATAGAAGGAGATGCAAACGAAGAAGAAATAATCAAAGCTGTGGAGAAGGCAGGCTACCATATATATAGTATCTCCAAAAGTATTTCATCTGGTGGCAGAATCAATAAAGATGCATTGATACCCCTTCTTATCATAATTGGGATGAGTACGATCTTTGCTTACTATACATTTGGGCAGAGCATTAATTTTAACTTATCTGACATTAAAGTTCCAGAAATTGGAGAGAACACAAGCTTGATACTATTATTTGCTGCAGGGGTCTTAACAGGATTCCATTGTATTGGCATGTGTGGAGCCTTTGTTGTTTCTTATACTACTAAGAATGCATTAAATGGACATAAGAGCTTCACGCAGCATTTAGTATATGGCGGAAGCAAAGTTCTTTCTTATACTATTATAGGTGGGATTTTTGGAGCAATTGGGGGGATTATTGCATTTTCAATAGGACTGAGAAGTATTGTATCAATACTAGCTGGCGTATTCATGATATTTTATGCTTTAAGCATGCTTGGAGTTAAATTCTTCAGGAGATTTCAGTTTAATCCTAAATTCCTAACAAAAGTTGCAAGTCAAGCATCAAGTTCTGCCAAAGGTCCATATAGTGCTCCATTTATGACTGGATTATTAAATGGTCTATTTATTGCATGCGGGCCTCTGCAAGCCATGTATCTTTATGCAACAGGCACTGGAAACTTTTTTGCCGGAGCAATAAGTCTTGCTGTTTTTGGATTAGGAACACTGCCAGTAATGCTTGGATTTGGCAGCCTTACAACTATTATAAGCCATAAAACTACAAAAAAGATACTGAAAATATCTGCGATTATAGTATTAATATTAGGATTAATTATGATAAACAGGGGTTTAACATTGGCAGGAAGTGCTTACAGCTTTGACTCGATTAAATCAAAGATTATAGGAATAAATGCAAGTGCTGGACAAAACAGCCAAATGTTAAATGGTGTTCAAGAAATAACAATGGATGTTGATGCTTCTGGCTATACTCCTAATTCCTTTGTGTTAAAAAAAGGAGTGCCAGTTAAATGGAATATCAATGTGAAGCAACTTACTGGCTGCAATAGTGAGCTAGTCTCAAATGAATATAAAATCAACATAAATCTAAAACAAGGAAAAAACAGCGCAGAATTCACTCCTGACAAAACAGGAACCTTTTCATTTTCCTGCGGCATGGGGATGTTAAGGGGAAGTTTTATAGTAACAGATACTGGGCAGGCAAGCCAGCAACAGGCCAAGGCAGATACTCCATCAAGTGGGATGCAATGCGGCGGAAGCGGAGGAGGCAGCTGCGGCTGCGGGATGATGTGAATAAAAATATTAATAGATGAAAGATACTCTAAATTATTAGACTAAATACTATAGACTATACTAAAAATGAAAAAAATAAAACTGACAATTGAAGGAATGCATTGCGCATCTTGCGCAGGTAATGCAGAGAAAGCATTAAGCAAAGTGAAAGGGGTCAAAGAAGTTTCTGTAAGCGTGATGACCAAGAAGGGATTTGTTGAGGCAGAAGATAATGTAAAAACAGAAGACCTCAAAAATGCAGTTTCAAAGGCTGGCTATAAAGTTGTAGAAGTGGAGGAATAAAATGCCTCAAGAAGAATCCTCTTTTGAAGAAAGAGAAATAAAATCCTGGCTGATAAAGCTTGTAGGAGCATGGCTATTTACAATACCCCTCTCAGTGATAATGCTATCTGACAGGATTTTTGAGATTAAACTACTTCCCGAACAATTTATGCTTCCAGTAACATTATTGCTTGCATTTCCAGTGGTATTTCTATTTGGTTTTGAAACAATAAAACAAGGTGTAAGGGGGCTTTGGACATTTTATTTCAATATGGATTCTCTTATAGCTTTAGGCACTATTCTAGCATACATCACAGGAATTTTAAGCATTTTCAATTTTGTGCAGGATTATTCCGGGATTTCTGCAATGATAATGGCTTTCTTTGTTAGTGGGAAATATGTTGAAACTATTGCAAGGGGCAGGGCAAGCCAGGAAATAAAAAAATTATTGCAATTAGGTGCAAAAAATGCAGTTGTAATAAGAAATGGCAAAGAGATGGAAGTCCCTATCTTGGATGTTAAACTTGGAGATATAATAATTGTAAAGCCCGGAGAGAAAATTCCAACTGATGGAGAGGTTGTAAAAGGAGAGAGTGCAGTAGATGAGAGCATGATTACTGGGGAAAGTCTCCCGGTTGAAAAAAGAAAAAAAGATACTGTAATAGGCGCAACAATAAATCAAGATGGAATATTATACATAAAAGCAACAAAAATAGGAAAAGACACTTTTCTTGCCCATATAATCAATCTTGTTGAAGAAGCTCAAGGAACAAAAATACCCATACAAAAACTTGCTGACAGAGTAACTTCAATATTCGTTCCTTCAATACTAGTATTATCTATATTGACATTTTTAGGCTGGTGGTATTTCGGCAAAGACCTAAGCAAGGCAGTTGGCATTGCTATTGCAGTTCTTGTCATTGCATGCCCTTGCTCTTTGGGGCTAGCAACACCTACAGCATTAATGGTCGGTTCTGGCATGGGTGCAAGAAAAGGAATACTCATCAGGAAGGGAGAGGCAATACAAACAATGAAAGAAATTAAGATAATAATGCTTGACAAAACCGGGACAATAACAAAAGGCAAACCAGAGGTGAGAGAAATCTACTCAAAAGAAAAACAAGAATATTTGCTTGAAATAGCAGCAAGTCTTGAAAAATTAAGCGAGCATCCAATTGCTAAGGCAGTAGTTAACAAAGCTGATCTAAAGAAATACAAAGAAGTAAAAAATTTTAAGATAATAAGGGGGAAAGGAGTTGAAGGCAGAATAAACAAAGATATTTTCATAATAGGCAATCAAAACTTAATGGAGGATCATAATGTTTCTTTAAACAAATTTCATTCAAAAGTAAGTGAATTTGAAGAAAGAGGCTTTACAACAATGATAATTGCACAAAACAAAAAAGCCATTGGGGTAATAGGTGTTGCTGATGCCATTAAAGATGACTCTGTTTTGGCTATAAAAGAACTTAACAAAAAAGGATATAGAATAGTGATGGTAACAGGAGATAATAAGAAAACAGCAATAGCAATAGCAAACCAGGCAGGCATAAAAGAAGTTATTTCAAATGTTCTTCCAGAAGATAAGGTAAAAAAAGTTGAGGAACTCCAAAAAGAGGGAATGGTGGCATTTGTAGGTGACGGGATAAATGATGCACCGGCGCTAAAGCAGGCAAATGTTGGGATTGCAATGGGGACTGGAACAGACATCGCAATAGAAGCAGGAGATATTGTGCTTGTAAAGGGCTCATTAACTGGAGTTGTGCAATCAATAAATCTCTCCAAAGCAACATTTAGAAAAATAAAGCAAAATTTATTCTGGGCATTTGCATACAATGTATTGGCTATACCTTTTGCAATTCTTGGATACATACACCCAGTAATAGCAGAAATAGCAATGGCTTGCAGCAGCATAACTGTTGTAACAAATGCAAGCTTGCTTAGAAACACCAATATATAATTCTAAAATGCTAAAAAAACAAGATAACTAGTGCTGAAAGGATAAGCATGTTTCCGAAATCGGCTATTGATGTTGTTATTGGGATAAGAAAATTATTGGGGTCCTCATTTTTCTTGTAAAAATACATGCCTGCAGCCAAGGAAGTAACAAACAAAAGAGAGATTAATAGAATCACATCTATAAGGACTAATAATACTATCTTTACCGCAGTTATCCACTGCATGGAGTATCCTGAAAAATATGATATTACAAATGATATAAGGCAGCTTAATAATGAGGTTATGATTGATATAATAAATACCTGAAAAAATAGAGTTCTTATTTCATTATCCTTGAATACATTCTTTTTTATGCCCCCCTCATGGAGCATTGTTGAGAACCTTGAGGAGATTATTGTGCCATAATCTCCAATCATGTCGTTTAATGCTGGAAATAGAATAAGCAAGGGAGTAATCGAGATAAATATCTCTTTTATATGTTCAAGCGTAAAACCTCCAAATGAGCTGATAATTGATGCAAGCAAAAGTATCTTGATGCTTTCTTTGATTATAGTCTTTGGAACATTTGAGTGGGGGCCATATTCTTTTACATAAAACAAAGTCTTCTTTGAGATTCTATGCTTCTTGTGGACCTTATGAAGCAATGGATGATGGTATCTTCTGTCCAGTTTTCTAATCTTTTCTAAGTGTTTAATTAGTTGTTTCATTTTAGATTATAATCAATGCTAAAAGCAATGATAATGTGCTGGTTATATCTCCTGTAGAGGTTACAAATGGACCCATGATATTATTTGGGTCGTGCCCCTTTTTGAAAAGGTAAAATGTCACAAACATTGTAAGAGGTATCTCTATTGCATTTGCTATTATACCCGCGATTACTGGGAGTAATATTATCTTGAAAACAAGCGCTTTTATTGTGATATAGTTAAAAATGAAGGCGATAATCCCCAAAACAAATGAAACTACAATCGCAAGAAGAAAAGAGGCAATAAGATTCCCGCGGGTTATTTTGGTGTTGATTTTGTCTGGATTAATCATCTTAAGAAATAAGCCAGAACTTAATCTTGATGCGAATGTGCCGCTTATATTTCCCCTCATCTCAAGAAATCCTGGAAGAAGTATAAGCATGCCTGGAATCAATATAAGCTTGTCTGTGTGCACTGCAATAAATGTACCTACAATCAATCCTCCTGCAACAGATACTATCTGGGATAAGAACATATCATTGAAATCCTTTCCAAAAATGCCCATTAATAAAACAGATTTTTTTTGATTATATACCTTTTCAACGGGAATAAATAATATCCATACGTTCGTTAAATTTATAAAGTAGTAACAGTTTTGAGATTTAAGGGAGATTAAAAGTAAATGGGAAAAAGGGTATTGATTGCAGACAAGCTTGAAGATATTTGCGAAAAGACCCTGAATCTAGAAGGAATTGAAGTAGAATATAAGCCAAACATAACT
>JAZDFA010000010.1:0-21593 GCA_043808285.1 archaeon
TTTGCTTGGAATTTTAGGATGCAAGGAAATCTATTAGATTTCCTGCACAGAAAATCCAAAAGGATTTTCTTGTGATCCAAAATTAAAACCACTAACAAAACACCACACTTTAAAAAGTTGGATTTCAATTTATGGACATGAGAAATCCAATAGTCTCTGGTTCTTTCTACCCTCAAAATAAGAAGCAACTCCAAGATCAAATAAATGAGAGCATAAATTCTGCAGACATCTCTAAAATTCTGCAGCAAAAGACTTATGGGGTAGTTGTTCCACATGCAGGATACAATTACTCTGGGAAGTGTGCAGGATATGCCTATTCCCAGATAAAGCAAGATTGCTATGACACATTTATAGTACTTGGAACAAACCACACAGGTTATGCTGAATCTGATTTTGCAGTCTGCTCCCAAGATTTCAAAACACCTTTGGGGATATGCCATACCGATGGGGAATTACTAAAAGAGATAATTGAGCTAGGAAAAAATAGAGGAATCTTTGTTGGTGAAACAGAAAAAGATAAACTGGCGCATAAAAATGAGCATAGCATAGAAGTGCAAATCCCATTTATACAGACAATATCCAACAGGTCAAAAATCCTCCCGATAATATGCAAAACGGGTGAAATTGAAAAACAAAAATCATTTGCTTCAATAATTATTGAAGCTTCTAAAAAAATGAAAAGAGAGATATTCATAATAGCATCAAGCGACCTTACCCATTTTGGATTTTCTTATGGTTTTACGCCATTTCACTCCAGCATAAAAGAAAACCTCCATAAAATGGACTTAGAAGCAGTATCACTAATAACTAAATTCAAATCAAAAGAGTTCCTGGATTATGCTAATGAGACAACAATATGCGGGAGCAATGCGATAAGCACATGCATAGAGATATGCAAGGCTTTGGGAAGCAAAAACGCAAAGCTGCTTAACTATTATACCTCTGCAGACCTAAGTGATGATTACAGCGCATCTGTAGGATATGCCTCAATAGCTTTCAGTTAAGTTTTAGTGAGATTAGAATAAATCTTGTATTAAAGATTCTCTTGCTGAATGACTATTTGGTCCAGTGATTCTGCATGATATCCCCCAACAATCCTGTCAAGATGTTTTTTATCACATGGTTCTACCAGCCGATGCACTAATCTTCCACCATTATAAATATCACAAAGAGGCCTTTTGCCATTGTATAAGCAAATCTCCTGTTGCGAGGGATTATCTGCCAACTCAAAATGATTAAAGTTGATAGGGTATGAAGCCACATCAGTATCATCTATTGACCAAATTTTTGCTGCTCTTAAGCCAGACCTAAGCCCAAAAACATTCTGCCTATTCCTAATGACTCCTGTCTCATATGCTTCCCTAAAATCAGAAATCTCTTGAGATGTGAGCGTAAAAAATTCAGGATGAGGTACCTTACCACTTATTTCGAAACCAATACCCTTGTCTTTAAAAGACCTCAGAAAAGATGCAATACCTTCAGTTAAGCCTACAACTTCATATTTTGCACCATCAAGAGCAAAAATCCCAAAGTATGTTTTATTTTGAAATGGATTATAAGCAGCGCCAATATTTACCGGAACAGGAGCCATGTTAATAGAGAATCGGGGCGTGCTTAAAAGTTTTATGTCTTATAGAAGAAACAATTCCAATATATATTTTAGAGGTGTATAAACTTTATAAAGACGACAGTTGTGAAATGGTGGGGGGATAAAAAGGGATGGATTACTTAACTAGTTTGTATAATCTTAGAAACTCTGTTACAAAAAGGGAGAATGGAAAATTAAGCCTTCTTCTTGCAAATTTTTCCGGAACAACACAGGAGAAAGACATTGAGAAAAGGACGCCGGTTATTGATGAATTTTACAGGGTTAAAATAAATGTGAAGTCATTTTCAGAAAATGAAAAGGAAAATCAGGGAAAGAGAACAGTGGATTTCTCAAAGAATGAAGAAGTATTTGGAGCATTAAGGGAAGAGTTTGACATGCCTTATTGGGCATTCACAAGAATGGCAAATATCCCCTTGAAAGATCTTTCTAAAACATTCATATACCAGCTGAAGGCATGCAATCTTAACTGCCCATGGTGTTATGTGGATGATATAAACAAAAATGGAGAGTTGGGGAATAATTCAAGATTTTTCTCAATAGAGCAAATAGTTGATGCTTTTGAGGATGAAAGAAAAAAACAGCCATTGCATAACTTTAGACCCTCTGGGGGAGAGCCTACAATAGCAGTAGAACAGTGGCTGGAAGCATTATCTGAAATGAGAAAAAGGGGGATTGAAGACAAAGTTTACGTGCAAAGCGACACAAACCTTACTACTGGGCATTTTATTGATACTCTTGAGGAAAAGGGAGATATAGACAAAAGAACATTAAATGAAATAGCATCATACAATAATTTTGGTTTATTATCATCATTCAAAGGAACTGACACGGTAAGCTTCTGGGAGGCAACAGGAGGAGCTAACCCTGAATTGCACAAGGAACAATTTTATTCTCTTAATAAACTTGTAAAGGCAGGAATAGACTGTTACCCTTTTATTTACGGTCCTAATCCAGAAACAATTGAGGATTTTATGAAAAAGGGTGCAAGAGCATTTGGGGAAGGATTTTATCTTAAAACATGGATTCTACCACTCAAACTTTACGGTCCTGCAATAGAACGACTAAAGACGCATGGCAAAAACCCTGAGTTGTATCAAGAAAGGCTTGATAAAAACTTTGCAAAATCAGAGGAAAAACTTCAAAAAATTATATGGGATAAATACGGAGTTAATTATAAGTCAACACCTAGACCAGCTATAAAACTGCAGAGCAAGTTAAATCAAGATGAATAATAAAATATACCTCGCCGGAAGCTTCTTTGATTTTAGGGACAGAATAATCTCTCAATTGTCTGGATATGAATTCTCCGACCCAAGAAAGCACAGGCAACATGCAATTTCTGCAACAGTTGAGGATGATATGAAAGAAGCGCAGGAATGCCCTATAGTCTTAGCATGTTTCCCTGCAGGCAAAACAAAGGGGACAATGACCTATGCAGAGATAGGCGCATCAAAGATTAACGGAAACTATTTAATTGTCGCAGATGAAACAGATGAACCAGACAATCTTCTTGACTCTGTATCAGATATTAAGGTAAGCAGCATAGACCATGCAATAAGATTAATCAAAAGCAATACTGAATTTAAGAGTAAACAAAACAAGATAGAAAAAAAGGAGAACAGAGGACTAAAAGTTCTTATTGCCACAAACAATAATTTTTACCAAGAAGCCAAAAGATTGAACTCCGATAGGAAAACAATAGTAAATATAAACAACATAAAAAAATTAGAGGATTTGGCCGATATAGGCTTGACAGTAGTAAACTTTCCAAAAGGCGAAAAAAGAGATAAAAAAAGCATATTTTTTATGGGTGCATCTTATTCCCTAAAAATCCCAGTAATAATGATTGATGAAAATCCTATAATCTACCCTCCTCTTGCAGGATTATCAAGAAGAATATTCACAAAAAGCAATGTTGCATTGGATTATCTTGAAAATATTAATTCGCAAGAAATTGATAATGAGGCCAAGCTTATGTATGACCTGTTTAAAAAATACAAAAGCTAATTAATTATTTTAGCAACAATAATCCTCTCTTTAAAATAGAACTGGTAACATTATTGGCAGTCTCAGGGTTAGCATAAGTATCCAAGAACCATAACATCATGAACAATGCAGCTATGAGCAATATTCCAGTTATGAGAGTTTGAATCCATGGAGGAACGTCATTTGCCATTTTAAATCAAACAGTGACTTAGAAATTTTATTGAACTTTCGTTAAGGTATTTTATTGCATCATTTATATCATTTCGATTATAAAATGCAATTTTATAATTCTTATCTTCTATACTCAATGCATTCATCTCTACAGACTTCCTTATATGCTCTGCCTTTGGGTCTTCAAGAAGACGCAAAAGCTCGCTTCTTTCTTGCTCTGTTGCATCCTTAAGTGCCTTGTTAAAATATACTCTTTCCATTTTTCTAGATAACTTGTATTATTTAAAAATATTTCTCAAAAATAAAATTATTGCCTTAATTTTTTCACAAGCCCTTTTTCCAACTTAGAAAATCCTAAATCTTTCAATGCTTTAGCAATCTGTTTAGGAGTATAAGCCTCATAATCTTTCACTGTGCCTTTAGCACTATTCAATATCCCGCGTACGCTGACGCTGCCTTCGAGATCGCAATTACACTCAAGGTCAGACCTACTAGGAGAACCCACCCGCATAGCTACTTGTAATGGATTATTCCTTATCTCTGAAAACCACATTTGTGTTGCGAATGAATTATGTTTCCTATATTCAAGCCAGACATGCATTTTTCTTACTCCGGCATTTTCTAAAAATTTGCCATATTGCTCTGCATAATCCCCAAAAGCATAGACTGTTATCTTATTATCCTTGAATCTTTTTGTTGGAATATTTTCTCTCTTCAATTCAACAGAATTTTCCATGGCACTTTCAACCTGCTCATCAGTCAAATAAAACTGACTCCCCTGTCTATGGCAGTCTGTTGCCTCTTTTGCATTTTCCATGATTGGAGAGTTTTTAGTCAAGAATATCCCTTTCTTTGGGACATAAATAATGCCTTCTCTTGTAAAGTTTCCTTTTCTGGAAACAGAGGAATAGTTTCCTTCCTGCATTCTAACTCGTGCATTTTCCTCCAAGGAAATTATTCTGTAGCCTTTTCTTTCCAAAGCTTCTTTTCCCTTATCAAAAGGCGCTCTTATGTAAGCTGATTTAATTTCTCCCTCGACATCATAATTAATTGTTACCATAATTTGTCTCAGAAAATATTGTTTATAAATATTTCTACTTTGTTACTACTTATAAAAAACGAAAATGCTCCCGCCGAGATTCGAACTCGGGTCACCGCCTTGAGAGGGCAGTATCCTTGGCCACTAGACTACAGGAGCTTTAAAAACTTTACAAGAATTTAGTTTTTAAATGTTTTTTAAGCAAATGTTCAGAATGCATTGACAAAATTATTAAGTGGCAGAGCAGCATATGCGCTGTTCTTTTTCCTACAAAATCTATGAAGAGGCTGTATGGCACTAAGAAATAGGAATAGCCCCGCACGGATTCGAACCGTGGTCGCAAGGTCCAGAGCCTCGCATCCTTGACCGCTAGACTACAGGGCTATTAGAGTAAGTCCAATCAAGAATATAAAAACCTTGTGATAGAAAGCTTTAAAAACCATTCAAACAACAAATTTCAACCTTCTAAATCACTTATTTAGATAAAAAATGAAGCATTTTACAGATGTTGTACTGAAAAAGGAATTGAAGGCTCTTGACAATATAATATTTACTGACAAGGGCATAAAGCTAGCAGAGCATGCATTAAACATGGGTCCAAAAATAAACAGAATGAAATATCTTTATGGACTTCATGAAAAGATAGCAGTTGCACAAGAACATCTAAAATCAAATGATGATATAACTGGAGATAGCTCCCTGGAAGAAATAATAAGGTTCTCTTTGATGAGCTATGACAACAGAACAATAGAAATAAAGACTGACAGCATTAATAGCTACGAAAAGATGATAAAAAAGATTGAGGATAAAAAGGGGATGGATTTTGTTGTTAATTACAAATATTGGTTTTTTGAGCCATTAGACATACTAATGTGGAAAAAGCACATGCCTCAACCTGGAGAAAGGCTTCTTTTTTATGCTTCAGACTACAAGAATATAAATAAAAACCCTCAAAAAGCGCATGAAAACCAAAGGGAAGCAATAAATGAGGCAACTAAGGAAACTGGAGTTTATGTAGCAGACAAACCAAAAAAATACATGAAATGGGCGCATAGGACTTACAAGATAAATGCAAAAGAAGGCATGCATGCAAGGCCTTCAGCTGCAATTATAACAATTGCTAATAAATACAAAGGAGATGTGTGGCTAAGAACAGAAAGCAGCGAATTCCTTGGAAAAAGCATAATGATGCTGTTGACACAGGGCATAACTTCAGACAAAGAGCTTACAATCT
Source organism: archaeon (assembly GCA_043808285.1). Lineage (GTDB taxonomy): Archaea > Nanobdellota > Nanobdellia > Pacearchaeales > DTIR01 > JAZDFA01. The sequence goes on from JAZDFA010000010.1 coordinate 6,040, forward strand.
TATACAAACCAAAAGAAGAAGCAGAAAAATTTTACAAAGAGATGGAAAGCATACCTGATGGGAAAGAAAAAAACTACCTCCTTACAAGAATAAGATAAATACTAATTTTATTTTTTTATCCCTTTTGCATTTGAGATACTTGCTGAAAAATGAAAGCAAAAGTATTTATATCGGAATGCTTGAAAATTTTTATGGTGAATGAAGAGATAAAAAAAGATTTCAATCAGAGTGAAAAAAGGCATGTATGTGAAAAATGCCAAGACACTGGAAAGATACTAACAAAAGAAGGCATGAGGACTTGTTTTGATTGCCTTGTAGCTGGAAGGCTTGATGTTCATTCTAAAGAAGTCAAAGACACCAATATAAAGTGGTAAGAAACCTCTTTCTTTCTAGAAAAAGTATATATAGAAGTTCTGCATTATAATACTGTGTCGCAAGACATAAGCGGGAGAGCTGTTCCCTGCGGGTTAAAAAATGAACTACAAATACGACCCGGGGCAATTTTGGGGCAGTATGGACAAGATAAAGGAGATAAAAGGCAGGCTTGACGAATACCCACTATCTGAGAGGGATGAAATAAAGAGGCTCCTGTACCGAGCTATGAATGCAACGAGAGAGGCATGCATAGCAACAATTGATGAAGAGGCGCTGGAGCATTCCAGTTACCAAAGGGACAAGGAGACAGATAGGGAATTCCTCATAGAGGTGATAGACACGTTTGTCTGATGGAAAAAGGGTAATTGACTAAATGACAACTAGGTGAAAAAATACTGCAAAAAAGAACAATTTTTGTATTTGCAATCATAGCAAAGGTTTAAAAAACCGGAGTTTATTGATAAATAGAAGGGTGATTAGCACCTCAGCTATTTCTGGGGAGTTTTGGGAGTAAAATGAAAGATATTATCAAGAAGGAATTTGAGGATTATGATGGATTGAGAAAGTGTTATGACAACCTGTTCAAATTGCTGCAGGAAAAGACACTGATGGTTTCACCTGGAAGTATAAAAACTGAAGGGGGATCTTCACCAAACAGTTATAGATCGTACAGGATGGCTTCTTTCTTAGTGCCTTTGAGCAACCCTGCTACAATATATCTAATATCTGAAGAGATACACTCACACTATGTTAGTGTAACCCTTGAAGACAAGCTTATAAAAAACGATGAAGATAAAAAAACAATCGAGGAAATCTGCAATTTGATAAAAGAAATTGTCAAATAAAACTTGAAGATGGCAAAACTGATAGACTTAAGGGAAGAAAGCAGAAAAAGAAGCAATAGCATTGAAACACTCACTTATTTTCTCAAGGAGGAAATTCAAGATAATGATATCAAAGGACTATCTGTAGAGAGGACAATGCATATGGGGGAAGTAGTTGATATAAAAATATGCAAAGAAAAATGGTTTGGTAAAGAAGAAGTAATGCAGATTAGAGATGACGGAACAGAAACTGCGAGGTTAGAATCAATAAGAGTATTAAACATAGGCTATAAAGAGGCTGCATTTAATATTGCGAAAAGATATGAGATGTTATTTAATAAAGGGGAGGTCTCAGTTTATATTAATTAAAATGACTCTTTACAAAGAAGCAGCAGAGGCAAAGAAAGAAGCTCTCCAATTCTATAAGCATTCCCCAGAATACAGAAAAGAATATGCAAAGAAGATAAATGCATACAAAATAGGCTCAGATAAGAAGGTTGACAAAGCATTGATTGATTTGTACAACGAGATTCACACGTATGGAAGCGGCGTGCCATTAAGAATAAGGAAAGAAGAGGGCATTTCAAAGCTTGAAATGCTGCTAAAGAAATAGATTTCTGGAGCAAAAATGGTAAATGCTGTGGTGCTAGCTGGCGGGAAAGATTGTTTTGCTCTAAAAGATAAAGCATCATGGGCATTAATGCAAGTGCCTTACTTTATTGCATATCAAAAACTAAAAATTCCCGGGTCTTACAACTCTTTTATAAATGTTTATGGAGAGATAGATGGAGTTCACAAAAGAAGGCCAGCTTTAGAATATGTTCTTAATTCACTAAACCAATCAAAACTAATAGACAGAATCGCAGTTGTGACAAAAAAGAAAAAACTTGAAGAGAAGCTTGACATAAGCATAAAAAACTATATGGAGAAGTCCAGCATAGTAGAACAATGTGGCTCTATAAAAGAGAACGCGTTAAAGGGGTATGAATCTCTGCAAAAGCAAGGGCATACTCTCTTTATAGCGGGGGATTCACCAAAAACAACTGTAAACAACATTGACGATTTTCTTAATAAATGTGAAGCGTACAAGAAAGATTATGATATAATCTACCCAATTGTAAACAAAAAATCCCACCATAAATATGACAAAATATTCAGAAGAAAATATTTCTGGATAATAGACGATATTACTGGCAATAAAGATGAATTTGAAAGAGGGGGGAAAAGAGGATTCAGGATAATGAGCATGACTCTTGCAAATCCAAACAAAGTAAGAAACAATAAGGCTATTGATTTTCTTTATGACATAAGGAATATAGCCGCTCCACAAAATGTAATAAAAGCATATAGAGAATTCAAAAATGAGATATTTAAGATAATAAAAGGAGACTTGAAATTGTCGGATATAGAAAAAAAGCTTTCTTCACTTTTGCAGACAAGATTCAAAATCATAGAAATAGAAGATGCAGGACCCTCTTTTGATATAGATGATGTTGGTGACAGCGAAAGAATAAGCAGGATAAACGGATGCGATAAGAGAGAATATTAGATAGTTAATCTTTCTGATTCAAATTTTTAAGGACTTCTTTTTGTTTTTTCCCTGTAAAAGTCGCATAAGGAGAGGTATAATTCATAACCTTTAGGACTCAAAACAACCTCTATATCTTGCTTTCTTTTCTCTTCCTCGTCTGCTGCATTCCCGCAGGGCATATCAAAGTGCTCTGCCCATTTTTCTTTTAATGATACTGTTACAGGCTGAAATTTAACAAGCCCATAGGCCTTAAGTACTCGGTATAAAGAAGGAATTTCGCTCTCTCTTTTTCCTGCTGTTACTATCTTCCTGCCTTGATTAGCTATAAAGATAATAGCTTCCAGTTCATTTACGGAGTCATAAAGAGTAGGATCTTCTGTATATTTATTTCGTTTTAGTCCCATGTAATTATTCCATTCAGATTATTTATAAATTTTTCTGTCTGTAACCACTTTTGAATTAATATAAAATTGAAAAAGACAAAACTTTTTAAATCCCTTTCCACCTATTAAAATAGGGTAAGCAGCCAAACTGACTTTCGGAGCCCATCTGTAAAAGGGAAATTTCTCAAAAAGGATGAGAAATGGGTTTCTGAGGAAGGTCCGCTCACACTGTTCTTTTTGAACAGAAAAGGTCAACTGCTGAAAGGCAGTATGTCGCGAGGCATGGCAACGCAACAGAAACGACACAGCTTTTGTTGAGCTATGAATCTAGCGCTGAGCTAAGAAACAGAAGATATGATGAAACGAGCGCCCTGACCTGTGCAACTCGCAAGAGGCTTAGTCAAATGTCAGCATATCCTTGACAAGAATTTCCTTTTTTAAGGAAAAAACATCAAGGAAGTAACAAAAAGTGGCCTATTGGCGGCTTACCCTGCTTTTTTTAAATCCCTTAACGAGAAAAGATTTTTAATATGATATAGATTATAGATATCATGAAGTTTCTGTCCTTCGCTACAAATCCATTAGAGATATCTGTGGCAACATTGACTTCACTGTTCTTTTCATTCCTATTCACTAAACTGAATATTACTGCATTAAAACTATCCAGTTCTTACTCGAGAGTATACTTTTTCTTTGCGCTGACATTCCTTTTATTTTTTATAATAAATTTTATAATATTTGTGATATTCTTTCTAAAAGTAGGAGACATAAAAAAGATATTTGTAAGCCCGAAAAGGATATTAGGGGTGGTAATACTAATGATGGTCTTCACTTACGCCTCTTCACTTATGCATCAATACAGCAGTGTTGCATTCGGAGAATTTGCACTGATAACATGGCTTTTCTTCTCGCTTTCACTTTTCTTTCTCCTATTATTCGCAATAAGTTTCTTGGCACTCATACTGGCAGTCATGAACGTGCTTTTTTCTAGAAACATTTAAAAGTTAATCCTAACTTGGGAGATTGGAGCAGTAGCTCAGAGGGAGAGCACATGGCTGAAGATAAGGAAACACTTTAACACTTAACAGATACCATGGTGTCGGGAGTTCGATTCTCCCCTGCTCCATCATCTTCCATCATAAGTTTTATAAATCACAAATCATTCTAAAAGAAGTAAAAGAGGGAAAATGAAACATTGGAATAATCTTTCAAAAAGAATAGACCTAAAAAAATTATCTTTGCTTGAAAGATTTATGCTAAGACATGCAGATCCTATACAATTCACTTTCCACATTATTGCAGCAATAGTGCTTATGTATGGATTATGGATAAATAACCTAAACTACATTTTCGTGGCATTATTTTTTGCACTTATGGGGCATTTATACAGCAGCATCAAAAAATGATGAACAAAAAAGGAGCATTGGAGATGAGCATAGGGACTATAGTGATAATAGTCATGGCAGTAACAATGCTTATTCTGGGTTTAGTTTTAATAAGAACTATAATGTGCGGGGCTTTGATGACCAGCATTGATTTAACAAATAGTATGAAAGGCCAGATTAACAAAATGTTCCAAGAAACAGGAAATGATGTAGTATTACTAAAAGGACCGCAAAATGTTATAAGCATACCTCCGGGAGAATCTTCAGGGATATGGTTTGCATTTAAACCAGAGGTATTAACAGAATACAATTATAGATTTGACATATACCTCAATGAGGTATACAAAAGAGCACCATATAACATGAGAGAATCAGACATACAAAAATGGTTTACAACACCTTTAAGCGGCAGAGAAAATGTGGGTGTAAATGGAAAAGAGAAAAATATCATAATAAAACCTCCAAAAGATTCCCCCCAATTCGAGTTCACATTAAAACTGAAAGTCAATAATGAAGATAGAGAAGAATTGCAAATAGAAGTAAAGAAACAGGGTTGGGCATACAAAGCATTCTGTTAATTTTCTTATTTATTTAAAAGCATTTTTAAATCAACTAAATCTTAAAAAAACATGTTTGAAGATATAAAATCTATAAGAAAAAATGATCCTGCAGCTAAGAACATAGAGTTTATTCTTTATCCATGCCTTCATGCAATAGTAATCCACAGATATGTAAGCCACCCATTATATAATTTAAAAATCCCTTTCTTCCCACGTTTGATTTCTCAGGTAATGAGATTCATTACAGGAATAGAAATTCATCCAGGCGCAAAAATAGGCAAGGGTTTCTTTATTGACCATGGAATGGGAGTAGTAATTGGAGAAACTGTAGAAATAGGCAAGAACTGTGTTATGTACCATAATGTAACTCTTGGGGGAACTGGAAAACACGAAGGAAAAAGGCATCCAACAATCGGAGACAATGTTCTTATTGGCGCCGGCTCTATAATCTTAGGTCCAATTAAAATTGGGAACAATGTCAGAATAGGGGCGAATACATTCATAATAAACAAAAACGTGCCAAAAAATTCAACTGTTGTTGGGACGCCCGCAAGAATAGTAAGAAGAGAGGGCAAAAAAACAAACATATGCCTAGAGGATGAAGAAGATACTGCTCAGCCAGAAGATTAGACCTAGGACATCTGGCAAGATTTCAGCGTCTTTGCTATAGCAAGTATTTTAAATCACCTTTTGATTCATTCTAATATGCCAGCAAAAAGAAGGCAAAGATTGAGCAGGGAAGTAAGAAAAGAGATAACAAAGCGACAGAAAGAGATAAAAAAGATATCTAAAGAAGAAAAGAAAACACCCCTATATTTCTACAACACTCTTGGCAGGAAAAAGCAGATATTCAAAACAATAAAGAAAGGCATTGTAGGGTATTACACCTGCGGGCCCACAGTATATGACTATGCACACATAGGAAACCTCAGGACATATATTTTTGAGGACATACTAAAAAGAGTGCTTGAATACAACAGATATGAAGTGAAGCATGTAATGAATATAACTGATGTTGATGATAAGACAATAAGAAGAAGCCAGGAAGAAGGCATAACTCTCCAGGACCTGACTGAAAAGTATGAAAAGATATTTCTTGATGACCTTGATAAACTCAACATAATAAGAGCGAGCGTGATATCGCGCGCTACACAGCATATTCCAGAAATGATTGCAATAGCAAAATCATTGATTAACAAGGGTTATGCTTACAAAGCTGAAGATGGAATATACTTCTCAATCTCCAAGTTTAAGGGTTACGGCAAGTTAGCCAACCTGAAATTCTCCAATCAATCAAAATCAAGAATAAAAAATGATAATTATGACAAGGAAGAGGCAAGGGATTTTGCAATCTGGAAATTTTACAATGAAAAAGATGGCAAAGTATATTGGGATAGTGAAATAGGAAAAGGAAGGCCAGGATGGCATATAGAATGCAGTGCAATGTCTATGAAATATCTTGGAGACAGGATAGATATACATGCGGGGGCAATAGACCTAATATTCCCACATCACAGCAATGAGATTGCACAAAGCGAGGCTGCAAGCGGCAAGAAGTTTGTAAAATATTGGATTCATGGGGGCTTCCTTGTTATGCCTGAGGGAAAAATGTCAAAATCTTTGGGAAATATAATAAAACTAAAAGACATAGAAGAAAGAGGCTATGACTCTCTGGCATACAGATATTTCTGCCTTACAGCACATTACAGAAGCGAGATAATATTTTCTGAAGAGAATCTAACCTCTGCACAAAATGCTTACAGAGGACTTAAGAATAAAGTGCAGGACATAAAGAGAAATCTTGAGATTGCAGGCATGAGAAGTGAAAAGATGAGAGAATCAAAAGAGGAATTTCTTAAGTTGATAAATGATGACTTAGACATGCCAAAAGCTTTGTCCTTCTTTCATAACATGCTGAAATCTCAAGAATTGAATAATTCAGAAAAATATGCATTAATCCTTGATTTTGACAAGGTATTTGGGCTTAATCTTGACAAAGAAGAAAGGGTAGACGTTCCAAAAGACGTAAAAGACATGGCAGAACAAAGGGAAACTGCAAGAAAGTTAAAACAGTGGCAGCTTGCAGATGAATTAAGAGACAAGATAAAAGAAAAAGGTTACTCTGTAGATGATACCTCAAAAGGATATTTAATCAAAAAGCTCTAAATCATATTTCGTTTTTTTGATAAGTTTTAAATACCTTTTTTCTTTTCTTATATCATGAACCTTGTAAGGCACTTCCTCATCACATTTGTGATGACAATAATCTTCTTTGTATTGACACAAAATTTTTCACCAGTTAATTTCTGGATTATAATGCTGGCTTCATTGGCTATTGACATAGACCATCTATTCTATGATCTGCCGGAAAAAAGAAATTCAGTAATAAACATTCTCAAGTATTGGTGGCAAATGGCAGATGAATACAAGGCAAGATTCTACCTTTTCCATACAATAGATACGCTAGTAATAGTTTTTCTGCTTTACGCTTACGTTGATAAGGTATTCTTTTACATCTTCCTGGGTTTTTTCTTCCATATAATGCAGGATTCTATAACAAACACAAGAGCAACAAAATCTCTTAAATGGCTTAAAAATTATTCAATATTCACTTATGTCATAGGCAAAAAAGGGGAATAAAATGGATGGAGAATGCCAAAATAGGGACGAGAACAAAAATAACTGCCCATGCATTGAGACAGATTGCGAGCGCTATGGTGTGTGCTGCCTGTGCGTAAGATACCACAAATCAAAAAAAAGCCTTCCTGCATGCTTGAAGTGATTTAGAGATGCACAAGAATTAAAAAGCGGTTTTTTTCTATGCCTATATATGAAAGCAGGCGTAAAAATATTCGGAATCAAAGACCAGCAATTTCTTGATGAAGCAGTTGAAAATGCAGACTTCATAGAAACAATGGCGATAAGAGGGGGAAATTATGAATTCTTAAAGAGCTACAACAAACCGATAGTAATCCACGCAGAGCATAGGGACTTTGGGATAAATCCTGCAGATTATTCAAAATCTGCCATTAATTCAGCATCCCTAGATTTTGCAATAAAAACTGCTGACATGCTTGATGCAAAGAAAATAATATGCCACCCCGGAGTATTAGAGGATAAGAATTGCAGCGAGCAGACATCAGTAGATTTCTTCAAGAATATAAAAGACAAAAGAGTGATTATAGAAAATCTGCCGCTGATAGACTATAATGGCAAGTACACAAAATCCCTCTGCTATGACCTCCTGTCCTCTGCAGAATTCCTGCAAAAAGTGGGAAAGGGGCTCTGCCTTGATTTCACTCATGCAATATTGTCTGCAATACTGCTTGGAAAAAAAGACCAGGATGAATTTGTAATCGGATACCTAAAAATGAATCCAAAACATTTTCATTTCTGCGACATGAAACTTGCAAAACTAAAAGATCATCTAAGCCTTGGGGAAGGAGATTTGAATGTAATACATTACAAAAAACTGATTGGAAAAGGCTGTGAAGTCACGTTAGAAACGACAACTAGCGCAGCAAAGGTAAAAAGGGATGTTTCAATTATGAAGGCATAAATTTTTAACTTGCCACTCATTTTTCTCTTTATGGAAAAAAATTGGTATGAAAAATTCAGATGGTTCTTCACTTCTTCAGGTCTATTAGTAATAGGTGGGAAATCTGCAGAACAAAATGAAGAAGTAGTAAGAAACAGAATAGAAAATAATGATTTGGTGCTGCATACTGCAACGCCGGGCTCTCCTTTTGCAGTTATAAAATCTGAAAAATGTAAAATAACTACACAAGATGTAAAAGAAGCGGCAATATTCTGTGCAAGCTTCAGCCAGCAGTGGAAAAAAGGAAAAAGAACTGCAGAAATACATGTATTCTCGCCAAATCAAATTAAAAAAGAGAGGGGAGAAAAAGAAGGGACATTCTCTGTAGCCGGAAAAATTGAAAAAATCAATGCAGAATTAAGGCTATTCATAGATATCCAAGAAGGAAAGATAAGAGCAGTCCCGGAAAATGCTGCAAAGAAAAAAGATATTGAAATTACTCCTGGGAAGATGAGCAAGGAAGAAGCCTCAAAAAAGATAAGGGAGATTCTAAAAGAGAATAAAATTGATTTTTCAGAAATCCAGATAATGCAAGCTTTGCCTGCTGGCTCTTTCAAAATCATAAAGTAAAATGAATATTCTTCAAGCATTGATACTAGGAATTGTACAAGGAATTACTGAATGGCTGCCGATAAGCAGTTCAGGCCATCTTGTTATTGCGCAAAAATTAATAGGACTGGAAGTTCCGGTATCTTTTGATGTTCTTCTTCATTTTGCAACATTGCTTGTAATTTTTTTATTTTTTTGGAGGGATATAATCAAACTGGCTAAGTCATTATTTATGCTTAAAACAAGCACTTATGAATTTAAGCTCTCCATATACATACTGGTTGCAACAATAGTCACGGCAATTGTTGTCTTCCCATTAAAGAGCATATTTGAGTCAACATTCTCGAATATCTGGATACTTGGGTTGGGTTTTCTTATAAATGGAATGCTGCTCCTCTTCTCTGAGAAGCATCTGGGTTCCAAAAAAGTATCAGCAAAATCATCTGCATTAATTGGAATCGCTCAAGGCTTATCATTCCTGCCTTCAATATCAAGAAGCGGTTCAACTATTGCTACTGCATTATTCTTAAAGATAGACAAGGAAGAGGCTTTCAAATTCTCTTTTTTAATTGCAATCCCAGCAATACTTGGCGCTTCATTGCTTGAGATACCTGCATTAGCAACCAGCGGGATTGCCTTAAACGCACTCTTGGCAGGATTTATCTCCTCATTTATATTTGGTTATCTCTCACTGTTGGTGCTTAAGAATATGATAGCCAAGAATAGATTTCATTATTTCGCATATTATTGCATCGCTATTGCAATAACAATATTTATAATCGGTTTTTTCTTCTAGATAAGAATGGAAACGCAAGCTAAGGCACAAATTGGGAAGAATGGACTTACTGAAGGGCTTATAGAACTATTAAAAAATTCATTCAAAAATCATGATTCTGTAAGGATTTCCCTGCTAAAAACATCAACAAGGGACAGAAAGGCAGCAGTAGAAATTGCAGAAAAAATATCCTCTAAATTAGGCAAGAAATACACATATAAGATAATGGGTTTCACTATATGCTTAAAAAAATGGAGAAAGGCTCCTTTTTCTAAATCAAGAAAACCTAAGTTAAAAGCACCCTAAAATAAGGGATTTATAGTCGGTTTTCTGGATGCTCAGAAATGCAGCACACTAAAGTGTGCTGTTTGAGCCACATTTCTGACATAAAAAAAGAAACAATAAGCTTTTTAAACCGACTTTTTTATAGTATAGGCATGGCAAAGGAAGAACTAGTTTATGATGTTGATGCAGAAAAATTTCTTTCAGCATTAGCTTCAGAACTAAAAAAGAATGAAATATTTGTTGTCCCAGAATGGGCATATTTTGTAAAAACATCAATGTCTAAACAAAGACCTCCTGAAGACAAGGGGTGGTGGTATACTCGGGCAGCATCAATATTGAGGCAAATGTACACAAGAGGCATTGTGGGTGTTGGGAGATTAAGAGTTAAGTATGGTTCTAAGAAAAATAGAGGAATGAGGCCAAGCAGATTCAAGAAAGGTGCTGGAAAAAATATACGAATGATACTCCAACAAACAGAAGCTGCCGGTTTTGTTGAGAAAACTAATAAGGGAAAAAGGGCTGGAAGAAAACTTACAACAAAAGGACGCGAATTTCTCGATAATCTTGCAAAATCACTGAAGTGATTTTAAAATCATAAAATTGTTAAATTCGTTTCAACCCAATTTTGGGATGCTCGGAAATGGACCGAGCGCTAAACAAATAAACCATTTCCGACATGAATCTAGAAGATATAAAGAAAAAAAAGATGAAGGAGATGACTGATGCGAGACTTGGCTCAATCAACAACCAAATTGATGATCAGCAGGCATTATTAATCCAAATGCAAAAACAAGTTGAGATGCTTGAATCAATATCAAAACAGTATCTCAGCAAGGAAGCCATATCTAGGTATGGTGCGGTAAAGATGGCTCATCCAGAGACAGCATTCAAAGCTCTCGCGTTCATCGCACAGGCAATACAACTGGGGCATATAAAAGAAAAAATAAACGACGATTATTTCAAGGTAATACTCAGAGAGGTAAAAGAAGGAAAAACTAACTTCAAAATAAAAAAATGAAAAGATACAACATTCCTTTTGAGAATAGCGGAAAAAGCATAGATGAAATATTATTCAAATTCCAATTCTACGAAAGCGCAAGAGAAGCAAGAAAAAATGCTGTTGACAGCGAGAAGATTTTAGAAATAAAAATTATTGATGAATTTATTGATAACTTAATAACACTTCCCCACATGATAGTGGTAAAGGACAAAAACAGAGGAAAAGATTTATTAAGGTATGAAAAAATATTCAAGGATTACAAGACTGCTCAAAGAGCTTATAATAAGAATAACCTCAATATAGGCTTTGCAGATATACTTCCAATATCGGAAGTAAATGAACTGGACAGTCATGGTAAAATAAGAATATATGAGGCTTTGATTTAAAATGGCTACTAACAGAGAAACTTCAAGAAAAATAAGGCTTGGAACATACACAAAAAGAACCAAATGGGCTCCTTTTTGGACAGTAATAAAAGCTTTTGGAAAAGGCAAAAGAATCCATCCAGCAAGGCTTACAGCAGTTAAAAGGCACTGGACAAGAACAAAGCTTAACGTAAAACCAAAAAGAGAAGATAAAAGTTACATAAGATAAAAATGGCAAAACAAGAAGCAAGAAAAAAGTCTATTGAAAGAGAATACATAATCAACTTAAGGGAAGAGATACAAAAAGTCCCAAGATACAGAAAGGCAGAGAAGGCTGTAAAAGCAGTAAGAGAATTCTTGATAAGGCATATGAAAGTATATGACAATGATCCAAAGAAGATTAAACTTAGCAAATGGCTAAATGAGTATCTATGGAAAAGAGGGATAAGAAACCCGCCAACCAGAATAAAAATAAAGGCAATAAAATATGAAGATGGCATGGTTGAAGCAGAACTTATGGAATTATCCAAGAAAGCGGAGATAGAAAAGAAAAAAGAACAAGAGAGAAAAGAAGAAGCAGAAAAGATAGAAGCGACTAAAGCAGAAGAAGCCAAGAAAACAGATGCAGCAACAAATGCAGAAGTCAAGCAAGAAGTTGATGCTGAAAAAGCAGAAGAAAAAGACAAGTCAGAGAAATTAAAAGAAGAAGAAAGACTTCTTGAGAAAGATTTAGAGAAAGAAGCAAAAAGGCACAAACAAAAGATTGAGAAGCCTGCAAAAGATGTACATAAAAGAACGCTAACTGGCGTGTAATCCCTTAGCAAGAAGGTTTTTATAAGAGATATTTTTTAGTATTCTTAAGAAAATGGAAAAAATAGATTTTAATAAATTTATAATAATAATAGACAAGCCAGCAGGCCCTACTTCTTTTGAAGTCACTGATTTTGTAAGAAAAAAATTTAACTTAAATAAAGCGGCTCATGCTGGAACATTAGACCCAGAAGTAACTGGGGTGCTGCCAATACTCTTGGGGAGAGCTTCAAAACTTCTTGATTATTTCATCCACAGAGACAAGACATACATGGGAATAATGCATTTTCATGAAGAAATAAACAAAAAAGAGGTAGAGGATGCAATAAAACTAAAATTTAGCGGGAAAATAATGCAATTGCCTCCAGTAAAATCCAGGGTGAAAAGACAAGTCAGAGAAAGAGAGATAAAAAAATTTGAGATAATTGAACAAGATGGAAAAGACTTTCTATTTGAGGTTGTATGTGAAGCCGGAACATACATACGAAAACTAGTCCATGACTTGGGGGAAGAACTTGGAATCGGAGCACATATGACTGAGTTAAGAAGGACAAATGCATCAATATTCAATGAAAAAGAAGCTGTTACTCTTTACAGCCTTGAAGAAGCATTAGAAGAACATGAAAAAGGCAATAATGAAAAAATAATGAAAATGATTGTGCCAATTGAGATAATAACCAAGGTAATGCCAAAAATAAGTGTAAAAAAAGAATATCTTGGCAGAATACTTCATGGCTCGCCAATATTCAACAAAATGCTTGAAGAACACGAAGATTTTCAATCATCTCAACCAATTGCACTATTCCATGATGGAAATCTTCTTGGCGTTTTTATGGCAGAGATATCTAGCAAATCCTTGGAATATTTCGGGGATGAAAGATTAATTGCTGTTCCAAGAACAATATTCAATTAAAAATGTACAATAAACAAGAGATAGACAAAAATCTTGCAATTTTTGAAAAAAGCCTTGATGAAATACTAAGCAAAATCGAGAAAACCAGTGTGTTACCGCACACTAAAGTGTGCGGTTTGCAGGGGTTTTCTGGATGCTTGGAAATTCACAAGAATTTCCTGCACAGAAAATCTAACAAGATTTTCTTGTGCTCGGAAATTAGCACCCTAAACAGAGGAAATCTCGGATTTCCTATGCCCCAAAAATCAGGAGATTTTTGCAGGGGTGCGGTTTTAAACCAAATTTCCGACATAAACTCTGGAAAAGAGGATAAATTGCTCCATGAAAGAGCAGAATTAACATTAAACCTTGCAGATATAGCCCAAGAAAGCCTTGAAAAATACAGCGATGATTATATAAATAATGTAAGAGAAAGAATAGCAGAGTACAGGAAAATATTCAAAACTATACTAATATGAGAGAATTTATTTATTTCTCCAACACTGCAAGAACCTCTGGCAATTTTGATGATTTGATGCAAGCTGGAAGAATGGATATAGTGTGCCATACAGTAATTGCATCTTTCTTCGTATCACATGCAATGAGGAATGATGTAAAACTGCACCTTTTGTTTAATGGCCCCCCAGATGCTCCAAAACATCTTGAATTTGTGTATGACGAGGAAATGCCAATAAGCAAAAAAGATATTGCAGGGCTTATAAAAAGGATGCTCTTCAAGTCTAAAAAAGGAATCAAAATAAAAGCATTCCCTGGGTGTTTTATTGAAAAAAAATCTCTCATACACCTTTTTGAGGAACTGCAAAATGAAGGCAAAAAGATATATCTCCTAGACCGGCGTGGAACTGACATAAGAGAAACTCCAATAGAAGAAAATGCTGTATTCGTTATAGGAGACCAGGATGGAATACCTAGAAGAGAGATAAAAAGAGTTGATGATATCAAAAAAATTTCTTTGGGGCCAAATAGTTTATTTGCAAGCCAGGCAATAGTAATACTAAACAATGAATTAGACAGAAAATCAGCAAGCAATTTATGAGAATATTCTTTTGATTGCTTCTATAATTCTTTGAATCAAGCTCTTACCAGAACATTTTCCCTTAATGCAAGAATTATTAGAACATTCATAAGCAAAATAACAATCAGACTTGTCTTTTTTTCTTTCAACAAGAAGATTATCTGTATTGCAGTATTTCCCCAAGTATATGCTTCTTTGGTTTAGGCATATCCTATCTTCAATAAAACAACCCTTGCATATCTGGCTATTTGAAAAATTTGGAAGAATATCCAAGAATCTGCCGCCATAATATGCAAGCAGAGCAGGAATAGGCCCGTTTACCTCGTATTCTTTTTCTTGTGCATTTCTTGAGTCAGTTATATTTGCAGAGAATATAGCATCAATTTCCAAAACTTCTGATGCGTCAAATGAGATTGTTTTGACTCTTGTCTTAAGAGGGTACCCAAACATCTTAGATATCTCATCATTTACCTCCAAAAAATTAAAAGTGTAATCTATCAATGTTGAATCTTTTGGGCAAGCCCCATTTACCATTCTATAGCTCATTTTACCCTCATAATCTGGACGGACATTTAGGCAGGAGTTATACTTGAATGTATTTCCTATTACTCTTGTTCTTTGGGAATTATTCCCACCTAATGAGTAAATAAGCATATTTCCTTTCTTTATAATCAAGGATACTCCATCAAGCCTTTTTAGGTAGGCTGAAACATCAATCCAGTTATCGCAAGATACTTTTGTAACTCCTGATTGGACATCCAAATCAGGGCTATCACAAAATGCAAATTCTGGTAAATCTCCTTCATATACAACCATTGCATTAAATTTCAATCCCACCAAAAAAGACATAAAAACCAGGGTGAATGCTACAATACCAAAAAAATTTAGAGTATTCTTTAGTTCCTCTCTTGTAGCAGAAGATTTCTTTTTAGGCATGTTTATCCAAACGCGGCTAAGTTTATAAAATTAACATCCTAGAAACATCAATAGAAATAATTAAAAAGATCATAAAATTCCTGGATTTTACTGTACCTTTTAAAGTGCGATTTGCTTGGAATTTTAGGATGCAAGGAAATCTATTAGATTTCCTGCACAGAAAATCCAAAAGGATTTTCTTGTGATCCAAAATTAAAACCACTAACAAAACACCACACTTTAAAAAGTTGGATTTCAATTTATGGACATG
>JAZDFA010000011.1:0-39856 GCA_043808285.1 archaeon
TGTATTGGTACAATGATTTAAAGCCACACAAGGCTTTAAAGTTTGATGAACTTGAAACGCCATCACAAGCTTTCATAAGGAAACTGAAAAGATGAAGAATCCAGATAATATATCGTTAGGAAATAATAACGGGATACTACAACAAAAAAACAAAGAACAACATTTAAAAGTTGATTATCTGTTGATGATGCATGGCAAAAGAGAAAGGAAAGAGAAATATTTTGGGTTTTCTTGAAAATTTCAAGAAGGATTATGAAAAACTCCAAAAAAAGTATTCTTTGCCAGTTTTTAAGCAGCTTAACGAAGATTTTGAGATAGAAAGAATAGCAGACCATGAATCCGACATGCTTTTAAGGGAAATAAGAAAAGCAATAACTGAAAAAGCAGTAGCTTTCCTCAGATTTGTAGAGCTTTTATTAAATCCTACTAACGCCCCGTTCTTTATGTTTGCAATTATAAAAAATCTCACTCCTGCAGACAAAAAGCACATAGAAGGGCTATACCAGAATCTCTGCGAGTTTGAGATAAAAGCAATAGCATTGGACATGGAGTACGCAGAGAAGAACGAGGCTGAATTCATAAAGTATGCCGCAAAGAAATGGAGTTCAATGCATGCCGATATGAGAGAGCTAGGCAATTTGATTGAAACTGCATGGCACGCTTCTTCTGAGAAAAAAGAAAGAAATTATTTTGGCTAAAGCTTGCCGTAAATGCAGTGGTAATAATCTCCTCTTTCAGGTCTTTTCTTTATGTAGATTATGCATTCTCCTTCTTTTTTATCTAGCTGGTGATGCACATCGTAAATCATATCTTCAATTTTTTTAACAGGGCCAGCGCAATTATCACTTATCTTATTTTGAATAGAAAATTCTTCAATTTTTTCCCTAATTCCTTTTCTTTTCATAATTCTATAATTACAACAATCTTTAAAAGTATTTGGCGTTTGTAATATATATGACTAAAAGAGGACTGATGCCAAAAACAAGGCTTGAGGACATTATTGAATTTTACAAGGAAGTCAAGTCAAATGAAAATCTTGCATTTGCAAGAATAAAGGCAGGCATTTTTGATAAAAACAGCGCACTTTCATTTCTAAAAGAAAAAAGATATGATTCCCAAAAAAAGTATTCTAATATTCTCTGCCTTGATGACAGGCATGAATTCAGTTCTTTAAGAATGTTGAGAAAGTTCCTTCAACAAAATGGCTTTGATGACAAAAGAATAAACGACAGTCTAAAGCATGAAAGAGCCCATTACTTAGAAGCATTGGCACAAGGGTTTTATGCACAGGGATTCTTATGCTGGCTTGTAAATGACTCTGGAAAAAAAGATTATGTCTGTTCAACACGAATCTCCTGTTACACCATGCCTTCTCATGATGCATACAAAAAAGCATCAAAAGCTCCAAAAAATCTTTCCATAATAGATACTATAGCTCAATAAAAATGAAAATAAATTACGCAACAGATTTGCACGGGGATACAGCCAAGTATGATGTATTATTCAATTCAGGAGACGTAATTGTGATTGGGGGGGATATGCTTCCAAATCATGTCACTTCTACAGATGCAGGATTCTCAACTCTTTCTACAGAAGATTATTTCAGAATAATGGAAGAAAACCAGAGATTTTTTTTGAAGGACTATCTTATCCCTAAACTGGAATCAATAAAGAATTCCAAGAAAAAGGTATACCTGATGATGGGCAACGATGACTTTGCATGCAATCTGGATTTGCTTGAAGAAGCAGATCGCAAGGGGCTTGTAAAACTTCTGTATGACAAGAAAAAAGAAAATACCAAGATATCTAATTTAGATAAAGACCTCCTTATAGCAGGCTACCCTTACGTTCCTATAACTCCATTCGCTATTAAAGACTGGGAAAAATATGATAATAAGGTAGATTCAAAAAAAGAATCTAATTTCAACGGTTACAAGAGCATAAGAAAAAATAACTTAAATGAACTATTGGCTGTTGATCTAGAGAACATTGATAGGGCAGAAAATAATCTGCAAAAAGATTTTGAGAAAATAGCAAAAGAATTAGGTTCTAAAATAAAAAAAACAATATTTGTCATTCACTCTCCCCCTTACAGCACAGTTTTAGACATCGCTGGAAGATATGAAGGATGGCACCACGTTGGCTCACTTTCTATAAGTAAATTTATAGAACAACAGCAGCCTCTTGCTTCATTGCATGGCCATATACATGAATCTCCAATTATAAGCGGGCAGTATAGCCAGAAAATAGGAAAAACTTTCTGTTTCAATCCCGGAAGCGACAAATATAATCTTAACTTGTTAATTCTGGATACTTCTGATATAGAATCCGCCAAAGTAAGAAAGATAAAACTTGAAAGAAATGAAAATTTCAGTGGGCCTTAATTTTCAAGAGTTATTTCTAATATTGAACAGGGCATCTCAATATTCCATATTGATAGGACTTTAGGATGAACTTCTCCTATAATTCCTATCTCTTTTTCATCTTTGATAATTGCGCCTGTTCTTCCTTCTATGAACGAGTTGTCTTTTTTCTCCCCTATAGAAATAGGAATACTCCTGCTTCTTGCAATATTGTCAAGAATTTGTCTTATCTCTGTAAAATTTACTTTGGAATGAGTTATTGCGACACTTAATCTTGTTTGGGTGCATTCTTTTTCTATGTTGTACACTTCTCCCATCTCAAACACTTTTTGCGGGAATTCTTTTTTTGTATTTGCACTTAAAAATTCAAGCATTGATGGAACTAAAGAATCCCTCAGGCAGGCATAATTTTCAGATATAGGATTTGCCACCTCAACTATATTTCCCTCTGGTTTGTTTACTTTCTTGAAAAGATTATTTTTATTAGTTAGTGTGAATGTTGCTATTTCCTGCATACCCAGGCCTATCAGCAATTCAGATATCTTTCTTTTTTCTTCAGATATCTCAGAGGGCTTGCCTATTGTTGTGACTCTTGTCTCTTCTGGAGCAAGATTGCTGTAGCCATAGGCAATTGCAACATCTTCTATTACATCACGGTCATCCATTATATCCTGTCTGTAAGGAAGATACTGCACTGTTATCTTGCCCCCTTGGCTTTTTGCATCAAATCTCGCTTTTTTCAACAGATTACATATTTCTGCCTGCTTTAAGTTAAGACCTATTATACTGTTGCAGTAATCTGCATCTATTGTCTTTGATTGGGCGGATAAATCGGGGGTTGTAATCTTGCTTTTTCCATTTAATATTGTAACTTTCTCTATTTTTCCGCCTCTATCAGAGAGTGCACATACAATTATGTTAAGAATTGGTGTTATGAAGTTATAGCTAAAACCGCTTACTTCTATAAATACATTCTTAGTGTCAGCAGTTACCTTGCCAGTATAATTTGAGTTTATTATTGGGGGCATGCTCAGCACTTCTTTTGCATTATCAATAAAAATAGGATATTCTGCTGCGTCTTTAAGGAGATGTGCATACTGCCTTCCCTTGTCATGCTTTTGCAGTATTTCTTTCAGCGTAAGAGGCTTGTCCATTTCAAGAGGTACAAATTTTAATTTATCAGGACTAAAAGCAGTGTAAGTTATCGGCCATTTTATCTTGTCAAGGTCATATACTCCAAGTGCTGCCTCTTTTCTTCCAAGCCCAAATCCCTCGCATAACTTTTCCTGCAGTTGTATCATTTGTTTTATTGATTCTTCATCAAATTTGAGATTTTTTACAACTGCACATACAGTAAGCGGCCTTACCTTTGCCACATTTTCTTCAATGTTAACAACATAATTTGAATTTGCAACTTTATAATCTGGCATTCCTGTTTCTTTTCCTGTCTGGCCTTTTATCACCCTTGCTATACCCTCAACAGTCCATAAGTCCGGTCTGTTTGCATCCCCTGCTTCAACCTTGAGCAAATCCCCCTCATCGGATTCCAGAGTTGATTTTGTGAAATGCAGCATTTCTTCAATCTCCTCTTTTGTCATATTTTTTCCAACAAGATTACACAGGTCTTTTTTTGATATTTCTATAACTGGCATTTTAATTTACACTCTCCTTTTTATCGTTTTTGATTCCTCTTAAAAAGTCTATATTATAACTGAAAAGGTGTCTTATATCATCTATTCCTAGTTTGTACATTGCAAGTCTGTCTATTCCTAATCCCCAGGCCAGAACAGTGACATCTTTTCCAATTAATGGTTTTACAACCTCTCTTCGCAATATTCCTGCACCGCCGATTTCAATCCATCCCAGTTTAGGATGTTTTCCATGTATCTCAACAGATGGTTCTGTGAATGGGAAATAATGAGGTACAAATTTTATATCCTTTATACCACCGATCTCCTTTGCGAATAACCCAAGCATGTAAAAAAGATTTTTTAGTGTCAGGTTTTTGTCTAATATTATTCCTTCTACCTGATTGAATTCAGAAAGGTGCTTTGCATCAACAACATCCGGCCTGTAGCATCTTGCAATGGCAAAATATTTTCCGGGTATTTTTGCTTTTGGAAGCTGTCTTGCACTTAATACAGTCCCCTGCGGCCTTAATATAAGTTTTAATGCATTTTTTATATCCCACTTGTATTTCCAGGAGCTCTCGTGCTGTTTTTTTACTCCTTCTATTATATTTTTTTCTATCTTTTCATCTTTTAATTTGTTTTTGACATAGTAAGTTGATGCAGATGCTCTTGCAACATGATATTGGGGCTGGAATAATGCATCGAAATTCCAGAATTCATTTTCAACGAGACTTCCGCTCATTTCTTCAAAACCCAGTCTTACTAGTTTTTCTCTCACATCTTCCAGGAAAGAGAGATATGGCTGTTTTCTTCCTCCAAATATCCTTGGCACAGGGCTTATGATGTTATATTTTCTAAAATTCCTTTTTTCCCATGAACCATCTTTTATTATCTGTGGTGTAATCTGTTCTATATAATTGGCTTTGCTTAAGTCTTGACTTTGTAATCTTTTTCCTAAATCTGTAACCTTGAAACTAACATCTTTTGATTCATCAATTCTTATTATCTCTTTCCTATTCTTCAATTGGTCAATGGCATATCTCTTTTCAGGGCTTAGATCATCAAAATTAATTGGCAGGCTTTCAATTAACTGCTCTTCAAGCATTTTTTTACAAACTTCTTCTTCTTTAGCTTCAAGTATTATCTTTCCACTTTCTAACCTTGCCATTGCCCTTCTTTTCAATGCACCAATTGCCGCCTTTAGTTCATTATCATCCAATCCTATTTTTGAGGCATCACTAAGGTTTATTGAGTTCTGTTTAGAAAGCGCGGTTAGCAGTCTCCTTTCAGGAAGGCCATTTTTAAGGTAAACTTCCCCATTTGTTCCAAGTACAACTTTTTTTGAAGCCGAGTAAACCAAGTTAACTATTCCCTTGTTCGCAAGAAAGTCTAATGCCCTTAACACCTCTGTTTTGTCAGATTTAGATTTCTCTACTAACTCCCCAACACTTGCAGAATTAAGAAAGGGTATTATCTTCTTCTCTATTGGGCTTAACGCCTTTATTGTTTCTTGCAATCCTTCCATAATACATAAGGAGAGCAATGAAGTTTTTAAAAACCTTTTGAAAAAGTAGATAGAAAAAAAGACCCTTCTTTTAAGCCTTTTTCAAAATGATATAGGCGGCAATGCTGCTATATACACTCAGGTTCTCTAATTGAGTATATGCCGTGTTTATCTTTCCTTTTTTTAAACATTCGCTGATTGAATCCAAAACCGCATTTATTACATTCAATGAATCTTCATGAAATTTTTCGCTGTTATGAAAAAAATTCTTCTTAGTTTCTTTAATGCTTTCTTCAAGCCTTATCCTTCTTTCTCTAGCGGGTATCATTTTCTGCATGAAGATTCAAAAAGGTTTTTTAATGTTTCGGTAAAGAATGGAGAATTAATCCAAACACCTATTTCTTCATCGTGTTTATCGCTTAATGTAAAGAATGTCTGCTTGCCATCAACAATGCAGAATCTAGAATTAAGATTTGTCGTTGAAATTATGTTTTTGTATTCTTCAAAATTTTTTAAGTCTTCAGGTTTTGCGTTTACTGCTATTTTGAAATCTATTCCTTTCTTTCCAATCTTGTTTATTGCATGTTTTAAGAATCTATGTTCCTGCTTAAGAGCATTTAAAGTTGTTACAAGTATTATTTGTTTTTCTGCTCCATCAATCATCTCTCTCATTTGTGCATCAACATTGCCGCTTCCCCTGACTGCTCCGCTTAACTCTGCCGCAGAAACTGGAGAGATGCCTTGGGTGTACAATGTTTCAAGCTCTCCATATTCATTTGTGTCTTTTAGCTTGTTTAATGAATCCAATTTTTCGTCTATCTCTTTTGATGCGTTATTCTTAAGTTTTTCAAGTATCGCTGCAGGTTTTACTGCTATGTATTTTACTGGCTTTCCCAATTTTTCTATTGCGAATCCCTGTTTTTCAAGGCTCTCAAGTACATCATATGTTCTGCTTCTTGGAACATCTGATATTTCTGCAATTTCTCCAGCACTTGCAACACCTCTTGAAAGCAAAGCCATCCATACTTTTGCTTCGTATATATTTATATTAAAATAATGCTTTATTTTTTTTAGAAGTTCAGGTTTGACTATCATTTTTTATTTCCTCCATAAAGTATATCGTCACATCCGAGGCATAATTGCCCGGCTCCTTCAACATATCCCTTTCTTATATCCACAGGTGTTGATGTTTTGTATTCTGTCTTTGTGCCGCATGCGACACAGAGGTCAAAACCATCTTCAGAAATAAAATTTCTTTTCACTGCTTCAATTTTCTTTTCTATGTTATTCATTTTGTTTTTTCCTTAGTCTCAGAGGAAATCTTTTTGATTTCCTTATGCCCCAAAGAACAAATGTTCTTTGCGGTTTGGATTCTGCCTTTAATTTTATTACTATTCAAGCGTAACAACTATTTATAAATCTTTTGGTATTGTAGTTATTAATAAGTGACAACTAAAATCAAAAAACCTGAAGGATTATAGTAGGTTTTTATCTTGTCAAGTGTTCTTGACATAAAGAATAAGAAGGATATTACTGTTGCAATATGAATTTGTCAACTTGCTTTCTTGCAATTTCTCTTTTTTTCTGATGCTCTTTTAAGAAAGAGTTTATTTTCTCTATAAGAATTTCTTTTATTTCGGAGGTAAGCATCTTTCCAGATTTGTAATCTTGATATATCCCTTTTAATTTTTCATTATTTGGTTCAAAGAACATTCTAAGGTATTGGTAAGAAATGTCTATATCGGGATTCCCCCCTTTCTTTCTATGTTCTTCTATTGTAGGCTGCCCTCCTGAGAATGCATATTTTTTTATTTTTTTCTCGACATCTTTTTCAGTGTCTGTAGTGTATATCACATGTTCTGCAACTGATGAAGCAGACATTTTCCCCTCTACTCCATTAAGCGGAGGCAAGAATATGCATTGTATGCTTGCAGGTTTGTAATATCCCAGCTTGGGTAGTATATCTCTTGTAAGCCTAAAATGTGGGTCTTGGTCAATAGCATGAGGTATAAGGCAGGGAATGTTCTCTCCTTTGATAATTGATGGTAAAAATGCAGGAACTGCCTGCATTGCAGTATAGAATGCTGCGCCAATATTTGTTTGCTCATTTAATCCAAAAGAAGACTTAACCATGGAGAATGTTATTTTTTTTGCCACTTTGCAGGCTTCTTTGTACATTAGATTTGCATGTTTTGTGTCTATTATGAATTTTGTTTTTTCTGGGTTGAATCCAAGTGCAATCACATCCAGCATGTTTTCATTGAGGTATTTTTGCCCCTCATTAAATTCCATGTTTTGCTTGAAAAGGAATTTTTCTTCATCTGGAAAATGGAATAGCAATTCTGAATCAAACCTGTCTTGCAGCCATTTTGTGAAAATCCAAGGCAGCAGATGGCCCAGATGCACATTGCCTGAAGGGGCTCTTCCAGTGTACAAGAAAAATTTCTCTTTTTTTTCAAACTTGTCTAGTATCCATGGCAAGTCTCTATGTGCGAAAAATACCTTCCTTTCCAGCATGAAATGAATCTCTTTTGAATGCTTCTTTATTTTTTCAAGGAGATCTTCATTTATTTTTTCCACTCCAAAATCCTTTAAAAGTCTTTCATAATCTATACTCCCTGAAACTTCCCAGGGCGTTACTTTGAATGCAGAATGCATTATTAAAAAAGCCCGAAAAAGTTTATAAAGCTTTTCTCCTTTTTGAACGAGGAGTGTAAAAAGGTGAAACATAATTTTAACGTTACTTTATTCCTTTTGGGAATGTTTCTTGCAACACAATTGATAGGCATAGCAGTATTACATATCTACAATACTCCAATTCAAAAACAGCTTTATAACGAAACCACCGGTCAAATTGAGAATGTAACCTCTCTTCCCAGTATACCTTATGGGATGCAGCCCCCCCAAATGCAAATGTGGGAGGCAATTTCTTCAATCATCTTCTCAATATTCCTTGCAACTGCATTGATACTTCTTATAAGGAAGTTTAAGTGGATAAGCATAATGAGGCTGTGGTTTTTTTCTGTGGTTATTCTTACTGTGGCGATAACAATAAATGCTTTCTTGATAAAGATTCCATTTTTAGGAGAGCCAGTGTATTTACTTGCATTAGTCATCGCGCTTCCTTTGGCATTTGCAAAAGTTTATGAGCGGAATATAATAATCCACAACGCAACTGAACTTTTGGTATATCCCGGCATTGCTTCTTTCTTGGTTCCGATGCTCAATATTTGGGGAGCTATGCTTATACTTGCATTAATTGCAGTTTATGACGTATACGCAGTATGGCATGCTAAATTCATGCAGAAAATGGCTAAATTCCAGATAGAGCAAATGAAAGTTTTTACAGGACTGTTCTTGCCATATGTTGCAAAAAAAGACAGGGTAAGAATACAAAACATAAAGACTGCAAATCTTACAGAGAATAAAAAGATGGCTAAATTGAAAAAATTAAAGATAAAAGTCAATCTTGCGATTCTTGGCGGGGGAGATATAGCATTTCCTCTTGTTTTTGCAGGCGTATTGCTTAGGGATTATGGAGTGATTCCTGCATTGATTATCGCATTAATTTCAACACTTACTTTGGCTTTCCTATTTTTGCTTGCTAAAAAAGGAAGGTTTTATCCCGCAATGCTATTTTTAAGTCCCGCATGCATAATAGGATTCTTCATAGAAAAATTATTTCACTTAGTATGAATATGCATAGTCTCTTAAGAAATAGATTTATTTTTCTATGCTGTAAAGATGAACTGTTCTTGTTTTGTTATCCTGCTCTATAATAACCGAGTTCTCATCATCTTTTGAGATTACTTTATTTATCAGGCATGGCTTTTTATTAAAGGTAAGAGTCATTCCTACCAAAGAACTCTTTAATTCTTTCAGGTGGCTCTTATAATCTGCCAGTTTTGCCTTGTTGCCATTCCCGTATTTGATGTCATAAATCTTTCCATCTAGGCTAGCTATGTCCCTGACTATTTTTGGGTGGTTTGGCTCTGTAATCTCTTGCGGGTCAATACTAATATCCAACTCCTTCCCATTGCTTAGGATTATTGTTGCTCCATCATGGTAAGGGATAATCTCCTCAATAGTATGCCCTATGATGTTGTATCTGCTGGTTCTCTCCACTCCACTTGTGTCTCCCATTGCTTTCAGAGAATCTTTCTGTATTTAAAACTTTCTTTTGTTACTATTATATAATTATGTCTAATTTAGTATAATATCCCGATTAATATTGACTTTATCTGTTCAAATCTTATTTTTCCATCAGATACTTGGGTATTATCTCCCTTGACAATGCAATACCATCCATTTGCATCCTCTCCAATGTTTATTACTCTATGAACAATAAGTTCCCCGTTAAACTCATAGGTTATTATATCCCCCATCTTGATATCATTTGCAGATTTTGGCTCCACAGTTATGCCCTTAGAATTCTCGTTTATAAGTGGAATCATGCTGCTGGTATTTCCATACTTGCTTATTGAGGTATTGTCTATATTGATTATTATTCTGTCTGGCTCCATTTGTATCTGGCTTGTGTTTATTCTTTCTTCATTATCACAGATTATCTCGTTGTTTTTTATTGCAAATGGATTCCTGAAAGGAATTGCAAGAAGCAGAGAAACTGTCATTGCTACTGCAATCATTAAAAATAAAAACCTCTTCATCTCCCCCTTTAATGCCCTCTCCCCTTTGACGTAACTTTTTAATTAATACAACTTTAAATATATTTTGTAAGCAAGATTTTTATTTGTTGATTTCATCTATCCTCTGTTCTTCTAGTGTTAGTCTTACTATTATAAATATGGCCAGGAAAACAATTATCAGGAACAGTGCTACCCAAGATATTAGATAGGCGGAAATTGCTTTGTTATTGTTCTCTCTTGCCTCAATCTGCATTTTTTGTTCTATTGACTGCTGCTGCTTTGCAGCTTCTTCTGTTTTATTGATAATTTCTGTCTCTTTTATTGCACTGGCTGTTATTCCTCTTACTGTCAGATTTGCAAGGATATATGACATTTCATTAAGCATTATGGATATCTCATTCTTCATCCCAGTGATATTTATCAGGATAGAAGAATTAGGCAGTAGGCTTAAGCTCATATTCTCCCCATCAGTTATTGAAGAGAATTCAATATTCACTTTGTCCTTCAAAATACTGTTTAAGGAAATGCTGTAGTTCTTCCCGAATATTATGAACTTTATGCTTTCTTTTTTCTTCAGAACTTTGCTGTATTCTTTGTCTGCGTCAAAAACTCCAAGTTCATACTTCTTTGGTGGAGTTCCGCCGCTTCCGCCTCCCCCGCCAGAATTACTAGATACAGGTATTGGGGGAGTAGTGTAATTAGAAGAATAAACTAATACTGCTAAATCTCTCATGTATGTTTCGTTTATTATGTAATCTGTGTCCCCAATATAATCTCCGCTAGTATCATTTTGATAGTAATCGCTCCAGTAATTCCCCGCAATCCAGCTTCCACCTATTATATTTGTTCCAACTGTCTTGGTGATGTTGAAGTAGTTCGTGTAGTTTTCTCCATAAGAAAATGCATTTTTACCGCCATTAGATGTACCATTTATAATGTTATTCCAGATTCTATTATAGGATGAATTTAAGGTTGGGTCTGAAACATTTGAACGGATATAAATTTCTGCAAGACCTGGAACAGAGTTATTCTGTATTGTGCACCCAGTTATATTATTGTAACTTGCTCCCCAACTGTAATTTCCCCCCAAGTTATAATTTCCTCCCCTGATATAAATCCCTCCGTTATTATGACTTACCGTACAATTGGCGATCGTATTATGATTAGCTCCTTGATCTAGTCTGATACCATTTAGACGATTATTTAGAACAGTAATATTTGTTAAAGTATTAAAGTTGGAACCAGAGTCAAAAACTGCTCCATTCCCAAGATTCCATGAAGAAATTATATCCTTGATTGTATTATTAGAACTGTCATCAATATAGAAAGCTTCATCTGGATTATTTGAGCTATTAACATATTGAATTATATTAGAATTAGAAGAGCTACGAACTCTAAAAGCAATATTTGTGCTATTAGAACAGGTTATATGGGTAATATTATTATAAGAACTTGAACTCAGATAAACTCCATTCCAATTACTATCTAATGTCAGGTTAGTTAATGTAGAATTTTCTACAGAGATAAGATAAACACCCCCCCAAAAATAGCTAAGATTGCAATTCTTTATGCTTATATTATTTAATTTTCCTCCCCCAGTTCTTATACCATAAGTATCTAAGACGCTTCTCCCCTCTATCCAATTTTCCCATCCACCACAATCAAGTTCAACATCAGAAACTGTTATATTCATACAGGAGGGTTCAGTAGGCCCACCAGCACTACTCCAATTGTTTATGCTAGTATTCATAACATACCTCCCAGAAACAGTTATATTCCTGCATTCTGAGATGTTGAAATCATAATTAACATTGAAGATGACTGAGCTTGAATTGAAATTTCCTGCAGCATCAATTGCGTAAAGTGTGAAATTATGGCTTCCTGCAGAAGAAGCAGTGAATGAGTAATTGCTGCAATATGGAATTGTAATATTTTCTTGGCTGTCAATGCTGTAGGTGCATTGGGTTAAGTTAAGATTATCTTCTGCAGTGAAGTTTATAGGAATTACAACAGTATAATATGTTATATTTTGAGGATATTCCATCGTAAGATTTGGCTTTGTAGATTCAATTGACAATACCGCAGCATAAACATTTATCCTTGAGTAATTCTGTCCTGAAGGAGAGTCAGGAATCCTTTTTCCCGTCATGTTCAATGCATTTTGCACTTCATATGCAGTCATGTTCCTTGAATTCTCAAGCAGCTTGAATTGTCTAAGTAATAAGGCGGCTCCGGCAGCATGAGGTGTAGCCATGCTTGTTCCTGATTTTCCAGTGTAACTTCCCTCTTTGCTAGTAGAATTTATTGCTGCAGGATCTCCAACTCCTCCCTCTCCTCCTGGCGCAAATAAATCAGTTATGTTGCATCTGTTAGAGTATGAAGCAATAGCATCAGATTTAGTTGTTGCACCGACTGCAGTTGCATTTTGTATGCATGCTGGCAATGAAATCGCAGATTTATTGTTGTAATTGCCAGAAGCAAAAAAGACAGAGATATCCTTTGCGATTGCCTCATTTATCAATGCAGTTGTTGATGGGACTACATCATCACAAAAGGTGCTCCACAACAACGACGCGTTTGTTCCCAAGCTGGCTGTAAAAACTGTTATATTATACTTCTCAGAATTATCTAGGCACCATTCTAACCCGAGGTTTAATGTGTCTATTGTTCCTCCCCCTAAATTATCCATAACCTTTAATGCAACAATGCTAGCTCCTGGTGCAACGCCCAGTATGCTGCCGTTTGCAGCAACTATCCCTGCAACATGAGTTCCATGCCCTAGGCTATGGTCATCATATGGGTTAGTGTCATTATTTATAAAATCATAGCCATCAATAACCTTGCAGCTAAGATTTGTCCCATTTCCAAAGCAATTACCAAAATCAGAGTGAGAATAATTAATCCCTGTATCAAGAATGCATACAGTCTGTCCATTTCCAGTTATATTTATCCCATTTATTACAATCGGTGTTGTAATGCTGGCATTTATCAAAGGAACAGAATCTTGAAGCATTATTTGCAATGGATAATCAAGGCTTATTGAATCAATATTTATGTTATTGCTTAGATATTCAAAATCCTCTTTTGTTATTGTTGCAGAGAATGAATTTATTCTTTTAATCCTTGAATTTACCTTGAAGTCATTTGAAAGCTCGTTTTCTTTGATACTCTTACCTTCTTTTAACATTACAATAACATCTATTTTTTCATTTTGTTTTGCAAAATTTTGCACATCTGTAGTGATATGTATCTTCTCTTTTTGGTAAGGTTTTGCATCTGCTGCAAGCATGAATGCAGAGAAAACTAGAGATATTAAAAATAACAAGATAATTGTTGACCTCTTCATGCAATATCTCAGAAATAAACTTTTTTTAATCTTTCTACTTCAGCCTTATAGTCTCTAAGTTTCTGGGAGCAGATGTTTCCACCCTGTAGAGCTGATAAAGTGTTGATGCCAAATCAAGGCATTTTGACTGCTCTCCATGATTGACTATTATCTTTTTTGGCTGTGGCTGCAAATTGTTTACAAATGCAAGCAATTGGTTTCTCCCGGAATGAGCGCTTAGTCCATCAATTGTAACAATCTCTAGATTGACTTTTACAACCTCTTCTCTTCCTTCAACATTAAACCTAGCTTCGGTTAATCCTTCCTGTACCTGCCTTCCAAGACTGCCTATTCCCTGGTAGCATACAAATATTATGCTGTTATTCTTAGATGTTGCAAATTCCTTGAAATATTCTACTGATGCTCCACCCACTAACATTCCAGATGTGGCAAGTACAACACATGAGCCCCCCTCAAATACTTCCTTTCTTTCTTGAGATGAGCCGATTCTTTTGAATATCTCTGAAGAAAAAGGATTGTTATCCTGGAATATCTGGGACTTCACAGTATTGCTGAGGAAATTAGGGTATGCTGTATGTATTGCAGTTATATCCCATATCATGCCATCAATATATACCGGTATTTTTTCCAATAACCCGGATTTTATAGCCTGTTCTAGTATCAGCATTGTTTCTTGGCTTCTTCCAAGGCCCAATTCAGGGATTATTACTTTGCCTTTTCTTTCAATTGCCCTTTTTATTGCATTTATCAGCATCTCCTCCGAATCCTTTCTTGGGGGTAATATATCATTTTTATTTCCATAAGTTGATTCAATTATCATTGTTTCCAATCTTGGGAATGATGTGTCTGCCGGTTCTAGCAGCCTTGTTTTGCCAAATTTCGAGTCTGCAGAATAAACCAGATTATGAAGCCCGTTTCCTATATTAAGGTGCATCATTGCACTTCCTAATGCATGCCCTGCATTGTATAATGTAAGCCTTGCATCAGGAGTTATATCAGTTACCTCATTATATTCTAGGCATATGCTGTGCTTAACCATCTCTTTTATATCGTCGCTTGAGAACAGGGGTTGTAATGCTTTTTTGTATGCCACTCCTACATAATCTAATGCAAGCAGAGCGGAGATGTCTCTTGTAGGGGCAGTCATATAACATGGGCCCCTGTATCCCATCTTGTAAAGCCAAGGAACCATTCCAGAATGGTCAAGATGAGCATGAGATACAATTACTGCATCAATTGTTTTTATATCAAATTCACTTACATTTAGATATGGAAATTTGTCTCTTTCAGAAGCTGCAACATCTACGCCGCAATCCATTAATATTTTTGATTCAGGAGTTTGCAATAGCAGGCAGCTTCTCCCAACTTGCCTTCCTGCCCCTAAAAAAGTAATCCTTACCCATTCATCTATCTTTTCAGGATTCCATTCCTTGTAAATAGTTTCTCCTACAGAATTAAGGAATTTTTTCCTATATGTATTATTAAGGTATAGAACATTTCTGATATTTTCTGTAATCTGGCTTCTTATTGCAGGGCTTCTTTGAACTTGAGGTATCCAAAAAGTTTTCTTCTTTATCTCTTTTAGTATTTCTCCACCCTTCCCTATGGCTAATCCTGGTTTTTTTGCCTCAATTATGACTATGCTCCTCTTTATATCAAATATCACATTGATAATTTCTGCCTCAACAGGAACAGTTTCTCTTATTACCTTCTCTGTTTTTTCTTTCTCTAAGAGAATTGATTCTTCTGCTCTTAATTCTACCCTCTTTTTTATCTTGTCAACTATTCCCTTTATCTTGTCTTCTGCATCAAGAAAGAATTCTTTATTTGCAGTATACAGCACTATATTTGCGCCCTCAAATGAAGCAGTTTCCACTACTTTTGGCAATTCTGATAATATCCTATTTATTATATCTGGCATTTTAATTATTAAAATCTATTTTAATCTAAGTCAACTAAATCGATAAAGTCATCAGGTTTAGAATCTTAATCGCTATTTTTCACATCTACAAACTTCATCTCAACTTTTTGTTGAATTTCCTGATTTATTGAATCCTTTTTTATAGTATATACATCTATTCCTTCACCGCTTGCAGGGTCTCTCTTCATAGAAGAATTTATGCATTTCAATGCCAATTTAATACCTTCTTGCATGCTTAGATTGGGCTTGTATTCTGAGTCAAGTATTGGATTGCAGTTAATCATCCCAGAACCTGTAGCGCAATATTTAGTAATCTGTTTTAGAGCTCCATCTGCTGAGATTTCATATAATAAAAATCCATTTTGATCATACCCTCCAAGAAGGAAGTGTGTTACCCCAAGTATATTTGAGAATTGTCTTATATTATGATAGACCATATTTGAGAACAAATTTGCTGCTTCTTGCACGCTTGTTTTTACCCTGCTCCTAAGCTCTTTTAGCTTTAATTCTGCTTTGATTATTCTTATTATCTTTTGAACATCAGATACGTTTCCAGCAGTGGTGACAATCATCTTTTCATTTACATGAACTATCTTTTCAGCATCTGCAGAGGCTATGTATGAAACCCCCCCTTCCCCGCCATAAGTGACTCTCTTGTCCGCTGCTATGACTATTCCATCTTTGCATACTATTCCTAAGGTAGTAGTACCTGTTTTACTAACATGCTTTTTTAATTCCTCTTCCATTTTTTAAGTAAATCAATAAGTCTAGAATCTATATTTCCTTAAAATTCAGGCACTTTATAAACCTTTTCATTTCCCAAAAAATTTCATCAACCAATCTAGGATTCTTTGTATAAAACTCGAGCTTATGCAGTTACCATCAATACATAAATTACTTTTGCATTCAAAGCTGTTATCACATTTGTCCTTGTATATTACCTGAGGTTGCATAGTACCATTTAAAGAACAGTATAATGACTCATCTCTTATGCCTATTGGCAGGCATTTTTCTTGGTATAGACAACCAAACTGGCAATTATTTGTTGCATTATTTGTTACATCCGTAATTTCACAGATTTCCTTGCATTCTCCATCAGGGCATAATAGTGTATTCTCTGGGCATTTTTTTGTTGTTTTGCACTCTATGATGCTATAGTTTTTGTCACATTTGCAGTCTTTAGGACAACTAAGAGTTTTATTGCCCATAGAAACAACAAATACTCCACTATTGTTGCTTGCATAAAACTCTAAGAATCTTATAGTAAAATCAAAAACAGCCTTATTTTCTTTGAGCTGTAATTTTACTACCTCTGTCTTTTCTTTTCCTTCTTGAGAGTACTTAACTTGCAAAATTGCGATAGGATTGCCATCTATACATTTTAGTGTTTCATTTATTGTCTCATTGATTATTGTTTGATTTGAAACCGGATCTGTTATATTTACAGTATCGTTTACTATGCCCGATTGGTTTGTTATAGGGGCTAAGGTATCATAAGTTTGTTTTATCTCTTCAGCAGAAAGCGCCCTATTGTAAACAGCTACCTCATCCATCTTGCCTTTAAAATAATTTGAAGGAGAGCCATCATCAATTCTATTAGCTCCAATAGTCACCCCAGTAGTATAATCTATTGGTTTTCCAGCATCAACAACACTTTCAAATTCTCCTGTTTTTTCTCCATTAACATAGACTTTTGCAGTAGAGGTGTCTGTAGCAGAATTATAACTCACTGTTGCCGCAATATAATTCCATTGATTTAATAAAATTGGAGAATCTGACTTTGCTCCTAGGCCTGTAGGTCCTCCCCTAGTCATAAATACCCCCCAGTCAAGGCTTGGTTTTAGGTCAGATTGTATTGATAATATCCAAGAGCCACCCTGTCCGCCTAGCCATTTTTCAAGAATTACTGCTCCAGAAGCTGGAGCTTGTTCTAAGTATACCCATGCTTGCAACGTGTATTCATAGGTTCCTGTAGCTGCTTGGTTAATTGAAGAAGAGATATCTACATATCCATTCCCATTAAAACTAAGTGCTTTGCCAGATATTCCATCTACCCAAGTAGCACCGCTTATTGTGCCATCATTATTATTTTCAGATGCGTCATTAATTGTATTCCCGCTTCCTTCATCCATATGCCATTTAGCTATTTCGGCAGTAGATTCAATTGAAGAATATACCTCACCAGAGATAGCTTTTCCTTGTATGGGATTAGAAGAATGAATTGTGTAGCCAGTAGTAGAGGTCTTAAATTTAGTGCATTTAGGAATCTGTATATCATTTAGCTTTATTTGCAAAGGGATATCTCCAAATTGGATCTCTTGGTTCTTCTCAAGCTTAAAATTATCTCCAATAGTGCCAGATAGGGTTTGTTTTGAATTACTTTCTAAATTTAATTCTGCAGAAACAAAACTAATTCCTATGAAAAGGATAAAAATCATTAAGATTAGTAACCTGTTCTTCTCCATGTCTAGAAATAATAATAGCAGAATATAAACTTTTTGTTTAGTTTATCGATGTCTTGTTCTCTTCTTTCTTGAATCTGATTATATTGTCCACAAAGCTTTCAATCTTCGTTTCATGACTTACCAGTATTATCTGTTTTGCCTTAAGTTCGTGTAAAACGTCCCTCATTTTGTCCAGTTGCTCGTAACTAAAGCCATCTGTTGGTTCGTCTAGGATTAATATATCTCTAGTCTTTATTCTGCTCATTAGGCTGTTTATTACCTGGTTTAGTGCTAGTCTGTAAGCTAATGCTGCAGCAGTTCGCTCCCCCCCAGACAGGAATCCGTAATCAAGTTCATAGCCATTTGCCTCTATTATTGGGGTAAAGCTTTCGTCAAGCCTTACTGTAAGCCCGAAAACTAGCATTGTAAACCAATTATTGAACACAGAAGAAAATTCTGCATGGACCTTAGCCATTACCTCTTGCTCTATATTGCTCATCAATGGAATGAATTTGTCTTGCAGCCAGTTCCTCATTTTTATCAGATAGAAAAGTTCTTGCCTTATTTTCTCTATTTCTTCAAGCTCTTTTTTTAGAGTTTTTGAAAGGTTGGATATGCCTTCTATCTCTTTTTCTGTCTGCGCATTTTTTATTGCTATCTTCCTCTCATCTGCCTGGGCGATCTCAATAAGAGCCTGTATATTCTTGTAATTATTTTCTGTTTCAGACATTCTCTTTAATTTTTCTATAAGCACTTCTATTTCTTTTCTCAATTTTTCACTTTTTGCCCCAGTATTCTCTTTATCTTCATTATTTTTTTTGTAATCTGCTTCTTTTTCTTCAAGCCTGTGCAAGTTTACTTTAATCAAGTTGATATCTTTTTCCTTTATTTGTATCTCTTTCAATGTTTTTTTGGATGTTTCAAGTTTCTCTGTTTTTTCTGCGCACATCTTTTCATATTTGTTAAGCTCGGCAGTTATTTCTGCTGTATCACTGTCGCTTTTGAGTATGAAGTCATGTTTATGCTCGCTGGAAACTTTTTGCATGCACACCGGGCATACATTAAGATCTTTTATTCCTCTTGCAATCTTTTCTTTTTCAGATTTTTGGGCTTTTAGCTCGCTTATTTTTTTTTCAAGTTTCGTGTACATATCCTGCAGCCTATTAATCTCATTTTGCTGGTGAGAGAGTGCAGATTCTATGCTTTCCACTGTTTCTGTTTTAACATCTTTTAATGATTCCTTAATCACTTTTATCTGGTTTTCTAGCGCATTAAGATTTTCTCCTATCCTTGAGAGGTGCTCTTTTGCAGAATCAAACTCTGACTTTTTTCTTGCTATTTCTGTTCTCGTGCTGTTTAGCTCTTCAATTTCTTTTTCCATTCTTGAGAAATTTTCCTTTTGCATATTCAGCTTTTGCAAAGATGCCTTGTGTTCATTTCTTATTTCAACAAGAATGGTGTTTAGCTCGCCTATCTTTTTTTGGGATTCTTCAAGTGAGGCTTTTTTAGGATCTATATACGATACTGCAGCTTCCTTGATTTTTATAGTGTCTCTTAGTTTTGAGAGGAATATGTTGATATTGGAGATTATTGCTTTATATTTGTCTATTCCAAATACTCTTCTTAATGTTTCCATTCTTGCGTCAGCTCTTTCTATCAGTATCTCTTTCATGGATTCTTGGGGGGTGTATACAGTATACCTATACAAGACATCTGTTTTAGTAAGAAATTCGGGGGGGTAATTAAGAAGTTTTAATACACTGTTTTTTAGCTCAGTTGCAGAAAGTTCTTTTCTTTCATCATCAATCGTTATAAACCCGGAATCTTGAACTATAGAATCTTTGGTTTTTTTTAATGTTCTTTCAATTATTATCTCCTTTCCTTCAATTTCAAGATGGACTCTTACATTTCCCACTGTTTTGCCATTTCTAAGCAATGCACCCCCGCTTACAAGACCTCTTTGCAGGCCAAATAATGCAAAATCAAATGCCAGAAGAACCGTAGTCTTGCCGGAGCCTATATCCCCCGAGAGCAGCACGCTTCCTTCGGGAAATGATATTTCTGCTTCTTCATATGACCTTATATTTTTTAGGTAAATCTTTTTTATGTTCATTTTATGACCTCTCCTACTTGGAGTATTTTTACTGCTTCTTCATTCACTCTTTTTTCAAAGGCCGTAGATGTCTCCCCCTCCCTCTTTTCAATTTCAAGAGAGTTTATAAGACTCATGAAATATTTTGAGAATTCATCATCCTGCTGCCTGATATATCTTGTTATTACTTCTTCTTCTATCTGTTCAATATTGTCGCTTTTGGTGCTCACTTGTATTTCAAGTTCAGAACTTAATAACTGAGATGTATTTCTTAAATGGGCATAAGAATCAGCCATTGCAAGATTGATATTTTCAAATCTTATGTCTGATATCTTTCCATTCAGCTTGCCTTTTATTTTTAGAAGAACTATTTTTTCTTTTATATCTGTATTTTCTATATCCTTTATTATCATCGCAGTTGCAGTTTCAGCATCTTTTCCTTCAACATTTGGCTCTATTACTACTACATCTCTCAATTTGATTTCTACTCTTTTTACTACCGGGAATTTTTTCTCTTTGTCTATGTCTACTATACAGAAATTTCCAGCTTTTAACTCTTCAAGCTCTCCAAAGTTATTGGGGAATAATGGGCCTGGATAGATGACCATTCTTTTGTCTATCCTTTTTTCTTTGACCTTATGCAAATGTCCTGCGGCATAATAATCAAAACCATCAGGCAAGTAAACTCCCCCAATAGTTTCAACTTCTGCTAGTTCTTTGGGTTTTACTTCAGTTATTGTAGTATGCATCATGAATATCTTTATTTTTTCACTATGCTGCTTTAAGTCTTTCATCACTAGATTTTTATACATCCTTCTTTCAAGGCCTGCTTTTTTTCCCGGTATCCCCGCCAAGAGCAAGTCCCCTTCAATAAAGAATTCCAGATATGTAGCATCTTCTTTCTCCTCCAGCTTTGAGATGTTATCGCAAAATCCTGCTTTTTCAAGTACATTAAGAAAAGTCTTTCCACTCACAGAGTAATCATGGCTTCCAGCTATTAAGTAGCATTTTATGCTGCTCTCTTTTAATCTTCTAAACTGTGCAAATGTCTCTTCTAGTATTTCTATCTGGGGCATTGCTATATCAAAAAGGTCCCCTGCAATCAGCACAAAATCTACTTTTTCATTTATGCAGATATCTATAGATTTTCTGAAAACCTCTAGATTAAGTTCTTGAAGCTTTGGTTCTCTCCAACCACCCAAGTGGCAGTCTGCAATATGTGCGAATCTCATTCTATGTATCTCTCTCCCAATGCTGATGCTTATTTAAAGCGATATAAAAATCTATCTCTTGATGTCAAGAACACTTGACAAAAATGTGTGTTCTTGAGCCTCCTAAAAAACCCGCGATAATAATCAAGTTTTTCTGATCTCAAGAACTATTATCTCCTCAAAGAAGGTCTTTTCAAAAGCCGCCTTTTTGAAGCTGAAATCTAGATTTTTTAGCTCTTTTTCTATTACATCTGGAGATGTAAGAGTGCTGATAAGAAGCAATGCCCTCCTGCCTTCTTTGAGGTGTTTTTTCAATCCCCTTATGAACTTTAGAGAGGTTTCATATCCTTTTTTCCCGCCGCAAGTGTCTTTGTTGCTATCATACCTGCTGTATGGGAGATAGGGTGCATTAAAAGCGATTAAATCGTATCTTTCATTTATTTTTCTGAACAAATTAGAATTTATAGCTTTAAATCCTTTATTTTTTGCATTTTGTACTGCATTATTGTTTATATCGCTTGCAAGAATATTTTTTTTCTTAAATCCGCATTTTAGAGCTGTTTGAGATTGTATGCAAGACCCAGTGCCCATATCAAGAAAAGATGCTTCTTTATTATTCTTCAATATTGTTTTTGCCAAATTTTTTATGCATTTGGCAAGAAGAAAGGAATCTTCAGCAGGCTCGTAAATCTGCATTTTCACTTTTTCTTTTTTTGTTGTTTCTTGTTCTTAGATATTATAAAAAGAACTAATGCAATTGTCTGGACTGGATTTACAACAAAGATCGTTATTATTCCCCCGATATATGGGATATACCCTGTTAAAGTGTTTATTATCAGAATAATTGTTATTAGCAAGATTAGAGAAAGGTAATTCTCCTTGCTTAGTTTAAATGATTGTTTTATCGCTTCAATATTTTTTGTTTCATTTACAATGACTATTGCTGTTGCTGGAAGGAACATAATGAAAATCATGAAAAATAGAACCATAAAAATTCCAGTTAAAATGTTTATTGCTATTTCGTTTATTCCCAACAAGGACAATGCAAGGAATACTGGAGATAATACCAATAGCATCAATACTGCTATTAATCCTACCAGCATGCTTGTCAATAAGTACTTTAACCAGAATTTCTTGCCATAATGCGCCAGATTGCTGAATTTAGCTTTTCTTCCATTGCATATTTCTTTAGCCATTCCTATTGCACCGGCAGTTATAAATGAGGATAATATCACTAGGATTACAGATCCGATTACGAACAGTGCTATATAATTATAAGAAGAGGTTAATTTTTCAATTATCTTATCTCCAATCTGCCCGGAGATGCTTAGTTGTTCTAAATTTCCTATCTGCGGGTATACTGCAAAAAATACAAAAGAGCCCAATATTAATGTTGAAATAAAAATTTGAAATACGAAAGGAAGTATTATTACTGGATTGGACCACCAAGATTTAAAACTGCTAGAGATTATCTTAAAAACATTCATTTTATTATTTTATTTTTTGGATTATATAAATTTTGTTATTAGCAGATAGGATAATCCTGCTGCTGCAATCAATAAAATGATTATTATGCCAAACATTATAACTTTTTTATAAGACTTTTTTTTCTTTATTGATATCTTGGTAGTGGGATGTAGTTGGAGGTCTTCTATTCTACCAGAACTTCTAGATTTATTTCTTTCAATTTTTTTATCTTGGTCTTCATTGTCTATTGGATTGATGAAATTTTCTTTCTTGTCTACAACCTCAGAATCAGAAAATTCTTTTGTGAGCTGCTTAGCCGCTTCATTAATTTCGAATCTGTCATACCCAGAATCAATCATTATTCTTATTGCACTCTCAAAACCCTCTCCCCTTTCAAGAGAGTTCTTTAATCCTGTATATACTGCTTCGTCCACCATCTTTTTTTGTTTTAATTGCTTATTGTAAGTTTTTGGCCATCTTGCATTATGTGGCAGTCTTTTCCAAGTCTATATCCCAATTCTGTTGCAAGTTCTGCCATTGCTGTGAGTTTGCTTAGATCTCCATGTGCTGGGATTATGTGCTGGGGTTTTATCATGTTAATAAAGTCCCTGAGGTCTTCTCTTCCAGCATGTCCTGAAACATGGACAGAATCAAATATTCTTACTCCTTTTTCCTTCAATCTTTTTTCAAGTTGCTGTTTTATTGCAAGATTTACCGGTGTAGGGATAGTCCTGCTGCTGAATATAACATGGTCTTGCGGCATAAAAGTAAAAGGCAGTTCATTTCTTGACAGTCTGTCAAGGACACTGCCAGGCTCTCCCTGGTGCCCGGTGCATACTATCATGTATTGGTCTCTGTTCTTTGCAACTTTTCTTAGTGCAGATTCTATTTGATTTCTGTAAGTAAGCATTGTTACATCTTCTGCAAATGGGGCAAGCTCAAGGCTCTTTGCAGCAGAAACATATTTGTGGAGGCTTCTCCCTATGAAAAGAATTTTTCTGTTAAGCTGTTTTCCAAAGTCTACTATGCTTTTAAGCCTTGCAATGTGGGAAGAGAATGTAGTTACTACAATCGCCGCTCCATCATTATTTGTTGTAAGAAGAACATCCTCAAGAAGGCCTCTTGCTATTTTCTCGCTAGGAGTTTTTCTTTCCTCTCCAGCATATAAAGAATCAACAACTAATGCTAAAACTCCTTCTTTTGCTATCTCTTTTAGTTTTTCGTAATTTGGGCGTTTTCCAACTATTGGAGTATTGTCAAATTTGAAATCATTAGCATATAATATCACTCCTTTCTCAGTGTGAACTGCTATCATTGCAGTTTGGATTGTAGAGTGAGTCACATTTATGAAATCTACCTTGTATTCTTTTTTGCCGTTTACAACATAAGAAGAATTAGGTTGCACAGATTTTATTGGATTTTTAATCTTTCTGTTATCATCTTTTAGAATTCTCTGCAGTACCTCTATTGCAAATGGTGTTGATACAACATCTGCATTATATCTCTCTGCAAGATGAGGTATAGCGCCTATATGGTCTAAGTGAGCATGAGAAGCCATTATCGCCCTTACTTTGTTTCTTAATCCTAGATTGTCTAAAATCAAATCATTTGGAACTGCGCCAATTCCTCTTAGTTTTTTCTCATTTAATATCCTGTTTTTTTCCTGCAATTCCACTATCGCTGGCAGGTACAATCCACAGTCGAAAAGCAGCACGTCTTCTCCCAAGTCTAATGCAGTCATATTCTTTCCAACTTCACTATAACCACCAAGACTATACAATTTCATCATTTTTATCCTTTTATAGAACAAGAGCTTTAAATATCTTTCATTAAATTTTATTCTTCTTGTACGTTGCTGCTCTTTCTTTCTTCCTCTTCCTTCTCCCTTCTTATTACTCTTACATTATCTATTTTTACTGTAATCGGAATAGGAACCGCCGCACCCAGCAATTCTACAACTACCTCTTCTTTAACCTTGTCAACTCTTATCACCTTTGCCTTTTCTTTTTTGAATAGGTCTCCGATTATTTCAACAACATCATTCTTTTCAATATTTATTGCAGTTGCAACAGGCTCTATGAGATTTTTTATCTCATCATAATTTATTTCTTTAGAAATTACTCCCTTTACATAAGGCAGATTAAAGCACGCTTCTTGCGCTGTCTCATGATCCGCAGCTTCAATAAAAACATAGCCCCTCATGCCATGTATTCTTACAATGCTGTAAACATTAAGCTGTTTTTTTGTTGCACGCTCTGCTACCATATCCAGCGCTTGATCTTCTTTATTTGTTGTTACCCTCAAAACAAAAATCATTTTAAAAAAACTTTAGATAAAAAACTATACTTTTGATCATTTATAAATCTTGCTTTTTTCTCTAAAAGAAGAAATTTACTATTATCGCAACCAAAAATCCTATCAAACCGATAAGAAGCATCCCTATTGCAGAGACTTTTGATATAGTCTTGAATTCTTCATTGGAAGGTTTTCTCATTATCCTCCATACCCTTCCGCATTGCAGCATGAAACTCTTTAGAGGGGTTAAAAACTTCATAATATTCTTACAGAAATTTTGTTTTTAAATCTTTACTTTTTTGTTTTTAATTTCGAATATTGGAGCCATTAAATATCTAAGTTATCTTTTTTATGTCAAGAACACTCCAAAAAAACTCGTATGTTCTTGAGCATACTAAAGTTGCACGTAAATCATACCATTTAGAGTGTGGTAAACTGGAGCAACTTTTTTACATCCATCCTACTCTACAAATTCTATTCCTAATTCATCAGAAATCTCTTTTTGTTTTTTGTTTTTGTTGCTATCTCCAGAGCCTACTATCTGTGGGCTTTTTACTCCAGTTACAATCAGCATAACCCTTATCGATTTATCCAAATCTTCGCTTAATTGTGCCCCCCATATAAGCTTTGCTTCAGGATTAAGCCTCGCATTTATTGCTTCAAGTA
The DNA here is from genome assembly GCA_043808285.1 of archaeon. Classification (GTDB taxonomy): domain Archaea; phylum Nanobdellota; class Nanobdellia; order Pacearchaeales; family DTIR01; genus JAZDFA01. The sequence continues at coordinate 25,587 of JAZDFA010000011.1, forward strand.
TCTTTCTTGTTTCATCTAGTGTTAAATCTGGACCGCCAATTATATTGACTAGCGCGCCTGTTGCGCCAGAAACATCAACATCTAATAATGGATTTTGTATTGCCTTCTCTACTGCTTCTACTGCCCGGTTATTGGAATCTGATTCTCCCATCCCTATTAGGGCAACTCCCCCTCCAACCATTATTGTTTTTACATCTGCAAAATCTAGATTTACCAATCCTGGCTTAGTTATTAATTCAGTCATGCCTTTAACGGCATTAGTAAGTATTTCATCTGCCACTTTAAATGCAGTATGCAATGGCAATTCTGGAGCAAGCTCTAATAATTTGTCATTAGGTATGAGTATTAAAGTATCAACACAAGATTCAAGTTTCTCCAGGCCTATCAATGCATTTTCCCACCTTTTTTGGCCCTCTATGCTAAAAGGTAATGTGACTACTGCAATAGTTAATGCCCCTTGTTTCTTAGCTAACTCTGCTATTACTGGGGCGGCTCCTGTTCCGGTTCCTCCTCCCAGCCCGCAAGTTATGAATACTAAATCTCCACCAGAAAGTTTTTGTTTTATTTCGTGCTCAGATTCTTTAGCGGCTTCTTGTCCTACATTGGGGTTGCTTCCAGCCCCCAACCCAAGGGTCAATTCTTTTCCGATAAGTATCTTAGCATCAGCATTAGTATAAAGAAGGTCTTGAGCATCTGTATTTACTCCTATAAATTCTGCACCCTTTATCCCTATTTCTCTCATCCTGCTAAGGGTATTTCCACCCCCTCCCCCAACACCAAAGACTTTTACCTTGGCTTTTTGTTTTGTAACAAGTTCCTCTAATTCCTTGTCTATTTGCTTTACCTCTTCATTTAATTCTCTCACATCTTTTTCGGTAATCTCTGCCATTGACTATTAGAAATAAAAAGATTATATAAAGCTTATCCTTTCTTCTTCTTTGATGTCGGAAATTTGATTCAAACCACACAATTTAGGGCGCTATAATTTCCGATCATCCAGAAAATCCACACTTATCTTTTAAGGCGAGGTAAACTCAGAGGTTTTCTTGATTTCAATTTTACGTTGATTTTTCTTCTAGATTTATCATTTTTTTTGTTTTCTTGGACATTTTGAGGTATCTTTTTTTGTTCTTTGAGACCATTATTTATTTGTTGCATCTGGTTTTTAAGGATGTTATTTTCGAAGGTTATTCTTTTTGCTATTGCATCATATTGATGGAGTCTTGCCATTAAGTTATTTATTATTGCATTTGCGTCATTCAAATTGATGTTTAAGTCCGCAGGCTCTACAATTTCAACAGAAGAAGGCATATATGCAAAACATATTTCTATTAGTCTCATTAATGATGGGACTTGTATCTCTAATTCGGCGAATGCAACAAAGAGGTTTTCAGTTGGTTTAGGGTCATATAATTTTTTGTTTATCAATGTTACATCTTTTTCATTGCTTAGTTTCCCAACCAATCCATTTAGGGTCTCATAAAGATATCCTGGTGGTTTTCCAAGAATCTCTAGTATTAGTATTGCATTTATTTTTGTGTTTGTTTCCATTTTTATCAAAAAAACAACATCAATGTTGTCTTCAGTTTTTGTTTTTAGGATCCTAAAAACCCAGTGTATTATCTCTCTCCAAAGGGAGTGGTTTTTTGCCGCGGGTTTTTATGATGGTACGTTTATTTCCTCTTTAGCGTATTCCTCTTCTTGCTCTGGTTCAAATTCCTTGTTTTTCCTCTTTTTATTTTTTATTGTGACATAGAGCAGCAACATCAGACATATAAACAATAGGAATAATAATGATGTTGTTGATTTTTTGCTTGCTCCATAAATCACTTTACCAGTTATTCCGGGATTAGAATTGTTCATGACAGTTTTATTTAAAATACTTTCGGCATCATTTGAATATTCTTCTTTTATCTCCATTTTATCTATATTTTTTTCTTTTGCAGTTATCTTAAAAGTAAAGTCCTTTGTTGTTTCTTGGTCTTCTCTTAAAATCTTTATCTTAAGCGAGTATACGCCATCTTTTGCATCATAAATTGTGTTTTTTAATACAAATGAGGCAGAGTCATATTCTCCTATAATTTTATTTTGCGCATTATCCTCTCTTGTTTCATTGCCACAAGAATAGCATTTATTGTTCTCGTAAATATAGCTCCATACTGCGAATTGATGTTTTTCATTTTGGTTATTGTATATTTTTAGAGAGATTGTAAATTCTTCACTGATATTAACTCCCCCTGGCACATCTAGAATCTTATATGTTATCTTCCCCTTTTTTAGGTAATCTTGTTCGGAATTGCATTCATAATTCCCCTTAAGATTGATCTCTTCAAGTACTATTTTGTTTAATCCTTCAAGTATAAGATTATAGACTCCCTCGTCATATGCCGAGTCACAGTTGCTTTTTATTGACAGTGGAATAATATAAGAATAATCTCCAAATCTCTCATCTAGGGGAATGGAGACTTTTTCGCTTACTAAATCATCATATTTTTGAATATAAAGATACAAAGTATACTTTGAAGTTTCCCCTCTATATGCACTGACATTCACATTTATTGTCTCTCCAAAAGATGCTTTTTTAGGATAATCTGACAGGCTAATTATTGAATCAGTCATTTTTGCCTGCGAAGTGGTTGTTGCACTCTGCTGGGGAGAGGAAATTTCTGAATTAATAATGCTTATATCAAAGAAGCCGGATTGAGTGGAGTAAGTATTGTTTCTGACTTTTATTTGTATTGTAGCATCTCCCGAATAATCTCCATCTACCTTGATTCTGAATTGCTTTTTGCCTTCAGAAGGCTTGATTGCCCCGTTGAGATAGTAGAATGATGAAATCCACTGATTGCCGTCAAATATCCTGGCTATATTGCCTGTGGAATTTCTGACTTCAATTTTGATATCATAATTATCTTCAATAAAATTATTTAATGTTAGGTTGACATAGAGTTCAGATCCTCTATTTCCAGTTTCTGCTGGATATTCTAATGAGATATTTTCTTTATTTTCACTACCTGTCTGATTTGTAGAGCATTGGTTTTCATATCCTAAAGAGGGGGTGGACTTAACAAAATTGCTACCGCATCTTGAAAATGATACATCTTTTGAAGAGGCAGAATAAGTTACTTTATCTGCCAAGTTCCCAGAGGAGTCATAAAGAAATACTTCCTCATTGTCATTATTAAGCTGCAAAGAGGTGTTAGAACCATAAAAAATCAGAAAGCAATTTGTGCATATTTCTGCTGCCCCGATTGTATAATTCTTTGATTTGTCCCCTATCATCCAGCCGTTAAGATTTAGAGATTCTGGGCTGTATATTTCTACCCATTCGTCACCATATGTCTCCCCAATCCCATTTCCGTTCCAATCGCTTATTGGATTGGGCATTACCTCATTTATTATGGGTAAAGCGTAGGCATTTGCCATTAGCAATATTGCAAATGCCGCCCAAATTACTCCCCTTCTTAGCATTAATAACCCAGATATTGTCATTATTTAAAAGTTACGATTTTACCTCCAAGCAAAACATTTAAATAGATGTGGTTAACTATTGTTAACATTATGGCGGCAAAGAAAAAAAATATCTTGAACAGGATAATTGACCGCATGGACAAGAAGCTTAAGAAAAAAGCCAAGAAATGCTCCTGCTGCAATTCCTGCTAAAACAAAAAATGGAAGAGATAATCTTATCTTTTGTATCTTCAGTATTAAGAATATCTGCAGAAAGCAGGCTCGCAGAAACAATCACCTTTTTTGTTTATGATTCTATCAAGATTCTCTTTCTTCTAGTCTTCATGATTTCAATTATCGGATACCTCAGAACCTATATCTCAAATGAAAAACTGCAGAAGTCATTGTCAAAAAGCCCAAAAGGGCTAAGCCACATTTTTGCATCAATATTCGGGGCAGTAACTCCCTTTTGCTCCTGTTCATCAATTCCTATCTTTATGAGCTTCATAAAATCAGGAGTTCCATTAGGAGTTGCATTTTCTTTCCTTATAACCTCTCCATTGGTCAATGAATATGTTGCAGTGATAATGCTTGCAACCTTTGGATGGAAAATCGCGCTTGCTTACGTTGCATCTGGAGTATTTATCGGGGTTTTTGTGGGCATGTTTTTAGGTAGTAAAAATCTGGATAATCAGATAGAAAAAGAGTTCAGAAAAGTAAGAATACCCAAAGACAAGAAATATTCAAGCATCAAAGAAAGATTATTGTTCGGGGTAAATGAGTCGAAGAATATTGTAAAAAGCATGTGGGCCCGGATTCTAATTGGTGTGGGTATTGGTGCAATTCTTCACGGTTATATCCCTTCAGAAAAAATACAGTCATTCATATCTGCCGGAGGAATATTCAGTGTTCCAATAGCAGTTATCATTGGAGTTCCTTTGTATGCAAATTGCGCTGCAATAGTTCCTGTTGCACTTGTTTTATTCCAAAAAGGAATTCCTTTAGGAACAACCCTTGCATTCATGATGGCAACAGCTGCCTTAAGCTTGCCAGAAGCAGTAATATTGAGAAGGATAATGAAATTAAGGCTTATAGCACTATTTTTTGCAGTAGTCTCTCTAGGAATAATTTTTATTGGCTATTTATTCAATTTTCTTCAAGGTTATCTTATCTAATCAGCCCCATACACCTGCTATCTTCTCTCCGCATGAACAAAATCCATTGTTAAGCTTGTTTTCTACAACATCAAATCCCTCTCGTTTTATTAGTCCTTTTTTGCATTTTAGACAGTAGGTTGCAGACCCCTTTTCATCTATGATGTTTCCAGTATATACATATCTTAGTCCTTCTTTTATTGCTACCTCTCTTGCTTTATTCAATATCTTAGCACTAGTTCTTTTAACATTCATCATTTGGTAGCAAGGATAGAAAGCGGAAAAATGCAGGGGAATATTGCAATCTATTGATTTTATTAATTTGGAAAGTTTTTTTATTTCCTCTTCTGAGTCATTTTTCCCAGGAATAATTAAAGTAGTTACTTCAGTCCAAACTTTATTTTTTATTAGTGTTTTTATTGTATTGATTACTGGCTTTAGATCTGCCCCGCATAATTCTAGATAAAATTTGGGATTTATTGATTTCAGGTCGATATTAGCTCCATCGATGAATCTACAGAGTTCATTTAATGGCTCTGGATTGATGAAACCATTGCTTACTATAACATTTTTTATTCCCCTCTTCTTGGCTTTTTTTGCAATGTCTATCATGTATTCATAGAAAACAGTTGGTTCGGTATATGTATATGAGATTATCTTGCATTTGTTCTTTATTGCTTCATTTATAATTTCCTCTGGGCTAACTTCTTTTATTTTGTATTCTTCAATTTTTGCCTGTGATATCTCCCAATTCTGGCAGAATTTGCATTTTAGGTTGCATCCAGGAGTTGCTATGCTCAATGTTTTCTGAGAAGGTAGAAAATGGTATAGCGGCTTTTTTTCTATTGGGTCTACTGCAATGGAACATGGCTTCTCATAACTTAACGATCGGAGTATGCCTTCTTTGTTTTGCCTTACCCCACATTTTCCCATTTCATCTTCTTTTAGAAAACAAAAATGGGGGCATAACTGGCATTGAACAATATCCTCTTTTATTCTCTTCCAATAAAGCGCTTCCTTTTGTCCCATCTAAATCTATAGTTCAATATACAATAAAAATTTAACTAAAAAAAAGAAAAAAAGAAAAAAAAGATTTTTATTAGTTTTCTGCATTAGTTGGCTGCTTTTTCCAAAACATAAGTCTTGAAATTAGTCCTTGCTTCTGCTTTAGATTTTTCCCCTGATTTTCCTTGTCAATGTTTTTGTCAGTTTTATTGCCTTCCTTATTTTCTAGGCCATAAGCTTTTCCATTGTTTTCTTTTACTTTCTTAATGTTCTGTTGAGTTATTACTTTGGAATCGCTAGAAGCGCTAACACTCCATATCCCAACATAAGCACCAGAATTAATGGTTAAGTCTCCTTTCCACAAAGTCAAGTGGGGGTATACTGTTGCATCGAGCTTTAGAGTTCCAACAGATTTTGCAGTTATAACATCTTCGGCAGCATCTTTTAGTTCTGCTAGGTTCGTATTTATTGGAAACAGATAAAAGGTTACACTAGTATTAGTTATATCCTTCTTTAGAAGCTTGAACTTCTCTTTATCTTTTCCAATACCTATTGATATCTGGCCTGTAGCTTTTACAACTACCTTGTCTGTTGCAAGCTTTGCAAGTTCTGCCTTTAATACCTCTGGTTGTCCCTTGTATTGCCTTGTAAGATTTTTTACAATGCCAGGATCAATAGAGATATATCTGCCAGAAACCCAAAAAGCAGATATTCTTTCTGCCCTTGTATTGTTTGAGCTGATTGCAAAACCATCTCCAACAGTTACTCTGGTCATGCCAAAATATCTCTGTTGGTTTAGCGCTGCTTGCATTCTTGGAGCCACCATCTCTAGCTCTGCTGCAGAATCTGCTATTTCATTTGTAGTTGTTGTACTCAGAACAGTATCATTTACTGTTTCAGTTGTCTGTGTTGCTATTGAATCTTCTATTGTAGTAGAGTCATCAGCTAATGCAATTGCCATCGCAAATGTTGATATCAAAAGCAATGCAATAATTCCATATGCTATTTTCATTTTTTCTTGTCCTCCTTTCATTAATTTTTATTAGGTATAATAAGAAAAACATGTACTTAAGCGCTATGTGGAACAAAAATGGAACGATTCTGGAACAATGATTTAAAGCATCTCTTTTTTTAGCTCAATAAGATTATTTTTTCCAATTCCCTTCTTTGTTATTATCCCTTTCTTTTCAAGATTTTGAATATACCTTGAGAAAGATGCCTTGGGTATCTCTGTTTTTTTCTGCAGAAATCTTTGTTTAGCTTTTTTTAATTTTAAAAGTTCATTTATGATAATCTGTTCTCTTTCGTTAAGCGTTTTCTTCACAATGTCTATCTTTCTTGATTTCTTTTCCCCCACCAATTTGATTGCCTTCTTTTTATTTTCCCTTTCTTTTTTCTTTCTTTTAACAATAATAAAAGTTAGTATTGCAGCAATAAGCAACCCAAATGTTATCAAATAAGAATAATCTTTATAGCCTTCTTTTTTTAGTATGTACTGGAAGCTTATTTCTGGGTTATACCCTGCAGTATTTATCACTATTGTTCCTTTTTCACTGCCAATCATTGTATCAAGATTGGATGTTATGCTGGATTTTAATTCTGCATTATCTGGCAGAAATATTTTTAATTCAGCAGAATCATTAAACAAAACTGAAAATGTCCAGATTTCTGCTTCTTTTGATGTAAGCTTCTCAGTCACTCCTATTATCTGCCCATTTTGAAAGGATATACCCTCTATTTCAACAGGATTAGAAGCTCTTCCTATGAATGTTGCAGAACCATCTTGGCTTAAATAAATTTCAGAAGAAAGATATGCATTTGATAACGGAATGCAGAATATTGCAATAACAAGAAGCAAAATGATATTTCTCATTTTTCAGCTACATCCCAGAATCTTTTTCCCTTCTTTTTTGCATCTTCCAATGAGATAGCCAGTCCTCTGGGGGTCTTTTCAAGTTGTTGTGGTTTTAGAAAATACCATCCTTCTCTATTGAATCTTACAGCAATGAAAGGTTGTAAACCAAATATCTCCGAAAATATGATAAACTCTTCAATCTGTTTAGGCTCAAGATATCTTTTTTTTGATTTGCAGCTTTTTACTTCAATTGAATATTTATTTTTGAACTTGCCTACTATCAAATCACATGCAGTCTCTTGCATTGTCCCGCTTCCAGCTACCCTTACACATTTAAACCCTGCAGCGCAAAAAAGATGGTATAATTCTCGTTCTGCAGCAGCACCCTTTTCTTTATTTCCCATTTTACCATTAAATTCACAATCTATCTTTTAAATTTTTTTCTAAATTACTACTTTCTAATTGACAGAAACTTCTTTAAATTAAATATCTATCCATTTTTATGGCTTGGCAAATTTTTTCATTATTTTCTGCATTATTCTCCGCTTCTTCAGCAATTCTTGAAAAAAAGATATTGCTCAAAGAAAAGCCTCTTGAGATGTCTGCATTGATGTCCATATTTGCTTTCATCCTTTCAATACCCTTTTTCTTTATGATTGATATAAATTCGGTCTCATCTGTCTCATTAATTGTTCTTTTTGGAAAATGCCTCATATCTGCTGCAGCATTTTACTGTGTCATGGTATCAATAAAAGAATTGCAGTTAAGCAGCGCATTGCCTCTCTTGGCAGTTACTCCCGCATTTGTTGCTATTTTTGCGCTTGTTTTTTTGGGAGAATACCTTAAAATTAAGGATGTAATTGGAATGATTTTGATAATCGCAGGAACATATGTTTTAGAGCTTAATACAAAAAATCTGATTTCTCCAATAAAGATATTTATGAAATCAAAAGGTTACCTCTATGTTCTTCTTGCGCTTGTTCTTTTTACAATCTCTTCAGTTCTTGATAAATTCATATTGAAGGCATACAATCTTCCAGTAAATGCATTCATAGCTTTCCAGCAATTGTTTCTCACATTGATCTTTTTGTTGATAATCTTGATAAAAAGGGAGTCATTAAAAGAGACATTTAGTGGTTCTTGGAAATTAATCCTGTTGCTTGCATCATTTACGATAATATACAGATATGCCCAGATAGCTGCAGTAAAAAATGCCCCAGTGGCATTAGTTCTTTCAATAAAGAGGTTGTCTGTATTTTTTGCTGCAATTATTGGGGGGGCAATATTCAAAGAGGAGAATCTGATAAGAAAGGGGGTAGCTGCACTTCTTATTGTTTTAGGCACTATTCTGCTTCTAGCTTTCTGATGTCAAGAACACTTGACACAACAGAGGAAATTTACTAATTTCCTATGCCCCAAAAAGCAAACTTTCTGCGGGGGTGTGGTTTGCGTGCAACTTCGCGAAAAGCAAATCTTTTCGGGACCCTGAAAAACCTTCAAGTTTTTCTTGGTTAGGATGATCAGAAATGCTCATCCCCGCGAAAAGCAAAGCTTTTCGGGGCATAGGAAAACTAAAGTTTTCCTCTGACATGCTAAAGCAGATGGTTTTCGCAAAAGCATTTCGGACATAAAGAAGGTTTATAAAGTGCAATAAGTTAAAAAGATTATTAAAAGGAGCAAAAAAATGACAGAGGGTTATTGTGTAAAATGCAAAAAGTCTGTTACTATGAACGATGAACAAGATTGCGTTAACGCAAAAGGCATAAATATGAAGAAAGGAAAATGCCCCGTATGTGGAACAACAGTTTGTAGAATAGTAGGCAATAAGAAATAGACTTTTTACTTTTTTATTTAAAGCATTGAAAAAGAATTGATAACAAGAGTAGTTTTCTTGACATTGAAAATTTGATTTTTATATCCACTTTGTAAATTTGAATCAAAAAGTTGCTCCAGTTTTACTTCCACCCTAAACAGAGGAAATTTACTAATTTCCTATGCCCCGAAAAGCGGGGGCTTTTCGTGGAAACCCATGGCAAACCCCCTGCCTTTAGTGTGTGGTATATAATTCTTCATAATCCTGATTCCTAAACTTTAAAAACCCTCTTTTCATTGTAAAATCGGAGGATTAAAGTTTAAATGGCAAAGAAGAAAGATATCGAAGAAACTTCCGAAGATACAGAATCAGAAGAAGAGACAACTGAAGAAGACTTAGAATCAGAAGAAGTAGAAGTTGCAAGTGACGAAGAAGTCAATTTAGAAGAAGAAGCAGAAGATTCTGAAAAGGAAGAGAAGCAAGAAACACAGATGTGGAAGATGAAGTGCTCAGAATGCGGAAATGAGTCTGAAGTACCATTCCAACCAGCAGAAGGCAGACCAGTCTACTGTAGAGATTGCTTCATGAAGAGAAGAAGGCCTACAAGAAATTTTGGTTATAACAGGAGATATTAGTATTAGTCTAAGATTCTTGTTAAACTAGAAATCTTATTTTTTATTTTATTTTTTTGATTAATGGCCTTTTATTAACTTCCCAAAAATAAGAGGGGAAAAGGTTTAAATAAAAATGAATTTTTATGTTAGATATAGCACGCCTAAAAAATGATAGGAATATTTAACATCTCAAATTACGCATACAATTTTTATGCTGTCCCAGTGTTCCTTAGCGGGCTGTTTATCTTTATTTTGGGTTTGATAATAATTAAAAAGAATCCCTCTGGGCTCAGAAATAGGGCTTTTTTCATTTTATCTATCATTTTTGCTACATGGCTTATATCTGAATCATTTGCCTATTCAGTAAAACAGGGCAATTTGGAAGTTGCATTATTCTGGGGGAAAAATCTTTCATGGGGGGCATCATTATTCATTCCTGTTTTTACCTATCTTCTTGCAATACTTTGGCATAAAGAGCAATATGAAAAAAGAAAGAATCTATTCTTCTTTTTCCTCGTAATAACAGCCGCCTCTTTTTTAATAAACTTCTTTTCTAATCTGTTCATAAAAGGCGTAGTTTATCATTTTTATGGGTACTATCCATATTATACTCAACTAGGTGCCGCATACTTCATTTTTTGGACAATCCCTTCATTGCTTTCTATTTATGAGATAGCATATGCAGTTAAGCAAGAGAAATCTCCAGTACTAAAAGGCAATATAAGGATAATATTTATCTCTTATCTAATCAGCTATATTTCTTCAATAGATCATCTTCCGATATTCTTGCCTCAATTGCCCATGCTTTATCCTATAGGTTACATTTCTATGTTCTTTTATTCATCCTTCCTTTTCTTGCAGGTATTGGAGTCAAATCTAAATAACATGTAAGAAAATTCTGCTAACTTGGAGGTAATATAGAAGTTTATATAAACTTCATTTTATCTTTTTTGTTATGAAGAAAATAGCAGTTTTGTTTATCATAATCTCTATTTTGGTCGTAGCAATTCCTTCTTATTTTTTCATTTCAAAATCTCTTAATTCAGAAATAATAGACACAGAGATACCTCATTATTTTATAGCAATTCATAACGAGCCATATAATAGCGAGCTAAACCAATACAATAAGATTACAGAGAGTTACCAGACACTAAAAGAGATGGTAGCCAAAGCAGACCAATATAATATGAAACTTATAATAATGCTTTCAGCCCAGACTGCAGAGTATATAACTTCAGATAATATAAGGTTCGATGAGGTGCTTTCTTGGAAAATGGATGGACATGAGATCTCAGCTTACCATCAGGACATCTATCATGATAACTGGGATGGTTATACAGACTACAAGGAAAAAGAGGCAATTGCTGAAAGGAAAAAATTTCTTTTAGGGATTAATTCAAGCAAAAACCCAGAGTCTTATGTTGGCAGTTTAGATTATATGATACAGAAGATAGCTAAAATAAATCCTGATGTAAAATCTGGCTGCGTCAATGACGAAATAGACAAGAATGCCCTCCCCTCTAAGATAATATATGATACCTGCTCAGGTTTTGCCAATTTCGGCAATGCAGAGATGAGAGTAAGCGACCTTACTCCTGCAAAAGGAAAGAATGAATTTGTAAGCTACGCTTCTTACAACGGAATAGGAAGAAAATGGCTCTCTTATTACTCTATCGAAACTTTGCAGCATGTTGAATCTGCGAAAACAGTTTTTAATGGAATGAGTTATGGGGTGTATGGGTTAGCAGTTCATAGCGTTCCTTCCCAAATGCCAGCATTTTCTGCAATGATAGATTTTATCCATTCAAAAGACCAAAAAAGTGAAAAAACTCTTACTTTATCTGGTGCAATAGAAAGCAATATACTACCTCAAAAAAACATGTCCCAAGAGTTATTTGAATATCCCTTAGCTATAGGTTAATAATTCTTATATCAAGAACACTTGACTAAAACTACACACTTCAGAGGAAATCTTGAAGAATTTTCTTGGAGTTGCACATAAACCACACCCCTGCGAAAACATCTTGTTTTCAGGGCATAGGAAATTAGTAAATTTCCTCTGTTTAGGGTGGAAGTAAAACTGGAGCAACTTTTTGATTTGAGCTTTAAAAAAATAAAAAAAATAAAAAACAGGATAAAAATCACTTCTTTTTCTTTTTTGGTTTGCTACAACATCCGCATGGCATTTTTTTCACCTCTTTTTAATTTATTTGATTAAGAAGATTTATGACCTTCTCTCTTGCGATTAGTATAATCGTGCTTAATTTAGGCCCCCGATCCTTTCCGATTATGATCAAGTAAGCCACCCTAAAAAATTCTTTTGGGTCTATGGAGTTATTAGTGCATATCTCCTTTAGATCTTGTATTATTTCTTGCTCTGTTTTTTCTTCCCTTATTCTGCTTCTTAGTTCTTTTAAAGAGCTAATTTGTTTTTCAGAAAGCCCGTTTAATGCTTCTTTTTCAGCATTTTCTTTTATTTTGAATACGAACTTTTCTGGGGCTTGCTTTAGCCAGTTTTTTGCAAGGACAATCCTTTTTATTGTTCTATTTCTATCTTCTTCACAGGTTATCTCTTTAGTGAAGTATCCTAAAATTTCTTCTTCATTTTTTATCTGCACTAATTCTACAATCTGCCTAAATTGTGGGGCAAAAACTTTTTTCTTGCTTGTTTGTGAGATCTGTGAGAGTTCGTATATCCTTTTTTGCTTATTTTCAAGAGCCCCCAAGAAATATTCTTCTTCAAGCCTGTCATATTCTGAATATATTTTTATAGCCTCCTCATCAAATGCAATTGCAAATTCTGTGTTCGGGCGAGTTTTTGCAAAAAGATACCGTAGTATTTCTGGTTCATAAATCTCTAGGCATTCTTTTGGTTTTATCACATTTCCTAAAGAAGAAGACATCTTTCCCCCCTGTCCCTTTATTACAATAAAATCATATTTGAGGTATAATGGAGCTTTTTTAGAATAGATTGTTTCGTAAATCTCTTTTGCAGTAGTCCTGCTTCCGCCCGGTGTTGAATGCTCTTTACCTCCTGGTTCGAAATCAACACCTTCGTAATTCCATCTCATGGGCCAGTCTATTCTCCATGGGAGTTTTGCAAGCCCTTTTTCTTTGAAATTTATGCTTGCATTATAGCCGCATTTGCATTCATATCCAAGAATATAACTTCCATCCCATGAGATTACCTTAGTTTCATCCCTCATACACTTCTCGCAATACACTTTGATAGGCCACCATTCATCATTTACCAGTTCTGTTTTATATTTTTCAAGTATCTCTTTTATCTTATCCTTTTTTTCAAGTATCTCTTTTATCTTTTCTGCATATTCGCAGTTCATATACTTTTCAGCCTGATAGAGATATTCTGGATTTATCCCAAATTTAGGCATTTCAATTTCAACTTCTTTCTCAAAGTGCTGTGCATAAGATTCATGGCATCCGAAAGTATCTCTAACTTTAGTTATTGGCATTCCTAAGTATTGCTCCAGCAATTCTTTGTTTGGAAGGTTTGAAGGTATTTTCCTAAGCCTGTCAAAATCATCCCAAGAATAAATAAATCTCACATTTTTGCCTTTGTTTTTTAATGCCCTTGCAATTAAATCATTGGTTATTATTTCTCTAAAATTCCCGATGTGTACATAACCACTGGGGGTTATTCCTGCTGCGCAGGTATAAATTTTTGCATCTGGTTTTTCTGCTATTATCTGGTCTGCAATTCCATCAGCCCAATGATATCCCAGATTCTCTTCTTGGGTTATCCTCTCTTCTATCTTATTATCTTCAATACTCTCTCTTTCTTCTTGTTTCATATCCATAAATTGAAACCCAACTTTTTAAAGTGTGGGGTTTTTGTTTGCAGTTTAATTTTGGATATTCTAACCAAGAAAACCTTTTGGTTTTCAGGGCCCCGAAAAAGCTTGCTTTTTCGCGGAAACCTCATTGACGTAGGTTTTTATGATTTTTTTAAAAATGCAGAATTTTAAAATTTGGGAATTCTGCTGCGTAATTTTCTTCTTTCTCTTCAGTTTTTACAACCTTCGCGTACTTTGGTCCCTTGCGGCAAAATTCCAGCATTTGCTGAACTCTTTCAGATTCTCCCTCCAAAACTAGCTCAACACAGTCTTCTGTGTTCCTAACAAAACCCTTTAGACCCAGCTTATCTGCTTCTTCTTTTATGGTTGCCCTAAAAAAGACACCCTTTACTAATCCGTATATCCATACATGAAACCTTTTTTTCATGTCCATAAATTGAAATCCAACTTTTTAAAGTGTGGTGTTTTGTTAGTGGTTTTAATTTTGGATCACAAGAAAATCCTTTTGGATTTTCTGTGCAGGAAATCTAATAGATTTCCTTGCATCCTAAAATTCCAAGCAAA
>JAZDFA010000012.1:0-131927 GCA_043808285.1 archaeon
AGCGGAGGATGGACAAGATTATACAATTACACTCTAGATATTTCAGAGCCAGAGGGAGATGAAATAAATTGCACGCTTTATATCTCGAAAGACAATGCAACAACATGGCAATTGGTTGGAAGCGATTTACTTTCTGCAACATCAGGAATTCCTTACAATAATACATGCTCGGTATTATACCAGAATTTCGGATGCGCAGATATAGACACTCCTCAATCAGGAGCATGGCTTGGAGCAAAAGCCAAGTGGTTCAAGTGGCAAATACAAAATCATGAGCCAACAAACACATACAATACAAGCGCAGTTGCAGGACCAAACATAACTGAATCTGCAGTTAGCGTAACATATTTGGCAGGAAATGAAAGCAAGGTTAACAGAAGCTCTGGTATAAGCACACTAAGCATCAGAATAAGAGATACAGAGAATAACACCTACTCAAATAACGTCAACACAACATTCTGGGTGACAACTCAAAATGGAAATTGGGACTCTGGCAATATGGTGAATACAAATATTTCAGGAACTGCTATTTACAACTTCACTCCTTCATGCTCTCCATATTACGAGGCTGGAGTGCAGAACTGGACAGGAGGTGTTAGTGATGCATGCTACCAGGATGTTAACTTGTCTGATTGGGTGAACACTACTGTTTATGGGATATTATCCACTTACTTAACACCAATTGTAATCCCCTCTTATTCCCATCCCCCAACAAAGGCAGAGTATCTAAGAGGAAGCAACATAACAATCATAGCAAATTTCACAGATGAGTGCAGCAATTTGAAAGATGTGGGCGTAGTAAATATTACTGCAATTCAGAATAATACTGAAACAGAATTCCAATGCAAAAACATCCTTTCCCAATCAATAGGATATTACAACTGCACATTCAACACCTCTGCAAACCCCTCAATAATGCCGACTAGATGGTATCATGTGAAGATAAATGGCACAAAGCAATATTACAATATGAGCTCATCTTTCAATCAGGATGCGTTCTGGATAGAAACCAAGCCGATATTGAACAATTCAAATTACACTACATCTGATAATGTTAATATGGGGGGATGGGGGGAGACATGGATTTTCATGACTAATGTAACGAATGAAGATGAAGACCTGTTGGATGTAAGTCTCTGGCTGTTAAAAGAGGGACAAGGATGGCAGAACCCCTACTCTTTATTAATAACAGATAATTTCAGCACAGTAACCGCCATAGGACCTCTCGCATTCACAGCAGATGACAGGGGGAATTGGAGCTACATGTGGAATGTCACAGAGATAAATGGAACTGATGCTTATACTGGAGAGGCAGATGTATGGAATGACACAACTTCCATTTCAAACATAACTCTGATTAATGATGATGTTTCTATAGTCTGCAAGAGAGGATGCAATGGGGTGCTAAACAGAACAAATGCCTCAGACATTGTAACTTTCAAGGCAGAAGTAGACGATTCTGACAGGAATCAAGTAATTGCCACAGTAACGGATTCGGGGAGCATTTATGTTACTTCAAACGAAGATACAGAACTTTTAAATTCCTCCCAGTATCAATGGGTTACCGATATTTCTGAATTAGGAACTGACTCTGGAGGGTTCATACAGTGGGATTTCCCAACACTGACAAGATGCACATATTTAATAGGCCCTCAAAAATGGAGGGTAGAATTCATAGCAGACGGATGGAAGCCTACAAACTCATCATTCTTTAATGTAACACTAACGACGAACCCATTGACTGTTGCAATCGCCTCCACGAAATACAATTATAGTATAAGAAGAGGAGATGACCCAATCCCTTTCAGCGGGAATGTAAGCGATGATTGTGGGCTATTGACAAATGCATCGGTGCAATTCTCTGTCCCAGAACAAAATGCAAGATTCATAAATACAAGCAATAATGCATGGTATAACTATTCTGTGTATCCTCAAAATCATTCTTCGTGGAATTACGGAGTTCATAATCTTACAATCAATGCAAGCAAGAAATATTATAATGGTTCTGCAACTGCATGGGAATATTCTTCTTTTAGGATATTAACAAACCCAAGGGCATACAATCCAACTGCATCAAGCAGGGCAACTGGAATCGGAGCATCAGATGGGGGATGGGGAGAGGTTTGGACATTCAATGTAACAGTTGTTGACCTTGACCAGATAGAATCAGGATTAAATGAAGTTTTAAATATAACCCTATGGCTTAACACAAGCAACGGATGGAGAATTGCAAATTCAACAACTTGCATAGGAACATGCCAGACTCCTCAAGTAATGAGATTTGTGCAAACTAACGATTTCTCATGCAACGATGTGTCAAGCCTGCAAGGCCCTATATTCTACCAGTTCAACGTGACAGATGCATACGGCTACAATAATGAGACCAATTCAACAATAAACTTGCAAAAAGATTCTGTGTTCGTACAATTTGTTTCAGACCCATTGTCAATAAACAGGGAGTCTGGTGTAGGATTATTTAGCATGAGGGCAATGGATACTGATATAAGTGATTCATGGCTGGGAAGCGGGGTAAGCACAAGATTCTGGTTCACTACAAATGGAGCATCATATGACGAATTATACTCAAATACTACAAATCTCTCTGGGAGCTCTATATACTCTTTTGATCCCGGATGTAGTATAAATGCAACAACCCAGAGATGGAAGGCGGGAACTTATAATGATGTATGCTATGAAAACAGAAACTTCACAATACCATTTACCCAATATAGTTTTGATGTCTATGGAAACATAAGAGATTATCTTGTCTCTCCTGCCGCAAATCAGACTTATGCAGTCGGGGATTCAGTAAGTGTCAGGATGAATGCGACATCTGATTGTGGTTATGGTATCTCAAATTTGAGTGTAATTTGGATACAGGATACCAATCCGAACAACCAGACAGGAAATTGCAGCGCTACAATAAATGATGAAGGAGAGGGATATTACAATTGTACATGGGATACTTCATTCCACGTTGGAGGATGGTATGACCTGAGAATGCAGGCAAACAAGAGCTATTACTATAGCAACTTAACTGTATGGAATGACTGGGTTTACTTAAACAACACAGCTCCAACAGCTGGAAATTTTTCAGTCACTCCTACTTTCGAAGGATGGGGCAAAACATATTCTTTCTATTCAGATGTTTATGATGCCCAGAGAGAGAATGTAACCTGCAAGATTTATGTGAGCACAAACAATCAGTCAACATGGGCAGTAAAAAATCAGACAATCTTAAACACTTTAAGTGGGAATGGCAATGCTGTTTGCAATCTTACTGTATCTAATTTTGGATGCTCGGACATAGGAACAGACAATTACTTCAAGTTTGAATTGTCAGATGGAACTAATATTCTCAATACCACAATAAACGGCGGGCCAAATATAACCCGAGATGATGCTTATATAGAATATATCTCGGGGAATAACACTTTGGTTAACAGGGCAGGAATAAACACAACATTACTTGTTGCAAGAATTTATGATGTTGACAGAAACAATTTAACTGTCTCAGGAATAAATGGAACATTCTGGATAACAAGAGACTTGGTAAATTTCCAGACGCAACAGATAACCCAGACAAATAGCTCCGGTTATCTAAACTATTCTTTTGACCCCGGATGCTCTCCAAAATATGAGGTTGCAAAACAATATTGGTTTGCAGGAATAAATGATGCATGCTACACTCTAATGAACCTTTCAGTCAATTACTCATTGAATATAACAGGAGACTTGGTAAGCGAGGTAGCTTATGTATACAATGACCAGGATCCATTTTCCCCTCCAATAAATGTAACAAAGGGAGAGCAGAATGTAACAATAGATTCTATAATAAAAGATGAATGCGGGACAGAGCAGGAAGGGGCTAATGTAATAATCTATTTAATGAATGTGTCAGGATACCAATATCCTTGCGACCCAGTTGAATACCAGGGCTCTGGGATATATAGGTGCATGGAGAATACTAGCTACATGTCTGCCAAATGGTATTCTGTTATAATCAATGCGACAAGGCCTTTCATGAACCCTCAGTATGTAGAGGAGAACAATATATTCTACATTCAGACAAGACCATTGCTAACTGACTTGCAGTGCCTAAATTGTCCTAGAGGGTGGGGAGAGACTTTCTCGTTCAATGTCACTATAAGCGATGAGGATGAGGATAATGTTACATTGGAATTGTTCGTGCAGAAGCCAAACAGCGGGGCATGGGTGAAGAGAGAGGAGATAAATCTCATAGCCCCGATAGTTAACAGGCAGGTAACACTTAATTCCTCTGCAGGATTTTTTGAATGCCCCACAAATTTGGGCATTGGAGGATTCAGGTTTGATGCGACTGATTCAAGATTTCTTACAAGAAGCGAAGTAAATAATTTGACGGTAGAAAGAGATGACATAGAGATAATACATTCTTCTGGGAACAACGGGCTATGGTGGAGAAACGGGACACACACATTGCTGCTAAGCCTTCTTGTGAGAGACACAGACAGGGATTTATCCCTAGGGGCAGGGCAAGATGGCACATTCAGGGTTACTAAGAATGGAGCAGAAACATTTGATTCTGGAAAGACAGAATTTACGAATGAAAGCGGGTATCTTAATTACGAGTTTACAGAAGATTTCCTTCCAGAGCCAATATGCAATTATTCCCTTGGAGTACAGACATGGAATGCAGGGGTGAATGGAATATGCTACAAGGAGAAATACTCCAGTAATTATTCCATGACTAGAAAATCAGTGCTTAAACCAGTAATAATCATGCCTAATGGAGAAGGATACATCAGGGGGGGGAATATACCTTTAATAGGAAGGGTAGAGGACGAATGCTCCAACAGCACTTATGGGGTAGAGAATACTACTGTAATTTACAGGCTTGATTCAGGTTCTAACGTATACATCTGCACATTAGATACAAATAATGGATGGCAGGAAAATGGCGGTTCTTACAACTGCTCATGGAACTCTGCATCAAGGTCAACAGGATATTATAATCTGATGATGAATTCAACAAAAGGATTTTATGAAGATAATTTCACATATAGGACTAATTCATTCCATTTAGGAAACATGCCTAAGTTATTTGATCCATCAGTTGACCATTCATCAGGGGGATGGGGAGAGACATATACCTTCTCAGTACTTGCCGCTGATGCAGATTTCCAATGGATTAATGTAAGCTTGTGGGGGAGCTATGACAACTCTACATGGTATATGCTGAATATAACTTCAGTAAGAGGAATCAACAGAACAGTAAATTTCCAGAATAGATTTTGGTGCGGGAACATGAGCACGAATGCAGATACTGGAATAAAATACTTCAAATTCACAGTATATGACCCCTATAATTATTCAGATGAAACTATCCCTAAATCAATAAATCTGACATATGATGATGTTACCGCTTCTGTAACAACAAATACAACTTACAATGTAAGGAGAGTAGGGCAGTCAGCAACTTTGGAATTTAGAATAAGAGATACAGACATGACAGGAATTCCGTCCGGGAATCGTTATGGAGAGTATCCTTCTGGTGCTTCAGGAAACATGTGGATTACCCAGAATACTAGCGATTATTCTTTTTATTACACATGCACATCAAATGGAGGATATTGCAACAGAACTTATGACCCGAGCTGCAACAGCACAGTTGGAATACAGAACTGGACAGGGGGGGTAATGGATTCATGCTATCTTCCAATAAACAGTTCAAGGACAAACCTGCAGGTTTTCGGGCAGCTTTATCCAATAATAACAAATCCTTTCAGTGGCAAAATAATAAACAGGAATACAACAACTTATTTCAATGCAACAATAGTTGATGATTGTGATGCAGTAATCAGCCCAGCAGTTTCAAGGTGGTATAATGACACATTGAATTTCATTGCATTGGGAAATAATACTGCCTGGAATGTATCTGCATTGTATGATTTGGGGGCAGAGATAATCAGGATAAATTCAACACAGCAGTATTATGACAACGGGACAAACAGCAGCTCAATATATGTTTATGGCTGGGCTGAAGTGAGAAATATTATTCCATTAAATGGAACAAAGTTTTATTCAGGGTCTTATGTAGAATCTATATGCACAATAAGAGATGCAAATACTGAACAGCCAATCTCGGGATATTCTGTAAGCTTTTACAAGAATGACACTCTGCAGAACATTTCAATTACAGATTCAAACGGAAATGCAACATGGACTTGGTATACTTTATCAGACCCAGATGGATTATACAATGTATCATGCAACATCTCCTCATCAATAGGCCTTTACTACAATGTGTCTTTAGCAGTAAATAGCACCATAATAGAAATAGAGAGACCACTAAGAATAACAGAAATAAGCAAGGATAATTCAAACATCTTCAGGAATGATTCATTTAATCCTCACTATTCTAATTTGACAATAAAGGTTGTAGAGGCAAGTTTGGGGGCATCACAGAACGCTAATGTAAGCTTTTACAACCAGACAGCAGGATATCTTGGATATTGCATTACAAACTCCAGAGGGAAATGCTCTTTCATATTCAATGCAACAGATGATGTCACCCCAGACATTTACACTCTGTACTTTAATGCAACAAAGACTGGCACAAAATCATCTTCAACAAATGTAACAACTGTCAAGGTGATGAGTGTCGCATACGGGAGTATAACAGAGCCCGTAAACGGTTCAGAATTCCCAAAGAACGATATCATTTCATTATCGGTAGATGTTTGGGACGAAAACAACAATACATTCACAGCAACGGTAAAATGGTACAATGAAACAGCACAGGTTGCATCCGGCATGAGCACGATACTTGTTCTTAACAGCCAGAATACCGGATGGAGAAATATAACTTCATTGATAACAAGAAATTGCCTGAATGATTCATCGCAATTATGCTCCTCAACAGGAACTTCAGAAGTGTTCATATTGGTAAGAAGCCTTTCAGATGTAGGATTTATTTATCCACTTGCAAACAGCAATGTAACAATACTCCAGAAATTCAACGCAACCTGCAGGGTTTATGACGATTCAACATCCCAGGCAATTCCAAATTATCCTGTAAAGATGTGGTATACCCCAACAGGGGGAGCATACAATTATCTGGGAGAATTCTTTACAAATGGAAGTGGCGATGCAACATATGAATATTATCCATTAATCAAGGGAAATCTTACTTTCAAATGCAATATAACGGACAATCAAACATTGCAATATGCAACAAACATATACGAATCTGAAAGCACATTCAACGTAAGGGACACATTGCCTCCTTTGATAAATTACACATTGATAGAGCCATATCAAAGAATAGAGGCTAATTACAACTATACAAACATAACAGCTTCGATAATAGATGAGATAGGAATAAATGCCGCATGGGCACAGATAAAACTTCCAAATGGAACACTTGCAAATGTGACACTTGAAAAGTATCCTAATATCATAACATACAGGATAATCGAAAATGCTTCAGTAAGCACAAGTGCAGGATTCACATATATGGAAAACATAAGTGATTACGGAATAATGCATTACTTCAATATTACAATCTATAACTCCGGAAATGAAACATTCTATTTCAACTTGACTGTCAATGATATAGCGGTGGCATACAATCAACCAGCTGTTAACGGAACAAACACGACTCTAAATGCAATTTACAATTCCTCATCATTTGGAGCGCCCGATAATTACACAATAAAAGTGGGGGTAATGAATGCTTCAGGCTACAACCTGAACTTAAGCTATATATCCTTCATGAATTACAGAGTCAATGTAACTAGGTATGTCGGAAAGTATATACCTCCAATAGGGGGAACATACAATGTAACTGTGTTTGCACAGGACCTTATGCCTGAAGGAAACATAAACTCAATTAACGCAGGGCAGATATATGTATGGGGGACGAGCAGTTCAGGGCTTGCCAATATCCCCTCACAGCAGATAGCATCAGGAATAACACAAACAGGAAATTACAGTTTTAATCTGACATTAAATTTCAGCAATTTAGGACCTGCGACTGCCTATTCTGTGAACATAACTGTTTTTGACAACTCGAATTACACAGTGTACAGCAGCAATCTTACAAACTGCGGGAATGTAAGTGCAAACTCTTCTTGCACTATGAAGCTGAACATAACATTAAACCCTGCCACTCCCCCTGTTGTGATAACTGTTTATTCATTTGCTGTATGGAGCAACGCAGATAAGACGAGCCAGAACGTGCAAAATCTTACTAATATTCTAGTTTCTGAAAACCCAGTTGTTGACATTCTTGAGAGTGATATAACAAACAATGCAACTCATGATGATACTACTCTTGTAGGCAATATAACAATATTATCTCATGGAAATGCAGAGATAACAGATGTGGCACTGCAGACCCTCGGAGGCAATCTTGCATTAGATTGCCCATTATGCAATGTCCAATTCATTCCCAATGAAACAGGATTATTGCTTGCAGGAGAGAATATTTCTTCAAATATTTACCTAACTGTCCCTGCTGGGCAGGCGCCGGGAGTTTACTGGAGCAAAATAAGGGTAACCACTTCAAATGCAGGTTATGATGAAATATTGCTCAACATAACCATTCCATTGAACAATACATGGATAAGAAGGCATAATTCAAATTTAGGAGTAATACTTGCTCCTTTGAATACTTCTGGAGGAGTAGGAACGATGCAGATTAAGAACCTAGGGAATGTGAGATTGACTTTTAATCTGTATAGATCAGAGGCGGCTGCTCCTTTGATATCACTGCAGACACCAACATTTGACCTTCAAAAGCTTGTTGAAAGGAATGTAAGCATTAATTTCTCTGTTGCAGCAGGAACAACACCAGGATTATATTATGGAAGAATCCTTTCAATGGTAAGAGATGAGAATACAAATACTGCATATCCCACAGATATCTCAAGCGGGCAGATAGCAGTCATAAATTTCACTCTTAATGTTACAGATATCCCTCCAACAATATCTGATGCAAATGTTACCCCCACAAGTTTTGAGGTAATATATGATACTGTGAATGTATCTGCAAATATAACTGACAATTTTGCTGTTGGCATTGCATGGATAAATGTCACAATGCCCAATGGAATGACTTACTCTGAAAGGATGAACAAGAGCGGAAATACATACTCTACAAATTACAACACAAGCATACCCGGGGTACATCAGGTTAGGATATGCGCTAATGACACGCAAGAATTAGAGGTGTGCGGCTCAATAATAAATGTAACTGCATCGGAGAATACAACTGTATTAGCATCCCCCAACTCAACAGTGATTACTTTAAGAAATATAAGCTTGTCGGATGGCCAGAATTTCTCAATCAGCATTGATGTAAACAATACAGGATATTCGAGGGCTTTTGGGGTAAACCTTACAATAGACAATATAAGCAACTGGTATTCAGAGCCTTACTTCTTTGGCATAGGAACGTTGCTGAAACAGCAGTCTTACACCAATATAACATCAATATTCGTACCAGCAGGATTGTACCCTGGGAATTACAGCATAAACTTCACAACTAACTGGACTAATCTAAATGGAATTAATGATGTCAACACCACGAATCTTACTGTAAGAGTATTATCTAATCCTTTATTGGATGTGCTTGAGAACAGCATGAACATGACTGTTTATACTGGGGGATGGAACACACAGAACTTTACTTTATCTTCAATAGGAAATGACAATGCAACAAGTATCAATTTTTCATGCTCCTCTGGCGCAGTATGCAATAACTTTACAGTTGAATTCAATCCGATGAATCTTTCTTATCTTTCTGCAGGTGCTTGGGATTCAATACGGGTGAATGTGAGCGTCCCAGTCAATTTCCCCACAGGTTCGTATTATGGGGTGATATCTGCGATTGCTGCAAGAAATGTTTTAACCTCTGTCCCAATACATGTTGCTATTCCCGTGAATATATCCTGGGAACAAACACCTTTGATAATAACAAGAGAAGTAGTTGCAGGAAAGACAGGACCGTTTGGAGATGTGAAGATAATCAATACAGGAAATGTTCCATTAATCGCAGAACTATTGACATACGGGAATGCATCTGCATATCTTGGTTTGAATGTTTCTTCCCCCTTAAGCATAGGGGCAGGCGAGACAAGTTTTATAGGAATATCATTTGATGCCCCAGCACCTTCAATGAAGACAAATTATATTGGCTACCTGGCAACAATAAACAATAGTGCGGTTATCTCCCAGCAAACAACAACATTAAACCTTACAGTGCATCCTTTCTTTGCAAATATAACTTCGCCGACAGAAGCCAAGCCAAAGATTAATGTTTCAGGAGGAGATGTAATAAATGCCTCTGTTAATATAACTTACAGGGGCGTTATACTCTCCGACAGTATAGTATTTAATGTAATGTTGCAGAACTCAACTTTCAGCACCAATGCAAGCATTATCGCGGCGTCTTACTCTCTAGCAAACCGTTTATGGCTGGTAAATTTCACTGCCCCCAATCTTGCATCAGGGCATGCATATGATTTGAATATCACTGCAAACTACACCCTCCAAAAGATTGCATATTTTGATGTTGAAAACAGTTCAATAATCTACATAGACAATACACCTCCTTTTGTTGATATAGATGTGCCAACAGATGTTCCAGGAAACACAACTGCATTTATATCAATCAATGCAACTGATTCTGGAGGAATAAAGAATGTAACGGCAAATCTTACTGACCCTCAGAATGCAACATCTTCACTCATAGTGCTGAATTTCAGTTATAGAGATGGGAATATTTATGTTTATGATTTTGGATTCACAAACACTACACTTGTCGGAATATACAAGATAACTGCTAGAGCCTGCGATATATCAGGAAACTGCAATTTCTCAACTTCTCAATTCGGGGTGTTTCCAAGATTATGGTTTGTTGGAAGGACAGTTAATGAAGAAGACCCATTAAAACCTGCAATAGTTGTCAACTTTGTATTCTATGAAGCTGGAACAAATACAGTGATATACAATTTCAGCTCAAATGCATTAGGGTATTACAACCAGTCTCTCCAAGTAAGAACTTACGACTTGGTATTCACACTGTTTAATGACACGATAAAAATGTTTAATGTTACCCTTGATTCTGACCTTTATAATCCAATTGTGTTTGGGAAGATTCCTCTTGCATTAATAGGAGATGGCTCAATAAAAGGCATAACTTACACAACAGTGATTAATTCAAGCCTTGGAAAAATTGAATTCTCATTGTCCCAATGCCTGATTTATGGAGAATGCGGTTCATTGACCGGATTAACAATAGATAATCTTGGGATATACACATGCAATGGATGGGTAAGATATAATGGATGCAGGAACAGCACATGGCAGAGGGGTGGAGGAGTGTTTGAGAACGGCACAAAATCAATCTATTATTATTACGGAGATAATTCCTCAATAGCAGGAACATGGACATTCTCTGCTGCAAAATATATCTGCGGGAACGGTGTTTGCGAAGAATTAACTGGAGAATCTACTGCTACATGCCCAAGAGATTGTCCTGGTGGCGGGGGAGCCGGAGCTGGAGGCGGAGCAGGTGGTGGTGGCGCAGGCGGCGGCGGTGGCGGGGGAGCTGAAGGCGGAGGCGGAGGCGGAGGAAAGAAAGGAGAAACTGGCCCAATACAAATCAATGTTCCAGTGATAGACATAACAATTTACCCGGGAGAGACAAAGATATTTGCAGTAGAAATAACAAACACCAAGGGAACTTCAATAGATGGAACATTGAGCGTTGAAGGACCTGTATGGAAAATAATTGAATTGCAGAAGAGCGAATTCGTGGTAGCAAACAAGATGACTGAGTCAATACAAGTAAAAGTAAGCCCAGATGCAAAGACACTGCCTGGAATATATACTGGAGATCTGATCATAGATGCGGGAGGAGAAAAGAGAAGAGTTCCTATAACTGTAGCTGTTGAAATATTGCAGGAGCCATTATTAGACGTAGTGATAAAAATGCTTACAAATAAGGTTAGGCCAGGTGATGACCTGAAATTTGAAATTTCAGTAGTTAACATGGGAGGAACAACAACAGTTGAGGATGTTGTATTAAATTATTCATTAAGAAATCTTGAGTTTGAAAATATAACCTTGTCATCAAGCGAGGAAACAATTGCAGTATCTGATGTTTCAACATTCAAGAAGACCATAAAGATTCCAACAAGCGCAATATCTGGAAAATATCTTGTTGATGTAAAGGCAAGATACTGGTATGCGAGGAAGCATGCTTCTGCATCAGAGTCATTTGATATTTATGTTGATGTGCCGCCTATGGCAATGCTAAAGAAATTATTCAGCGCATGGATTACCTGGATAATTTTCTTCCTAGTTCTTCCATTGATATACTTTGGAATAAAACTTTATGGAAAATACAGGCTTGAAAGAATGAAGAAATCAAGATACATTATGCCTTCATTCGAGACACTGCCAAAAGATGGAGAGACCGCAATGGATTTGGGAAAAATAGCAGAGACAGACAAGAAGGCATTCTTTGACATGGATGACTTAACTACTCACTTAATTGCAGCAGGAACTACTGGTTCAGGAAAGACAGTTTCAGCCATGGTATTGGCTGAGGAGATATTGAGAAAGAACAGGTCAGTTGTAGTATTCGACCCAACCGCACAGTGGACAGGATTCCTTGCTCCAAACAAAGACAAGAAGATGTTTGAGATGTACAAAAAGTTTGGATTAAAGAAAGAGGATACAAGGGCGTTTAAGGGAATGATACTAGATATAACCGACCCCAAGCAGGAAATAGATATAAGAGATTATCTCAAGCCTGGAGAGATAACTGTGTTTACATTGAACAGGCTTACAACAGAGCAATTCGATGTTGCTGTAAGAAACATAATAGGAGCAATATTCAAGCAGCATTGGGAGGAAAGCTCTGGATTGAAAGTATTGGTAGTGTTCGATGAAGTGCACAGACTGCTTGAGAAATACGGAGGAAAGGGGGGGTATACTGCACTTGAAAAGGCATGCAGAGAATTCAGAAAGTGGGGCATTGGAATTATGATGATATCCCAGATATTAGGAGATTTCAAAGATGCAGTCAAGGGTAACATATTAACTGAAATACAGCTGCACACTAAAGGCGAAGAAGATATAGAGAGAGTAAGAAAGAAATACGGAGACTCTTATGCAGAGAGACTTACAAAGCAGCAGATTGGAGTAGGATTAATGCAAAATCCAAAATATAACGGTGGCAAGCCATGGTTTGTAAACTTCAGGCCTCTGCTTCACTCACCTCACAAGCTGTTCGAGGAAGAATTAGAAACATACAAGAAGCTTGGAGCAGAAATAGTTTCAATGAAGAAGAAGGTCAAGGACATGCAGGAGAAGAAAATAGAAACAAGAGACTTGGAGCTGGAACTCAAATTGGCAGAGGACAAGCTCAAAGTAGGCTCATTCAAGATGGTAGAGATTTACTTAGAGGGATTAAGAAGAAGATTCCAATAATCTTTTTCTCTCCCTCCTTTTTTCTTTTTTGTTTGAGATATATTAAAATCTTCTATCCCACCTCTCAATTAGAATTAAACTCTAATGGACCAGACGTGCTTTGTACCGGTGGTACAAATCACTTGGGTTTGAACTACTTCTAGATGATTCTTAGGGCATTTTGTTTAAAAAAGATTAGCATAATTGTATATAGAAATTGAGGTCTATCTTTTGTAAACTTTATCATGATGGTCAAAGTCTAGAAATTTAATTTTATTCTCTTCTTTGATAAAGCTGAAAACAAGAATAAAATGCCCTATATGAACTCTTTTTTTATCTTTCAAATCATATCTGAGATTCTTGTAATGCTCAACATCTGAAGAGTTTATTATTTCTTCAATTTTCTTGAGTACCTGTTCATATAACTCCTTATCTTTTTTTGACAGTTTATTGAGGATTTTTTGCAAAGAAGGAATCACCTCATAAACATACATTTTAATCCTCAATTATCTTTCTTAATTGATTAATATTATTAAAATTTATTCCTTTTTCTTTCTCAAGAAGCTGTAATTTTTCAAGGTATTCTGGCCTTAATTCAGGCTCTAAAATATTTGCCCCGCATTCTATAACTATCTTTGTGATTGCCTCGCTTTTTGTCTTTAAGTTATACCTAGCTTTCACTATATTTAGTATCTGGTTTGCTTCTTTAGGAATTTCGATCATTGCTTGTACCATTTTTCCTCATATATATTTAATATATATATCATATATATACTATGTATATAAACCTTTCGTTCAAAAAACTAGTGGTGCAAATCACTTGGGTTTGAACTACTTCTTGATGCTTTTCTAATGTCAAGAACACTTGACACAAACTACACACCCGCAAAAAACTCTGGTTTTTTTGGGCATAGGAAATCTTATTAGATTTCCTCTGTTTAGGGTGAAAGTAAAACTCAAGGAATTTTTTGATATATCAGTTTTTCGCAAAATTGCCCCAATATCCCAATTATCACTATTTTTTTTATTTTTTATCCTGAAATATGATATAAGGATAAATTTTAACAGTAAAATTTAAATAATTTTTATTACTTATAGGTAATACAGAATAAGAGAGTAAAATGGTAAAAAAGGTGGTACTTGTCAATTATAATTCATATCCCACAACGTTAAGCTCTTTTCTTCCAGACAATGGATTAGCAGGGCTCGCTGCATGCCTCAAGAAAGAAGGGTATGACACAGTAATACTTGATTATAACACCCCAGACATAATAAATAAGCTCTATTCTAAAGAACAATCAGAAATAGAAAGCAGGGAAGAAAGATATTGCAAAGAGATAGCAGATTATATTACCTGTATTGATGACCTCTGTTTTGTAGGGTTCAAACTCTGGACAGGAAATGGCTTTAAGGGTTCTGTCAAGATTGCAGAGAATATAAAGAAAAGAGACAAAGCAATAAGGATTTTTGGAGGAGGCCCGCACGTCTCAACGTTCAAGGATGAGATATACAAATATACAGATGTTTTTGATGCGCTTGTCTATGATGAAGGAGAGGAGCCAATAGTTGAACTTGGAAAATTTAGCAACGGGAAGATAACATTAGAGAATATCCCAAACATTATTTTTAGAAAAGAAAACAGGATAATCACGACAGAAAGAAAAAAGTTATCAGGTCTTGAATGCATGCCATTTCCGGCATATGATCGGGAGACATATCCTTCAATAAACAAAAAGATAAAAATAATAGTGAGCGAATGGGCACGGGGCTGTGTAAATGAATGCAATTTCTGCATTCATCCAAAGAAAAGCGGCAAGGGATACAGGTTAAAGAGCATAGAAAGGATAATCTCTGAGCTAAAAAACTGCATTAATCAGGGAATAAGAACTTTTAAGAGCGGCGATTCTAACACTCCTTTGAAGCATGCAGAGAAAGTCGCATCAGCGATAATAGAAAATTCCCTCGATATAGAATATGCCGGAATCGGTTCTGTGGGCAATATAAGCAGCATTGATTTGAATCTCTTGAAGAAAGCGGGATGGTACAGCATATTCTTCGGGATAGAATCAGGCAGTGAATATATCTTAAGAAAAGCAATGAACAAGGGGACAGATATCAAAGAGGCGAGAGATACAATAAAAAGAGTAAAGAATGCAGGAATAAATGCAGTTGCGAGTTTTATAATGCCTTCGCCTTATGAGAGTGAGGAAACAAAAAAGGAGACACTGGAATTTATTCTTGACACAATGCCCTCAAGTGCACCAATTAATCTGCCTATGATAATACCTGGAACGGAATGGGCAAGCAACCCCCAGAAATTCGGAATAGAACTCGCAAAAGATTACGTTTACAAATCAATGTTCTTTAGCCCTACATTATTACTCCAGCCGATAAAATGGAATTTTATGGATTACAGGATTAACGGGAAGGATTTCTTTAAGATTGCAGAGGAATCAAACAATTTTGCAAAAGAGGTTGAAAGCCGGGGAATAACAACACAGGCAATAGATGACATTATGATAATGGCAGAACACTGCAATATGCCTGTAACGGAATTCAGGAATGAGATTATAAAACATCTTTCAACAGGCAATCATGAATCTATAGAGAAAATAGTAAATAGAATAAACAGCAGCTAAAATGGACATCTGGGACATTTATGCCAAGGCGTATGACAGGATAATGCCTTCTCTTTCATATTATAAGGAGCTACTTGGAAAGACAAGCAATGCATTGTCAGGATGCAAAAAGATTCTAGATGCAGGAACAGGCACAGGAATATTTGCAAGCGCACTTACCTCGGAAGAAAGAGAGATTTATGGCATAGACAGCAATGAGTCAATGCTTTCCTATGCAAAAAAGAAAATTAAATTGGGAGGTAATCTCAATTTTCTAAAGAGAGATATATGCAAAACAGATTTTGTTGAGGGCTTCTTTGATGGGGTAATCTGCATAAATGTGATTTATTCCCTTGATGAGCCAGTTACTACACTGATAGAATTAAGGAGAGTGTTAAAAAAGGAAGGCATTTTTGTTGTTTCAGGACCAAAGAAAAATGTTGACAAAGGACTTCTGAGCAGGATATTCTACGGGGAAATAAAAAATAATCTGAATTTAGAAGAGATAAGAGATGAACTAAACGCGTTTGAGGAATGCAATAAAAAACTGCTTTCCGGACTTAAAAATACATACAGCAACAGAGAACTCGAGGAATTGCTTGTTGGAGAAGCAGGTTTTTCAAGGATTATTATTTCAGATGAGGCTTTTGCAGGCCAGAATTATTTTATTGTTGCTATGAATTAAATAAAAAAGAGGTGATAAATGGGATTGGAATTTCATATAGCGAGAGCTATGAAAGACAAAGAAGAATCATTCAAGGTAAGGTATAAAGTATTTTGCGAGGAATGCTCTCTTATAGATAAAGAGAAGTTTGAAACAGGGATAGAAACAGACAAGTATGACTTATCGGACAATACATTCCATTTTGTTGCATTCCATGAGGGAAAGGCAGTTGGAACAGTGCGGCTAATTATCTCTCCTTCTGATATGAACGGCAGATACGGGTTTCCTGTAGAGGAAATTGTTGATTTATCTCACTACAAGAAGAATAATGTAAATGTTGCGGAAATATCAAGGTCATGCGCATTGCCGGAGTATAGGAAGAAAGTGATAATGATGAATCTATGGAAATGCACTTATCAGTTTTCCCGGAAGAATAATATCACCCATTTTTGCACATCTGCCCATCCAGGCAAGGCAGAGATGTACGGCAAACTCGGCTTTTTCAAGATAGGGGAAGAAAAAAAATATTCTGCAGTAAGAAACAACCCTGCGCTGCCTTTGATGATGATACTTGATAAGATACCAGAGCCATATAAGACATTTTTTGAGGAAGAAAGCAGAAATATCTTTGTATAGCTCAAGAAGGCAGGGATAAATATGGTTCCATCTTCGCACCAAGGTTCTTCATATCTGGCAGTTGAGTAAATATTTGTTCTTTTACTAACCTGTCTTTTTTATCCCATTCGCCAAATTGCTTTATAACAAATTCGCAGTATTCATGCCCCATCGCAATGCATTTTGTTTCAACACAAAGCATTTTTTTCCCTGTTAACTCTTCTATGTAACCGGCACCCTGCCCCCTCATGAAGTGGTCAACAGGCATTTTTTGAATCCCGAAAAATCTTTTATACTCTTCTGCAAGCGTCGACTTGCCAACAACAAGGAAAAGATTTTTTTCAAAATCCATCTTAATCCATTTGTATTTTCCAGTTCCTACAATTTCTGACTGGCCCGTGTTGAATTCCAATAATCTTCTTTTGCTTTCTATAGATTTTGCATAGCCAAAGTGTTTTGCAGTCATCCTGAATCCCTGGATGGCCTGAAACCTGCCAAGATTATAGAGAATATTAGCGGCTTCCTTGGCGTGAAGTTTTTCCATGAGACGCTGCTGGTAGACAGTAACGTATAATGCGCTTAACAGCCCTGGGATATTCCATAATGTAAGCTTGCCATCTTTATGCTTTATTGCCTTAAGCCGTATAACTCTTTGAAGCAATGGGGAGGGCTCATTAAAGAACATTTTACTTGCCTATGTTATGCACTATTAATCCATTTTTTCCTATCTCAAGGGGGTGAATATCTTCATCGTTGTCTGTATTCCTCATCTTTCTTACAATCAAGCTTCGTGAGAACTCTCCACCCATTGACTCAAATATTATATGGATTATCCCATCGCATATAAACTCAGAGACGCTATCCTGTGAGAGCTGGGAGTCATTGGAGGTATGAGATATAAGGAGAGAAGTTATGCCCTTCATTTCCTTCAGAGAGGTTATGAAAGAGCAAATAAACCTTTTTACTGTAAACTCATTAAGCTCTTCTATTTTTATTGTTGGCGTGTTTACGTATAATGTTGAAAGAGAGTCAATGACAAGCCGCTTGATACCATTCTCATTTATAATTTCAGTTATCTCGCGTATTGTGTTCTTGCTTATCTCACTTGGTGGAATGAAGATTATCTTTATCATGCTCTTTTTTTCAAGCTCTTTCAAGCCCCATCCAAATTGCGCTGCCTGGTCTTGCAGCTCTTCTATTGTCTGCTCGAAACTAATATACAGCCCTTTCTCATTGAATTTTTGGGAGCCATTGAAAAGGTACTGCAGAGCAAATATTGTCTTTCCTGTTGCAGGAGTACCGCTAAGCAGAATAACAGAACCAGCAGGAAAACCATCTGCTATAAGTTCATCAAATCCCTTAATCCCAGTCTTTACTCTGTCCATTTTATGCCTTTAGCTTATCTATTATATAAACAAAAATTACCTTTGATTTTGTCTCAATTTTCTGACATGATGTCTTGTTCTTGTAACTCAGGTTCTTTCTTAATTCCTTGGGTATTAGAAAATATTTTGTTGCCTCATTTTTGCCACGCTGTGCAATATTTGCCTTTATATTTGAGGCATTCTCAGAGAATATATGGATATTCTCAATATTGCCTTTAAGCTGCAATGCCTCTTCATAGTCAAGGCATGATTCAACAACTATTTTTCCATCTTCCCTCACTCTTGAGCTTAATATAGAACCCATAATAGAATTTACCTACGGGACTATTTAAATTTTTTGGATAAATTATCGGGATTTTTTACTAAAAGGGGGTAAAATTTATCCCATCTTAAAATTAACCCTAAAATAAGGAAATAAAAAGGTTTTTAATTGGCAAAGATATCTATTTAAAAAGAGGAGAGACGTATGAAGACTGCTAATTCTAAAATCATCAAAAGAATAAGAAAAGATGGCAAGACAATAAAATCTAATGCATCAGGCATTGCAGAGCATAAAAAAAATGAAGGGGGCCTTAAAGGGGAGAGTTTTTTAAAAAATGTTATTGATTCTTTCGCATATCCATTTTATGTTACAGGCAATAATTACAAGATAAATTTAGTAAACAGAGCGGCAAGAGAGAAGGGAATTAACATGGGAGATTATTGTTATAAAGTAACGCATAACAGAAAAAGTCCCTGCAAGGGAGAGCATAACTGCCCCCTAAGAGAAGTTTTTACATTAAAGAAGCCAGTTATAATGGAGCATATTCATTACGACAAGAATGGAAAAAAGAGATGTATGAATGTGCATGGCGACCCTATATTTAATGATAAAGGAGAAGTAATTCAGATGATAGAATATTCAATTGACGTGACTGAAATAAAAAATACTGGGGAAAAATTAAAAGAAAGCGAGACAAAATTCAAGGAGCTTTTTGACAATATGCACAGTGGAGTTGCTATTTACAAAGCAACAAAAAATGGAAATGATTTTATATTCTCAGATTTTAACAAAGCTGCTGAAAAGATAGACAAGATTAAAAAAGAGGAGATTATTGGCAAAAGCGTTCTTAAAGAATTTCCCGGGGTGAAAAAATTTGGGTTATTTGATGTTTTCAATAGAGTCTATAAAACTGGGAAGGCAGAGCTATTTCCTGCTTCTTTTTACAAGGACGGAAGAATTGAAGGATGGAGGGAAAATTTTGTTTATAAACTTCCTTCAGAAGAGATTGTGTCTGTTTATGATGATATTACAGGGCGCAAGAAGGTGGAAGAAAATCTTAATAGTTCTAAAGAAATGTTGCAGAGAATAATAGACATTCTTCCTATAAGAGTATTTTGGAAAGATGAAAATTTGAGATATCTTGGATGCAATGAGATTTTTGCGAAAGATGCAGGAAAAAATAGACCAGAAGACCTGATTGGCAAGGACGATTTCGAAATGGGCTGGAAGGAGCAGGCTAAAAGTTATCGGGAAGATGACTTAGAGGTCATAAAGTCAGGAAAATCTAAACTTAACTTTGAAGAACTTCAAACTACTCCTAAAGGAGATACAATCTGGTTAAAAACATCCAAATTACCTTTAAGCGATTTGCAAAGGAATTCAGTGGGCATTTTAGGAACTTATGATGATATTACAGAGCGCAAGAAATCTGAAGAGGAATATAAGAATATCGTTCATGGCAGCATTGATGGTTTTTGGATAATTGACTTGAAAGGGCATTTTCTTGAGGTGAATGATACTTATTGCTATTTGATGGGCTATAGCCATGATGAGCTGCTGAAAATGGAGATATCAGATATAGAAGCCAAAGAAAAACCAGTAGATATTAAAAAACGCATTCAAGAGATATTAAAGAATGGAAAAGCCAAATTTGAAACCAGACACAAATGCAAAGACGGTAAGATTCTAGATTTTGATGTAAGTGTCAGCTATATAAAAGAGAGCGAGAAATTATTTGTATTCCTTAGAGATATTACAGAGCGCAAGAAATCTGAAGAGCAGCTAAATAAGTTAAATGAATCGCTAAGGATAAAAATTGAGGACCTCGAAAAGTTCAATAAATTATCTGTGGGAAGAGAACTAAGAATGATAGAATTAAAAAACAAGATAGCAGACCTTGAACAAAAATTAAAAGGGCAAATGGAAAAATGAAGATAAGAATCAAGATTTTTTTAGGCTTTCTAATACTCTTACTGTTAAGCATTATTTTCTTCTTTTTACTTCAAAGAATATATTCTAATGCCTTTGAATCCCAGATAAGTAACGGAGTGGAGAATAAGGCTTATTTTTTAATCAATGCTATAGATATTTTGTTGTATCAGTATACTCTGGACCTTAAGAGCGTATCATCTGAGATAGGCGATATAAACCTCAGCAATTCTTCTGAGATAGATACATTCTTAAAAAAGAAAATAGAGAATTATGATTATGAATCAATGTCTTACTTTGATATAAACAGGATAAGAATAGCAGATACCAAAGATATCGGAATAGGCAAGCAGCATCCTCTTGAGGGATTCTGGTTCGATGTCTTAGATGGGAACCTAAGTCTTGGGCATGATGTCAGGATTGGCCCTGAAAGAAAATTTCCAGTAATCTTTTTTGCAACGCCTATTAAAAGAAATGGGGAAATTGTAGG
This sequence comes from archaeon, assembly GCA_043808285.1. GTDB lineage: Archaea > Nanobdellota > Nanobdellia > Pacearchaeales > DTIR01 > JAZDFA01. The sequence goes on from JAZDFA010000012.1 coordinate 21,428, forward strand.
GGTTTTAGTGATAAGGCAAATTCCTGAAGAGATTAATAACATTCTTTCAACAACTAAAACATCAGATTATTATATTACTTTGGTTAAGGAGGATAAGAAAATACTATTCTCCAATGAGCCTTTATATGAGGAGAACTATCTGAATAGCACTCTAAGAGGAACTTTTTCTTCCGAGAATATTAATGGCTCAGGGGTCGTCAGAGAATACAGGGGGGAATATCATGGCTTTGTTATAATCGGATACTGCTTTGAAAGCGGATATAAGGACTTTAAAGGCAATAATTGGTTATTATTAGTCTCTTTAGAAGAGAGCAAGATTTTAGAGCCTGTTCGCAGGATTAAAGCAGCAGTTTTTATTTATTTTGTTCTCTTTTTTATTTTCTTGTCGATATTGGGCTGGTATCTGTCAAAAATATTAACAAAACCCCTGGTTAATCTTAAAAATTTCTCCGAGGAGGTGGCTAAGGGCAATTTTAATGTTAGACTGGATATCAAGTCAGGAGATGAGATTGAAGAGCTCTCGTCTAAATTTAACGAGATGGTCGTGGAGCTTAAAGAGGCAAGATGTGAGATTAAAAAATATAACAGTCAATTAAGAGTAGATTTGTCAAAGACTTCCAAAAAAGTTATAAAAAACTCAAATCAGGCTGAGCGCTTTAACAGACTTGCAATTGGGAGGGAATTAAAAATGATAGAGCTCAAGAAGAAGATAGCAGAGCTTGAAGAGAAGCTGAAGATTAATGGAAAAACTGAAGAAAATGGAAAAACTAAACAAGATACTAGCTAAAGAAGAATTCAGATTTCTATTCTTTGCAGTAGGGCTGATTGCTTTTTTATGGATCTTTTTTTCAAGTAAAATAAGAAAGAGCCTATACTTGCTTTTTAATTATCAATTTATAATCTGGGGGTTAATAATACTCATTTTATTCTTGATAAATTATAAATCTGAAGAGGAGGGGGGGGGGAGATAAAAATGTTTAGTCCTTTAATAATCTTGATTGTGTCTTTGGCGTATCTTTTCTTGATGTTTATTCTCGCCTTGTTTGTGCAAAGGAATTACACAAAATACAGCAGAATTTTTAGCAATCCTTTTATTTATTCATTGGGCCTTGCTGTTTACTGCACTGCATGGACTTTTTATGGAAGCATTGGATTAGCAGCAAATTCAAAGGACTTGTTTTTGACAGTTTATACTGGGCCAACAATAGCAATAATATTATGGTGGGGCATATTAAGAAAGGCTGTGAGAGCAAAGAATGCTTACAGCATCACAAGCATAGCCGATTTTATCTCTGCAAGATACAATAAATCACAGGCAGTTGCAGTTATAGTAACTTCAATAGCAATAATTGGGATAGTCCCCTACATAGCATTGCAGCTCAAAGCAATAATCACCTCATTTGTGGTTATTAGCTCCTTTGATATAAACCTATATCCTGCCCTAAGATATTCTGTTGGGCTCGTAATAGTCTTTGTAATGGCTTTATTTACAATATTATTCGGGGTAAGAAGAATTGACCCGACTGAAAGGCATCCAGGAATGGTTTTTGTCATAGCAGTCATGGCTATAGTAAAGATTATGGCATTCATTGCAGCAGGAATTTTTATAACTTATTTTGTTCATCATGGATTTAACGATTTATTTAATCATGTGACAGAATCTTCTTCTCTTTCGCATTTGTCTAATCCCGATAACCCTCCTTTTTCAACGTGGATTTCATATTTCCTGCTTTCAATGTCTGCCATACTTTTCCTTCCAAGGCAGTTTCATATGGCTGTTGTGGAGAATTCTAATGAAAAACACATAAGGACTGCTATGTGGATGTTTCCTCTATACATGCTGCTAATAAATCTTTTTGTAATGCCAATAGCAGTTTCTGGATTGGTAGCAGGATATAGCATTAAAGATGCTGACAATTTTATCTTGCAACTGCCTTTGCACTACAATAATTCCTGGCTTGCATTGTTTGTCTTTATTGGGGGCTTGTCAGCTGCTGTAAGCATGATAATGATATGTGCAATGACTCTTTCAACTATGGCGACTAATCATCTTTTTATTCCCTTGGTTAACAAGGCAAAGCCATTTGGGATGTTCAAGAGATACATACTTCAAGTCAAATGGATTATAGTGGTATTAATACTCTTAGCAGCATACCTGTTTAAGCTTATTGTCGGAGATTCACAGATGCTTGTAAGCATAGGAATGATATCTTTTGCTGCAGTTATGCAGTTCGCCCCCCCTTTTATCATCGGCATGTATTGGAAAGGGGGGAATAAAACAGGGGCAATAATGGGGCTAACAGCAGGATTAATAGTATGGATTTATACTTCATTCTTCCCAGCACTCATAAAAGGGGGGCTGATTTATTCTCATATACTGGAGAATGGCCTTTTTGGAATATCCTGGCTTAATCCCGAGAGATTATTTGGAGTGTCTTTTCCCCATCCGATTACAAATACATTGTTCTTTTCAATGATTTTTAATATTGGCTTTTATGTCATTGGCTCTATACTTTTCTCAGCAAATAAGGAAGAGCAATCATCAAATGAAGAATTTTTCTCTATTTTAAACGGAATTAAGGTATTTGGAGGTGGAAGCCAGAAAGAGGATATAATCTTGAAAGCAAAAACAAAGATTATAAGAGGTATCTTCTTAAATTATTTTGATAGACAAAAAGTAGATGCTTTAACAGAAAAGATATTGAAAAATGCAGGTGTGGCGAATAACAAATTTATCTCAATTGCAGAATTGGCTGATTTGAATCATAGAGCAGAAATAGTTCTTTCAGGTTCAATTGGCATTTCTTCTGCTCATGCTTCATTGAAAGAGAGCGGGCTTTTTTCAGAAGATGAGTCAAAAGAGCTATCAAAAACATATGGAGAAATGCTTGCAAGCCTAAAATTAACTCCTGAGCAGATTAAAAGCAAGATAGATTTTTATGCGAGCAAGGAAAAACTGCTTGAGAAAGAGAGAGTGCATCTTGAACATGAAGTTATGAAAAGAACAAAAGAATTGAATAAAAATGTTAAAGAGCTAGAGGACAGCAAGGTTGCAACTCTGAATATGATGGAAGATATAGATGAGTCAAACAAGCAGTTAATTGAAACGCAAAGCAATCTGAAGAAAAGCTATTTAGAGCTTAAAAAATTAGATGTCAAGAAAGATGAGTTCATATCAATTGCTGCACATGAGCTAAAAACCCCCCTAACTTCAATACATGGATTTTCGCAGCTAATGCAGAATGAGAGTATTATGAAAGACAAATCGAAAAGAAATGAATATCTAGGAATAATTGATAAGGAAAGCAAGAGGCTTGGCAATCTAGTAACAGAAATCTTAGAGCTGTCAAGAATTGATTTGGGGACAATAAAGCTAGTTTGGGAAAGAGTTGATCTTAGAGAATTAATAAAAAGCGTAGTAACTGAGATGAGAATTAATGTAGAAAAACAAGGGCTGTACTTAAATCTAAAAATAGGCAAAGAAATTGACTTTGTTTATATGGACGAGGAAAGGATGCCCCAAGTTATAATCAATCTTATAAATAACTCGATTAAATTTACTCCTAAGGGGGGGATAGAATTAAATTTGGAAAAAGAGGGAAAGAATATCCATTTTTCTGTCAAGGATACAGGAATAGGGATAGATAAAGAGCATTTTGGCAAGATATTCACAAGATTCTTTCAGGTTGACTCATCTTATACGAGAAAGGCAGGAGGAACGGGATTGGGATTATCATTGTGCAAAGAATATGTTGAATTAATGGGGGGGAAAATATGGTTTGAGAGCGAAGTTAACAAAGGAACTACTTTTCATTTTACTTTACCTATCAATAACCCCAATCAAACTTAAAAATTATGGGGGTATCCTCTCTTTCTTAGAAGCATTTTTATAGTCCAATTCATTCTCATAAAAATGAGCAATATAGACTCTGAAGATCGGATATTGAAGATTTATTTTTATATCCTTTTATTCATGATGGTATACTCTCTTTTTGTAGGGTTTAAGCTGCAGGATATGCTGAGGGCAAAAGAGGATATTTCCTCTCTTTTGAAAGCAGCGCATTCTCACATACTATGCAATTCATTCTTGATGCTTTTTTTAGTTTATGATTCCAGGATAAGACTATCTAAAGAAAAAAGCATGCCCTTCTTTAGAACCCTCAAATCAATATTGGGAATAGGAATAATAGGGCACATCTTGACAACAATAGGATTTTCAATTGCAGGATTCGTTCCGAGTCTTACTGGTAATGGAATGAGCATTGCAGGAATAGGCGAGCCAATGATGTTTTTTTCTTTATTCCTGTATATTATAATCTCTATAATTGGAGAAGTTTACAAATGAGCTATATCATTCCACTTGAGCTTTCTATTTCAGACATAATAAGCGGCATATTTCTTATTGCAGGCGGTTTTTTTCTGATATCATTGTTCCTAAGGTTTAAAGACAGGAAAATAAGGGCATACCTAATAATAATCTCTGTGCTCATATCATTATATGGTTTTGTTCATGAATTTGACGAGGCAATTTATGGATTATTCAATATAGACCTGGGTTTTTTTGTAAGAGTTTCTCCTGTGATAATCTCTTTGTCCTATCTGCTTTTTGCTGTTTTATTAGAAAGAAGAATAAAAAAATTAATCAAATTTAATTACAAGAAGCATGGTTAGCCCAAATTCATTTTCAAACCCTTTATTTTTCATAATTGATTTTATCTCAGCTATTGTAATATTTGTTGCGACTCTTTTTTTTATAAGATTTTTTAATGGGTCAAAACTGAAGCGTGAGATAATGCTATTGGGGGCAGGGCTGATTCTACATGCCTTGTTTCATGAGTTTGGGGAATTTGTATGCAGGGCAGGGATTCATGGGGGCTTTCCAAAAACTTTCTGGGGATCTTTTCATATACTAATTTTAGGCTCAATAGGCGCAATTATCTTTTTTATAGGAAGCATCATGCTGAAAAAGAGGTATTCTAAATTGTTAGAGTAAAAAATGGGATTGAAAGAAGATTCTGAGGGGATTATAAGAGAGTTGTTTGGAGAGGAGATTTCAAAAGCAGTAGAAGGATTTGATGACCCTCGGAGATATCCTGATGATTTTATAGAAGAATGCATTTATTTTTTAGGGCAATTAATAGGAGAAGGAATAGCGAAAAAGAAATTTATGCCTTTAATTGAGAGATATTCAAAGAACAAGCGAAAGATTAATAAATAATAATAACAATAATTTATGTAAAAGTAATTAAAAAAGGGCAAAATGGCAAAGAAAGTAATGGTTGTTGATGACGAGCAGGACATTGTTACATTACTGACTGCAGTGCTTGAAAATGAAGGGTTTAAGACAATCAGCGCATCAAGCGGGCAGGAATGCCTTGACAAGCTCAAGACAGCAAAACCAGACCTTATTCTTTTGGACATGATGATGCCTGGAATGTCAGGAAGAGAAGTGTGCGAGAGGATAAGGAAAGACCCCAAGACAAAAAATCTCAAGATTGCTTTTGTGACAGTTGCAAGATTCTCCGAGATAGGAAAGGAAAAATTAAAGGATATGAATGTTTCTGATTATATAACCAAGCCGTTTGACAACGATGAATTGATAAAGAGAGTAAAGAAGATATTGGGGTAAATCTTAATTATCCAGAGCAGGTTTATTTTTAGAAATTTTTATTGGCTTATGAAGATTATTTGGGATTTGGCAGTATCATTTATTTTGGACTCTTCCCCCACCTGCCCACGTTACGGTTGATAATTGACGTGAAATCAAGCAGTATAGGAGCAAGGCTCACGAGTTGTTTTTTTGGTTTGCAGACGGGGTTTTTCTTTGTTGGCAGAGGAGTATTCTTTTGACACTTGAATTGTTTCTTTACGCATAACTCAGATTTGCTTCCCCCTATCTTCAACCCCCGAAAAATATCCTCCCCCATTTCCATCCTTGCCCCCACTCAAAAGCCCTTACTCCTAACATCTTTACGACGACTAAATTAAATAATTATTAATCCACTTGGTTGTTTAGCAGTTAATGGAGTAAGGTTACTCAATGTTTTTTTTTGGATTTAGCAGAATTAGTGTAATTCAGATATCAATTGTCTTATCAGCAAACATTTCAAGGTCTGCCCTTAATATCTTGATATCTGCTTCTGGAATAGAGTTTCTCTTTAACACTATAAACACCTTTTTTGTATCCTGCTGCTCAGAAACAAGGTTATGTGTAAATTTGATTATCTCAGAATTCTCCTGATATATCAGCAAGCTTGAGACAGTATCGAAGAATATTATCTTGCATTTTTCTTTTGCGAGGACTTCTTTTAAGGCATAATTTACACTTGCTAGGTTCACAGGAGAAGGCAGGAAGAGGCAATTTTTTTCTTTAGCATGTTCGCCATAATAACTGCTCAACGTATCTATAAAGAAGAATCTTTTTATATCTATACCCTCTTCTTTGAAGTTATTTGCAACATCCTTATAAGGCCTGCTTAAGCAGACAAAGCAGATTTTGCATTTGGTTTTTTTTACAAATTTTATCATATCCCTTAATTTCTTAAGATAGCCCTCCTCATCAAGAAGCACAAGGGCAAAATTATGCTTTGTTATATCCTGAAGTAAGTTCATTGTTTCACCTTTTTTTTTTGATAGTATGCTATCAGAGTATTATGGAGCCGATTATTTAAATATTTCTAATTATTCCTATTTTTAGCACTTTTATTAGCTATTCTGGATAAATATGCAATATTATAGGATAATCACCCCGTATCTGCTTCATAACTATAATATGCATTGTTTAGGCGTTATCAAAAAACAAAACTACAACATTTATTTAAACATGTGTTGAAATTAAGAAGCAGCAAGACTATCATAACGTAATTGTATTGTCAGCAAACATTTCCAAGTCCTTGACAAGCGTTTGGGCTATGTCTTCTTTTGGGCAGGGAAAAATGCCTTTGCATGATGAGTTTCTTATCTTCCCTATGACTGACTGGGCAAACTGTATCACAAGGATTTCTTTGTTGTATGCAAGAAGGGTTGAAAGCGAGTCGAATATGATAGCATCAACTTTCTCTTCAGCCAATAATTTCGTTATAGACAAGCTAATTCTGAATAAATCGCTTGGCGAGGATACTGGGATGCAGTTTTTTATTTCCCCCCGGCATTGAGATATGCAGTCAACAAATGCTATTTTGTCTTCATCTATCTTGCCTTTTAAGAGAGAAGAAAGAACTGCAGGAGACCTATTCAAGCAGACATATCCTATTTTTTTGAATTTTACCTCTTTTAGAATCTTTCCGATCTCATTGGAATATTTATTGTTAGGTATCAACAATAGTGTTATCTGATTACTTTCTATTTCCTTTTTTATCTCCATTTTTTTCTTTCTCGCTGATTTTTCGATATTTTTCCTGCATCAATGGAAGCAGCTCTTCAATTTCTATTATCCTTTGCTGGTATCTCTCTATTGATTGGGTATACCTTTCTTTAGACATCGAATTTGTCTCGAAATAATCCTGCTGTGCTTCTTTTATAAGAGAGATTATTGTTTCTTTCTCTTTTTTAAGATTCCTTATCTTCACTTTCAGGATTATTGATGATGCTATCCTGCCAATGAGCGACAATATTATAATTGCCGCTATAAAAGCAGGGATTAGTATATACCAGTATTTCTTGAGAATATAAATAGCTTTCTCTCTAATCTGCGTTTTTCTTATTGATTTAATAAGGAAGGGCTGGCTTTCAATCTCGTTTATCTTTTGATATATGTTTTGGATTGTGTTTTCAGCATCTTCGTACCTGTTTTCATCCAATGCATTTTGCCCAGCAGCAATCTCTTCAGAAAATTCATCTTTTTGCAGGTATTTCGATTCTGCTATCTTCTGTTTTGTCTTGTTTATGAAATCAGTTATCACAATTGCCCTGTTTTTTGAATCTGCTATCTGCTGTGTTAATTCAGAGACAGATTCATAATCTCCCTCTTCGAAGTAGGAATAGGCCTCATTAAGAAGGTCATTTGCATAATGGGTGGTAAGCCCTGCATTTCTCATTTCCATTACGCTTTGATTCGCTTTTTCAAGAAGAGGGAGGGCATCTTCTTTGGAAATAGCTGAAACAAGATTAGACACAATCAGAAATGAAATAACGAAAACAGCGATTAATTTGCCATTCATTTTTTTGCCATTATTATGCCTCCGGCATTGTAAAGAGTGAGTGTTATCTCGCTGTTTTTAGGAGTGATACAAAAGTTTTCAGCAGTTTCGAGGGTAGATATATGGAAAGAAGATATTTTACCGTTTTCTATGAGATAGAGAACATCATCTTTCTGCATGAAACATACCCTTTCTATGCTTTTCTCAAGAGAAACTGTGTATTTCATTTCGAATCCCTTGCTTAATAATCTCATCTCGTCAACTTTTCTTTGCATGAATATAACAAACTCTTCAGAAGGGATAGTCCCAGCACTGTTATTTTTTGATAATAGATAATACGCAGAGAATCCTATTGCAATCAATGTTGCAACCAATATCACAATCTTAATCTCTTTTTTCATTTCTATATCATGATTTCTTCTTGTTTTCTATCATTTTTATCTGCTTTTTCAGGTCTATAATTCTTTCGTTATACCCTTCTGATATCTTTTCATAGGCAGAATAGGGAATCTCCTTCCTGTCATAATAACTTGTTTGGAGCTCTTTTAATGTTTCTTCTATCCTGCAGGACTCTTCTTTAAGCGCTTTCAAATTGCCCTTGTTCTTTATCTGCGAAATAATCTTCGTCCTTGTCTTTAGAGTCTCTATTTCTATTGCAGCCATATCCTCCCGATACTTATTTATTGTCTTGTTATAAAGTGCCTCCCCGATTATTCTTTTTTCAAAATACGCTTCCTGTGCCTGCTTCATCAATTCCAAGATTTTTTCTTTCTTTCTTTTAAACAGCACAATTCTTCTTTTAGACAAAATGATTAATGAGGACTTAGTAATTACTGCAAGCAACACAAATACCATGAAAAGCCCTGCTATTGAATACTGCCAATATTTAATTGCAAGATTAAACAGGTACATCATGTCGACAGGTTCACTCTTCTCTATCTCACTTACAAGAAGGGCCTGATTTGCCATCTTTAATGCCTCATTATAATCTCCCATGCCGAAAGAATCTATTGCCAATCCTAGAATTTTTATTGTCTGGGAAACATCAGCACCGCTAATAATAGCATTTTCTATTCTTTTTCTGCTTTCATTTATCAAATCAGCAGCTAAAACAGCTTTTTCCTTGTCTTCGATAACCTGTTCTGAAAGTTGGTAAGCTTCCTTGAATCTTCCATCATTAAAAGCTCGGTCTGCCTTGTCAATTATGCTGCTTAAGTAGAATGTGCTATATCCTCTTTCTTGCAAGGAACTAATGGATTTTTTTGCATCTTTCAATTTGGAAAGGGATTCGTTCCTGTCGAATTCATTTATTGTAAGCAGGAATGTTTTGCTTCTTGTTATTGTTGAATTGCCGCTTTGGGCATCAACAGAGAAGTTAAGCGTGTATTTCTGATACTGAGAGTATATCGGAGCTTCAATGAGAATAGTGAAATATGTGCTTTCATTATATTCCAATCTCACTATTTTATTTGGAGAAATTTTAAAATAATCTTTTTTGTAACCTATCAACTGGGCAGTTATATTTCCTAAACTATTCGTTTTCTCAAGGGATGTTATTTTTGCCTTTATTGTGACATTCTTCCCACTTATAACCTCATTATCTGAGGAGATAGTTAATAATAATGTGTCAGAGATTATAATTGTTGTTCCTCCACCGCCCCCTCCTCCCCCTCCAGTACTCCCGCTTGTGCCACCAGAAGGGGTTGATGGGGGATTACTTACCGTAGTAGTTTTCGTGTCAGAATCAGAAGCTCCCTCACTGCAGTTTACATTAACGCTTATTGATTGGGTGCCGGTAGAAGCAGTGCTTCCTATATCTACTGAAACAGAGTGAGTTGTCAGACCCCCCACACTAAGATTGCCTATGCTTTCACTGAGATGTCTTCCTGTCCATCCAGAAGGAATTGTCCAGCTAATATTAACATTAGTGGCGGTGGCATTTCCAAGATTATAAATTGTAGCAGTCATATTGCTTAAATGGTCTCCGATGGTAACAGTTGAATCGTAAACAGTTATCAACGCATAAAGATGTGGGCCGGAAAGATAGGTTGAGAGGGTTGTATTAGAAAACCTAAATCTGGGGGAGGCAGTATCATTTGTAGAATTCACAAGAACTTTTATAGCATATTCTGAGGCAGTCAGAGGGCAGGTAGCATTTACTTCCAATACCTTAATTTGTTTTGCACTAAGCGAGAAAGAACTACTTTCATTGAACCATATTAAAGGGGTGGTGCCATAAGAGCTTAACTGGAATTCCAAGGCATAATCTCCAGTATTATTTATTGTAAGATTAAAAAGAGTAATATTTGTTTCTATTACTCCACCGATTGCATCTGTTGTTGCGGGGGAGAGAATCCAGGAATAATCGTAGTAAACAGACACATTTATTGCATTGCTGCTATTAGCATTATTTGACCAATCTTTTGTCAGGATTTTGAAACTCCAATTTCCTTCGCTGTTAGGGGTTATATTCTCGATAAAAATATTAAGAGAGGAATTTATCATGCTTTGATTAGTCCACGAGGATTCTGTTGAATTCTTATACTGAAGTGTTGCATTTGCAACACCTCCAAAATCAGTGATATTCACAGTAATAGACAAGAGAATATTTGGGTCTATTACATCAGCATTACTGGGAGTATAAGAAACAGACTCTATAATCGGGGAGAATGTGTCATTAACTGTAAAGTTGATCGCTGAGGTGTAATTCTGGTTATTCAATGAGTCGTTTAGATATATCCTAAATGAGATGTTTCCTGCTCTGGAGGGGGAGAAGGTATAATTGTAAAGATTGCTTCCCTCATAATTCATAGTATGGTTAGCAGAATCATATTCCACAGATACACTAGAAACATAACTTCCTTGGTCAGTTACAGTAACTTTAATTGTCTGATTATTCCCCACCTCTATACTTGATGAATAAGTAATATTGCTGTAGGCTGGCGCAATGTTATCCAAGCTGAAAGATATTGAAGAAACTTCAAGATGACCCAAGGAATTAGCGGCATATACTGTAATATTGTTTAAGCTGTTTATTGATATCCTATCCCTGTATCTGTAAGAGTCATAAATCCTGAAAAGAAAATCCCTTGAACTATTAATGCTTGATTCTCCGAAAGGATATATTCCATTGTCGTTTGTTTCCCATTCGTAATGATTTGATGCAGAACTGCTTCCATTCAGGAAAATCCAGTATTTTGTATTTGCCTGAATCCTTACAGTTGCATTCAAGGTTATATTCACCCATGTGAAGCCCGCAGTATCTATGCTGCTATTACTGAAGTTGCCTATGCCTATTACTGAATTTAGAGGTGTAGAATTTCCAATCATTATTTGAACCGTTGCATTCTGGGAACCTGTTCCGGCCATTCTCAGCCGAATAGAGATATTTGATATGTCCATTGTTTCCTGGGGAGTAAATGACTGGGAGATATTGAGGTAGTTCTCATTAGATTCGTTAAGCCCTGAATCGCTGGAATCAAGAGAGATATTCAATACATTCGAGAGAGTGGTATTCCCAAGATAATTAAGGTTGTAGGAAACAAGATTGATTGTCGAGTTTGCATCATTGGAGATTATGGTGAGATTTAAATCAATGAGAGTAGCATTGAACAAGCTGCCATTTGAAGGGTTCACAAATGTTATTGTGATATTTGGAAGAATATTAACTGTCCTTTTTGTAGTGATATTCTGATTGCCGTAGGTGTCATTGACAATCAGATAGTAGCTGTATTGCCCGGCAGACAGCCCGTATTTTGTTATATTGGTATAATTGCCGATATAGTAATAAGTTTCATTAGCCCCGTTCCAATTCAGAGTTATAGTATCTGGATGAGATTCTACATGAGAAACATTTATCAGGAATGTCCTGGATGTCTGGTTGCTGTTATTAGCAGGAGTGGGAGAGATTATGTCAACTAATGGATTTGTAACATCCGGAGACTCTGCCTGAACAAGAAAAGTTACATCATCTGTATCAGAATAAATTTCATGACCATTATAACCGCATGTTTGGTTTGAGGCAGCAGTATATGCTATAGCCCCTCTTATTGAATGATTTCCTGCTAGGTTATCTAGAGTTATGTTTATACTTTTATTGACCCATGATGCAGTATTGCATGTAGCCCCATATATTACTTTCCAGAGATTTGGATTTGATGAGCAGTCTTCTGTGCTGTTGCAATAAACTATATTCATCATGTCATATGCATCATTGTCACAATTATAGCTGACAATTATCTGAACTGTATCTCCCTTAACAAAAATGCTCCTGTTAAGTGAGGTGATAAATATGTCATGAACCCATTCCCAAACAACCTCACTCCCATCAGAGCAGGAATCAATGGTGTTCCATCCAGGTTCGGCAGGGGCGGTATTTCTTATGCCATCTGAAGTAACTCCCCGACAATTTGTTCCACAGGAGCACGGGGAAGAAGTGCAGAAATTTCCAGTAGTTGCATAAACAGAATTAGAAAAAAATAGGAGGAGGAGTATAGCTCCCAAGACATAACACCATTGTTTTATCTTTATCATTCATTTATTTTTCCTTTTTAGGGTTTTGCTTTTATTTCTTCCACGAAAATATCCTCTGAAGGGTATATTTCCATGCCTTTCCCCTCTATAATATCAAGAGGCACTATCTTCTTCTTATGCTGAGCGCCTCTTAGTTTCACTATCTCCATTGCACTTGTCCTATTGCCGCCCTGAACAAGGTTATAAAAAGAGATTATAGCATCTGCCAAAAATTCTTCAACACCTGAATTGCTGTATCTTTCTGAAGTTTGCTGAACCTCACTTATAAGGAATGAAGTAACATTCAATTTTTCAAGGACTTTAAAGAGCTGTTCTATATAGACCCTGTAACCGTCTTCTTTTCCAATGAATGCGGCAGATATAGCACTAAGAGAATCAAGAACAATTATTGAGGGGGTAAATCCTGGAGGAATAAGCTCCTTGATGTGGTCTATTTTTATCAAAAGCTCTCCTCTTGCTTCGGCAAGAAGCCCTTCTATAGAACGGGAGATTAAGAACGGATCCATTCTTTTTATCATAAGAGTTCCTTTTTTTTCAAGTTCATCTGGTTTGAGACCATATTTTCTCATATGTTCCTTTAATCTTTCCTCGCTTTCTTCGAATGAGAGATAGAGGCACTTTTCGTTTCTTGAAGCAAGATTATTCAAGAGATGAAGGCAGAAAGTTGTTTTTCCAGTTCCGGGACCACCGCAAACCAAGATAGAAATACCTCTTGGTATTCCTCCCTCAATCATCTGATCAAATCCGGGGATACCCAAATTGAGCTTATCAGAAACCTCCTTCACTGCTTTTTTATTTTGCTTTTTATTGTTTTTCAGAGAAACCTTTTTTGCTTTCTTCAACTTATTCATGCCTTTTTTACTAATATGCCCTCTTTTCACCATTTTTTATGTAAAGATAAAGCGCTCTTTATTTTAAAATCCTTTCTTTTTGCATTATTTCTCTTTAGAGGGTTTTTAAGAGAATAATAATTCTTTTTTACGCCCCAACTAATTCATCCACGAGTGTTCAACGTTTTCTAATGGACGTGGTTGTTTAGCAGTGTAAGGAGTAGGGCTCACCGAATTGTTTTTTCTTGCTTTGCAGATAAAAATTTATTCTGATTCAAAACAAAAGAAGAAGCCCCATCTTTTCTGCCTTACTCCATTAAAACCTAAAAACGTCGAATAATTAGAAATTTTTAATAGTTGTATTTTTCCGCTTTTAGCAGTTTCGGAGTAATGGCTTACGAATTGTTTTTTCTTGGTTTTGAAGAGGGGAGATTTTTTTATACTTGAATTATCCAAGAAATTTTACCCTTAAGAATCCTTTTTGCCCACCTTTACTGCCCCCTAACTAACTAAACGACAGATAATTAGTAATTATAAACAGAATAAGTATCTAATACTTTTCCTCTTGGTTAACTTTATATATCTTTTTAACCTCTTCATACAAGGTAAAAAATGACGATTAATAAGGAGTAATTAAATGGGCAAAAATTGGATTATTTTTTGCATAATTTTGATAGTTGCAAACTCATTTGTAGGAGCAGAAATATTCATTGATTATGACCATGAGGCGATGCTGATGCCAGATTCAAGCGTAAATCTGCCTGTTTTAATAACAAATTTTGGAGGCAGCATGATGGAGGCAGAGGTAACATGCAGTTATCCTAGCAATATAACTACGAAATGCATAGATTCACTAACTCTAAATCCTTATGAGATGAAATCAATAAATCTTGTTGCAAAATCTGGAGGAGATTTGGGAGTATTTCCGCTAGGTTTCAAAATAGGCGATTTGCTGGGAAGCATAAACATAAGGGTTAGCAACGCTCCTGTCTCTTTATTGAATATACTTAATGATTACAATTATTCCTTGTCGGAGCTAAAGAAAAGCGAGAGAACAAATGCAGAAGAAATAGAAAATGCATTATTCTCGCTAGGTAATGCGTATTCTTTTTATTCAAATGGCAATTATTACAAGGCGAATGAATTGGCTGGGGAACTGGGATTGAAACTTGGAAATCTTTCGAAGAAAACATCTGAAGTGGAGATATCAAGAGTTAGAGGGTTAGTGGGCTTCTCAATAGCAGACACTGCAGACAATATTTATACCTCTGCAGAGCCATACTCTTATCTTATAATCCCCCTAATATTAGCAGTTTTTATTGCATTGGCAATAATTTCACATAATCTTCCTAAGGCGATAAGAAAGGAAAAATTAAGCTTTAGGCAAGGAATATCCGGAGTAAGCAAGGAGTTAATACCAGAGAGAATAGAACAGAAAACATTTAGAAATCCTTTTAGAAAATCAAAGAATAAAAAGAAATCTAACAGCATGCTAAATGAATTATTTGAATAGACTTAATAATCAAAAAAACAGAGGTGAAAATGGCGAAGAAAAAACAGAGGACAATAGGCGACCAGCTTAAAGAAGAGGGGATGATCCAAGAACCTCAAAGAACAGATGACGAGGTTACTGTTGAGAAGAAAACAGAATTGAGCGAGCTTATTGTAAAAATAGACAGATTAGAAGGCAAGCTGGAGATGTTAAAAGAGGTTAGCGATGCCATTAATTCAAGGATTTCTGATATAAATGAGAGGATGGGAGACCTAAGAAGAATGGTCCTTGACAGCGAGCAGGTTGTAGGAGAATTGAAAGCCAGTTTTGAGAAAGTAAAGGATATAGTAAAGGAGCTTGAGCCCCAGAAACTTGTAAGGGACTTGCAGAAATTCGAAGGAGAGATGACAAACGGGAATGCAAAAATAGAGAAAGCAGGCATAGCTGTAGAGAATTTCAACCAGAGAATAAAGAGAATTGAAGAAGAATTTAACAAGATAAAAAGCTTTGACAATATGGTTGATGTCTTGAAAAGAATAACTGAAAAAGAAAAGGGGATAGAGGAAGCAAGGAGATATGCAGACCGGGTCGGTGCAAAAGTAGATTCAATATTCTCAGATATCAATGAAAAAGTTGCAGAGCTTACACAAGAGAGGCTTACTATTGTAAATCTAGATGAACTCTCAAATAAGATGGTAAAGGATTTAGCAGATTTGCAGTTCAAATTTAATGAGAAAACTCTAAAAAAAGATGATTTGGAGATGGTGAAGGAAACAATTGCAAAAGATATTGTAGGGATAAATCCCCTTTCTTTTGAATCCTTGAGAAAAAAGGTTTCATTGATTGAATTTCAGGCAAAAACAACTGATGAGCTAGAAGAAGAAAAGAAGAGGCTGCAACATCTGCTTGACACTGCAAAAGCTGATTTTGATGCAAAAAAACTGAGCCCAAAAAGCTACGAGGAGCTAAGGAATGCATGCCAGATAAAAATTGCAGAGGTTGAAATTACACTTGCAAAGAAAAAAGCACCCAAGGATAAAAATGCAAAAGAGCTCAAAGAAGAGATTACAAAAGCGATTAAAGAAGAGATAACACAAGGAAAAATAAATGAGAAAAAGGAAGAAGAGAAGAAGGAAAAAGAGCAAGAGAAAAACAAAAAACATGTAAAAGAAAAGAAAGCGATAATACATAAATTAAGAGAAGCAGTCCATAGCAGCAAGGGAAGAAGGATAAAGAAAAAGGAGATAAAAATTTCTGCCAAGAGGGAAACAACAACAAACAAAGAACTTGAATCTCTTCTTTTAACAGAGGCAGTAGCCAAAGATGAATTGTTTAGCAAGCTAAAAGAAGTATACGCTCCTGCAAAAGAAAAAAAGAAATCCCCTCAAAAAACAAAAAAAAGGAAGGAAGAAAATATTACACCCCTTGTAAAAATACCTATTCAGGAGGGTAATAACGAAAGGAACAAAGTAGAAGAGCATGTAGAAGAAACACTTCTGGAAGAAGAAACAACTTCAGAAGAAGAGCAGCCAATCCAAGAAAACAAGCAGAAAGCAGAGAAAGAAGAAAAAGAAGAAAAAGAAGAAAATGATAATTCAGGATCTCTAGAAGAAAAAGAGAAAATAGTTGAAGAATTAATGAGGGAAGCGGAAGACGATTCAAAAAAATTGGAAAATGCGCTGCATGAGATGGAGAAGAGAGATTCAGAGGTAACAGCAAGCAGCGAAAAGCGGGATAATTTCTTTGCAAGATTCAGAAAGGTTTTGGGAAAAAAGAATAAATAAACATCAAATGAAGAATCTTGTCGTAGAAGAAAAAAGGAAAGCATTATTGCTAATTCTAGTTGCAACTATCTTTTTTCTTTCAATCAATCTTGCAAGCGCAACAGGTTGGTGGGATGCAAAATGGCAGTATAGGATTGGGGTAGAGATAAATTCAATGGCATACAGCAGGACTGACTGGCCGATAGAAATAGAGCTTAATTTTACTTCTCTCTTATCAAATTTTTCAGGATATTTTGACAGGAATTCAACAAGGCTGGAGGAATGCAATTCTTCCTGGGATGATCTTGCAGAAATAAGAAGCCAATTTGATGAGGGAGATAATTTCAATGAAACAACCAATGCAATTGGAACGTTTGTTTTTCTTATGAATGGCACAACAGAAGGAAATAACTCTAGATTTTATTACATTTATTTTGGGACAACTGATTTAAGAAAAAGCAATATAACCTACTATTCTAATTTCTCCTATGCTGGAACGAACGAGGAGGAATTTAACGTGAATCTTACAATCGGAAGCAAGGGGCTAAGATTTTATGGAGATACTAGAAGAGGAGAGAATTCTTCAGGACTTTACAAGGTCCAAGATAACATAGGAAATAACCTCTTTAATATCCCCCCATCAAATGAGAACACTATAGAATATATCCAATACACCAATGGGACATCAAACTTCACATTTGATTTAAGAAACAGCACCATATTTAGGCATGCAGGGCCAATCAGAGTGGTTATAGAACAGATAGGAAATGAAACTCTCTGGAATGATTACGGCACAATATCTGAAGGAAGGATGACAAAGAAATATACCTTCTATGCAGAAAATCAGTGGATAAAGATTGAGACTAATTTCACTAATAATGCAGCCTATACAATAAACAGAAGCTCAACTCCTTCTGGCGCGGTAGTGATAAATATTTTAGCTGCAGGATTATACAGTGATTTGACATATGGAAATTCCTCAAATCCAGGTTCATGGTGGTGGTATCCAAATCCTCTCCCCGTAAGCAGGCATATAGGAGTAATACAGATTAACTCTTCATCAAATTTCTTTTCATCAAATAGAAGCGAGTTAGGCAGGGGGGGAATTGAACTGCCCCCTACTTCTATCAACACAGGAGAATCAGTATGGATGAGGGCCGCATTTCATTTCAATAGCCCAGTAGATATAGGGGGCTCGCCAAGTGACATACAAATTGAGGACCTTAGAAATAGATTAACTATAGCTGAGAATGTAACACTCTTTCCTTTGGAGAGATGGGAAGCAAGAGCAGAAACCTCAGTAGACTACACAATATACAATAGGGGAGAGAATGCATTGATAACAATAAATGTGAGCTATGACTCCAGCGGGGTAGTCTCAAAACTCAACTCAAGTTTCATAACCTCTTTTGGAGACAACTACACAATCGTATTATATGATGATGGAACTCATGGAGATGCCACTTCAGGGGACAAGAATTTTACAAATTACTTTAACATCTCCTCAACAGAGAATCTTGGGAGATGGAATGTGACTTCTTATGTATATGATTCTACAGGATTTTTTCTCAATAAGAGTTATTCTTTCTTGAATGTGACTGAAGTTTATGATATAACAACTGTTATAGGAAATCCAGTAGGGCTGACTGAAAGACAAGTGAATGTAAGCATTCATGTGAAGAATTATCGGAAAGATACATTTGTGATGAATGCATCCTTAAACTGCAGTTTTTTGGGCACATTGCTCAATATAAATCCCTGGAATGGAAACGGAACATATGAATTTAATTTTACCGCTCCAGACTATTTTGGCTTATTTATACTTAACTGCAGTGTTAACAAGTCTGGCAATCAGGGCTCAGATATAGATTATTTCCTTACAGAATCTCCAAATACGAACTTGAACATAACCTTTGAATATGTTATACCTGGATGGAGTGCAGACAATGTAACTCTAGAGGGAAATGAATCATTTGAACTGAAGGTTAATCTAAGCAATATAGGGAACAGCACGGCATACAACTCCAATGTAACCTTTGCATTACCTCTGGGGTGGAGCGCAAATGAGACAATTTATTTTTTTGGCAACATATCTGTTTCAAACTCAACAACAAGAAAAGTTCTACTAACTGTTGGAAACGGAACAGCCCCTTCAATATACCTAGTTAATGCAACAGTCAATTGGTCCAATCTTGCAGATGTGAGCAGAACAACCAATTCCTCGTTTAATGTTACGGTCAATGCAAATCCTCTTCTAAACGTTTCAGAAGAACTTATACTTGCTATAACCCCCCCAGGACAAATAACTCCGGTAGGAAATTTCACAATATACTCAATAGGAAACGCAAATATCTCCCTTATAACCTATAATATCACTTCGGTAGGATGGAATAATGGAGTAAACATAACTTTCTCACCCCAAAGCATATCAGATTTTGCAATAAGAAATTCATCAAAAGTCCAGATTAGCGTTGCAGTCCCACTCAACCATACTGGAGGATTTTTCAACGGGACTGTGAACATCAATTCCTCAACAGGGGGATTTGATAATTTGACATTAAGGATAATGATTCCATTGACTAACATGAGCATTATAGCATCCCCCGAAAATGTCACAATAACAAACATGAGATGGTTTGAATATCGAAATTTTTCCATTTCTGTAAATGCGACAAACACAGAGTCAGCCACAGCATATAATGTCAATATAAGCGTTCAATTGCCAGCCTATTGGACAAGCGAATCAGCACTCAACACATCATCATGCGGAGATATGGGGATTAATGATGTCTGTAATGCAACATTCAGCATACTGGCAAAAAAGAGCTTGGCAGGAAATCACACATTCAATGTTACTGTGAGATGGACTAATCCTGGTGTGGGAGTAGCATCAAATACGACGATTGTAGGAGTGACAGCAAATGAAAATCCTGAATTCTTAGTAAGCAACAGTTCAGTTGATTCTGCAAACAGGACTGCAGAGCATGGCACACAATCGCTTGTTGGCAATTTCACATTAAAATCTATAGGGAATGCCAATGTTCTGCTTGAAAATTATCTTGTGTTAGGATTCTCAAGTAATCTAAGCGTTACATTCAATCCAACAATAGCTCAATTTTCAATCCTATCCCCCGGCCAAAACAGGACAATAAATGTTTATGCAAATATAACAGCAGGAACTCCTGCGGCAGAATACAATGGAACAATAAACATAACTACATTCAATAACGGCTCGAATCTTATCACAATGAATGTTACCATTCCTTTAAACAGGTCATGGACTCTAAGCAAAGTTCCAGCAGAATGCAGCAAGGTTACATTCGAGGATGAAGCAACTGTATGCAATATCACCATCAACAACAGGGGAAATACAAACATAAATTTCTCAATAAATGTAACCCAAACAAACTGGAATAATGTAGTGAATGTAACTTACGCAAATGAAACCTCATTTATCCTCCCCACGCAGCAATCAAAGACAATCTCTATATGGTGGAATGTTACAGGGATAGTAAAAGCATTCTATCTTACCAACTATAGTATCATTGGTTTTGGTGGCAATCCTGCAAACAGAACAATAAATGTTTCATTGCTTCCTTATTCTGCGCCAATAATCAATGCAACAACAAATAGATCGGTAGAAAAGCAGACTGGTTCTGTGATGATAATAGCAGATGTCACAGACACCTCTGGAGCTGGGATAATTCTTGCAAGAGCAATTGTAACTAATCCTTTGGGGGAGGAATACACCACAGATATGACGTTGACAACAATTAATGACATGATATACACTTATCAATTGGAATATCCCCAAGCCTGGGCTGAATCTGACAATTATGGATATTATAATGTCAGCATTTCTGCTACAGATGGCGTTGGGATGACGGGAGCAACAAATACCTCTTTCTATCTGCATCCAGTAATGAGTGGCGTAACAAAGAGCGGATGGAATGATTACTTCCTGGGGGAATCAGGCTCTGTGTACTGCAATGTAAGTGATATTCTCGGGGGACAACTGCTCTCCAATGTCACAATCTCAGTTTACAACTCTAAAAATTTAATGCTATCCAACGGGTCATATGTTACAGGTGTGAATGGGACATTGACAACAATTCCAACATTTAACATTCCCTCCGATGGCTCAACTGGGAATTATACTTTATCTTGCAAGGGAGATTATACTCCTCCAGTTTCAATGAGTTCTTTGCCTAATTTTGCCTCAAATTACAGCTTTGAGGTGCATGAAAGATATAATGTAGAATTTGAAACTGCGATAGTGTGGTATCTTTCAGAGACGATAATGACATTCTATATAATGCTTTACACAGACAACCAGATAGAAGAGCCAGACTGGATAAATTTCACAGTTTATGACCCTGCACAGCAGGTTTATTTCCAGGACCATGACAAGGCAAATTTCGGAGTAGTGTCAAGGACGAATACTAGCATAATCTACCGTTACCAGCATACAATATCTCCCACTACAGTTGCGGGATATTACTTGGCAGACCTCTCACTGCATCAGGGAAGCAGGCAGACAAAGAAAATAAAAACATTCAGATTTTCTGAAGGCGGCCCATACGACTTGGTTATATCCAGATTGCAGTCAGAAGTAGAGAGGGGAGGAACACAAAATTTCACGATATTGCTTGAGAACATGGGAGATGTTCCTCAAGATGTTTATTTGGATTATTGGATATCCTCGCTAGATAATTCAACAATTTATGCCTCTGTATACAACCAGCCAGTTTTTGTTGATGCTGGGGCAAACAGGAGTTTTGACAGAAGTTTGAATATATATTCTGACCAGTCAGTAGGAGATTATTACTTGCATGCAAGAATGAGGTATTCCACAATAAAACCAATGCTTCATACCCAGCAGAGTTTTAGAGTTAAAGAAGCAACACAATCTCAACCCCCAGTAATAACTCCTTCTGGTGGCGGCGGTGGCGGGGGAGTTGTTTATCCAAGGGCAGCAGCTACAAACAGAACAAGAATAATGAATATTTTCCCTTCTGAACTATTGATTGAAAGGGGGGGGATAGCGTATGTAATCATGGAAGTGAAGAATATTCATTCATCAGAGATATACAAGGTTTCAAGCATGTTTGGGGGAATTCCCTTTGACTGGTTTGATACTATTAGAGAGATAGATATGCTAGAACCCGGAGCTTCAGGATATATAATAACCAAATTTAAAATTCCTTCGGATACCCAACAGAATGTATATCCTAGCAAGCTCAAAGTAAGCGCGATAGGAGCAGACGATTTGGCACAAGACTATAATATAGAAGTATTTGAGTCAAAAGAGGAATTGCTAAATGCCAAGATAAAGAAAGCTAGGGAACTCTTAATTGTTCTAGAAACAAAATCAGGAGAGGTTGCACAAGAGGGAGGAGATGTAACAAATGTTTTTAGGCTATTAGAGAGGGCAAACAGCCTAGTAGAAATAAGCGAAAAATATCTTGCTGAAAAAAGATTGATAGAGACAATGCAGAGTGTTGAAGAGGCATCTAATGTTTTAGAACAGGCGAGGTATGAATTATCAATTGCAAAACCCATCAAGTCAAGGATTGTTTCAATAATCCCTGTATGGGTATATATTATAGTGGGAGTATTTGTAATTACCTCTTCGGTTACTGTTGTGCTGCTGCGACACTTGTTCAAGAAGAAAATAGCTGAAGTGGCAAAGATTGCAACAGACAAGATTGTTGAAAAGAATGAAGAGAGCAAGGCACCCCCAACTTCAAAGGATTTGATAGACATGATAAGGGGGCAATATGAATCAGGCCACTTGTCAAAAGAGGCTTATAATGAATTAAGAAAGAGGTATTTGGCTTAGAATATTCTCTGTGAAAAATAGCTAAGTTAATTGCTTTTTTGGAACTAAACGCAAAAAGAAAAAGATTTATAAACACTTGTTATAATATTATAACATATGTTAGATAAATATAACAGATATAAGTTATTGAAATTGTTTTTAGATTCACCTACTGACAGTTTTAGATTAAGAGAAATTGCAAGATTAACAAAGATATCTCCTCCATCTGCTATGAATTATCTTAAGGAGTTTGAAAATGGAGGGTTAATCAAGAAGCAAATCAAGCGGGAGATACCATTCTATACTGCAATGAGGGATAGCTCAAATTTTGTGCTCTATCAAAAAATCAGCATTATTTTTGAATTAAATAATGGGGGTTTAATAGATTATTTATGGGATAAACTTTCTCCCCAAGCCATTGTTCTTTATGGAAGTTTTGCAAAAGGAGAATCAATAGAGAATTCAGATATTGATTTATTTATTCTAGGAAAAGAGAAAAAAGTAGAGATTATTGAGTTTGAGAAGAAATTGAATAAAAAAGCTCACCTGTTGTTCAAAGAATCGCTAAAAGAAATTCCTAATGAATTGAAGAATAATATTTTAAACGGGATAATACTTAAGGGATACATAAAGGTGTTTTAAAATCATAATTAAAATAATTTCTGACAAAGAAAAAGTGAAATCAATTTTAGAATTAACAAGAGAAAGAGAAGATTTTGTTTCTACAATTGACCATGAAAAGTTCTCTACAAATGTCTCTGAAAATTATTATGAAATAATTAAAGAATTGGCCAATGCCTTATTGCTTTTAGATGGATTAAAAACAACAGGAGAATATGCACATAAAGACTTAATTGATTACCTGATAAATTATAAAGAATTTAGGGAATCAGATATTTTGTTTATTAATGATTTAAGGATAAAGAGAAATAATAGCGCATACGATGGCAAAAAGATTGATCCCAGCTATTTGACTAATAATAAAAATAGGATATTAGAACTGACAGAGAGATTGAAGAAGATAATTAGAAAGAAATTGTAATAAGACTAGTATTCTCTAAAATTAACCAATAAGTTTTTTAATCACAGATACATGGATAATCAGACAAAAAATGGCAAAGTTTCAATGCACAGCCTGTAACTACGAATTTGAAGGCAGCGAGAGACCTCCAAAGAAATGTCCTTATTGCGGCAAGTTCGGGGCTGTAAAAAGAGAGAAAAGCGCAACAGAAATCCTCAATGAAGTTGATTACTTCATGAAAGGTGGATAATTCTGGTTAAATTCTTCTGATGTCAAGAACACTTGACAAAAACCATATACCCGCGAAAACCTATGGTTTTCGGGGCATAGGAAATCCTTTAGGAAATTTCCTCTGTTTAGTATGTGGTCGCGTGTTCTTGAGCACAAGAAAATCCTAAAAAGGTCCATCTGAAGATGGAGGCAACCAGATTTTCTGTGCAGGAAATTCAAAAGAATTTCCTTGCATCCCAATCAAGAAAAGCTTATGCTTTTCTGGAACCTGAAAATCAGCAAGATTTTCATGTAATTCCAAAACATGCAGTAAAACTCAAGGAATTTTTTGATGAATAACTAAATTTCTTAGTAGTAAAAGTCAAAAGTATCTTCTGGAAGTTAACAAAAGGTTTTTAAATTGGATTTAGCTTTGAGAATTATCAAAAGAGGTTAGTGGTTAGATATTTAGAATGGACAAAAGAGGTAAATCATTATTGGCAGTTGCAGGAATTCTGGCAATTATCTTAGTAATTGGATTATATTTTGTTTTTGCTGCAAATGTTGAACTTGCATTAGTCAGCCCTGGTGGGACGATAAATGGAAGCGCGCAAATAACATTTAATGTAACAATAAATAATACAGAATTTAATGCTACTGGCGGGCCTTCTGTAAATATAACGCATGTAAATATAACTATTGATGGAACATTTATTCTTAATATCCTGACAAACGGCAGTGATGTTTTAGAGCCAGGGCTTGCTACAGGACCTACATTCTCAAATACTACAAACGGCACGTTATCTGTTTTAGAATGGAAGAATGCAACCGATGGATTGATACAGAATGCAACAGTCCCTCTGCCATTTTTCCAGACAAGATATTTCTGGATTAATATTACCCCCACTGCTGAGGGGATGTATCCATTTGTTATTGATACACTTGATTCAAATGGCATGCCTAGCCCGACAGCCGCCATTTATACTATAAGTGTTAATGACCCCAATGAAAAACCTGCAGTAAATATTGTAGCAGGGCCCCCATATGGCTTAATTTACAACACTACAAATGCAAGCTTTAATCTGGACATAAATTTCAGTTGCAATGCGACTGATGGTTTCGGGCTTAATCAAATAGCACTTTTCCTGACTCAGCAAGATGGACCTTGGATAGTAACCCAAACAAATGTTACCGGAACTTATAATCAAACAAATTTCACAAAGAGGATGTCATTTCCTGGAAATTTCTCTTGGTATTGCCAAGCTTTGGGCAACCAAGGGCATGATAATGCAACCCTTTCAAGAGCATTGAGAATAAACATGTTTTATATTTCAGGAAGAGTAATAAAATCAGACTTGACTAACGCATCTGGGGCAAATGTAAGCATTTACGAAGAAACTATGCAGATGAATGGACCTCCCATATCAACTCTGATAAATCAGACAATTGCAGATTCAACAGGATATTTCACATTAATAGTGCCTAATAGTTCAAGAGGAAGCATGGAACCAGGACCACCAGGAGCTAATTACAAACTAAAGTTCAGATTAGAAAATGCACAGGGATTAGTAATAGAAGTAGGACCATCATTGCCTCAGATGCCAAGAGAACCATTTGTATTCAGCATGAATGGGGGAAATATTTACCTGCAGAAGGCAGTAACATTGCAGTTATATGCAAATAATGTAAATGCAACAGGACAAGGAGCAAGACAGCTTTTTGGTTATGAAGTAATTGATAATTCCTTAGGATATCCTATGGAGAGCAATGTCCAGTCAAATGTTTCAACTGTAAATGTTACAGTTCCAATCGGAAGGAGTTATACTGTAATGTTTGCAAGAAGCCCTGAATTTTTTAATGAGAGTGAGGAATGCTGGGATCAAGAGAATGGAAATATGGGATGGTTAATGAATGATACACATTGCCCTACTCCTCCAATAAACATAAATCTTAATTGGTCATGCATTAATGCATCTGCTAACGGAGTTTATGGGGCGGGATGCAATACAACTGAAGCAAATTTCTCCCAATATTTAGTAAAAATCAATAAGAGCCTTATTTACACGCCTCTATTTTTAGAGGGATGCATAAATATTGCAGGGAATATAACTGATGTTAATCTTACTGATATAAAGACAAAGATGATACCATGGACTGGGTTTATCCCTTCTATGACTGGTGAAATAACAGATTTTAATCCAGACGAGTCCAAATATTATACTAAAGGCAGAGGAGAACCCGGAGGGAATTATTCTGGCTGCACCGTAGGGAATTATAGTTTACAAGTGGTTGGCGCTTCTACAGGAATGCAGTTCATGATGGAAGCATATGCGGAGAGTTCAACAGGAGCCGCAGGAAACAGAGAATATTATGCAGCATTCAAGAATCTTACATTTACTACTTTAGACCAAGAGTATAACTTTACACTTGTTAAATTGCTCGGAACATACGCGCCTGCAGATGATATTTCCACAAAGAGAATAAGCGTGAATATAACTGATGAAAATGGGACAGCCCCAAGAGACATGTTTGTTGAAGTTACGGTAAAGAATAATGCATCTGAGTCATTCCATTACATGATAGGAACTATAGAAAACGGGATATTCAATATTACATTATTGAATAACACCCAAAAAGCAGAAGTAAAGGTATACAGCAGCCAATATGCCCCCAAAGAGCAGAAGATTAACTTGGGTGCAGCGATGACAAATGTAACACTCTATTCATTCAAGCCCCAAAGGATTGAGAAAGGGGGGATTAATAACAGCAAGATGTCTGGGAATGAGTTAATAATGAGATTCATGAGCAATAGTGCAGCATGCAACGTTTATACTCCTGCTGCATCATGCAAGATTGGAGATGACAAGAGCGCTAATTTTGACCCTATGCAAGCAATGATGGCTGGGAAGGCAAACTTGTGGATGAAAACCTCTTCAAATGTAACATTATATTTTATCAATGTAGACATGATGGCTTCAGGACCTCCTGATGCGATGATAAGCGATGATGTTTCAAGAGCAAGAGGGGGAGCATCTTCTTCTACAGGATTAGAACAAGCATGGAAGTTTGGTTCTTCAGCCCCAGATGTATATGACTATGTAATGATTGGAATTCCTTATAATACCAGCATTAATGAGACAACAACTGGGGGAAGCGGCAACTGGACTTATTCAATCAAGATGTCTAATCTATATGATAATGAATGGAATGTTGTATGGAACGCGACACTTAATGGAAGCGTACAACTGCCCTCAGATTACTCCGATTTTAATTCCTCATGGTTTACTTCTGGAATGAACTGTTCAACATCATCAACTCTCGGAACTCAGCAATGCTATATGAACATGTCAGACATAGGAGGTCATGCAGGATATTTTTGGATTACTATTCCTCACTTTTCAAGCACTGAAAGCACGATAACTGGAGGAGTAACAAGCCTTCCATCACAAGATGCTGGCAGCACGCCAGGCTCAACCAGCGGCAGCGGGGGAATAAACACTGTAATCTATGATATGGGAGATTATGCTTTCGCAAAAACAACAACAAGAGACATGGATGTTGGAGACTATGTAAAATTCACTTTGGCAGGAAAAACAAATCATACAATAAAACTTTCAGGAGTGACTTCAACAAGAATTTCAGTCCAGATAAAGACAATTAACATGATTGTGACAAAGACTGTTGACGTAAACAAATCAATACAGGTGGATGTGAACAATGACGGAATTGCAGACATAGAAATAATCGCAAAGAGCACGCATACCTCCGCTTCATTATCTTCCGCAGTATTGGAGATAAGATCATTATCTCTTGCTTCTGGGTCTGATATAACAACCCCACAGAATGCAACAGAAACAACAACCCCTGCAGCACAGACTGGCAATGAGAATGCAACGGGACAAACAGGCGGACAAGAAATAGTTGCGCAGAAAACTGCCACTAAGATGTCTGCATTGCAAATAATCTTGATAGTAATAGTGATAATAATTGCTATTGTCGCTATAACTCTAATCTCAAAAGCAACAAAGAAAAAAGTAATACCCCAAGTAATAATAAAGAAGAAATAACAAAAGAATTTTAAATAACATTATCTGATTCTTATATAAATAAAGATGGTGAAAAAGCAAAAAAAAGATGATCTAGAAACCTTGCAGTCATTAAAAGATTATGTGGCATTGGCTACAGTAAATGCTGAAAAATACCAGAAGATGAATATAAAGATAATAAAGAGTTTTACAGACAAGAAGATACCTGGTGTTTATGTAACTCTTAGCAAGCCGGTTGTTACAGTAAAGAAACTATTGGAGGAGGCTGGGGTTGATACGAGGATTGTAATATTCATAGACGCAATAACAAAGACAATTGATGGGACTGAGAAGAAGGATAACTGCCTTTTTATTGGAACTCCTGAAAATCTCAGTGATATAAGCATTGCAATGGACCAAGCAGTAACTGCATTGCCAGCACAGAAATTCATATTTTTTGATTCTTTAAGCGTGTTGCTAGTTTACAACCAGCCTGCGCTGGTTGCAAAGTTCATACACCTGATTGCTGGAAAGATGCATATATGGAAAGTAAAGGGGATAATTATTTCATTACGTAGAAAGGAAGACGAAGAACTTATAAAGGAACTCTTCCAATTCTGTGATATAAAAATAGATTTATAAAAAGAGGAAAAAGATGAAGATTGCGGAGATTGTGTGGGTAATAACAATCGCAATTGGCATAGGCTCAATATTCGGAATTTCTTCATTATTCCCTAAATCCCAGTTCGAGATAGGAATTAATTCAATAATAACTTCACTGGCAATACTTGCATTGGTATGGATACATATTGCAAGGATAAGCCTTAGTCCTGCTTCAAATTTGAGGCATCTTGCAGTTTACATATTCTTATGCCTTATATTCATGTTCTTGTTTTCTTCATGGAATCTTATAACGACAATATTCGATTTTAAGGATTACTGGGGATACATATTCATTGCATTTGCTTTTATGTTCTTGATAATGGCTTCTTACAAGCTGATGAGAATAGGAACAGAATTTGGATTTTCTGCCCAGGCAAAAGGGATAACCAAGCTAATTAAGGCAGAAAAGAAAATCAAACAAAAGAAGAAGTGAAGTTTTATTCTTGGATAATTTAGTACACAAGTATTTTATTAGGATTTGGGAGAATAAGAAGATCTACGCCCCACCCCCACCCACGTTACGGCTACGAATCGGTTGTTAATGGACGTGACATTTAGCAGTTAGGAGTAAGGCAGTTTTGGATTTGCAGAAGAATTAGTTTCTATTTCCTACACACTTGAATTGTTTTAATAGCATTACTCAGATTTGTCTCTTATCCAGAACAAGCCAAGAAATTTGTCCTTTCTTATTCCTTGACCTCCCCAATCCAACTGCTCCAAGCTATAATACCTAAAACTACCGCTAAATTAATAATTATTAATCAAAGTAGTTATTTAGGCAGTTAGAAGGAGGAAATTTTCTTCATACTATACCTGAAAATATATTATTGATTATCCATCTTACAAAGAAA
Source organism: archaeon (assembly GCA_043808285.1). Lineage (GTDB taxonomy): Archaea > Nanobdellota > Nanobdellia > Pacearchaeales > DTIR01 > JAZDFA01. The sequence continues at coordinate 50,775 of JAZDFA010000012.1, forward strand.
AACATTCCAAGACTGAAACCAAGAAGCATTGGCATGTATCTTATTCCCTCTTTGAGGTCCCCTTTTTTTATGAAACCTAGTGCCAATGAGCCGCAGATACAAAGAGTGGCAAGGGTTATTATTATAAATCCCAGCACAAAATTGCTGCTTATCGGGATTGCATTTACACTTATAGGTATAGACAAACCTTTAGGCATTTCTATGCTGGATATCTGTTTCTTTATTACTTCTGCAAGGAAAGAAGACAACGCAAACAGCACAGGAGAAGCAAAAGCTACTGCAGAAAGAATGAATATAAAATAAGCCATTGCAGAAGACTGCATTCTTTTTTCAACAAGCATTTGATTTCTTAGATTTTGCGCAGTTTGACTCAATAATATTGCAAGTTCCCCACCGCTTGCAATTCCCTGCACGATAAGCATCATTGTTTTTTCCAGTTTCTTGCTTTTAACAGTCCTTGTTATGTCTATCAATGCTTCTTCTATGCTTCTTCCAGTGGCTATTTCTTTTCCGATATTGGTTAATTGGTCTGAGAACATGCCGAATTCCGGCCTTGCGCTTAGTAGCAATGCCCGCTCGACAGTGTAGCCTGCCTTAAGATTGGAAGCAGTCAATTGCAATGCGTCAGGCAGTATAGACTCAATAAATTTTGCCTTGCCATCTGCCTTGAGAATTAGATTAAGATAAGACCCTATTTGCATAAGGAAGAAGATTACTACACCGATGCCCAGATTTAGGGAATAATGAAGAGCAGTATCCATAAAAATAATCAATGAAACTGGCACTAGTATCGCAAGAATCACGCTGAATATGAAAGTGAAACCAATAAACTTTTCAACTTTTGTATTATCGCCACCGCTAGCTAGCAATTCTTTGATATCCTCTCTTAATTTTCTGGGGTACATGCGAGATATAATTTTGTACATTTTAGAGCAGGTTAGGCCTCCTTGAATTTATCAAACCGACGAACATTATCTGGGAGAATAATATTCCTGCATAAAGCACATAGAATATTGCCTTTGCAGCACTTGCAGAGAGGCCGCTGAATGAAAGGAAAAGCAATATGAATGTTATGCTCAGCGCAGGAATTATCACTGCTGCAAACATGTAAAACATTGCCATTGGAGCAAGCTTGACTCCATAATCCTGTATTTGTATTATCTGCTCTTCAGACAGCGAAGAGATTGTTTCTTTTACAACTAATGAGATATCTGAGCCAGATTTCATGCCGTTTATTATCTGCCAGATGGATCTTCTAAAAAATAGAGAGGGATTTCTTGCTGCCAAGTCTTCTAATGCATCAATCTGAGGCTTGCCCCCGTTTATTTCCTTCACTACTTTTATAAATTCTTTAGATATCGTGCCATGATTCGCCTTGGATATATTTACGATTATTTCAAATAAGACTACTCCAGAGTTCATTTGCACAAGGATACTTTGAAGAACAGGAAGAAGATTCCTTTCTATGTTTTTTATTCTTGAGCCAGCAATTATTATTGGATAAATTATCTTTTGCATGAATATAAAAAATGAGAATATCGCAGCAATAAGAAATGAGATCTTGAAATCGTTCATCTCGAAAACAAAAAGAACGACGGAAAAAATCACAAACAAGGTTACAAACCAAAAAAAAGACATCGCAATTGCAGAAGCTACATACTCTCTTTCTTCTTTTTCTATATCTGCCTGCAGCAACTTAATTTTTAGATTTGGAACTAGCTTTCTTACTACATCTGCTATCCCGAGAAAAAATGTGCTCATTTTATTTGCTTTAATATCTTTGTCTTATCTATATAATAATCTTTTAAAATTGCCCCAATTTCTTCTATGCTTCTTATGTTCTTTAATACCAGGAAATCAATTATTTTCTCTTTTTCCGCAAGGTCTGCATTTATTTCCTGCTGAGTCATTCCTGTAACTCTTTCAATGCTATCTATAAAAGAGAGGCTTTTTGAGTGGGGGATGACTTTATCGTCAGATGCCCTATAACGGTATAATATATTTGGAGATATTTTTACTCCGCTGGGTTCTTCTGATGAGATAAATTCACCTATTTGGTAGAGCCTTCTTACGCCCTTTCTTCTGTCCCTAAACATGACGACGCAAAGATTAACGCCTTGAAGAAGGTTAGCTGGAATGGATATTGGAGGATTAGAAAGCCTGTTGATTGTTTCTGTTATAGTATTTGCGTGAAGTGTTGCATAAACTGAATGTCCTGTGTGCATTGCTTCAAATAATACTTCTGCTTCCTCTTTTCTTCTAATCTCTCCCATTACGATTCTGTCAGGACGCATTCTAAGAGCGTTTATGAGCAAATCAAGCATGTTCACTTCCCCTTTCCCTTCAGGATTTGGAAGTCTCGTTACAAGCGGGCACCAATAAAGGAAAGAAGGCAATTGGAGTTCTCTTGTTTGCTCTATTGTAAGTATTCTTTGATTTGGGGGGATGAAAGGAATAACTGCGTTGAGAATGGATGTTTTTCCTGATGCTGTTCCTCCAGAAATTATAACATTCATCTCATATTGTATTGCAAGCCATATCAATGAAACTACCTTGGAGGTTATCGTGTCATTTTTTATCAAGTCAACAAAAGTCCATGGGTCTCTTGCAAATTTTCTTATTGTTATTGTATGCCCTTTAGTAGATATAGGATAGAGAACTGCATTAGCTCTATCCCCGCTTACCATATGTGCATCAAGCAAGGGGGTAAGAACAGTTACCTGCCTTCCAACTCTTCTTGCTATTATGTTTGCGTAATTCATTATTTTTTCATCACTCTCAATTACTATGTTTGTCTGCAGCCATCCATATTTTTTATGGAAGACTCTTATTGGTTCTTTAGGAGACAAGATTACTACCTCCTCAAGATTGGGGTCGTTAATCAAGAATTCCATGTCTCCCAAGCCTAGCATCTCTTTCATCAGGAAACATATCATAATCTGCTTTATGTCTTTTTCAAGCTTTATCCTTTCATCAAGCATTGTGGATGCTCTTTGCCTAAACTTATCTTTTGTTTCTTCTATAAGCCTTGGGTCTAGTATCTCTGCAGTGCTTATTGATACCTCAGTCATAAGGCTTTTTCTTACTTCAGAAAGCAATGCGAGAGTTGCCGGTGCAAGTTTTGGAGTGAAGAATTTGTATTCCAATGCTTTTCCATTTTCTCCTTCTATCGCTATGTTTATCTTTATTCCTTCAAGTTCAATGTCATATTTTTCAATAATCATCATTTTATTTTTTCCTCAGCTCTTCCTCTCCAAAAGCAGGATATTTCATTATTGCAAGATTGCTTTGTTCCATTATAGCAGCCCATTCTTCAGCTTTTTTGTGGTCTATGCCAAAAGCAGTGGATATTTCACTTATCTTTAATTTTCCAAATTGCTCCAAAAGAAGCAAAAGCTTGTCAAAATCAGTTTCAGTAGGCTTCCTTATTTTTTGAAGCTCCCTTACAGCCTTTATTATTTCATTTTTGCGTGATTTCTCTTTAATTAATGCAGGAGTAAGAGAAGAAATTGACATTGCGATTATTGCAATAATAAAGGATATGAAATTTCTCTTGAATAAGGAGCTTACTGCCAATCCGACGACAAATGGCCATGTTACAATGTAGATCATCATTTTTCTTTTAGTGCTGTCAATAGCAGCCATGTAACAAATAAGAGTGAACACCATAATCACAATTGATATAGAAAATGAGAGGATATTTTCGCTTAGCAATGACATTATTGCAAGTGCAAGACTGACAATAATAAAACAAGAATATATCACTTTGTATTTTGAAAGCTCTTGATTCCTCACTTTAACGCCTCTTGCAACAAGGGCATGCTGTTCTTTTTCAGCAAACCATCCCCTCTTTTTTTGAGGCTTGCCAAATGCCTGAGCCCTTGTTTTCTCTACTGCCTTTTGAACTTTTTTATCAGAAATTTTAATTGGCTTGCTTTTTGGAAGAAGAAAACTAAAACTTTTTTGCTCTTTTACTTCTTCCTTAGGTTCGGGAGCATCTGTTTTCTTTTTGGCAAAAAAAAGATTTAATCCCCTGGCTTTTGGTTTTTTAGCTTCAGGATTCTTTTTATCTCTTTTATTCAATTTTGCCTTTAGCTTAACCTCTTTTTTCTTCTTCACCATCTTCTTTAATATATATCTCGAGATGTTTATAAATTTTTATTTATTCGCCTGAAGTGATATACACAGAGTCTATCTTTTCTGCTTTCAATTCGGGGAAACTTACATTAAGCACATTCTCAAAAAGTTTTACTCTCATCCCAGAATCTGTTCTATTGAAGTTATCTATTTTTGTGCTTATAATCATGTTATCTGGATTATTCGTCCATATTTCTAGGATATTGTTTATGAGGTCTATTTTTACCTTATTTCCTCCTTTAAAGAATATCTGAACCTGATGATTGTCCGCAGGGTCTACATTAGCTTTTTTTACTTCTCTATGTCCATAATTATCTACACCAATAACACTAAAAGTGAATGTTCCAGTATCCCTAAACTGAGAACTTAAATTATCTATCTGAACAATTGTGCTGTTTACTTCAATATCATAAGACTTAAAGTTTATTTCTTTAGGGACTACTCTTAATGTTACGTGCCCAGTTCCCCAAGCTCTTGAGTAGGTTACATTATAGGGGTTTATGACAATCGGGGTTTCTTTTTGCTGCATGCCAGTAAGATTAATCTTTATGTGGGGTTCCTGCGCCTCCACAAAATCCCTGTAGTTTTCAACTATTGAATTAAATTCCTCTCCCCATTCGTCGCTTCTGCTAGAGATATTGTCTACAATTGTAACATTAAGATATCTAGAGTCCTTTTCTATAATCATCTTGCAGCTGTAATATGCATTGAATATGTCTCTTATGCCTGATTTGGTAGATGTAGACAAGTCAGATATCCTATCTACTGCAAAGCTTTCACTCATCTTTAAATCTGATGCAGAGATAGTCCATATAGTTATTATTGCCGGAAGCAGAAATAGAATACTTATTGTAAAGAAAAGTGCTTTTTTATTTTTTAAGTAGTGAATCATTTTTTCCATATCCTATAGTTTATCACGCCAAATTTTGATATCTGATTGTTATTTTTTATCACAAAAAATCTTTTGCCAGAGCTTACAAATCCTTCAGGATAAGGAGATGTAGTAAAATTAAGAGAGGATCTTCCACTAAGGTCAGTATTAAAGGTAGTTATGTTAATCTCCACATTTTCCATCTGGGTGATATTGCTTATTTCCTGCCTCAACAGTGTAGAATTTAATGAATTAATCAGGTTATTGTTATCCACTAGCGCTGCAATATCGCTTCCTGTTTTGGCAAGATAAATCTGATTTAATGATTCTTTGTTCTGCATTGTTGAGGATAGCACAGCTATGACAACAAATACCAAGATTATTGATACCAAGGCATCAAGGCTTAGCACAAATCCTTTATTCCCATAGCGTAACTTGCAATACTCCATCTTTTCCCTCGAAAAATACATTTCTTTTTATGTTCACCGCTTTGTCTCCATTCGGAGCAGAACCGCATTGAACTGTGCGGTTCCCAGTCAGTGAAAAATAAAGATGATATTGGATTCGAAACATGTCTTTGGTATCATTCTGATTAATAAGGCAGAACTGGTCAACTTTTTGAGAGGAGATCATCCGGTCATCATATGCCAAGCCAGGCATCTTAACATTTGTAGAATCCCAAGAATATGGAATCCCCGGATTTCTTGAGAGATAATCACTTATTTGTATTGCATTTACAATCATGTATTTGTAGTCAGTTTCTGTCAGTGCCTTTATTTCAGCTTCTGTGATTGCAGATATTGCATATGCAAGAACTATGCTAAATATGAATACTGCAGTTAGAAAATCCATTGTGCTTATCTGGGCTTTTTTTATTTTAATCATTTTTATTGCTGGGTTATGTATACCTCATTGTCAATGTTTTGTATGCGCATATTGCCTGTAAATTGGCCTATCGTGTTTATATCTCCTGAATAACTGCATGATAATTGCGAGGTTCTAGGCAATATCGAGAGCTGGTAAATTCGTTCAATAAGCTCTGCTATCTTTTCAGAATAATCCTCTTGGTTTGCTGCAACCTGGAAATCCCCAAAGTAGAATACTTTTCCAAGACCATAATTCCAAAATATCATGGCAGGATTGCCATCTGCGTTATATGCTGCAACAACAGAATCCTGCTTGAGGTTTGATGCAGTAATATTTATTGAAGCAGAGTCTATTACTAGGAAAGAATCTTTGTTATTGCCATTATAATATGCGAGATTTAACCTTATTTTGATTATTTTATTGCTGCTTAAGAAATTGCTTATATTCCCCGAAGGGGAATAAGAGTTTGATACTTCAAGCCCCACATCATCAGTTCTCAATAAGCCGATATTCTGCCAAATGCCTGAAGAGTAATTGTAAATATTAACTGCTTGGGCGCCTTCAATATTGCCTTCTGCCGCATCACCGTCACATGCAGCAGGTGCTGCATCGCTGCCGTCATGGCAATAATTAACTGAAAAATTAATGCTTTGTATGTCTTTTTGCTGTATTGTCAAATTGCTTAGGTTAAATATCAATTCAGCATATGCACTTATATTATAGCCATTGTTTGCGCTTCCAAAATACCAATAGACATTGTCATCTGTAGAAGCATCTAAATATGACCCGCCGCTTGAAGAATACGTTCCGTTGAGAGCACCGCTGTAAGCATTTTTGTAATTGCTAGATTCTAGAATGATGTAAGAATTCTCTTCAAAGTCAAAAGTATCTCCTTTATGTATTTCTGGATAATAGTCTTCTGGGGGATCTATAATTACCGTAAGAGGATGGCCATAACTGCCGCTTCGTTGAGTTATATTAGCTCCAAAGACATTCCATTTATCTGAATTGTATCCTGGAGGGTTGCACTGATAGGAAGTGGAAGCAAAAATTCCAGAGCTTTGCTCTCTGCACATGACATGCTCTGCAAATATCAGCGTATTGCCTTTGGCTATCCATTCCTCAAATATTTGAAGATATGTCTTGCCATTATACATTGCATTATACCCCAAGTGGGGGTCTTCAAGGTAGATGACTGTGTAATCATCTATATCTCTTACTAAATCATCAAGGGTCTTGCCTATACTGTCCCATGTAGGGACACTTATTCCTGGAGTCTGCCACTGCTGGCAGCCTGCACCGCTTCCAATATCGCTAAAACATGTCTTGTACCATACTGGATTGAATTTTGAATTAAGGTTGTCATAAAAACTTTGTGTAGACTCTCCTGCTTCTGAAGCTAGAACTGCGATTCTTGTCCGCTCTACTGTAAGATTTTCAATATTTTTTATCATGATGCTGTCATTGTAGAATATTGCAGCATATTCTGTTTTTGTTCCAACAGATGTGCCATCTTCTGCATTTGCAACAGAAGAAACAAGATTTGAAATCCTAAGGCATTCCCTCCTTTTTTCAACATAATCTTTTATATCCTTGCTTTCCCTTTGCCTTTCCATTCCAAATATCAAGAGGGTTACAAACATTCCCAATAGAACTATTATTATCATTAACAGCTCAATATCAGCCTGTGACTTGGATTGTGTTATTCTCATTTTTAATTGTTACATGATAGGTGCCTTCTTTTATTGGGATGCTTCCAGTTATATTCCCCTTAGTTTCCTGGCTTATCTGAGAATTTCCGTTGAATATTGATAATGTAAGAACGATTTCTTTGCCGCTTATTGTTATATTCCTCACCCCTCCAGGAACTTTTACCTGTATAGTATCTTGCGAGCCTATGCCAAGAGAGTAGAGAGTATCTGCAGTATTTGCAACACTCTTTACAAGGTTGTCTGCTTCATTCATCTTTATTGTCTGGACAGATGTTGAAAATGAATAGTAGAAAACCGGGCCAAGAAGCAAGATTATGAGCCCTACCATTAGGAGATATTCAAAAGATATTTGCGCTTTCATCCTCTTTATTTATGAACTATTTATATATAGATTTTTATTAATCTGTTGTTATGTCAATAGAAAACAATAAGGTTTATATATATAGATGTTGGAATATTAAAATGACAATTAAAATGGAAAAAAGAGGACAAGCAGCTCTAGAGTTCTTGATGACTTACGGATGGGCTATTCTTGTTGTCTTAGTCGCAATAGGCGCATTGGCTTATTTCGGAGTATTAAGGCCAGAAAGGTTATTACCTGAAAAATGTGTAATAGCAACAGGTTCTGGAGTATACTGCGATGATTTCAGTGCTACAACAACTGGCGTGACTTTTAGACTTAAGAATATGTTGCCAGAATCCATAACTTTATCGAGCGTTAGCATAACAGCTACTGGTGAGACATGTGCTGCAAACACAAACGCGACTGTAATTGCTTCAGATGCAACAGGCGATGTTATCGTGACTTGCTCAACACTTGCTTCAGGCGATAAGTTAAAGGGTGATGTGGCAATAGCATACACAAAGAGTGGCGGATTGTCAAAGCAGACTACCGGACAACTTGTTACAGTAGTGCCTTAAAAATCCCTATTGAAAAGCTCGTCTAAAAGTTAGAACTTGTTTTTTTTATTTTTATATCTTTTTCTTTATTTTTATCTTATATTGTGTTTTTTGGATAATCTCTAGTTAGAAGGATGGACTATTCATTATTAATTTACGCCCCACCCGCCCACCCAAGGCTAAGACATTTACTTTTGTTAATTGCTGTATCCTCCTTTAGCAGTTAGGAGTGGGGCAGCTAGGAGGGGTAATTTAAAAATTTGCAGATGAATTAGTTTTCCTTCCTTCCCTTCACACTTGAATCATCCTACGCATAACTCTATAATTTTCTTAACCCTTAATAATTTCTAGAATAATTAGCCCCCCCCAATTCTTCTTTGGTTTGTCCCATCTTTTTTGCCCCCTATCAAGAAGCCGACTGCTAAATTAATAATTATTAACAATGCCTTAGAACTCATCAGAACTTAGAAATATCAGCCGTTCCCGTTTATGGACAATACTGATTTGATGTTAACTTCCAAACCTTTTTTGCTTATCTTGAAAGGAAAAACTTTTTCAGGAGTAGGAGTGCCCCTCATTTTTATGATCTCTATTCCTCTTTTTCTTATGCCCTTTTGCAGAGCGTGATAAAGAAGGGTTATGCTGTCTACTTCAAATTCAACACCTGGAGAAATAATTGTCTCATTAATCATCATTTGAGATGTGAGAATAGCCGTGCAATTCCATTTGCTAATCAGCTCAAAAAATGCCAATGCCGCCTCTTTTTTTGTAAGCTCATCCTGATAGAGGAGAGCAAAAGATGTTATGCTGTCAATCACAAGCCTTGTGGTTTTTGTTTTTTCTATTATCGTCTCTATTTCTCCTCCCCCTTCTGTTATGAGCCTTTTGATTTGCTCTGGGGTATATTCAATAAAGAACAGTTTGCCTTTCTTTTCATACTCTGCCAAATCCCATCCAAATCCCAGCATATCTCCGTAAGTCTTGTCTTTTTTTTCTTCGAATGTGATGTACAATACATTTTCCCCATTCTTGAGTCCTTCAACAAGGAATTGCATAGCCATTATCGTCTTTCCAGAACCTGCGCTTCCTGCTATGAGATTTATGGAGTTCTTTCTAAAACCCCCAATCATTTTGTCTATGGTTTCTATTCCTGATTTTACTCTTTCATTAGTTTTCACTGGTTTTTTGGATTTTGCCATTTTATTTTAATGAGAAAGGAACCTGCTTTGTGTATACTTTTATTCCCCCTTTGTCTATTAGGAATGGAAAAATATTGAGAAGATGCTCCTGGCCTCTCATCTTTACCACATTAATGCATCTTTCAAAGCTTTCTCCTTTTCTTATTTTTGCAAGAAGAACCAATCCGTCAAAAAGAAAATCCTGAGCCTTGTAATTAATCAGGTCTATGCTTGGGGTATTTTCCTGAGAGACGACTAATGCTGTAACTTTTGCGTCTCTTATTATGTCCATGAATTGGAGAAGGCTTTTACGGAACTCTAATTCTGATGGTGCAGCGTATTCAAAATAAGTGAGGGAATCCAGGACAACCCTTTTGATTTTTTTTGTTTTTATTATTTCCATTGCCTTTGCAATTGAAACAGGCCTTGATACAGAGATATTTTCTTTGAGGAAATGCATTATTCCTTTTTTCTCAAAATCATCAAAGTTTAGACCAATGTTTTGGGCATAAGATTTTATCATGTCTACTGTTTCTTCACAGCTTATATAGAGGCATGGTTCTTTATTGAGGCAGCCTTGATATATGAATTGCAATGCAAGAATGCTTTTTCCTGTTCCCGGAGCGCCTGTAACAAGAATAGAAGAATTTTCATTGAAGCCGCCTTTTAGAATCTCGTCCAGCCCTTCTATGCCTGTTTTTACTCTGCTCATAGTTATTTAATTCATGCATGAAATCTTTAAAAACCTTTTCAAAATTTTTATCAAATTAACATATCTTATTAGTTGAAAAGATTAGCATTAAATACCAGGCTAAGAAATGCAATAAAACTGAGAATTCCACCTATAATCCCGAGTATTCTGCCTATTGCAGCAGTCCTTGTGGGTTTTCTTAGCTTTTGGAGTGTGGAAAGCCATATAGCTATCATTGAGAAAGGATAGCCGATGATAGGCCATAACGCAGTTATAATTCCAAGAATGCCTAATATGAGGGCTAATCTGCTCAAATCTTTTTTGTTCTTATCTTTTTGCTGCAACTTTGCCTTTGCTATACTTTTGGTCCCGAACACCACAAAAATAAGTGCGAATATGACTATCACTATAAGAGTTATCCAAGTGTATACTTTTATCCAGTAAGCTATTGCATCCTCCATTTTTTCAGTTTCATCCTTGTAAAAGTTACCTCCAAGAGATTCCCAATACCCTGACATAAATTTTTTATAATCCATCTCTCCGTTTGGATAAATCATGCAGTAATAACCTGCTGAAAGATTTAAGACATACTTTGCCGAATAAATTTCTAATTTTCCTTCTTTAAGGACTACTTCAGTAGTATTTGTTGTTTCATTGTAATTAACAATAAATTCAGTGCCTTTGCTGAAAATACCTGCATTTGGTGTGTCTATTTCAAATTTCTGTGTATCGAGCAATTTTATTTTTGATTTCAGTGTGCCTCTTGCAAGATAATATTGGTCTAGAAGGGCATTGCCAACTCTTAATTCTGTGTTGGGCCCAAGATTTATCCTTCCAGCATCTGAGAATATGATGTTTACTTTAGCATCTTTGCCTGTAATGACTTTGTCTTTAACATTTAGGTAAAGCTCATGACCTGGAATAACCTTTGTGCCATCTGACCTTTCAACATATGCATCTCCTAAATATCCGCCCATGTTAGGGTTCATTCTTCCGAATTCATCTCTGCCCCTATCAGAATTTGTATTAAATTCTGGCTCTAGCTCATCAGCTAAACCTCCGTAACTAGGAGTTCCTGTTCCATCAGCTGTTTGAGTATCCTGTTGTGCTGCCTCTTTTTGCGCATCATCCAGTTCTTTTTTTGCTCTCTCAACATTTGCGGCTAATTCTGCCAAGTATTCCTTATCATAGGGTATAAGATATTCCAACCTAGTGATATCTTGATTTACTTCATCAAGCTCGTCTTCTTTTTTATTCATTGGTTGTGCAGCATCATATGCTTCTGATTCCCATTCTGCGCAGGACTTTCCTTCCCATATCCCCCCCGTATCAGCATACAGGCATTCTAGCTGTTTGCCTGCCGGGACATCATATATAGCCTTCAAAGCAGCGAATTGAGGAGATAATATCTCTCTTCTAGCCTTTAAATCATTCAATTCCTGTTCTGCCTCTTGAATCTTTTTTAATTGCTCATCATAATATGTTTGTGTTTCTTGATACCATGTTTGTATTTCTTGAACAGGGTCATAGGATTCACTCCCAGATTCATAGCCACCAGCAGACCCTGTTTCATCAGCACCGTCAACAGGCCCTGAATCTCCAATTGGCGGTACGCATAAATTATATGGGGTGGATTCTTCTCCCGGAGCACAATCTCTTGCAAAAACATTTGGGGAATAGACAGTGAATAATAAAAATCCTAAAAGAATCCACAGAAGAATGAATGTCAATCCTCCTCTTTTCATGTTTTTATCAAGCAATGCATAGAATTTAAATCTTTTGAGCAAAAGAAAATATAACTCACGCTGACTCTCTGCCTATATCAAAAGTGATACACTTCTTCTTTTCTGTCAAAACAAATTTAGCTTGAAGCATTTTATCAAACTCACGCCATTTCTTTCTATTAGAAGATTTATCTGCCAGTTCTCCAGCCCTTTTTTTCTTGCTCTTCTAGCAGCATTAGCAATCCTTTTTTCTGAGACTGAAGGTTTAGGAACTTCAAACGGTTTTGCATCATACATATTACAAAGCAAAAATATCGCCCTAGAGTTTTTAATTGATTTTGAAATATCTCCAAAGTGCTTTATTATCCTGTCAAAACTCATTAATGGCTTTTTATTCTCCTTGTGATTTTTATGCCCTTCTGTTGGAATCAACATCAGGGGTGTTTTAACCTCTAAATAATCTCTGTTATTAATTAGGAAGTCAATTCTTGATTTCCCCAATTTAACCTCTCTTTTTAACTCTTTAACTTCACCAAGCATATTTTTTAGCAATCCAGATTTAATAAAAAATTCAACATATTCATTAGCTTTTGTTTGGTTTATTCCTATCCATTTTTTATTTAAGGCAGAGGATTCATCAAGAGAAAAAGCCTCCACGGTGCAGGGAGTTTTTCTATCTGAGTTTTTACTTTCAGATAGCAGACAGGGGATATCTTCAAATTTAATGTTCCCTATTCTTCCGGTTGAAGGGCAATGGCATTTATGCAATTTTCCATTTATCAGAACATTCATAATAAAACGATTAGGTCTAGACTTAATTATTCCTTCTTGGAGCGGCTGTTCAAATAAGTACTTCATAATAAATCCAGATATACTGACTTTTTAACAATTACTAAATTCCTAGAAATAAAGTACGTCGACGCCCGGGGTCAATAAAAAGTGTCGCACGCCGGAAGAGTCTTTATTAAACCCTTTCTCTAGCCTCCGTCATAAACATCTTTTCTATGCTCAAATCTCAAAAGAATTAGAGTACTATTAGCAAAAGAGTAAATAACTCTGTATGGCTTGATGTAAACTGTCCTTTCACCTTTAAGAGAGTATCTTAATGGCTTTCCTATTTCTGGTCTTTCATGAATCTTCCTTATTTGTTTGAGGATTTTTTCTCTTGTAGCAGAATCCTTTACATGGCTAAACTCCTGCTCAAACTTCTGCGTCCATAGCAGTTTTACCATTTTCTGGCTTGTTCTTCAAATTCTTCTATAGTTCCAGTTTTATACCTGCCTTTCTCAATGTCTTCCCATGCCTCTTCAACGAGTTTCATTGTGTTCATATCTTCTTTAGTCAAGGGATTGTCTATCTTTTTAAGAATAAGAGTGCTATCGCAGGAAGCAACTGCAAACATACTGCCCTCTTTCACTTTTAGTCTCTGCCTTATGCTTTGGGGTATAACTATCTGTCCTTTTGAGCTTACCTTTGCAATTTCCATTTGCTCTATCTCGTTTTTCATATAAGTAAGAAATTCTTACTATTTTTAAATGTTTTGGTTCATTAGTCAAGATGCTCTTTTTTGCAAAGAAAAGTCCGCCGACGCCCGGGGTCAATAAAAAGTGTAGCACGCCGCAGGAAACCCTCTATTTTACAATTGATTTCTCTTTCTCCCTAGGCGTGTAGTAGAAATTATGACCGCCGACGCCCAGAATCGAACTGGGAAATCCTTACGGAAACCTGCTCTCAAGGCAGGCGGAGTACCATTGTCCCACGTCGGCATAGATTTTTAATTTTGAGATGTTTTAGCTTAAACATCTCAAGCAATAAGGTAACAGACTTATCTGTTTTAAGCTTTTTGCTATGCCATTACTTGCCTCAGATTTTTTGGAAGACATCTTAATTGCCACTCTTCCCATCCTTGCCTCAGATTTTTTGGAAGACGCCTCGATTGCCAATTTAGTTCCTTGGTAATTTTAACCTTGGCATTAGCAGGATTAGCTACTGCAACTAATTTAAGAGCATAGTAAGCAGGACCGAACGCGTGCTCTGGAACATGCGCAGTTGCCGCTGCCTGGCCTGCTGCACGCGCAGCAAAACAAGCCAAAACATTTTCCTTCGCTTCACGAGCAGCTGCGTGAGCTGCGAGCGAAGCCTTGCGTATATCTGCCATCTTAAACACGCCTGTGCGAATCCATGTCCTGCATGCTTCTATAGCTTTGCGAGGACGTTTATCCTTAGGGTATGCCTTCTCAAAAAATGGAAGCACTCGTTCAGCGCAGTCCACTGCCCAGATTGCAAGCAATCTTTGATCTTGTTTATTGTATTTTTTCATTTTCCAATAATCTTAATTATCTAAATTTTATAAAAATATCTAAAGTTTATCTGACCTTAATTTACCATCTCATAGAATTCAATTTTTAATCTTTGCGCCCTTATTTTTGAATAAGCATATAAGGAACGCCTCTGACAACCTTATATTGACTCTTACATTTAGCACAGTAGAGAAATCCTTTTTTTCTCGATATATGACCTTTACAGGCCGGGCATGCAAGAATATTCAACAAATCAGAACTTACTTCGTTGTCTTTTTTTTGTTTTTTCATGTCTCTGAAAGGGGCACACGCTCTTTTAATACTATTCTTGCAAAAGGTATAACTAACTAAATCTTGCTCTTCGGACTGAATAAAAAAATAATTTTATCCGAAGAGTGCACTTAGACCTTCTGCAGCGGCTTCAGCCGCTTTGGTTTCTTCTTTCTTGTCTTCTTTCTTGCTTTCTGCTACTGGTGCTGAGGTTGTTGCTATGGCTGCTTCGCTTATAGCCTTCTCTATATCTACACCACTTAAAGCTGTAACCAAAGATTTTACCTTTGTTTCATCAACTTGTAGACCTGCAGCTTCTAATATCTTTTTTATGCCTGCTTCATCTACAGTTTTTCCAGCCTTGTGCAGCAATAAAGCCGCGTATATGTATTCCATTTTGGTTTTTTTGGCTCCTTTTTATTTTGTTATTATGACTGATTAGGGGTTGGTTGTGATACGTTTGATACTAATGCATCAATAGCTTTTGCATTTATTGAAGCTTTTGCTATTATCATAGAGATTATTTCTTTTGCAGGATATACTATTGAAAAAGCAAGAGCTCTTGAGTTAGAGAATGCGCTTTTAAGATTTTCATATGTTCCAGACTTGTTTATTTTTATTGCGGCGTATACTTTGTCTTCTTTTGAATCATAAGCTGCAATTGTTTCTAAACCTACATTGAATGGCATTATATTTAGCTTGATTAATGTGCTTGCAACAATATCAGATATCTTGGCATCTTTTTTTACTATTATTGAAGCTTGTTTTATTGCGATCTTTCCATTTTCTACACCTACTTTTAATCCTACTGATGAGAGTTCAGATATCATCGGACCTGCTGGCATGTCTGTTGGGCCCGCTTCAACTTCTATGTCTCTTGGAGATATTTGCCCTGCCTTTGCTTTTTTTGCTATTCTGCTCTCTTCAAGTATTCCTGCAAGTTCAAAAGCAGAATTATCTGAGAAAATTAATATACAATTCTCACTTATATGCGCTTTTAGAGGAGATATCCCTTTTTTGGTTTTTTCAATATTCTCCAATGCTTTTATCATTATTTGCTTCTTTACAACTTTCATTGTTGCCCTATTTTTTAGCTGGCTTCTTATTTTTTGAAGCTGTGCAGATGGAATATTTTGAGATGAGGAGATAAGCAGGGTTGATTTTGTTGTAACTAGCTTTATTATCTCTGCAAATGCCTTCTTCTTGCGTGGCGATACATTAGCCTTTATTTTTTCTTGTGCCATTTTATTTTAAAACCAGTTTTATTGGTTTGCTCATTGTTAATTTTATCATTAATGATTTGATATTCTCTTTTTTCTTTGGCAATGTGTTGACAACTAGATTATAAATTGCCTCTGCATTTTGGGAGATCTTTAAAGTGTCCGTGTCTTCTTTTCCAATAAGTATCTTGACACTTGGCTCTTTAGCCTTTACTCTGGTAGTTTTTCTAAGCTTTGATATCAATTCTTGAATTGATTTTTCATCCTGAGAAACCAATAGTCCTAATTGGGGAGATGGCATTTTTCCCATTGGGCCCAATATCCTTCCGAATTTTGTTGCAACCAACTGCATTACAGAAGGCACTGCAACAAAGAAATCATAATCTTTTGCAAGCTTTTTCATCTCTTTCTTATCCTGCCATTTCTCGAAATCAGCCTTCAAGATGGCAGAATCAAACTCATTATTTGGCTTGTCCAAGAAAGCGCATATCTTCTTTTCACTTGGCGGAAATGGCAATTGGAGAAATGTGTTAAGAGAATCCTTTCTTGCGTCAAAATCTTTTAAATTTATTATCAGCTCTACAGACTGATTGAAATTCCTTTTCTTTCCTTTCTTTAGATTATCTATTGCTTCTGAAAAATTGTATGACATTTATTGCCTCCCACCTAAGTGGTAATTTTCAAGAACATTTGATCTTTGTTCTTGAAACTCCTAAAGTTGCAATTTGTTTAGTACTCAGCAACTTTATGATAACGGTGAAAAATTAAGAAATAGCTGCTTTTTAAATCTATTCATCACTTCTCTAATTCAGAAATGTATTCTCCCACTCTTTCTACTATCTGCTGGAGAATGAATCCCCGTATCTTTGAATCAAATATCTTGGAGAGGGATTCAAATTCTGAAATCCTATAGCTGTTTGCATTTTTGTCTGCAATCATCATGTCCCTTAATCTTTTCAACTGCCTTCTTATGTTTGAATCGGCGATTCCTTTTATCTCCAGGTTATTCTGTTTTCTTATCTCTATGGATTTTTCTTTTATCTCTTCAAGCTGCAATTCTTTTTTTTCTTTGCAAGCTTCAAGCAAAACAAGCAATATATCCACTATGATGTCCCTGCTGTCTCCTGGCTGCAATAGCCCAAGGCTAAGGCATATTTTTTTTACAAGGTCTCTTTTGCCAAGATTGTATGGATTTTCATACCTTCTAAGAGTAATCTCATTTAGGGGGGAATCTTTTACCATTGTTAAAAAAGGGTAATTTGTTTCTTAAATATTTCTCTTTTTGCAAGCAGTTTACCACAGTAATTTTTATAAACGGGGGATGAGGGGGTTAACAATGGAATTTGTTTCATTGCTATCAACCGGGCAGGGCTCATGGGCACAGGTATCTGGATTGATAAGAGATGGAGAATGGGATAAGATAATCTTAGTGGGAGAGGCATATGCGCAGAAATTTTCATCTGAAAAGGAGATTGAATTTGTTCAAGTAGATTTTAACCAGCCAATAAATTCATTGAAAGATGAGTTGGTATCAAAACTTAAAGAAAAAATAAAAGGCATCGATGTTGCGTTAAGCATTGCATCAGGAACAGGCAAAGAGCATATGGCGCTGATTTCTGCATTGCTTGCAATTCCAGTGGGGGTAAGATTTTTTGTTCTTACAAAAGAAGGGGTAGTGGAATTATGATTTTCTTTAATATTCTTTCTTTTTGATTTTTAATTCTTTTTTATCTTTTCCAAGAACAACGACCCTGCTTTCAATTTTCTCATCAAGAACTTTAAGATTGCAAAGTTTTGCTATTTTTTGAGAGAATTCCATTATTTCCTGATGCGATGGCATTCTTTCATAGGGGAGCCTTTGTCTTGAGAATCCTACAGACATAAATCCTTTTATCTCTACAAAAGAAGGCTTTGATTTTTTTATCATCGCTGCATAGTTTTCATGCTGAGTCATGTTTAATTCTCTTACAAGATTCATCCTAAAGACAGTTCTTGAATGAATATTGCTTATCTCTTTAAGAGTTTTATTCAGCCTTTCCCATCCGTCTGCTAAAGAGGAGTTGCATATTTTATTAAAAATCTCCTTGTTTGGAGCGTTCACAGAAACATATAATTGAGTTGGGAGGCTGTCTTCTTTTTTCATCTCTTTTATTTTTTGAGGAAGCATTCCATTTGTGACGAGAAAACTTGTTTTTTTCATTTTTCTTAACTGTGAGATTAATTCAGAAATAAATGGATATATTGTAGGCTCTCCTGCTAGGGAGATTGCAAATTGGGTTGGATCTGATGCCTCTGCAAATTTTGCCTTGTTCACTTTTTTGTTTCCATTAAAGCCGCTTAGCATCTTTCTTTGTTGAGTTATGCATTCATTTATCACTATTTTAGGAGAATCCACCTCTTTTTTTTCAAGTTTTGAACCCAGAGTGTATTCAATAGCGCGCCAGCAATGAAGGCATTTATTGTGGCACCATGCAACACTGGGAGACATCTGGCAGCATAGATGGGAGCTTATGCCATAAAATTTTTCTTTGTAGCAGAATCCTTCATTAAGAAGAGATTTTTTTGTCCATCTGCATATTTGCACAGCAGAATTCTTTCCAGCAATTCCATAATGCTGCTTTTTAGCAATTTTTAAAAATTCAGAAGATATCATGCTGAATTAAACCACCAAAATATAATTTTAAACTTTTCCTTCTAAGAATCTGAAGAAAAAATATAAAAGAAAGAGATAAAAAAATAAAAAAAAAACAACAGAATAAGCAAGCTAAGTTAAAGCTTACTTATTTCTTCTTTTTCTTCTTTGCTGCCATCTTGAAAACCTCTTTTAAGATAATTTTGTTATTATCAAAACTCATTTTATATTTATATACCTTTCTGTTTTTTTTGAAAATTTCTTGATTTTTTTATCAATTGATAATATGATCTCGTCGATAAATTTTAATTATTTTTAAATGACAAATGAAAAATTTTATTTTTATAATATTCAGTTACTTTTTTATGTCAAGAACACTTGACAAAACCACATACTTTTAGTATGTGGTCGTGTGTTCTTGAGCATCCTAACCAAGAAAAACTTGAAGGTTTTTCAGGGTCCCGAAAAGCTTTGCTTTTCGCGAAGTTGCACGCAAACCACACCCCCGCAAAAAGCAAAGCTTTTTTGGGCATAAGAAATCTAGTAAGATTTCCTCTGTTTAGGGTGGGTAAAACTCAGCAACTTTTTGATTTCTTAAGAACAAAATTATTTTTTTAAAAAGTGGACCCGCTGGGATTTGAACCCAGAACCTTCCCGCAGCGAACGGGACGTCGTAGCCATTGGACCACGGGCCCTTTTTATCTAGTATTAACCCACCAAATTACCATTATCAAAATTAGCAGAAGAACAAGGAGCCACTTCATAATCTTTGAAATTATCTCGGCTTTATTCTTTGATTTTGTAAGAACAAGCATTGTGAGGTAGAATACTTTCCCTCCGTCGAATACCCCCGAGAGCGGAAGCATATTCATAAGAGCAACACTTATATTGAGCAGCACTATCCACCATAAAAGATTGTAGATGAATATCATCAAGGATGGAAAAGCTATTGGGACATAGAATATAGCAGTGTCCCTTATTTTCTTTCCAATTTTTTGAGCAAAAGATGCTAGCTTACTAGACAAAGTATCTGGATTTTGCAGGAATCCTATTCCTAAGATTGCCTGACTCTTATTCTTTGAGTTTGCTGAAAGTGTTAGCGAAACTGTTTTTCTTTCATAGTTTTGATTTATTGTCTCTACAGTTATTTCTTCGTACGGCTTGTATTTTGATAATTCCCTGCGCAGGCTCTCAACACTATCTATTTTTTGAGAGTTTATTTTGCTTATTGCTCCCGCAATTCCCATCTTGATTGCTGGCGCATCGTCAAATACAATTATTTCTGCCGGAATGCTTTTATTCTGAGCAGATAATGCTAGTGCAAGCATCAATTCCTTTGGAGAGAGGAATTCCTTGCCATATGCATTTATCTTTGTGAGATTAATATACCGGTTGTTTATTGTTGCGATAAAATCAGGATTATTTGAGTCTGTATTATTTATGAGATAAATAAATTGGGATGTTGAAAGATTGCTTGTGTTAATCATTCCTATCTGGGTTATATCTGTCACGTTCACATTTGTTGTAAGGTATGTATCAAATATCACTCCTGCCGGGAAGAAGAATATTTTTGCGAATGCTATCATTATTATTCCGAATAGCAAGGTCATTATGACATTCGCAAAGCTTCCTGCAGAAAGAATTACTATCTGAGAAAAATTATTTTTTTTGATAAGCTGCTTTTCATCCGGCTCTACAAATGCTGCAATAAAAGGCCCCAAGAATCCAAATCCTGTGGACTTAACTTTTACACCGTAGAATTTTGAGAATATCCCATGGGCAAATTCATGGCTTAATGCAATAACTCCTATTGCTATAATCCAATATGTGAAGTAAAATGGGGGGAGATAATCTATCTTGAATGCTTGAGTGAAATATGGGAATATGGGCATGATTGGAGGAATCTTCATCATCTTGGAAAGCAGGGGTATTTCAATGAGATTTTTTACCATTTCTATAAAAAGCCAAATAGAAGCTATCATGAGGATATACCCGATAGAGATTACAAAATAACTTGCAATGTGAAGCAGTTTTTTATGCTGTTTTGCTGATTTGTTTATGAACTCCAGCCCAAATTTCGTGGGGTAGAGGAAGAAAACCTTGCTTTCTACTTTTAAATTCTTTTTTTTCTTAATAAGAAATACAACAAGAAACAAACAGAATAGTACAAGGAATGCTACATCATAATAGAGAAATTTCATTTTTTATCATTAAACTACTTGGGCTTACTTCTTTTTCATTGCCCTAAAAGCTCGGCCTTTGCATCTTCTGCATTTAACTTTGCCTTCAAGTATCTTGCGGGGTTCTATTCTTATCTTAGCATTGCAATCCTTGCATATGAATGCGTTTTTAAATAATCTAGCTTGAGCCGCAGGTATTTTAGCCATTTTTATCCTAACACCCTTTTTATTATTTTAGTTCCTTCAATGTCCCAGTATTCCACTTGAGCGCCTTCTTTGGCATTTTCTTTTATCTCTCCTGAAATAATCACATCCATTGTTTCGTAACTTTCTATGTCCATTATATTTGCAGAGTTTTCAGTTAGAGTAAGTATCTGGCCTCTTTTTTTCTCAACCATTGGAACATCGAGCCTGTCATCTCCAGGTTTTACTATCATTCTTTTCTTGTCATCAACAATGCCTACTGCTTCCATTCTGCATTTTGAAGCGCCATGTTTTCCAGTCTTGCTTATATCAATATTCCTTACTACGCAAGGAGCACCATCTACCATTATGAACGTTCCTTCCTTGCATTCATGCGCATTTATTAATTTGAAACCCATATAAAAAATAAATTAAGAGCGTTTATAAAAGTTACCATTCATATTTTTTTAAATAAACTCTAAAAATAGGTCATAAAGTTGTTGAGTGCTACCTATCGATGTACAACTTCGCGAAAAACAGAAACTTTTCTCTGGGAGTTTTGAGAACACACGATTTTTATCAATTGTTTTTGGCGTAAGATTTTTAAAGCAATCAAAACTTGATGACAAATGATAAAGAAAAATGATTTTGTAAAGCTTGAATTCATTGGAAAAGTAGTTGAAACTGGAGAAGTATTTGACACAACTAATGAATCTGAAGCAAAGAAAGCAGGCATTTTCAACGAGAATGAAAAGAGCAAATTTAATCCCTTAAAAATTTGTGTTGGAATGGGAATGCTTGTATCTGGTTTTGACAAGGCATTAGAGGAAAAAGAGCTAAACAAGGATTATGAGATAGAATTAAACCCACAAGAAGCATTTGGCAAAAGAGACAGCAAACTTGTAAGGACAATGTCTGTTTCTGCTTTTCGGCAAAGAGGAATAGACCCTATAACTGGAATGATGCTTTCATTGGATAATTTTTTGGTCAGGATTGCTTCAGTATCCTCTGGAAGAGCAATAGTTGATTTTAATAATCCACTGTCTGGAAAACATATATTATACAAATTCAAGATATTAGAGAATATAACCGACATGAGCGAGAAGATATCAATACTCTGCAAGGTATTAGTAGGATTTGAAGGCAAGATCATAGAAGAGAAAGGCAAATATTCTTTGGAATTTGATTTTAAAATGCCTCCAAAGATAGAAGAAGAGTTAAAGAGAAAGATAAAAGAGATACTGAAGATAGAGATAGAGGTAATAGAAAGCAAGAAAGAAGAGCAAGCTAATAATTAAACTACCTGACTTTTTGTCTGGGGAAATTTATCATATTTTTTTTCTATTTCCGCAACAACATCTTTCATTTCTTTTTTAGGCTTTTTTAATTTTGTCAACACTGCAAAAAATATTATCAGGATTGCAAGAACTATCATTGCAATGCCAAGCAGCCTTGTATCTTTCTTTTTCTCGCATTTTGCAATGCAGCACCTTTCTCCATTAATCAATATGCTTCCGCCATTGCATATCTGCTCTTTCTTGCAGACTGTGCCATTGTAATCCTTGCAGGTCTTATTCTGCTGAGAGACTATTGAAGTTGTATTTTTTGTTATTTGAGATTCGTTTTTAGTGAATGTTATATTTATTGGCAGTATTGCAGATACTTCATCGTTTGATGCCATGATGAATCCTATGTAATTCCCCTCTTTTTGGGATTTGAAGATTATTGGAACCTGAATTTGAGAACCTGCATCTATTTCTTTTATTCTCATTGAGGAAAGATTGATGACTGAATTAAGGTCTCTTGAATAAGAAAGAGAAATGTCTTTTAGCACTGTCTGCCCAGAATTCTTTATTGTTACTGCGACTAGACTGTCCTCTTTTGCAAGAATTGTGAGATTTATTTCACTCTCAACAAATCTAAAATGCTCTTTTGGGACTTCTATTATTGTTATTGTGCCATTGATTACTTCAGATAATATGAAAACAGGGATAGAATAGCTGCTAGAGATGAATTTAGAAGCAGTTACCTCTAAATAAGCGGTTATATTCCCGCTTATTGGATTTTTTCCTATTTTTGAAGGAATCTCAAAAATTTCTTTTTTCTCTTCGTTTTGCTTGAGTGAAAATTCTCTTTTTATGCCAAAGGGAGAAAAATTAATAGAGAAACTTGAATCTGTTACACCCCTGTTTTTAAAAGTTATAGTGAAATTATTGGCAGTTTTTACTTTTACTGCAGAGGGTATGATAGAAGAGATAGATTCTATTTTAGCATTTGGGAAGACAAATACTGCAGATTCCAATTCCATGCTGAGATTACCATATATACTCTCTTGCAGCCATTTTTCTGCTTTTAGTGCAGCGTTATTCTCTTTTGCTTTCTGCAGCGCAAGAGATGCAAAAAGAGTTGCATCTAAATCTGGAGAGGGTGTTTGGATAAGAGAATTTTTTGTAAAGTACCCTTGCTGGTGCTGATTATTAAGCAGGAAATCTTTTGTACTAGAGTCTCCAAAGTAGAGTGCAACTGATTTTTCTTTTATTGTTGCAGCATTTTTCTTTATCCAAGAAATTGCCCCATCATTGTCAAGTTCAAGATTTTCCAATGCAATTGCCGCGTAGATTGTAGAATCAATGTCACATTCTGATCTGAAATACTTTCCAAAGCACTTTTCATTATTGAGCATTATTGAGAAGTAAGAGCCTCCAGCCTGCATTGGGAACTCTGATATCTTGCCCAAATAAGTATGAAGTATTTTTGCGTTGTTGGGAGTGCAATTTGCAATTATCTGCACGAAGGAGGGCTTGCTTTTCAAATCAATATTGATTGTATTCTGATTTGCTGAAATGTTGACAATCTTCTTTTCAGAATTGACATAAATTTCACATTGCCCTTCTGATGGTGAATCAAGCACAACATCCCACAATCCAATCTCAAGATTGTTTTGCGAATCAATAATCCAAGAAGTACCTACTTCAGCAGAATTCTTTTTTAATGCCCATATTGTTAATGCAGTCTCTTTGATAGTGCAGGGAAGAGAAGAGGGGGGGGAAGGATTCCAGCAAGAGTTGGAGGAAGATTTTCTTGAATTAATCTCCTGTTTAACTGCATAAGATATTGAAGGAGAGTAAGAAAGCGATAATAACACAAGCGATAAGTCTTTTGTTGAAAGAGTGCTTATTTTGGAAGATAATTCTGATTCTATATCTTTGTAGAATGAAGATATAGAGTTTTTTATTTCAAAAATTTCTTCTTTCTCTGTTCCTTTCAAAACTCCGTCTTCTCTGTATAGGGCATTCTTTATCTTAAAATGATAAGCCCCCACCTTGGATGGCAAGTCAACATAAACCCAGTAGTTTGTTTCTGAAACTTTTAGCATATAGAATGCAAGACCTGCCTCTTTTCCTTCACTATCCATGAAGTATATGTTATTTACTTCTAATGGCTTGAAGAATTGCCCAGTTATATTTGCCTGAAATGTCTCTGAAGGAAAATATTCTTTCTTTGACAATGAAATATCTAGGGCAGTAACATTAGGAATAAGAATAAGCGAGATTATAATGAGGCATATAAATTGCCTGTTTTTAGATTCCATTTTTCCCCTCTTTATGATGCTTACTGCTGTTTATTGTCACTTATATTCTTTAGCTTTTGAAGGGTATCTTCAAGTTCCTTGTCTGTCTTTGTTTTCTTAAGAGAAAAGAGTTTGTTTTGAGGAGGCATTGAATTAGATGCTGGGGGTATTCTGGCTTGGGGAAATTGTTGTTGAGGAGGCATAAAAGGAGAATTTGGCCTAATTGGACCAACAGGACCCATGCCTCTTATTGGCTGTGAGGAGGGCATAAATCTTGGGGGCATTGGCCTAGAAGATAAACCAGAAGGGGGGCCTCCAGATGGGAAAAACCTTGGCTTCTTTTTGAATTTGTCTTTTATTTTATCCCTGAATAAGAATGCGGCAACTCCCGCAACTATCAGGATTAATATCAGCAGGAATATAATCAATCCCCATTTGCTTTTCTTTAGTGGTGTTCCTGCTCCGCTTGATTCACAGCATATATCACCATTAGCGCAATCATAAGAACTTTCTGTCTCTCCTTCAATACAAGAGCTTCTGCAAACCCTGTCATTTTCTTCACAGCTGCTTATTTGTTCTTGAGGTTTGCAATATCCCATGCAGCAAGTGCCATCCAATGAGGATTTTGTATCTCCCTCGCAAATTTGGTTGAGAGCATAATCGCATATGAAACCGCCCATTTCATTGCAGCTTCTTACTTCTTCCTGGTATTTTTGATTGCAGCATACATCTAATGAGCCGCAAGTGTATCCATCAATCCTGTTCTCAAAATCACAATTGTAACTTTTTTCACAATAGTATCCATAATCTTCACATATTAATTCTTCTCTGTCTGGGAGATATGAAGCTTCTTTTGGCCATGTCGAGAATAATATGAATGCAGTATCCTTCTTGCTGCCTTGCCAGCTGCCAATATTCTCTCCATTCTTTACCTGTTCTGAAAGAAGCCATGCTTTGGTAGTTTCTTTTTTGTCAGAAGAATAATCCTGTAGAGCAAGCATTGCAAGAGCAGTGTCATAATATTTGTTGTATGCTGTTGATTCTGCCTGCCAGTATCCTGCCTTTTTTTGAGATGCTAATAGTGCATTAGCATAATCTTCCTGCCCAGTCAATGCGAACAGGAATGCATTAGGCAGCAGTTTTGCATTATTATCGCTGTAACCAACAAGATAAGGCAAGAACACGCTTATGTCATGATTTTTTAGCAATGCGAGTGCAGCCCAAGCAGTTGATTCATAATCACAGTTTCCATCGCGCTTTAAGCAGACAGAGCTTATCTTCAATTTTACTTCATTGCCAGCTGATTCTCTTTTTGTATCACTTGAAATATATACTGTTGTTGAACCAGGTTTTTGATAGAACAGAGAGGTCACATAATCTTTGTCACAGCTTACACCAAATTCTTTTCCATAGCATGCACTTGAAACTTTAAGCCAATAATTGCCATAACTGAGGCTTAGGCATGCTCCTATAGCCTTGTTTAATTTCTTTTTATTATTAAGAGTTACATTATAGCTGTAAGTGTCATAGGATAAAGTGCAGTTTGCAGACTCTTGCGTGTCCATCTGCATGTACCAAACAAGGTCAAGAGGGGTTCCATTCTGCATCATAAGCCATTCTTCTGATTGGGATGTATCTACCCCTATTCTTGAAAGAGAAAAAACTGCGAGTGCAGTATCTTTTGTGCTGCATGAAGAATCCGGCCAGCATTCGCTTGAAGAGCTCTTTTTTGAAGCAAGAGCTTCTCTTGCTTCTGTCGCGAGCCCGTCATCATATGCTGTTGCAAGAAGCGAGAATGTCATGTCTTCAACACTTAATGATTTAAATTTGTCCCTTACAGAATTTGAAATCCAGTTATACGCCTGATTTACTTTTTCTTTTTGCTCTGTTTCATTTGTTGCCGCGCTTGCAACTGAAGCAAAAATATTGAGAATGAGAAATAGTGTTACACACAAAAATACCAGTTTAATATTGCGCATAAATTCGTATATGCATAGTGCTTTAAATTCCTTTCGTTTAAACTCCCCCCTTAATTGAGAAACATTCTTCTTTAAGGCTGCAGCTCCTGCATTTATGGGGGTTTTCGTTAATTGGGGGAATTTTACTTTCATTTATCTTTCTTATATTTTCAACTATCTCGACAACAGCGTCTTTGAGGGATTTTGTTATATCAATTTTTAACTGGTTGTCGGAGTATTCAACATAACCATACTCGACAGAAACATTGAATGTTTCTTCGATAAGCAATGCATATGATGCAAGCTGAATTATATCAGATTCATAGGGTTGTGATGCATTGCCAGTTTTTATCTCGAATGGGACATATATCTCTCCCTTTTCCTGCTTGATTATTGAAACCCTGTCTATTCTGCCTGCAAGATTGAGTTTTGCAGATTTTACCCTCATTTCGGTTATATATTTTGGTTGAAGCTTTTCCCACAAATCTTCCTTGAATATCCCTTTTTGGATAAGTGCATGAACGGCCATTACTCTTGGCTGAATTTCTCGGTTAAATGAGGATAAGGATTCTTCCCAAAAATTTTGGAGAGTTATCATAAATCTTAATGCCATGTCTCCATGAGAGACTACTTTTTTTGTTATCTCGAAGAAAACTTTTTTGTATATCTCTTCTAAATCGGATATTGAAAAATTCTGGGAGAGTGATAATATCAACTCTTTTTCTATATTGTTGAAATCGTCAAATATTTCATGCCTCATTTTTCCTCTTACCATCCGGGCATTAATTCTTTCCTTAGAACCCCTCGTTTTTTTGAGATAGCTCTTTCTTTTGCAATATAGATAATCTGTGATATCTCTTACATTAAGCGCTTGGCTTTCCATTCTTCTTTTTCCCCCTCTGCTGCATTCTTGATTTTCTTACAGAATAGTTTAGGGGATTTTTTATCATCCTGCATAATCCGTCTGGCTCGCATATAGCTATATCTTTGTATACTGGCTTGTCACAGTTTGGGGGGAGTATAGGTTTTTGCCTCTTAAACCATATCATCTGGGATTTTACATAGCCCTCTCTTAACTGCTTGTAATTTTTTTTGTTCCATTCATTCACAGCATTTTCTATCTTGTCATAATCCATTTGTATGCTCTTGAAAAAATTGAGAAGAATAAACAATGCCCTTTTTCTTCCATCCTGTTTTGTCCCCTGAAGTATTTTTTGAACACATGGAGGATACATTGAGGGGGATAGATCTTTTATGTTAATCTCTGTTCTAAACTCTTTTCTTACTTCATTTTTTGGCTCTTGCTTTTTAATCTCTTTTGCCGCATCTATTGCCTGCATTACCAATTCTTTTGCTTCGTTTTCATCTGGTTGTGGCAGAAAAGACTTTGGAAGCGCTATTTCTGGCTTTGCCCAACCTGGCTGGAAATTTTTTATTTGATCATTCTTGATTACTATGCTTGCAAGACCTGTTCTTTCATGAAGAGAATAAGGCATTCTAAATAAATGCCTTGGAGAAACAAGTATCAAATCAGGAGTAAGTTTTTTTACAGCCTCATCATCATAAATCCTTTTCCCCACTAATTCTGAACTGAGGTCTCTTATCCTTTCAGCAAGCCTCTTTTTTATTATGCTATGGAGATAATCTACAATCTGTCTTGGAAGAGATGGGAAGAGGTTTTTTGTCTGTAGACTTCCAATTTCTGTTGGAAATGCTTTCCATGGGACTATTATATGGAAACCTGAGCCGCCCGAGAATTTTATTGCGAAGTTGGTTATACTATGGAATTTGAGAGCTTCTGCGATAAGTTCTGCTGTTATCTTGCCATATTCTATATATTTAGTATCTATATCAAGAAGAAGGTCCCAGCCAATCCTTAGATTATTGAATTGTTCTTCGCTCATTTCTGTCTTTATTTGCAGGGGGTCGTGCCATAATTCTTCAGAACAATGAAAGGAGGTTGCACCCCTTTCTGCAAGCGCAGCAACATCAGAATCATATTCAAGTGCATCAGGCCTTTTGCCAAAACTCTCCACATATCTTGGGGATATCTCCCTATAGGCAGAGAAAGCAACAAGGGCTTTTTGCACATCTTTTCTTTTGTAATACTTACCAGCAAGCTCAATGATCCTTTCTTCCTTAGTCATTAGCAGGGTATTAAAGAAGAATTTAAATATTTTTGTTGCCTTGATAATTTATGAATAAGCTGGGTATTTTTTTTGGAGTCCTTGCACTTTGCTTTGTGGTGCAAATTAGCAGCTGCAGCGGTGGAAATGTCGGATATGTAAACTTGACAATAATGCCTTCTCCCCCATACATCTCCTCTTTAGAGATTTTGCAGCAGGAAGATTTCAATTACCTTGAATGTGATGCACAAATAATGGGTAATAACCCTTCAGACTATAATACTATATACACTTGGAATGCTGGGGGGGTGAAAGTTGGAGAAGGAGAAAGGGTGGAAGTAAGAGACAATTGGAAAGAGATTACATGCAAGGCAGAGGCTTATGATTCAAATAATGGCAAGGACATAAAGGAAAAGACAATTATTATAGTAAGGCACTCTATTACTGGAAATGCTGTTAGCAAGGAGGGGGGCGCAAACAACCTGTTTTTGGGAGCTATTTTGTTTGTTTCAATTGCCCTATTTTTATTCGTGTCAAGAACACTTGGCAAAAATCAAATACTTGAAAACAAAGTTTTTCTCTGTTTAAAAGATGCGGTTTTTGCAAAATTTCTGACATCATAACAACATTTAAAAATAAGGCAGATTAGCCTTAGTTATTAAAAGGAGTTTAATATAAAATAGATAAAAATGCTATTGAAACTTGATCAGCCAAAGCTTTTGAGCGATGCCATAGGCATAATATACCAATTAGTAACAGAAGTGAGGGCAAAGGTAACAAAGAATGGATTCAGCATAATAGCAATAGATCCTGCAAATGTTGCACTTGTCACATTCAAGCTGCCTGCGACCGCTTTTTCACAATTCAAGGTAGAAGAAGATGAAGAACTGGGGCTTAACTTAGAGGATTTAAAGGCAGTACTTGGAAGATGCAATTCAAGCAGCAGTTTGGTATTGGAGACTGCAGACAATACATTAAGAATAGATATTCAAGACAAAAACAAGAGAAGTTTTACGCTTGCATTAATAGATATAGATGCAGAAGAAAAACAGGTTCCCCAATTGGAATTTAACAGCAGGGTTGAAATAAATTCTTCAATATTAGGAGAAGCAATACAGGATGCTTCAGTAGTTGCTGATGCATGCACATTCATAACAAAAAAGAAAGAAGGGCTTTTCATAGTAGAGGCAAAAGGAAGCATTAATTCTGCAAGGGCAGAATTTGGCGGAGATGAAGTAAAGATGCAGGTGCAAGATGAAAAATCAAAGTACAGCATTGAATACTTCCAAAAGTTCATGAAGGGTGCTAAAATTTCTGAAAAGGCTGTATTGAGTTTCTCTACAAATTATCCATGCAGACTGGATTTCAAGAACTCTATAATGGAGTTGGGATTTATACTTGCTCCAAGAGTAGAGAATGATGATGATTAGCCTCAAAATATTTAAATATCTTCTATGCTAGTTTTGATTACATGATAGACATAAAACTGATAAGGGAAAATCCAGGAATTGTTAAAGAGAACATAAAGAAAAAGTTCCAGGACAAAAAGATAGAATTAGTGGACAAATTGCTTGAGACAGATGGGCAATGGCGAAAGCTTAAAGCGCAAGCAGATTCATTAAGGCAGCAGAGGAATTCTGTTTCTGAGGAAATAAACAAGGCAAAAAAGGAAAAGAGGGATGCAACAGAACTTCTTGCAAAAGCAAAAGAAATTCCTTCAAAGATTGATGAGATAGAAAAGGAATCAGCAAAGCTTGAAGAAGAGATAAGGAAGATAATGATTCAAATTCCTAATATTATCTCAAAAGAAACTCCTATCGGAAAGGATGCAACAAATAACCCCGAAATAAAGAAGAAAGGAAAAATTTCCAAGTTTGATTTTGATGCAAAAAATCACGTTGAGCTAGCAGAGAAATTGGGGATCGCTGATTTTGAGTCTTCGGCCAGAGTGGCTGGAAATGGATTTTATTATTTAAAGAACGAACTTGCATTGCTTAACCAGGCATTGATAAGGTTTGCAATAGACTTCATGATAAAGAAGGGCTATGAATACATTGAAACACCCTTAATGCTTAATGAAAAATCGATATATGCTTCAATGGACAAGGCAGTTATAGAGAATTCTGTTTATTCTGTCAAGGAAGAAGACCTTAATTTAATAGGAACAGCAGAGCAGTCTTTACTTGCAATGCATTCCGGGCAATTATTCTTGGAGCAGGAATTGCCAAAGAAATATTTTTCATATTCAATGTGCTTTAGGAGAGAAATTGGCAGCCATGGAATAAATGAAAAGGGGTTATGGAGGACTCATCAGTTCAATAAAATTGAGCAATTTATATTCTGCAAGCCTGAAGATTCAGAAAAGTTTTATGATGAACTGCTGAAAAATTCAGAAGAAATTTTAGATGCATTAGAACTTCCTTACAGGGTATTGGAAATTTGCTCTGGAGATTTAGCTGACTGGAAATACAGAAGCGCTGATTTGGAAGTTTATCGTCCGACTACAAAAGAATATGGAGAGGTTATGTCATTAAGCAACTGCACTGATTATCAGGCAAGAAAGTTGGATATAAAATGCATTGACGGCCAAGGCAACAAAAGAGTTGTTCATACACTTAACGATACTGCACTTGCAACATCAAGAATTTTGGTTGCATTGCTTGAAAACAACCAAGAAAAGGATGGAAGCATAAAGATCCCAACGGCATTGCAGAAGTATACCGGATTTAAGAAAATACTAGTGAAGAATTGATTTTCTAGCTAAGATGCTAAACTAATAAATATTATAAATAGGCATTCTTTAAAGATTATGTGAAAAATAGAAACGTAATCAAGATAAAGTTTAAGGAAATTATACTTAAAGAACCAGAAATTTTTAGCGAGACAGTTTTTCAGATTGCTACATTAATTATCTCTATTTTTGCATTCTCTTTTTTAGTTGGGTCTATTTCAATTGCGGCGAGCCCAGTGGTTAGTGCACTAGAATCTTCTGTATGTTGTGAGAAAACAAAAGACAAGAATCTTTTCTGCCAAAATTCTATTGCTGCAAATTGCGATGATACTTTAGGCCATTCACAGACATTATGCTCTTCAACTGACTACTGCAAATTAGGCTGTTGTATAGACACAACAGAAGGAACATGCGGAGAGAACACACCTAAGAAGGTTTGCGATTTAAGGAATGGAACATGGGATTTAAGCGCAAGCTGCAATATTGCACAATGCCAAAAAGGGTGTTGTATCTCAGGAGATAAGGCATCATTAACTACATTAGTAAGATGCAAGAAATTGGCAAGCTTTTATGGTTTAGAGACAGACTATAGAAGTGAGATAATTTCTGAGGCTACCTGTGTTAATATTGCACAGGCAGAAGACAAGGGGGCGTGCTTAATTAATACTGGTTTAGAGACAACATGCAAATTGACAACAAAGGTTCAATGTAATGGTATAACACACAATGCAAGTGCTTTCAATAAGGAATTTTTATGCTCTGCGAAGGAATTAGGAACACCTTGCACAAGACAGGCATCCACAGGATGCATTGAAGGAAAGGACGAGGTTTATTGGTTTGATTCCTGCGGGAATACAGAGAATATTTATGATTCTAACAAAGACCGAAGCTGGAATAATGGAAAGATTCTTGAAAAGAGCAAGTCATGTGATTTAATCAAGGGGAATACTAGGAATCCTCTTTGCGGAAATTGCAAATATTCTGAAGGTAGCATTTGCGGGAAAGCAAGAACGGGGATTGAGCCAAAGCCAGCTTATGGAGATTATATTTGCAGAAATGTTGACTGCGAGGATACTTTTAATGGAAATGATTACAAGCACGGAGAATCATGGTGTGTTTATGATGCGACAGTGGGGCAAGGAAAAGATTTAGTGGGAAGCAGGCATTGGAGACATCTTTGTGTAATGGGTGAAGAACAGGTTGAGCCGTGCGAGGATTATAGACAGTCCATATGCGTTGAAAATAAAGTAAAGACAGATGAGGGAGATTTTAATGAGGCAGTATGTAAAATAAATGACTGGCGCTCATGCATTGATTATAATAACAAAGCAAATCCTCAGAGTCTATGCAGCAATAACAAGGATTGCTATCCTTTGGCTGCATGGAAAATGAATTTATGTATGCCTCAAGTGCCTTCTGGATTTGAGATGAGAGACAGTGACAGTGCAAGCACGATATGCGGCATGGCAACACAACAATGCACTGTTGTTTACACCAAGAAATTAAGTGGGTGGGAGTGCACTTTGAATTGCGAGTGCAAAGAACAATCGTGGGCAAACCAGATGAATAAATGGTGCACTTCTTTAGGTGATTGCGGTGGCAAATATAATCTTGCAGGGTCATATGAGAAAGGATATCAGATGTCTGGAGGACAAGCACCAAATGAGGACAGCAGTGGTTCAGATAAGGGTGCTGGCAGCGGCGGAGGAATGATGTCTTACTTACCTATGGCTGGAACTGCACTAGGCGCATATATGATGTTAAAAGGAGGTGCTGTTGTTGCAGCCGGAACTGTATTAGTTGCTGGAACAACAGTTACAAGCGGAGTAGTTGCTGTAACACAGGCAAGTGGGGTAGTTGTTTCTTTTACTGCGACTGCTGCTTCTCCTGTCACAATTACTGCGAGCGGAGCTGTACAGGGAGGAGTTAGTGCAAGTGGTGCAGTTAGTGCCGGCGGTGGAGGTGCGACTACTGGAAGCGGAGGTGCAGCTGCAGGAATAACTGGGTGGTTGAACGGCATGACAACAATGGGTCCTTTACTTGCTATAGCTGCAGTTGCTATAGCTGGATTTTTTATAGGAAAAATGATGGGATTAGATGATACTGCATCAGCAATAGCTGCAGGTGTCGGAGTTGCAACAGCAGTAACTTTGCAGGTATTGCATCAGATGGGCGTTCAAATGTTTACAAATTTGGCTTTTACAGGGCTATTTATTTGGGGGATGGTTGCAGCAATTATTATGATAATAATTTTCAAATTTATTTTAGGAGTAGGCAAGACAAAAAAAGAGGTAATCAGTTTCACATGTCTGCCATGGCAGCCGCCATCAGGTGGGGCAAACTGTGAAAAATGCAATACGCTTCCTATTGGTGGGGATATGAAACAGTGCAGCAAATACAGATGTGAGAGTTTAGGAGCAGCATGTTCATTGTTAAATGAGGGAACTGGAAATGAGACATGTGCATGGCTGAATAAGGACGATATAAATGCACCTACATTGAAGCCATGGAAAGATGTTCTTACTTCTGGGCATAAATACAGAGATGATGCTTGTAAGGAAGCAGGATGCTGGACTATATTAAGAGATATTGCAACAGACGGCTGCATTCAGCCATATACCTCGATAGCATTCGGAATTGAGACAAATGAACCCTCACAATGCAAGATTGATTATGCCTCTAAAGAGAAATTTGATGATATGGAATTTTATTTTGGAGAAAATCTTTATCTTTATAATCACAGCGTGCAGATGAGCATGCCTGCTCCAGAGCATATATATGAAATAAGCAAAATATTTGCTGAAGAGAATCCTGAAGAGGGAATAGTTCCTGTGCGAAATGGCGGGAACTACACATTATATCTAAGATGCAGGGATGCCAATGGAAATGCAAATGCCAAAGAATTTTCAGTCAGTTTTTGCGTCGACTCTGGCCCCGATTTAAACGCTCCTTTGATAATGAGAACGAGCATTGAAAATGGTGCGCCAATAGGATACGGCACAAACTCAGTTCCAATTGATATATCCTTGAACGAGCCATCACAATGCAAATGGAGTAATTTAGACCAAGATTATGGGGATATGACTCAGAATTTTACATGCTCTGATTCAATTGAGCAGATGGAAGGAGACATGACTTACAAGTGCTCTGCTAATTTGCTCGGAGTAAAGGATGCTACGACAAATATTTTCTATTTCAGATGCAAAGACCAGCCATGGCTTGCGGGAAAGAATGAATCTGGCAGGAATGATAATAAGGAAAGTTATATTTTTAAGCTTGAAGGCACTAATCCCTTAAAGATAATTGGCAAGGGTCCTGAAGAGACAATATATTCTGGTGGTGAGAACACAGAAATAATTCTTACAGTTGATACCTCTGAGGGTTATTCATATGGGGATTCTGTATGTTATTTTAGCAATACTGGTTATGAGAATATGCTGCAGTTTTTCACAACAGGAGAGGCTCATCACGAGCAAACGCTTAATTTACCTTTAGGAGACCACACTTTTTACCTGTCATGCATGGATTTAGCAGGGAATGTTGACAAGACTACTATAAGCTTTACTGCTGAGCTTGATAAGACACCCCCAGAAGTAATAAAAGCATATCAAGATGGAGGCATGTTAAAGATAATCACTGATGAGGAGAGTGATTGCAGATATGGAATAAAAGATTGCAATTTTGATTTTTTCTCTGCAACAGAAATGCCAGTTGCAGATTTAGGAGAGTATAATGCTGAATGGAGAACCGATGCCACCTATTATATAAAATGCATGGATAAGTTTGGCAACATTCCTTCAAATTCGGAATGCACTATAAAATTAAATGCATATAATGTAGAATAGTGCATGTAACGGCAGTAATTGACGGTTCATTAAGAATTATTTTTTGCAAATTTTTATTCAAAATATTTATAAATACCTTCTTCTTTAGAAAAGCCATGAGAGGGAACAAGGGCGGACAGGTTGCTTTATTTGTGATTGTTGCAATCGTATTGGTCGCTTCTATTCTTTTATTTTTTGCACTAAAACCAGAAGTTAACCCATTTGCCCAGGAACAAGAGCCATCAGCTTATATTGAAAAATGCATGAGGGATTCTGCCTCTAGCGCACTGGATGTATTAAGCTCACAGGGAGGATCATTAAGCCCAACAGGCTTTGCGTTATATGACAACAACAGGGTTTCTTATTTATGTTACACAAGCGATTATTATTCAAGATGCGTCAATCAAGAGCCAATGCTGAAATATTCTGTTGAATCTGAAATAACTGATTATATAATACCTAAAGTGCAGCAGTGCATAGCTAATTTAAAACAGCAATATGAAAAAAAGGGATATAAAGTTGAAATTGGCGTAATGAAGCTTTCAACAACTCTAGCTCCAAAGAAAGTAATTATAGACTTGGACATGCCTTTTACAATAATAAAGGAAGATTCCGAAAGATACGAGAAATTCGAGGCAATTGTGCTTCATCCTATATACGACCATATAATGCTGTCTCAAGACATTGTAAATTCAGAAACTTCAGTTGGAGATTTCGATCAGCTCGGTTATATGCTTTACCAATCAGAGACAAGCATAGACAAGAAGTCTCAAGGGGAGAACACTATATATATAATAAGAGACAGGAGTTCTGACAAGAGATTCTTGTTTGCAATAAGAAGCTATATCATGCCACCCGGATTCTAAGAGGTTTAAAATAAGTAAAAATGGATGAGCAGAAGGACGAAGGTTAAGTAAAATGAATAACAAAAAAACGGCAAAAGAAAAGCCAGTATTACAGGCGTTCTTCTTAATGGCTAACATGATTATTTCGATATTTGCATTTTCTTTTTTGATTGCTGCTGTATCAGTTATATCAACACCTGTTGCTGCTGCAGCTACATCAACTGAATGCTGCGAGAAGGTAAAGGACAAGGATTTATTCTGCCAGAATACATTATCAACAAGCTGCGATACAAAATTTGCTCATGCTCCAACTTCATGCGACTCAACTTCATTTTGCAGATTAGGGTGCTGTTATGACGGCAAGGAAGGAACTTGCGCTGAAAGCACCCCAAGAAAGGTTTGTGATTTAAGGGGTGGGACATGGGATTTGAGCGCAAGCTGCAATATCGCACAATGCCAAAAGGGGTGCTGTGTTCTTGGAGACCAGGCATCATTGACAACATTAGTAAGATGCAAGAAATTGGCAAGCTTTTATGGTTTAGAGACAGATTACCGGTCTGCTATTGTTTCTGAGCAGGCATGCGTTGATATTGCACAAGCAGAGGATAAAGGAGCATGCGTTATCACTGCAGGCGGAGTTGAAACAACTTGCAAGCTAACAACAAGAGTAGAATGCAAGAGCATGACACACAATGAAACTGCTTTCAATAAAGGATTTTTATGTTCGGCAGAGAAGTTAGGAACACCTTGCACAAGACAGGCATCCACAGGATGCATTGAAGGAAAGGACGAGGTTTATTGGTTTGATTCCTGCGGGAATACTGAAAATATTTATGATGCTAACAAGGACAGGAGCTGGAACAATGGAAAGATATTAGACAAGGAAAAGTCATGCGATCCTATACAAGATAATGCAAAGGATGCAAATTGCGGCAATTGCGATTATTATATGGGAAGCATGTGCGGAAAGGCAAGGACAGGAGTTGAGCCAAGACCTGCTGAGGGGGATTACATTTGCAGGGATTTGAATTGTTATAATACTTACAATGGAAAAGATTACAAGCACGGAGAATCATGGTGTGTTTTTGATGGTGCTGTAGGATTAGGCAGAGATGCACCAGGCAGCAGGCATTGGAGACATCTTTGTGTGATGGGTGAGGAGAAAGTAGAGCCTTGTGATGATTACAGGCAGGGGATTTGTGTTCAGGATAGTGTGGATATAGAAGGTCAGGGCAAATACACAGAGGCAATGTGCAGGGCAAATGGCTGGAAGATGTGCTTTGATTATAATTCTAAATCTAATGCAGAAAAACAATGCAATGATAATAATGACTGCATGTGGATGCAAGCATGGAAATTAAAATTATGCGTGCCAAATTTCCCTCCAGGATTTAATATAAAGGCTGGAGGAGACCTTGCAGGTGGAGCAACTACTTTCTGTAGCATGGGTTCTTCATCATGTTCTGTAGCTTATCAGAAAACTTTAACGAAAGGTTGGCAGTGTGTTGGCAATTGCGAATGCAAGGAACAAGCATGGGTAAATACTATGGACAAATTGTGCACTTCTATGGGAGATTGTGGTGGAAAAGCTAATATTGCTGGAGCTTATACTAAAGATGGATATGAAATAAGCGGAACAGAGAATGTTCCAGATAAAAATGTAAGCAACAAAGATGATGGTTTTGGAGGTTTTGGTGGTTTATTGATGTCTGGGGGGATAGCTATAGGTGCTATTTGGATATTTAATAACATGAAGCTTATAACTACTTCTCAAGCTACTGCATTAAAAGCAGCTGAAGTTATTGGAGGCAAGACTGCTAGGATGACTAGCCTCAAAGGGGCGGAAGCAGGATATTCCCCAGGTAAGGGATTAACATTAAATCAGTGGTTGAGTATTAATGCTAAACAGGGAACCGGGTTTGCCAATATAGCTGTAAATGTCGCAGGAGCATATATGGTTTCTATGCTTGTTAATGGATTATTTGGTTTGAAAGGAGAAGCCGCAAACATGGTAACAATGGCAGGTGTAACTACTTCATTAGCAACTTCAGTTTATGGAAATATGATGGCCTCAAAAGTAGCTGCAGGAACTGCGCAGCCTTTCTTAGGTCTGGGTGGGGGAGCTTGGTTTGCCCCTCTTATTTGGGCTGCAGTAGTAATGTTAGTAGTAGCTTTAATTATGAAAATGATGAAGATAGGTGCGACAAGAACGGAGAAAGTAACATTCACATGTTTGCCATGGCAGCCTCCAGTTGGCGGGGCTGATTGCCAGAAATGCAATAAGGAACCAATTGGTGGGGAGATGAAGCCATGCACTAAATATAGATGTGATAGTCTTGGGCAGGGTTGTTCATTATTAAATGAAGGTACTGGAAAAGAGACTTGCACTTGGATTAATAAGGATGACAGCACTGCGCCGGTAATAAAACCATTAAAGTCTGTGCTTACAAAAGACCATTCTTACAAAGAAATTAAGCCTTGCCCGCCAGGACCTGGTTGCTTCAAGATAGAAAAAGAGGGTTCTAAAGACGGCTGCATAAAATCATTTACCCCATTGCAATTTGGAATAGAAGCTAATGAGCCTGCACAATGCAAGCTAGACACAAATCACACTGGGAAGTTTGATGACATGCAGTTTTATTTTGGTGATAATCTTTACTTATATAATCATACTATGATGATGAGCCTGCCTTCACCTGCTTCTATAAATGCGTTAAGCAATGAAACAACAAGCCCCACATTAAAGAATGATGGGAAATATACAATGTATATAAGATGCAGGGACGGAAATGGGAATTGGAACTTGGGGGAAATGGCAATGCAGTTCTGCGTTGACCCTGGCCCAGACACGACACCTCCAATGATAATGAGAACAAGCATAGAGAACGGAGCACCAATAAGTTACAATGCAAAGAATGTTCCTTTGGATGTTTATCTGAATGAGCCATCAGCGTGCAAATGGAGCAGAACAGATCAGGATTATAACAATATGAATAATACATTTATATGTGCTTCAAGTGTTGAGCAGATAGAAGGAGACATGACTTACAAGTGCAGCACAATATTAAGCAGCGTTAATGATAAGGTAACAAATACCTTCTATTTCAGATGCAAAGACCAACCATGGCTTGCAGGAGTTAATGAGAGTGACAGGAATATTAACAAAGAGAGTTATGTTTTCAAGCTTGAAGGCACTATTCCATTGAATATCACTAAGGTAGAACCAAATGGAACAGTTAAAGGAGGAGCAGAGCCAATCTCTGTGAAATTAACTGCAGAGACTGCAAATGGATATT
The DNA here is from genome assembly GCA_043808285.1 of archaeon. Lineage (GTDB taxonomy): Archaea > Nanobdellota > Nanobdellia > Pacearchaeales > DTIR01 > JAZDFA01. The sequence goes on from JAZDFA010000012.1 coordinate 89,991, forward strand.
CAAGCGGGGATGCAAAATGTTCTTTTGCAACAAATGGTTATGATGGGGCGATGGTAGAATTTTTTGATACTGGTAGTTACAAACATGAACAGACTCTTGATTTGTATGCTGGAGACTACACTTTCTATGTGATGTGTAGAGATGATGCAGGAAATACTGACCAGAATATGACTAAATTCAAAGTAGAATTGGATAAAACACCTCCCATAGCTGTAAGAGCTTATCAGGATGGGGGAATGCTAAAGATAGTAACTGATGAAGATTCAGAATGCAAGTATGGAATAAAGGACTGCAACTTTGACTTTTTATCTGCTACAGACATGCCATTTGAAAATTCAACAGAGCATACTGCAGAATGGAGAACAGACATAACTTATTATATCAAGTGCAAAGACCAATATGGGAATATGCCAGTACCCTCTGCTTGTTCGATACAAGTAGATGCATATGATATACAGACGAATAGTGAGTAAGTGAATAAGAGAAAAATGATATTATTAATTCCTGTTTCTAACGGTGGTCTCTACCATATTCCATTCGCCATGTTGTAAAATCAATTGGTTGGATATTTGTTCCATCTTTGTTCATTCTAAACCACTTAGCATGACTTAAATCTTTTGTATATACACTTATACCTCTTCCATAATCTATCCTCAGGGTATCTGTAAAAATAGGACCTATTTCAAATTCAGGAGTATATGTAATTCTTTTAATATCCCTGGCATTTCCATCATTGTCAATTTTTCCTACAAATAATTCAGTTTGTTTATTTTTGCCTTCTCCAACATATGCAGTAAAGGCAACATTTTCTTTATAGATATCATCATCAATTCTATTTTCCCAGAGTTGTTTAGCTTCAGATTTTTCGATTAGATTATTTGGATTGTCTTTTTCTTGAGCATATGTAACTCCAGTCAACCCCATCAAAGATGCACCTAGCATTATTGCAAGAGCTCCTCTCTTCATAGCTTTGAATGGACCGGGCCTTATTGTACCTTGTGCCCTATTATTGTCATAAGAATTACTGCAAGGGTAACTTGAGGAGCCTCTTCTTGAAATTTCATTGCCGTATCTTCCAACTTTTATTTTGGTCGGTTCTCCTTTCAAATTACTCTCAAGATTATTTGCCATTTTTTGTTACTACTATATGGTTACTTATATTTATAAATCTTTCTATTGAACTTTCGACTACAGAGAAATCTTCTGATTATCTGATGGGATAAATAGCCCTTCAGGTATCTGTTTTTCAATCTCTTTTGTTTCTTTTTGCATGTAATGCTCACTGATTCCGATCAGATATATCTGTTTCAATCTTGCTTTTTGAGCTATCAACTTTAATTCCTGGCCATCTATATGCAAGGGGTCTGGTAAGTATCTTCCTAAAACATATTGTCCATCCAATATTGAAACATTAGCGTTACCTATAATCTTCATTGATTTTTCATCTATCTTGCTGAAATCTGGCGCATATATCACTTTCTTGTTTTTGTTCTTTATAATAAATCCTTTTGTTTCAAATCCTTTTGCATGCTCTAGGGGAAAAGGAGTAATGCTTAAATCTGCTATTTTTCGTTCTTCAAAATCTTTTAAGATGACAAATTCTTCTTTTATCCATGGAAAGAAACGCATAACATACTCATGTGTCTCTTTGCTTAAGTACACTGGTCCTTTATTTGTTTTTTTGCTTAGATAAAGGTCTCCTATACCGTCCAGATGGTCAAAATGAGCATGAGTGACAAATGTTGCATCTATTTTACTTATCTTATTAGTTATTATCTGATTTCTAAAATCTGGAGAAATATCAAATAGCAAGTTGGTATCTCCTTCTTTAATTATAATTGAAGGTCTAGACCTGAACTTCCCATTTTTTCTATATTCATTACATAGATTGCAATCACACAGCCCAACAGGCATTCCATGAGCTTCACCGGTGCCTAGAAATATTATTTCCATTTTGTTATGTTTTTACTTGATTTTATTAGTTCCTTTATATCTTTATTAGCAAGAGAGTATATAAATTTCTTGTCTTTTTTGGAGATATTGATTCTTCTGTCGATATCATGAAGATTATGCAGATAAAAACCAAATTTTTTTAAGAGGTATGCTCTGCCTATCAAAGTTATCATTTTGGTTCTGCTTTCTAGTAACCCCATTCTTTCTTGTCTCTTGTAAGATTTTTCTAGATTATACAATTCCGCTTTTATGTAGTCATTCAACTTCATACATTCATTTTTGCAGTCTTCCCCATTCATTATTAAGACATTTTGAGGGTCAATATAGCTATTATATTTCCATAGAAGATAGTCTGATTTATTACTCTCATTAATATAAGCAACATCTAACCAAAATGAAACATCTTTTTTTATTTCGCAAGAATCATGAATTATAAAATTATCTCTTGGGTTATTTAATATTGAGATTAGCTGATTGCCTTCCAGGTCATATACTTCTTTTCTTTCTGTTTTATTCGGGAAATAATCAAGAATGAGAGTGAATTCTAAATCTGAAAGTCTATCTCGTATTACTGTGTTATTGATTATCTTTGCTTTTGGATAGCATGATTGAAATAATCTAAACACATACCCCTGTTCTTGATTAAGTCTTTTTGTTTTTTCCATATCTTCGTCCAGTTTATTTTTGATATATTCCCAATAGGATTCTTTTCATAAGGGCATTTATATATCTCTCCAAAAATATCTATATAACTGCTGCTAAAACCCGCAGAACAATATTTTTTTATTGTACTCAATTCACCTATTATCACTTTTTTATTGCTTTCTTTTTTTAGTCTCTTTAGAATAGCTGTTGTCTTGTTAATCTCTGGCAGAATTTTGTAAAGGCCCCTTTTGTAAGGTACTACTAATGAAAATTTAATCATTGAGATATTATCCAACTTCTCAAGTTCTTTTAGGATATCACTCAATTCTGCATAATTAGAATTATATTTTGTGACGACCACATTTATTTTAAGAGGGATTAAAAGTTCATCAAAAAATTTTATGTTGTCTAATATCTCTTTTTTTGAATAGCATATGCCTAATTTTCTAAGAGTACTCTTTTTTAATGAATGAACTGAAAGTTGTATTATCCTAATATGTTTCTTTATTTTCTTTAATCTGCTTTTTATATCATTATGTCAGAAATGCTTTTGCGAAAACCACATGCTTTAGCATGTGGATGAGCATTTCTGATCATCCTAAAGTTGCACGCAAACCACACCCTTTAGGGTGTGGTAAAACTCAGCAACTTTTTGATTTAGAAACCCGTTAGTATTTATTTCTATTGAGATATTCTTTTTTGAAGCTAATTCTATGAAATCATCAAATCTAGGATTTAGTAATGGTTCTCCCCCAGTTATGATTATTTCAAGTGTAGAACTTGTTAATTTATTTAGAATATTCTTAAAACTTGATAAAGACAAATTTCTAGTTATATTATTATTCCGGTTATAACAAAACACACAGTGAAGATTACATTTGTTTGTTATCTCTAAGAACACCCTAATGGGTCCATCAGCTTCTTTTCTTTTTCTAAAAGAAACGAAATTTGATTTCAGAAAACTAATTACATCTCTTTCTTTGAATTCTTTTAAGTCTTCTATCCTAAAGATTTGACCGTTGCGAGAAATTAGAAAGTATATCTCTCTATTGTTCATCTTAGTCCCATGCATCACTGGAAGGCATCATTAGACATCCTTCATCTGTTCTTCTGTGTTTGATGATCTGTTCTAAGAATACTTTCGTATTTTCTTTATCTTGTCTTTTCTGTTGATTTCTTTTTTTCATTTTATCTGTTATTCTTAAATGGTAACATTTATTTAAATCTTTCGTTAAACTTTCTTAAACAAAATTTCGCCTTTCTTTATAGAAATCTCACTAAGAGGCTGGTCAAGCTGGCTTATGCTTTCTATCTTGAATCCTAAATCTGAAGCAATTTTCTCACTAGAAGAAGGAATAAAAGGATAGAGAAGAATTGCAATTGCTTTTATGCTATCAACTAATTCATAAAGAACACATTTGTCTTTTGTCTCCCATACTTTGTTTGATTGCACATACTCATTGCATACGTCGATAAATTCAAATATTAATGCAAGAGCTTTATCAAGCTCATAACTTTCCATGCATTCAGATATTTCTTTTAATTTAAGCTTGCCAACAAGCTTGTTGTCACATTTTTGGATTCCATATCTCTCTGCCAAAGCAAAAACTCTTGATACTAAATTTCCAAGCTTGTTTGCAAGCTCGTTATTGTGGCGTTCAATCAATGATGTTTCTGAAAAATCCCCGTCCTGCCCAAAAGGTGTTTCTCTGAATAAGAAGTATCTCAGAGTATCTACACAATATCTGTTAGAAATATTTAATGGGTCTACTACATTGCCTTTGCTTTTGCTCATTTTTTCACCATTCACAGTCCACCATCCATGCGCAAAAATTGTTTTGGGCAATTCAACATTTGCAGAAAGCAACATTGCAGGCCATATAACTGCGTGAAAGAATAGGATATCTTTTCCTATGAGATGGGTATCTGCTGGCCAAAATTTGTTAAAATTTTCTCCAGATGGCCAATCTACTCCAGAAAGATAGTTAGTAAGAGCGTCTGGCCAGACCCATAGTACAAAATTAGGGTCTATTGGGAATTCTACTCCCCACTTAAATTTGCTTCTTGTAAAACTTACATCTTTTAATCCTTCTCTAACCCTGTTAATCATTTCATTCCTTTTGGATTCTGGAAGAATAAATCTTGGATTTTTCTTATACACCTCTAATAACTTATCTTGATAATTGCTTAGCTTAAAGAAATAAGCCTCCTCTTCTATCTCTTTGACTTCTCTTAAACAACTTGGACATTTTCCTTCTGATAGATCTTTTTCAGTCCAGTAAGTTTCACAAGGGACACAGTAAAGACCATTATACTTTCCCTTGTAAATGTCTCCTTTTACAAGAATCTTATTTATTATTTCTTTTACATTTCTTTCATGTTTCTTATCTGTTGTCCTTATAAAACCAGAGAATCTAATGTTTAATTTATCCCATGCATTCTTAAAATCTTCTACAAGAATATCAACGTACTCTTTAGGGTCTTTATTTGCATTTTTTGCAGCTTCTTCTAGCTTTTGCCCATGTTCATCTGTTCCTGTAAGGAAGAATACCTCTTTACCTAATAATATATTCCATCTAGCAAGGATATCTGCAGCTATTGTTGTATATGCAGTACCTAAATGTGGTTTTGCAGTGGGGTAATAAATTGGTGTTGTTATGTAAAATTTGTTTTCCATTAATTTAGGTCTATCCTCTTCCTTTTATTTCTTTCTAAACCATTTTTGCAAACCCTTACATTTGCATTTTTTATGTCAAGAACACTTGACAAAAACCACATACCATACTTTAGTATGCGGTAGCGTGTTCCTGAGCACAAGAAAATCTTGTTTGATTTTCTTATGCCGGAAATTCCTAAGGAAGAATTTCCTTGCATCCTAACAGGGGGAATCTTTTGATGTCAGAAATGTGGTTCAAACCGCACCCCGCAAAAAGCTTTGCTTTTCGGGGCATAGAAAACCGCTAGAGGTTTTCTCTGCTTTAGGGTGCATTTCTGATCATCCTAACCTCGAAAACCTTTTGGTTTTCGGGGCCCTGAAAATCCAGTAGGATTTTCTTGGAATTCCAAGCAAACCGCACCTCCGCGAAAACATCTTGTTTTCGGGGCATAGGAAATTAGTAAATTTCCTCTGTTTAAGGTGCGGTAAAACTCAAGGAATTTTTTGATTCCCAATGTCCCGAAAAGCTAAGCTTTTCGCGAAGTTGCACGCAAACTTCCACCTTTTAAGGTGGAAGTAACACACAGCAACTTTTTGATCTTTTTGTTGTCACCATAAAGTTTATAAAAAATGATTCATAATCAAAACTATGGAATCCAAAAAAGCAGATAATAAAAATGTCTTATCTGTAGCTAAGAAGGCATTATCTGAAAAAGATGTTTTAATGTCTTATTCAGAGGCATATGGCGGAGAAAGCTCATAATTTTAAGATAGGGGTTATTATGAACTTAACCGCAGTAGTAGAAGTTACTGAAAATTGTAATCTTGAATGTACATTTTGCCTTAGAAATTCATTTAAGAGCGAGATAATGACCCTCAAAACCCTTGAAAAGATAATTTCTCATGTCCTTAATTTCAGCACAGATAGAGTAGATTTTATATGGCATGGAGGAGAGCCTCTAATTGCTGGAATTGATTTTTTTAAGAGAGTAAAAGAACTGCAGAATAAATATAACAAAAATAACTTGAAGATTGTCAATAATGTTCAAACAAATGCAATTCTTTTGAATGAGGATTTTATCAAATTTTTTGAGAAAGAGGGATTTATTATAGGAACGAGCATACAAGGAACAAAAAGAATACACGATTCTTCAAGAGTGGATAATTTAGGGAATCCAACTTTTGAGAGAGTAATAAAGAATATATCAAAATTGAAGAAGAAACCCTCTGCAATAATTGTTCTGACCAAACAGATATTAGGCAAGGAAAAACCAATCTACAAAGAGATGAAAAAATATACTTCAGGATTCAGAATTTCAGAGTACTTCCCAAAAAATAAACTAGATCTCACATCTAAGGATACTAAATTAATGCCTACACCTAGAGAATATGCGAAATCCATGATGAGGTTTTATAACTTATGGAAAAAAGATAAAAATCCTATTGAGATAAGGCCAATTACAGAGTTTATCCGAGGGATGATAAAGGGTCAATGTGGAGGATGCCTCTACTCTCAGAAAGCATGTAATTTTTCAGTAATAGGTGTGGATCATAAAGGAGATTTCTATACTTGTATGAGGAGTTTTGGGAATAAGAGATATTTCTTTGGGAATGTATCAGACAGACCCTTAAGCAAACGAACAAAAATATCAAAAAATAATATGTCTGAAAGATTATACCCTCTAAAAAACAAAGAATGCAAAGATTGCAGATTTTGGAATCAGTGCAATGGCGGATGCCCCCAAGAATCTTTATCGCTATATGGAGATATAATTCATAAGGCATTTTATTGTAATGGAAGAAAAATACTTTTTGAAGAGATAGAAAAAGATTTAGGAGGAAAAGATGGAATTTCTAGAATACTGCAAACGCAAAAATCCTGAGATGTTAGTAAAAACAGAACAGAGCGAAACTTTTGTTTTTGAAGAGAATAATAAAAAGATTATTTGCAAAAGATTCCAGCATCCAAAAAGCAGACAAAAAGAAGAAATGGCTCAGAGATATCTCATGGAAAAAAATATTATTATGGTTCCAAGACTAACATTTTCTGGAGAGGATTTTCTTGAAATGGAATTTATAGAGAAATTGAGAGAACCTTCCAATGAAGAAATAATAAGAAATATCAGCAATTTATACAAAGAGACATTGGATAACCCTCCAACCAGACTGTTTCAGACAGTAGATTTAAGCAAGGAAAAAATATTCCATAGATTGTCCTATCTTGTTGAGGAATTTGACAAATCAAAAGTTAATGAGGAAGGCATTTTAATGGAATCTGAAGTATTTGTTAAAAAGAAGTATGATGCCTCTCCTCATATATGTTTAGTGCATGGAGATCTAAAATCAATTCATTGCATTCCATCAGAAAAAGGTCTATTTTTTGTGGATTTTGGATTAACTGGGATTGCAAGTCCTTGGTACGACCTTGCTTTCCTTTACCTTGAAAAGAAAGATAAAACGGGATTACTGGAAGATTTGGCTAAAAATGCATATGGTTATTTATCCGAAAAATTAAAAGTGAACGAAGAAGAATCTCTAGAATATCTAAAGTCTGGAGTATTTTATAGGTGTTTGTACAATCTTGGTTTTGCATTAAGGCACAGACCAATAAAAATAATAGAACGAACCAAAAAAGAATTAAAGGAGATATTACAGACAAATATATGAGACTCTATCTAATAAGACATGCAGAAAGAGGGCATGGGGAAGAACAAGATACTCTTACTTCTGAGGGAATGGAACAATCAAAAAAATTGGCAGAGTATCTTAAGAAAATAAATGTAGATAAGATAATTTGTGCTGATACAAATAGGGCTAGAAAAACAGCAGAACCTTTTCTGCTGTTTAATCTTAAGAATATAACTATAGAATACACAAAAGAAGCTAATGAGCAGGACATTGGAGACCTGCATGGAAAGACTGGACAAGAATGGAGAGATGCTGTTAGTAATTCCGGATTAAAAAAAGAGGAATTTACCCCCCCGAATGGAGAAAGTGCGATTGATGCATATAACCGGGCAGTATTATTTGTAGATAGATTGAAGAAAGAGGGAGCAAAGAATATTTTGGTTTTTTCTCATTCAGGGTTTATATCTAATGTTGCATCAATTTTATTGGGCAAAATAAGGCAAGAGAGCACCAATTATAAATCTGATTTTTGCGCATTAACCTACTTTGAATTATCAAATGATTTTAAGGTTAAGGATTATAAAATTAATGAGAAAATAATTTAAACTTTAAGGAGTCAGTCTATCCCTATCTCTTGGGAAAAGGCAAGCCTCTCTTATGTTATCAAGCTCGAGTAAAGCCATGGTGAATCTTTCAAGCCCGATTGACCATCCGGAGTGGATGGGAGCACCGTATCTAAAAGAATCAACATAAGACTTGAAATTATCTGGGTTAAGGCCTTTCATCTTTAGCTGCTCTATTAATAATTCTGGAAGATGCACTCGCTGACCACCAGAAGAAATTTCTATTCCCCCATAAAGCGCATCAAACCCTTTCGATATCATTTCATCTTCATCAAGAGTCTTTGGCATTATGTAGAAAGGCTTTACTTTTCTTGACCAATCATGAACTAATAAAACAGTATTTGGGAATAGCTCGCAAAGTTTTCTTTCTCCTTCAGGAGAGATATCATCATCAATTTCAACTCCATTTTTCTTTAGCAAATCAACCGTTTCCTGGAAAGTAAGATATTTTTCAGCAGGCACTTCAACTTCAACTTTTAATAATTCCAGTTCTTTCTTGCAATTCTCTTTAACTTTTTTTACCATATGCTGGACAACACTAGTGATATACTTCATAACGCCAAATTCATCTTCAAAGGCAACTTCAATATCCATCTGTCTTGATTCATTTAGATGCCTTATTGTATTATGTTTTTCAGCTCTCCAAACAGGAGTAATGCAGAATACTTTCTCAAAAGAACATGCAGCCATCTGCTTGTATAATTGAGGTGACTGAGCAAGATAAGCATTTTTTTCAAAATATTTTACTGGAAATAATTCTGTTCCGCCTTCAGAAGCACTTGAGATTATTGAAGGGGGTTGAATCTGCATAAATCCATTTGATTTAAAAAATTCCTGGAAAGAATATGATATTTCAGATTGAATCTTGAATATTGCTTGAGTCCTTGCACTGTGAAAGTCCACTGCACGATTATCCAGTCTCTTAGGCAATTCTGTCTTGGAATAATCAGTAACATCAATAGGAAGCATTAATTCAGACTTTCCAATAATCTTTATGCTGTCTGGAAGTATCTCTCTCCCACCAGGAGCTTGCTTGCTTTCTTTTACTTTTCCTACTACCTCAACTGAGGATTCATGCGGAATTTTTGAGAATAAATCAAATACTTCTGGGGGTGTTTCACTCTTAACACCAGTTACTTGTATTACTCCTGAAATATCCCTTAATACCATAAATTTTACTTTGCTTAGGTCTCTTATTTCTTTTACCCATCCTTTTAGGACTATTTCTTTGCCAAAATCTGCAGGGGTAATGTCTTTTATGAGCACTCTTTTAGCTTCTTTGTCAACCATAATTTTTACACTAGATAGCAATATATAAATCTTGTCTATTCATAAATTATTTAAACATCTTTTAGTTTAGCAATGCATGAAAAGAGGGTTTTTATCTTTAAAAAAGGCTGAAACAATGGGTATGCCTTTCCAGATGATTTTTTCATTGTTCTTAATTGCAGTATTCTTTGTTGTTGCTTTCTTTTCAATAATGAACTTCCTGAGCGTGCAGAATTGCGCCCAAGTGGGATTGTTTCAAAGAGAATTACAGGAAAAGATAGATTCAATATGGAACGCCCAGTCAGCAGAAAATGTATTCGAGGGAAAACTTCCAGGCTCAGTTGAATATGTATGCTTTCTAAATTTCACAAGACCCAAAACATTAACAGGATTGGATAGTGAAGGAAGGGATATTGCAAACAAGGTATATAATGATTTAAGCGTCTTTTACAAGTTTAAGAAGGCGAATCTTTTCCTATATCCTACAAAGGGTGCTTGCGATATGTCTTACAAGCTTCTTAAGCACATCGATGCAAGCAGTACTTCAAATCCTTATTGCATAAAGAATACCGGAAAGATAAGCATAAGCTTATACAAGGGATTTGATGATGTTTATGTAAAAGTAAGGCAGCAGTAAAATCATAAAAACCTCTGTTTTACTGGGGGTTTTCACGAAAAGCAAAGCTTTTCGAGTCCCCGAAAAACAAGAAGGTTTTTCTTGGTTAGGATGCAAGGAAATTCGAAAGAATTTCCGGCACAGAAAATCCTAGAGGATTTTCTTGTGATTCAAAATTAAAAAAATGAACTTCAAAAAAAAAGATTTAAAATTTATGGACATTGGAAGAAAGAAAGCACAAATGCAGTTTAATTGGATTTTTTCTATTGTAGTGGGGGCAGTTATAATCTTTCTTGCATTATTTTTTGCAAGTCGTTCTATTAACATGCAGCAATACAAGTATGATTCAGAGATAGCTGAAAAACTTTCAGTGCTGCTTGATCCTTTGGAGAGTGGCATGGGGAGTGCATCAATTGATGTGATAAAAATGCCTGCAGACACAAGAATAAGCATGAAATGCAAATATGAGGGAATAGGCAGGCAGGAGCTAAGAATTGCCACAAAGAATAGTGTTGGAAGTGAGTGGCAGGAATTTGGGGCTATACAGAGCATATACAACAAGTATGTATTTTCAAGAGACTTGGAAGAAGGCAAAGAGCTTTACATCTTTTCAAAGCAGTTTAAGATGCCATTTGATGTTGCAAATTTGATATACCTAACGGCAGGAAATTATTGTTTCATTTCTCCTCCAGACAGCCTCTCTTATGAGCTAAAGGACTTGAACGCAACCAATATGAAGGTTACTAATAGGAAGCAGGATTGCAAGAAGGGGAGCATAAGTGTGTGCTTCAATAACCCTTCATGCGATGTAGTTGTTAATGGATTATGCTATGGATACGGCTGCAATAGTCTATATGATTACGGGTATGTGCAGCAGGGAAATGAAAAGTCTTATTTCTTGGGAGATGCATTGCTTTATGGTGCGATATTTTCAAAGCCAGATTTTTACAATTGCACTGTGAAGAGGCTATTGAACCGGATAAGCATGCTTTCGAAGCTTTATGCAGAGAAGACAAAGCTTTTAGATTCAAGAGGGTGTATGACTGGAGAACTCTCAAAAAAACTGATAGATTTAAGCTATGAGGCATCAGGCTTGATAGCATTATCAAATATAATGCCGTTAAATGATAAATCAATTGAGGTGGAATATGAGAATGAGGCACTTATATGCAGGGCGTGGTAAGGCCCAATTAAAGATACAGGAAACAGCTTTTATGCTGCTAGGTCTAGCAATGCTTTTTGCATTAATACTGATAATCTATGCAAATATGCAGGTTAAGCAATTATATTCTGAAAAGAATCAACTGAAGGCAGAGAGAGCGATTAATTTGCTGGGCAAACTAGCGGCAATGCCTGAGCTGTCTTGTATAATCGGGAATTGCATAGATATGGATAAGGCATTAGCAATCAGGAATGTTTCAGGCTATGAGAATCTTTGGAAGGGGTTAAGTTCAATAAAGATAGTTACAATATACCCCAACCAGTCAAGCATTACAATATATGACAAAGGAAAGAAAGACATAACATATTCATCTTACGTCCCATTATGCAGGACTGCATACAAAGACGGATATGTATGGCAGGACTGTGATGTTGCAAAGCTGTTAGTTTCAGTTGAAGAGGTGAAACCAAAATGAAAATGACGAGAAAAGCCCAGGAAGAGATATTGGGGTTTGTACTTATAATCTTAGTAGTAGGAATAATCTCATTGGTTTTCTTAGGGTTAGCACTTCAAAAACCCCCCAAAACAAACCAGGACAAGCAGGTTGAAAATTTAGTTAATTCAATGCTTGCTTATACAACTAATTGTGCATTGTATGTGCCGCAGTATGAAACAGTCTCGGATTTGATAAAGAGCTGTTATGCAAAGGACTATTGCAGTGATGGCAGAGATACATGCACAGAGTTAAAGAGCGTAATGGCCAGCATGATACAGACTTCAATAGGCAGCTTGACTGTTGACAGGCCTGTAAAGTCTTATGAGTTTAATATAAGCTATTCAGAAAAACAGAGTGGCGGGATGACTTCAAGAAAACCAGACGCTTCAATACTATATTTAAGGAATGGAGTATCTAGCGGGACAAGCATAGGCTCTCAGCAGTTTTTGCCATTAGATGAAGGAAATATAGCAATCAGCCTAAAGCTTTGGTATTAGCTATTGAAGGTGGAGAGTAAGCTGGATTTTATCAAGATTTATTATTGGTTTGAGCTTTTGTTTTTTTCCTTTTAATTCTGGAACAAGCCTTACAAGACCAAAATTTCTTAAAAGTTCAACATCTTTTCTTACTGACTTAAAGTCTCTACCCAGCATTTTTGCAAGAGAATAAATAGAACTGGGGTTATTGTTTTTCAGAGTAAATAGCATTCTTGCCTTTTCATTGCTAAGAAGTTGCCTTAGAGCCATTATATCTGTGAAGTCCAAGCCAGCATAGCTTTTCCCATCTGCCTTAAACCTTCTAAACAATGCACTAAATGCTCCATGCTTCAATCTTATATCTATGAAACCAATTCTTTCTTTTTCTACCATGTTTTTATCAAAAAAACAACATTCATGTTGTAGTAACTATAGTTTTTTTAGGATCCTAAAGTTGCCGTTTGTATTATGTCACTCAGCAACTTTATTATCGTCGCTATATTTTCATATTACCTAAAACAAATAGTATATTTAAACATTATTGTTTTAAGATATATGTTTGTGTTTACCGTATATTAGGAAGAATAACAGGGGTTTTTCTTACCCTATATCTAGCTTAAAACAAAAGCTTTTTAAAGCGCCAGAAACTATAGGAAATGTGCTTAAGGTATTACTTAGGCATACACTGGCCAGAAAACGGTGTTCTTAAAATAGGGACTACAGCGATAACCATCTTGGTTGATAGGGTAACTTCCCTATTGTTGCTCTAAAAACTAAGACAAAGCCAAAATACAACTAATGAAAGGAGGTTAGTGAAATAATAAATGAAATTTAACTTTAAAAAGGTAGCGTCAGTATTAGCCAGCGCAGCAATGCTTGGTTCCACAATCGGAATGGCAGCTGCAGCTTCTATGTACCCAGACCCTTTCATAAAGGGAGGTGTTGCCAATGTAGCAATAGTTGTAGGCGCAAGCGCCGCAACAATTGATAACATAGCAGCAGTTGATGTTGGTGCAAATTTGCAGGCAGAGCTTGCAAAACAAACTGCAACAACTAGTTCAATCGGTGCAACAGGAGTTGGCGGTGATTCTGTCAACCTTGCTTCTACAAGCCAAAGGCTTTTCTACGGTAGCGCAATGAATGTTGCAAGAACTGGTATTTCTAAATCAGAAATGCCTACTCTTTTAGCAGACGGCACTATAGTAGATGATGCAGGAACAGAATACAGCTTCACGCAAACCATAACACCAGGAAACAACACTGTGGCTTACTCCACAAGCGGAGGCGACTTGGAAGACCCAGCACTTCTAGTGCAGGTCGGAACAGTAGCAGATGCTTACTTGTATCAATTGGATCTTTCTTTCAACAAGAATATCAATATATCAAGCTCTGACGTACAGGGCAACAATATAAAGATACTTGGAAAGGACTTTACAATTGGCTCTGGCTCAAACTCTGGAACACCTGTATTGTACTTGTATGGTGCAGGAACAGAGAAGACAGTCAGTGAAGGCGAGACAGCAAACCTCGAAGTAGGTGGAAAGACCTATGCATTAGAGGTTAAGAGCGTCGAGCAAACAGGAGGAGTGAATTACGTGTCTGTATCAGTAGATGGTGGTAGTATAAGAAGAATTACCGAAGGTAGCTCTTCAAAAGTTGGCGACATAGAGATATATGCCAAGTCGATACATTACCTAGCAAAAGAGGCTCAAACTTCTTATGCAGATTTAAACATTGGTAGTACCAAGATTAAATTCGCGCAAGGTACAACTGTAAAGTCTGGAACAGATGAAACATCTATCCAAGGCACTAAGGCATACTTAACGTCAACAGGTGCTAACGGCTTATCCAAGTTATCTATAAAGGTAGCTATGGCAAAGTCCGCATCAGACCATCTTGGTATCGGAACTACGTTTGAAGACCCAATTTTCGGAGGACTTCAAGTGAAATTTGCAGATGTCGCTCCAGCATTGGATTCCGACATGAGAGATTCTGTAGTTATCAACACTGATAACAACAGAAATGCAAAGACAACTTTTACACCTTACTTGGGATCAAGCGAGGGAGCAAAGACTGTCTATTTTGGTTACGACCAAGACACTTCTGAAAGCACAATTACCACAAGACTCGCAGATTCTTCCAACAAAACCCTCAATGTACTTGAAGGTGCACTTGTTGGCGATGCTGAGTATATGGTTGTTAACGCAGGAGACTACGGTAGGATATTGAAAGTAACTGAACTACCAACAGGAGATTTAGAAACAACTTCTAAGATCCAGTTGGAAGATGCTCTTACAGGAAAGACCCTCTTTGATGGAGGCGGATTGACTGTAGGAACAGATGGTAATGCCAGCACAAACATTGATGGCAACACCTATTACTTCAGCGTCGTAAATAGTACGACATCTTACTTGAAGATCACCTGGGGTACGAATGCAGCTGAAGGAGTCGCTGGTACTCAAACAACTTTATTCCCGAGAATAAAGTTGGCTAAAGGAGGATGGTTAGCATTCTTGAAACCTACAACTATTACCTACGGATTAACCTACTCTCTGCCAGGTCTAGAAACCTTAGCAGATTACGAGGCAGGTTTAACAATATCCGCTCAGACAGGTGCAGTTAGTAACGAATCAGGAAGCAAGAAATACGGAAATGTCAATTACTCAATTATATCAGGAGCAACAAATAACTTGACTGGTATAATTGGAGGAATAGACGTTAACGGAAATGATGCCCAAACTCTTATAGCAGGAACAGACTGTATCTTCAACTCTACTTCAGCAAATGGAGCAGCAGTTCTCTTCTTAGAAGAGAAGAAGATAACAGAAACCAACAATGCAAATAACGGCGACGCAATCTGTGTCAACTTAGACGTGAGCGGAAGCACAACACCTGTAGAGGTGAGCGTTTCCACACCTGTAATGACAGGTACAAACTCCGCCTTGCAATCTCTTACAACTGACTCAAATGTCAGAGAGGCGGTTACAAGATACGGTACTTTCGTCGAATATGACTCAACAGATAACGATGCGATTACTATCAAATACCCAGATGAGCAGATGTATGCAGACATACTCGTGACTCAGACAGGTGTAGAAGTAGCCGCTGGAGGATCGGGAGGAAGCGTAGCTTCACTTGGTTCTATTGCTGTTATGGATTCCGAAATTGCTACTGTCAGTTCTAAGAACTTGATAGTACTTGGAGGAAGTTGTATAAACACAGTTGCTGCTAAAATGCTAGGAAGTGATTCAGCCATTTGTGGTGCAGACTTTACAACCGCGGCAGGCATTAGCTCAGGCCAATTCCTTATCAAGGTATTGGACTCCCCTTACACAACGGGTAAGGTAGCTATGTTAGTCGCAGGTTATGAAGGAGCAGACACAAGAAAAGCTGCAACTTACTTAGTAAGCATGAAGCCATCAACTATAGTTGGTACCGACCTTAAGAAGCAAACAGCAACCTACGAAGACGTAGTGTAAAGCTAGTTTTGTTTTGTTTTTTTCTTTTTTTCTTTTTTTTTAATTGACTGCTGATAGGCATCAAAAAATTCCTGGAGGTTTGCTTGGAATTTTAGGATGCTCAAGAACACAACCACACACTAAACAGAGAAAATCCTAACTGGATTTTCAATGTCCTAAAAATCAAGAGATTTTTTCGACTGTGTGGTTTTTGTCAAGTGTTCTTGACATGCAAAACATTTTTTGGTAACTTTTATAAACGGTTTTTTCTTAGTCTGGAAATGAAATTAAGGAAGATAATAACTGCAGAAGAGAAGGCAAAGAGCGAGAAGAGCAGGAACATAGCTATAGGTCTAGTTCTTGTTGCATTAATGGTGGCAAGCACATGGGGTTATGCAATAAACAGGGAGGATCAGACAACAACTATGAAATATAATGGATTTATTTTCACTAACACAGAAAATGGGTGGGAGCTTAAGAGCCCCTCGCTTTTGACAAGATTTAATCCTAAAGAGGTAGAGCCAATAGCATCCAATATAAGGCTTAGAAGTAATGATTTCGCAGGAACGGATATGTATCTTGATGCATACAACATGGATGAGAAGGCTGCAGCATACGAAATCGCAAGAAACCTTGCACCATTAAGGATACAATCAGTATGCCTTGAAGGAAATGAGAACAAGACTGGATGCGAGGAGCTTCCAATAAAAAATTGTTATGATCATAAAGTTTTGGTAGTAAGAGAGATAAAGAGCGAGGAAAATATTACAATCGCTCCAAGGGTTTATCAGCAGGCAAACTGTCTTATAGTCGAATCTTCTATTGAAAACCTAACAATGGTCGCAGATAGGGCAGTATTTGCACTACAAGGAATAATGTAAAATGCCAAGAAAAAAGAAAAGCATAAAAGATGAGCAAACTCTTAAAGAAGAGATAGAGATAGGATCAAGTGAAGAGATAAAAAAGCAGCAGGAGAGACAAGCGAGGTTCATAGTAATATTTTTGATATTTCTTTTCCTTTCTACAATCTCTTTTATTTACTTTTACAAGAGCACTTCAAAGTTTACTTACCAGGGATTGAAGTTTCAGAAAATAAAGAGCGATTCAGGAATGTATTTTTATAATACTACATTGAAATTTAGCAGATCTGATGGGCAGGTAGAGTTTGTAATGTATTTTAGGAATAATCCAAAACAACTTGAGAACATTCCAATCAACGCAACAATTATGTTTAGAAGAACTGCTTTCGTATCCTTTGAGCCAAAGATAAGCGGATGCTATGGGAGCAACATCCCAGCGGTGCAATTGGGCCAGTATCTTGGGGCATTAGGAATAAAGACAAAGGGCGCAACTACAGATGAGAATCTTTCAAAGGAGAAGGAGGTTGATTGGAAGAATTGCGATAATACTGCCAACTCAACAGTTATTGTTTTAAGGCAGGCAAATGAAACATCAATAGTGCAGCAGGGAGACTGCTACATACTTAATATAGCTGATTGTGAAGTAATCCCCGTAACAGAAAAATTCCTTCTTGAAACAACAATCCAGATGATAAAAAGAACAATGCAGAGGAATATCAATGTCTCAAAATGAGCAATAATCTCTTAATCGCTGCGATTATTAGCATGCTGCCCATAGCAGAGGTAAGGGGGGGGATACCTTATGCCCTTTCAACAATAAACTTAACCATCACAAATATAATTCTTGTCTATTCTTTATGCGTTTTAGCAAATGCATTAGTGGCTATACCCATATGGATATTCATGGATTTATTTCATTCTAAACTTTGCAAGATAAAGATATACAATAATCTATCAAAAAAGGTTATAGATAAGATAAGGATAAAAAGCCATAAATTAGAGCCTCAAATAAACAGATATGGATATATAGCATTAGCAGTATTTGTAGGAATCCCTCTTCCCATGACTGGAGCATGGACTGGCAGCATAGCGGCTTGGATTCTAGACTTAAATAGAAAGAAGAGTTTTATGGCGATATTCTTAGGAGTAGCAGCTGCAGGAATAATCATGACGCTATCTTTTCTTGGTCTTCTTAGACTTTTTAGATTTTAACTTTTCTGGCTTATTTTTTGAAAGCCCCCAGATATACATAAAGTCAGAATAAAATGGAATTGATTTTATATTGAAAACTTTAACAGCAGCAATCCAGACGATAAAGACATATGCCACACTAACAAAATACCAAAATATTACATGGAGGGTGTCAAAGAAAAGGAAGTTATTTACTTTCAGAACTGAAAGGAGGATTATTCTAGCAATATTAAGCAGGAGAAACAAAGAAGATGTGAATACAAATATTCCAATCCTCTTTCTTAATCTTATACCAGAAGTTATAAAGTTAAGGAGAAGGAGCAGATAGTATGCAGAGCCTCCAACGCATGCCTTTGAAATCTCAATAACTACTGCTTTTAGGAATATAAAATTTTGCATTATTTGAATATCATAAAAAATAGAGAGAAAGAATGCTGAAGGATAGAGTGTAAGCGGGGTGAATACCTGATAGAATATTGCAAGATTGCTTATTGAAGCAATAAAAATAATAAGATACCTTAGGGGGATATCATATGGCTTTTGTTTCTCTTTTTTTTCCTTCTCAACCATGCATTTACTCATGAAAATGTATTTAAATATGTTTTTTGTTTTGTGTCAAGAACATTTGATTAAACTCGTGTGTTCTTGATCATCCTAACGGAGAGAATCTTTTGATTCTCAATGTCCCGAAAAGCAGTTGCTTTTCGCGAAGTTGCCGTTTGGCAATAGCACTAGAGCAACTTTTTGATCTAAAAAGAGAAAAAATGAACATAAAGAAAAATCTGGGAAAGAAAATCCTTGTTTTTTTATTTTTCGCTCTAGTTATTGTTGTTGCATTTAAATTAGACTGGCAGGGAGTTATGCTAGCTTCGGTTTTAAGATTCCCATACCTTGATTCTTTCATGATGTGGATAACATTTGCAGGCTCCACCGTGTTTATACTATTCTTCCTTACATCATTGTTCTTGTGGCACGAAAGGAAAAGAAAGTGGATTATCCCCCTGTGGGGCAGTCTTTTGCTATCTTTCATTGCTGTTTCATTGCTTAAATTTTTTATACCCAGAGAAAGGCCATATGAACTGGGGGTAGATACAATGGATTTCTTGAAGATTTCAAATCCATTTAATTCTTCTTTTCCCTCATTGCATGCAGCTTCAGCTTTTTCTGCATTGCCAGTTCTTGACAAAGAGTTTAGATATTTCAAATTTGTATGGATATTTTTTGCAGTTTTGGTTGCAATATCCAGAGTTTATTTTGCATTGCATTATCCTAGCGACGTAATAATTGGCGCTTTGATAGGGTATTCCTCCGGGAATCTCTCTATCAGGCTAACCGAAAAAAATAAAAAACTGCTTTTCTTTGCTAACAAATGGTTAAAAAGAAGATAATAAAGAAGGCAATAAGCCCATTAAAATTTAGAAGAACAATATTCCATATAATCTTTGGTTCAGTAATCCTTTATTTGGCAGTAAAGAATTATTATACTGGGGTAAGATGGATGCTCTTCTCGTTATTATGCTTTGGCATGCTGCTATCTCTGACATCATTGCGTTTTAAGATACCTTTTATACATTTTATGCTGAAGAAATTTGAAAAGCCCAAATACCTAAAGAAATTCCCAGGAAAAGGGGCATTATTTTTTGTTGCAGGATGCTTGTTAGTACTAAGAATATTCCCAAAATCAATGGCATTTGCAGCAATAGCAATACTTACATTTGCAGACCCCCTTGCAAGCCTTTCAGGAATAGTATTTGGTAAGAGAAGCCATAGAAAACCATTCAATACGCTAAAGAAAATAGAAGGCACTATTGTGGGTATCATCACTGGATTTTTTGTAGCATCATTTTTTATACCTTACAGCGAGGCAATAGTTGCATCAGTTGTATCTATGTTTGCAGAGGCATTAACATTAAAATTGGGTGGAGATGAAGTTGACGATAATATCATTGTTCCGGTATCTGCAGCAACAGCAATATACCTCAAAGTGTTGCTATTTCCAGCTTTCTAGAAATTAACTACCAAGAAAAAATAGTGGGGAACGAAAAATTAGTATGTTCTTCTTACTCTCATTATCCACATCAGGACAAGTATTATCGCAACCACTAAGATTATGTTTACTGTTATTAGGTCAAATCCTGTCAAGTTGCTTAACTTTGCTACAAATCCTTGGTAGGCTTTTGGAGCAGATGCCTTTTCTTTTAGCTCAAGATTAACATCTTTTTCAACTTTCTTGTCTGCATATCTTGCCTGAACCTTAAAACTTTTGCTTCCAGCAAGAGCAAGTGCTGTCATGTAAACATAAGCTGATGCCTGTTGTGAAGGCTCTATTGTCAATACTATTGGGTCGATCTTATCTAGTCTAGCCCATCCTTCATAACCTGAAACAGTTATTGTGTATGTTGCTGCTTTGCTTCCAGTATTAAATAGGTTCATCTTCATTGTTAAGGGTTCATTTATGTATGCATCGTTCACAAGCTCGGTTGTCATTACAAGATTAGGCTCTTCTTTGATGCAATTGCCTTCTACATTTATCTGGTCTGTTCTTGTTACTGAATCCTGATAAACATCATTAGACAATCTGTAGAATGCCTGTATCTTCAATGTGTGATTTCCCTCAGAGGCAGTCTTTGGAACTTTAAGTGTTATTGGAACTTTCTTTGTGTCTTCTTTGTCTATGCTTAATGTTTGTTCTTCTTTGATTCCAAGTTCAGTATTTGAGATAACTACTCTTACATCCTCATCATTCTTTCCAATATTTGCAAGAGATAAATCCGCACTAAAGCTGTCATCACATTGGACTGCTTCTGGGAGTGATACTCTAGATATTGCAATTGCATGAGTGTCTTTCTTTATATCTATAGACATATAATCTTCATTACATTGTGTTTCTTCTTCCCCATCTTCGTATGCTTTTGCGTATAATCTGAATGTGTGGGTTTTTATGTCTACTGGCACTTTTAAATCAACAGAGAAATATTCACTTCTATCACTGTCTACTGTGCCGTCAGTTTCAACTTCTTGATCGAGGAATTCATTATCTGTGACATCAAAAAGATTTGCAGTAACTATCACATCTCTTGAATCCTCATTGTTATTTCTTACTTTTACTTCTAGAGTTATTATATCATTTGGATAGAAGTCATCTCCAGAATCTGGGTTTGTTATATCCACTTCAAAGTATGATCCTTTTCTTCCCTGATCACATAAAGATTGAGTTATTGTGATTGTGTATGGGACAGTTATTGATGCTCCCTCTAGTGAAGTAACAATTATGTTTGTGTTATATGCTTTAAAATCCTCATTTGAAGGAACAGTGGCTGCAACTGTTATTGTTGCTGTTTGTCCTGGCTGAAGGAGACTTAATGAAGCAGAAGAGCTTAAAGACAGAGTTATTACATTATTGTTGCTGTCATTCATTACAGACTGCTGTACAAATGCTATATTTGTAAGGTTCTTATTGCCTGTGTTTTGTATAACAAAGGTATTTGATGGTGTTGCCCCCTGTACTGCTGAGATGCTTATCCCCCCGCTAATTTGTGTTAATGCCTTTGTTTCATTCACTATAATATTAATAGTCTTTGCGACAGAAACACTTGCTCCGGATTCATTTCCAGATACAGTGATTGTAACTGGGTAAGTGCCTGCTGCAAGGTACTGGGTTATTTGATAAGGGTCTATAGTATAAGTATTTGTAGCTGAAGCGTTTATAGATTGTTTTGAAACAGCAGGTATTGTGACAGATATTATCTGGGTTCCAGTAATTGAGGTTATATTTATAGCCAAGTTTGATACCAAACCGCCAGTATTATCCAGTTGGAATGGGATTGTTATTAAAGAATTATGACTTGCAGTTATGTCTTGAGCAGTTACTTGCAAAGCTGCAAGAGCTGCAGGCATTAAACTTACCAAGAATAATGCCAAAACAAACATCAAATTTTTTTTCATTTTATTTATTTGTCTATTTTTTGTTACTATTCAATAATTACTACTATTTATAAATCTTTCTATTTTTGGGAGATTCTGGGGCAAGAAGCTCAAGTGCATCATTATAGTATAGTATGCTGCTAGAATCAATGGATATGCCTTCACAGGCAGTATTAACCCAAGCAGAGGGGCGGAAGTTCTCCAGTTCTGCTATATTAATAGTATTGCTTAGGAATATAAATGCTTTCTTGCCCTTGCTTTCTATTTGCTTCTTTAATTGCAATGCATTGGCAAGATGCTGCTGGCCTGGTTTAGAGGAGACGATTATGCCTATAACTTCACTTTGGAGGAATTTTATAGAAGCAGTTTTTATCTTTTTTCTTACTGATTGGATTTGTTCTTCTTCTATTCTCCTTATTCCTTCATTGCTAAGAACAAATACTGGCTTTTCTGTTTTAACTGCAAGCTGCAATGAATGGAATATTCCATCAGTTATTATTATAAAAGCATCAACATTTTTATTTTCAGAGAGCGATTTCCCATCACATCCAATTATTTGACCAAGGTAATATGCTTTCTTTCCCCTTAATTTTTGGACTTTTACCCCTTTTTTTTGAAATATCCTTGTTATTTCTCTAATTTCTTGCAAATACTGGATAGAAGCAGCAATACCTACAGACTTGGGATTTAGAGAAGAAACTAATTTATCTATGCTACTCTCTATATTCTTAGCAGAAATCCTTTCTTTTACCCTAGCTTCAACAAATATGACTTTCATTAATAGGGGAAAAGATAAGCATTTTTAATACTATCTGTCTCTATTTAAAGTCTGCAGTGAAGAATCCTCAATACTCTTTGAATTTCGGGATTTTTTCGACAACTTTTTCCACCCTGTAGATCTCTGCAAAGCTTGGCGTTGCTATTATTATATTGTCTCCAAAGCCTGCAATTCCGCCTTCAAGAGCTTCGCATGTCTTCTTTATCTTTGCAATTGCTCTCTTTAGCTCTACGATATCCTTGCTTTTTAGGTGTTTTATGTCTATCACTGCTATAGTGTATCCCTCTCTCAAAGAGTTTAGAATAGGATTTATATCCTCAAAGACTTTAAGGACGAAAGGCCTGATTATTATCTTCGATCTCTTTGGAGAAACCCCCAAATCTATTTCGATATAATCTGCCTTGGGTTCTTGTACCCTTGATAAGATTCTTGCAAAACCCTCTTTTATTCTTTTTACTACCATGTTATTTTTATAACCTCGGACTTATTTATAAATTTTTCTATTTTATTTTTTGGTCTCTTTGATAAAAAATTATTAGTTTATCTACTATCTTAGCTTCTTTATAACTTCATCCCTCTTTTTTGAAAGTTGCTCTTTTATAATTTCTTCCTGCTTTTCTATTGATTTTACCCTTAAATTAAGGATATCTTTCTTGCTTTTAAGCTCAAGGAGGACATCTGCTTTTTTTGATTTTATCATTACCTGCCCGGCAATTTTGTAAACATCGTCGGTGCTTTTCTCCAGTTCTTTAAGAGCATTTCTGTTTCATTTGATTCCAGAAGAAAAGCCTGTTTTTGCATCATCAGATTTTGTATTCCCTGTTCGGCGAGCTGAAGCTCTTGAATCTGCTTTGCAGTTTCCTTGTCTATCGATTTTTCATTAACCATTTTTTGTATCTTACACGGCTTTTATCTTAGCTATTTCTTTTCTAGGCTTGAAGAAAATCTTGCTGCCACAGTGTGGGCATACAAATCTTTTTTCAAGACTTTTATGGGAAATCTGCTTGCCGCAAAAAAAACATTTATACATCGCCATTTTATTTTTCTCCTACAGTATACATATTTGAAGTAAATTTTTTATCACAATAATTGCATTTCCATATCCCTTTTGAGAGCCTTTCTATTTTTTTCTTTTTGCAGTAAGGGCATACCTGCCTTTGTCTTTGGGATTTTTCGACTTCTGACACTTTCCCCCTTACCTTATTTCCATAATTAGCGCGAAATCTTCCAGCTGATCCAACTTTTTTTGTTCCCATTTTGTTTGATTTTTATTTTTTTTGAATATCGAAAGTGGGGCTGCCCAGATTTGAACTGGGGTCGCAAGGTCCCAAACCTCGAAGGCTAACCAGACTACCCCACAGCCCCTTGACACTAAAACAGCCCGGGACGTTTATAAATTTTTGTTTACTTATTTTTCTTTTGCTTTTTCAGGAGCTTTCTTTGCTTCAGGAGCAGCAGCAGTTTTGGAAGCAGCTTCTGTGCCAGCAGCAGGTAAAGTAGTCGCAGCAACAGCAGCTTTTTCAGCTTCTTTTGCAGCTTCTTCCTCAGCTTTCTTCTTGAGGAATTCGTCCTGTTTAGTTTTAATCTTCGCGAAGTAATCATTAATGCTTCTTTTTTTCTCTTCAGATAATTCTGTTTTTTGCTTTGATACAATTTCTTTATAATCTGGATTTGTTTCAATCTCCTGAATAATGTCTCTGGGGTCTTTGTTCTCAACAAGTATTCCAAGACTTACGCAAGTTCCAAGAATTGAATTTACTGCGCTTTGAAAATTATTGACTAGCATGCCGCTTTGCTTTACTTGTGCAATTGACACTATTTGTTCAATAGCGAGATTTCCTATCTTTATTTCTTTTGCTGAACCAGAACCAGCTTCCACACCCAACTCTTTTTTTAAGAGTTCTGATGAGGGGGGCGTTTGAACTTCTACCTTGAACTCTTTTGTTTTAGTGTCTATATCAAGAATAATCGGGACTTTTACTCCCTTAAATGAGGCAGTCGCTTTGTTTACTTCCTGCATTATTTTGCCTAGGTTGATTCCTAAAGGACCAAGCTTTTGGCTTATCGTCGGATTAGGCTTCATTTCCCCACCATCTACTATTAATTTCACTATCATGTTAGCTTATATCATCAAAAGTGCTTTTAAAAAGTTTACTCTTTTTTTAAAAAGACCATTTAAACCTGATTTTTGCTCATTTTTTCTGCAACCAGCGTTAGTGCAAATATGACTGCAAAGTAGCTGAATAGCAGAAGGAGATATTTTTCTTGCAGGCTTATACCTATGTTTAGCATTATATTCTCTTTTATAAGAGTTGTTGCAATGGTGAATGGATTGTACATTGCAACCTCTTTGAGATATGCTATAGCTTCTATTGGGAGTATCATATTAGAAAAGAAAAGCAGCAATGAAACCAATGCGATGGATATGAGCATAGCCATTTCTGTAGTCTTTGAAGAATATCCTATCATCAGCCCTATAAAAGTGAATACGGTCGCGATAAGCAGTATGAGCAAGAACAGTGAGGGGCTTAGCGGCATCTTTGTGAAAAGATAGGAGATTCCAAGCACAATGGACACCTCTATTAGCAGTATTGTCATTGTTGTAATATATGATGCAAGCACAAATGTAACTCTCTGAACTGGAATTGTGAGGTTTCGAAAATATGCCCTGGATGTTTTTTCAGATATAACAAGGCTTGCTCCAAGAAATATTCCTCCAAACATTAATAATAGCACTATAAGCAGCGGGAAAATAATGCCCGTGTGCTTGCTGTCTGTAGTTACTGCTTTTATGTTTGTGTTGATTGGCTTTACAATTGTTGCAGAGTTTATGCTTATTGCAAGTTGCTCTTTTATTCTTTTGATGCTCTCCTGCAATGATGCAATTTTTGCCAGGCTTTGAGACAATTCAAGAGATGATGCTTCAAAATCAGAACTGGCGGAGTTTTTTACCCTGGCAACATTGTCCAGCTTGGAGGTTATTTCGTTTACAGAGTCAGAAAGATTTTCTACCTCTGAATCCAATGAAGACAGATTTGTTTGTATGCTATCATAAGCAGATTGTATATTTGCTTTAGAAATGGGGTCTGTTACATTGTTATTTGCATCATTTATACTCTCTATTTCAAATTTTATACCCTCTATTTTTTCATTTATGCTTTGAATATTGAGATTGCTTGAATTGAAAGTAACATCTAAAGAGGAGAACTCTGAAGAAATTTTTGAGATACTGATTTTTGCTTTGCTTAGGCTGTTTTTGATATCATTTATTATTGGCTCTTCTTTATCCACCTCAATCTTTATCACATTTATTCTTTGCAATATTGTATCTACAAGCATAGTGCTTATTTCATCAGACTCTTTCGAGACTTTTGAGGAAATCATATTTGTAACTATGTAAACGAGATTTAGGTGTATTGGATTTACATAGAACTCTATTGTATTGTTCCCGGTTATTTTGAATTCTGGAGGGAATACCAAGCAAACATGCCATTCATTAAGCTTAACCCCGTCTATGCATCGCTCTGCACTTGGAGATTTTGTTATTGTGAATTGCTCCGAGAGTTTAGCAAGCAAATCCTCGCTGAGATTATTGTAGCTTTGGGAATATGTGCCTATCTTTAATCCATATAAATCTGCCGTGTTAAAAGCCATGCCTAAAAGCAGCACTATTGCCATGGGTCCAAGTATGAATATTACTGTTGAGGTCTTGTTTCTAAACAACAATATAAAATTCTTTTTTATCAGTTCTATAAGATTTTTCATTTACATCTCTTTTTTATTTTCCTATTGTTTTTCTTTTTTTTGCAACTACTGAAGTGAATATTTCTGTAAGGCTTGGCCTGCTGATTCGTAACTCAATTACTTTTTCATTTAGACTTTTGAGAAGCGGCATTAAGTACCTCATTATTTTTGTGGTATCGTTTGTGTAAAGAGTAAAACATTGATGGCCATGGTCTACTATTCTTGTTACCCCCATTCTTTCTTTGTATCTGGACAGGTCGCTAAGCAGCTTTTTATCGTCTGCAGCAAGTTTTAGGAAAAGCTCTCCATTGTTTCCATATTCTTCTCTTAACTTTTTAAGCGAGCCAGATTCAAGCAGCTCTCCTCTATGCAATATTGCTATATTATGGCATAAGCTTTCGATGCCACCAAGAAGGTGAGATGCTATTATTATTGTAATGCCCTCTTCTTGGTTTATTCTTTCTATTAATTTCATTACCCCATGCCTTAGTATGGGGTCCAATTCAACTGTTGGTTCATCAAGGAGAAGAAGTTTTGGGTGGTGTATCATAGCGCATGCAATATCCAGCCTTTTTTGCATTCCTCCGGAAAGCGTGGAAGATATAACATTTTCGGCTTCTTCTAATTCAAGCAACTTGAGAAGTTCTTTTATCCTTTCATTAAGAATCTTTTTTTCAATTCCATATAACCTGCCATAGTGGGTAAGATTTTCTTTTGTTGTCAATTCAGGATAAAAACAACTTTCTTGCGTCGAGAATCCAAAAAATTTCTTGAATGAGAGATGATTGTGGTTTATATCTTTGTAGGTTATCTTTCCAGAATTGGGCTTGTAGAAATTGGCAATTGTCTTGAGGAAAACGCTTTTGCCACTACCAGACATGCCTATTACACCAAATATCTCTCCTTTTTTTATTTGGAGATTTATAGAGTTGAGAGCAAGTTTCTTGCCAAAGTTCTTATTTAATTTTTCAATTGTTAAGAGAACATCCGCACTACTCTTCTCAGCCATTATTTTTTTTAGGCTATTATCTTTATAAAACTTATCAAGTTTTTATTCAGGGTATTAAACATACTAGTTGCCTATTGGGGGTAAAACCTTTATAATCTTAATTCCCTCTTTAATTCAATGGAATCACAAAAAGGCATTGCAAAAAAGAAGATAAAACCTAGCGAGAGAGAGAAAAAGAGGTATATAGTATTTAGTGGTAATTTTAGAGAAGTCGTTGATGTATTATCCATTTTGGGAAGAGATTTTAAGATTATTGCATCAAGGGAAAAAAGAACAATGGCAAGGGTATTTCTTAAAGACTTAACCAGGGCAAGAGTTTTAGCAGACTCCAAAGGAGTGGGAGTGGTAGGATTAAGCGGAACAATAAAGCGGGCAAAACAGAAGTTTTTTAACAAATTATAAGTTATCAAAAAGTTGCTGAGTGCTAAACAAATTGCAACTTCGCGAAAAGCAAATGCTTTTCGGGACATTGAGAATCTTTAAGATTCTCTCTGTTAGGATGCAAGGAAATTCTGCTTTGAGAATTTCCTGCACAGAAAATCCAGTAAGATTTTCTTGTGCTCAAGAACACGCAATTACACACTTAAGTGTGTATTTTTGTAAAGTGTTCTTGACATAAGGAAAGGTTTAAAAATGACTCCAAATTAATTAGATTAGCAAAATAAGAGTGGAGATTATTTTTTCTCTAAACAAATGGAAACACCAATGGAAGTACAGCATCAAGTAATGGGATATGACAGAGCTGCAACTATGTTCTCCCCAGATGGGCATTTATTGCAGGTAGAATATGCTGAAAAGACAGTGAGATTGGGTTCTGCAAGCATAGGAATAGTTTGTTCTGATGGCGTTGTAGTAGTTGCTGATAAAAGATTAAGAGATGAATTAATGGATCAAGAGTCTGCAAGCAAGATATATGAGATAGACAGCCATATAATCGGAAGCGCAGCAGGAATATTATCTGATGCAAGAGTTGTTATTGAAAAAGCACAGCTTCTTGCACAACAGCACAGGGTTACTTATGAGTCTCCAATAGATGTTGAATCGGTAATAAAGGAAATAGCTGATTTAAAGCAGGCATACACTCAATATGGCGGAGCAAGGCCTTTTGGGATATCTGCAATGGTTGCTGGAATAAACCTCAATAATGGCCCAAAACTTTTTGTAAGCGATGTTACTGGCAATTATTTTGGATATAAAGCTACTGCAATAGGAGAAAATGATGAGAAGATAAAAGAGATTTTGAGGGTAGATTACAAGGAGAGCATAACAATAGAGCAAGGCATGAAATTGGCTTTCGATATATTTAAAAAGGTACTTGGCAAAAATTTTAATGCAACCAGGTTTGATGTTGGCTATGTAAGCATAAAAGAAAAAAATGTAGTTAAGATCTCTGGAGAAGAGCTTAAAAAATACGCAAAAAATTAACATTAAAAATTTAAAAGCGTTTAACTAAGGATTACACATTAATATGGGAAATATAGAAGCGAAGATTAGAATTAAAGGAAAACAATTTGAAATTCTAGTAGATTTAGATTCTGCTGTAAAGTTAAAGAAAACAGGACAGGGCTCTGCTCTTAACATATTGGCAGTAAATACTGTGTTTATAGATATAAAGAAAGGAATGCATGCAGGAGCAGAGGACCTAAAGGCAGCTTTTGGAACAGATGATTTAGAGACAGTAGTCGCACATATAATAAAAAACGGAGAATTGCATCTTCCATTAGAATACCGAAGAGAAGAAACAGAGGCGAAGAGGAAACAGGTTGTAGATTTTTTGGCTAGGAACTGCATTGATCCAAGAACTGGAACTCCGCATACTCCAACAAGGATAGAAACTGCATTGCATGAATCTCATATAAATTTAGATAACAGACCAATACAAGAGCAAATACCATTGGTAATAAAGGAATTGCAAAAAATTCTTCCTCTAAGAATAGAAACAAAAAAATTAAGAATAAGAATTTCAGCAAACTACATAGGCAGTGCATATTCAATGATAAAAGAATTTAAAGAAAAAGAGGAATGGCTCGACGATGGAAGCCTGATGTGCGTGATAAATTTGCCAGCAGGAATGCAGTTAGAGTTCTATGATAAACTTAATAAAGCCACACATGGTTCTGTTTTAACAGAGGAAGTAAAATAGAAGATGGAAAATCAAGTAGAATCAGAAAAGAATGACAAGAAGAGAGAGATAGTAATACCTGGAGAAGCAATAGTAAAGGGATTAGAATATTTACCTGGAGACAATACATTAAGAAGTGGAGAAGCAATAATTGCCAGCAGATACGGCTTAGCAGATATCTCAGACAGGCTTGTTAAGGTAATACCTCTGGCAGGAGTTTATATGCCAAGAAAAGGCAATATAGTAATCGGAAAGATAACAGATATAACTTTTAATGGATGGATAATAGACATAAACGCACCTTATCAAGCATTCCTTTCAGCAATGGATGCTGGAAGATATGTCAACAAGAATGACTTAAGAGAATATTTAGATTTCGGCGACATAGTTATAGGAGAAGTATTTTCTGTCAAGCATAAGAGTGTTGACTTAACATTAAGAGGGAATGGACTTGAAAAACTTGAAGGCGGCATGATAATAAAAATAAATTCAAATAAAGTGCCAAGAATTATAGGAAGAGAAGGAAGCATGATAAACATGATAAAGAAAGAAACTGGATGCGATATAATCGTAGGACAAAACGGGTTAGTATGGATAAACGGGGCAACTGTAGAGTCAGAGCTCTTTGCAAGAGACACAATAATGTTTATTGTTGAAAGGTCTTTTTTAGATGGATTAACCGATAATGTTAAAGAATTTTTGGATAAGAGAAACAAAAATAAAGGAGATAAAAAATGAGCTATACAAAGAGAGCAGATGGAAGAGAATTTAATGAATCAAGAAAAATAACTGTAAAAGTAGGGGTGATTCCTAGAGCAGATGGTTCTGCAATGTTTTCTTTTGGAGATAGCATAGCTATTGCCGCAGTATACGGGCCAAAGCCATTGCATCCGCAGCATATGCAAGACCCAGAAAGAGGAGTATTAAGAGTTCATTATGATATGCAAAGTTTTTCTGTAACTGAGAGAAAGAAACCTGGACCGAACAGAAGAAGCAGTGAGATCTCAAAAGTAATGGAGTGGTCTTTAAGACCCTTGTTACAGCTAGATTCATTTCCAAATACTGTAGTAGACTTATACGTTACTATTGTGCAAGCAAATGCATCAACAAGATGCGCTGCAATAAACGCAGCCTCAGTAGCATTGGCTGCAGCAGGGATACCTATGACTGATTTAGTTACTGCTGTTTCAGTAGGCAAGATAGACAAAACACTTGTTGTTGATGTGATAAAAGAAGAGGAAGATTATGGGGAGGGAGAAGGAGCTACTGATATACCTTTGGCTTTCTTTTCAAATTCTGATAAGATCTCATTATTGCAGTTAGATGGAACAATAACTATTGAGGAAATGAAGAAGGCAATAGAGCTAGGAAAAGAAGCATGCAAAAGCATTTATGCTGCGCAAAAGGATGCATTAAAGGCATTAAAAGAGGGGGAAAATTAAAATGGAAATAAGCAATATAACAAGAAGAAGAATTAATGAATATTTATCTCAAGGAAAAAGGTTTGATGGCAGAAATTTGCTGGAATACAGACCGATATCAATAGATTTAGGCATATCAAAGAATGCAGATGGTTCTGCAAGAGTAAGGATAGGCAAGACAGAAGTTTTTGTAGGAGTAAAAATGAGTGTTGCAGCGCCTTATCCAGATTCAGCCGAGGCAGGAGTATTTATGGTAACAACTGAATTAAGCCCATTGGCTTCAGAAAGATACGAGTTAGGACCTCCAGGAATAGAATCTATTGAGATGGCAAGACTTGTTGACAGAGGATTAAGAGAATCAGGATTCATAGAATTTGAAAAATTATGCATAAAGAAAGGAGAAAAGGTATGGTGCGTATTTTTGGATATTTATCCAATGAATGATGATGGCAATGTTTTAGATGCCGCATGCATAGCTTCAATAGCTGCATTACAGGATACGAGAATACCAGAATATGACCAAGAGAATGACAAGGTAAATTTTGGGCATTGGACAGACAAGAGACTTCCATTGACAGAGCATATGCCATTAACAATGACATTTCATAAAATAGGCAAGACAATAATATTAGACCCTTCAACTGAAGAGGGAGAAGCAAGCGAAGCAAGACTTACAATAGCAATCTCCCCAAGGGATAAGAAACCATACATAAATGCAATGCAGAAAGGAAATGAAAAGGAATTAACACAACAAGAAACTTTTGACACACTTGACACTGCAGGAAAAGTCTGGCAGAAACTTTACCCAGAAATATTGGAGAAAATAGACGGCGCAAGAAAAAAGAGAGGAAAATAAGTTTATAAACTGATTTTTGATAAGTTCTAAAATGATAGATTTGAATAAAAAACAACAGATAGAAAACAAGTTTACAAAATATGAGATAGCAAGAATTCTTGGAGCAAGGGCATTGCAAATATCAATGAATGCACCTGTTTTGATAAAGATGGATAAGAAAGAATTAGAGGCAGTTAGTTATGATCCTTTAAAGATAGCAGAAATTGAGCTATATGCCGGAGTTCTTCCAATAACTGTAAAGAGGCCGTTTCCTCAAAGGTCTGTTGAAAAGATAAACAAGTTAAAAGAGGCAGCAAAGGAAAAGCCAGAAATAAAGGAAGTAAAGCAGGAAAAAAAGCCAGAAGTAAAAGAAGTAAAGGAAGTAAAGGAAGAAGAGATTATCAAGGAAGTAGAAGGAACAGAAGTAATGGAATTAGCAACGCCAGAAGATGAAATCGAGGAAGAATCTGGCGGAGATGAAGAAGTAGAGTAAACATTTCTCAATGTCAGAAATGTTGTTCAAACCGCGCCATTTAGTGTGCATTTCTGATCACTTGGAAATCTTATGATTTCCTGTGCAGGAAATTTTTTTGAAGAATTTCCTTGCATCCAGAAAACCTACGCAAACATCCCAACTTTAATGTGCGATAGACATAAGGTTTTCTTGATTGGAAATATTTTTAACTAAAGAATTCTCTTTGTTTATTATGTTAGTAAGAGATATTGATGCAAGAATAATAAAAGATTCCAGAAAAGAGGACACAATTGAAGTAGAGGTGATAACTAAAGATGGAAGATTTACTGCGTCTGCACCTTCTGGAAAGAGCAAGGGAATTCATGAGGCAGAGGCTTTTTCTTCAAGAGGAAATGACTTTTCAATTGCATTTGCAAAAGCAATGGGTAAAAAATTAGGCGAAAAAGAACTTTTAGTATTTGATGATTTGAAGATACTGGAGGATTATGCAAGGAAGCTTGACAACAGCGACAACTGGAGCATAATCGGGGCAAATACTCTTTACGCATTGGAGGCTGCATTGCTCAAAGCTATTGCAGCTTCACAAGGGCAGGAGCTTTGGAGATTCTTGTGCAACAAGCCGGGAATATTGCCTTTGCCTTTAGGAAATTGCATTGGCGGGGGGAAGCATGTAAAACAGGATACTAAGACAGACATCCAGGAATTTTTGATTTTGCCAAAGACCAAATCATTTTATGATGCATATTTCATAAATCTTCAAGCTTACAAGATTGCAAAACAAATTCTAGTTGAAAGAGACAAGAGATATGAGGGAATTTTAACAGACGAGAAAGCATTTGCATCAACACTAGAGAATGAGGAGGTTCTTCAATTGCTTAGCGAGGTTAGAGAAGTTATAAAAAACAAATTCGGGATAACCCTGCAATTAGGGGTGGATGTTGCCTCTTCAAGTTTTTTCGTAAATAAATATTATTATTACAATAATCCTGCGAAGAAACTAAAAAAAGAAGACCAGATAGCGCATATGATTAACTTAATAGAGAAATATAATTTATCATATATTGAAGATCCACTAAATGAAGAAGATTTTGAAGGATTCAAAAAACTCAAAGAGCATATTGACAGCAGCAATATAAAATGCATGGTCTGCGCAGATGATTTGACCGCTACTCAATTTGACAGAGTTGAGCGGGCAGTGAATGAAAATTGCATGCATGCAATGATTATCAAGCCAAATCAAAATGGCTCGATACTCCAAACAAAGAGAATAGTTGATTTTGCAAAATCAAGAGGAATAAACTGCGTCATGTCTCATCGTTCTGGAGAGACATTAGACAACACGATAGCACATTTAGCAACTGGTTGGCAGATTCCAATAATAAAAACTGGAATATTGGGCAAGGAGAGATTTGCAAAACTTCATGAATTATTAAGGATAGAAAGAGAAATAAGCAAAAAACAAATTTCAAAATCATAACATTGAGAATCACAAGATTCTCTCTGTTACAGAGGAAACATCTCTGTTTCTTATGCATAGAAAAACGAAGTTTTTCTCTGGGATGCAAGGAAATTCAAAAGAATTTCAGGCACAGAAAATCCAAATGATTTTCTTGTGCTCAAGAACACACGAATTTGGTCAAGTGTTCTTGACACAGAAGTAATTATTTTTTCTACTTCATCGATAAAAGGTAAGATTTAAAAACGTTCTAATTTTAAGGATAAACATGCCAAGAAAGAAAAAGACAGAAGAATCAGGGGAAGTATTGGAAGAAACAACTGAAGTTTTAGAAGAAACAGAGAAAGCACCTCCTGAAACAGAGAAAGCGCCAGAAGAAATGAGCGAGGGAAAGAAAAGATTACTTCAAAGAGCAAAGCAATTAGAAGGAAAGATAGAGGAGAAAGTCAAGGCAGAAGAAGTAAAAATAGAAGATCCAAAGCCTGAGCAAAAAGAAGGAACTTTAGTATATCCTCTTGAAGATTATGTCAGGGCGGGGATACATCTTGGTACGAGAGTAATCTCTGGAGATATGAGGAGTTATGTTTATAGAAGAAGGGCAGATGGATTAGCGATACTAAATACTAATTTAATAGATAAAAATCTTCATGAAGCTGCAGAGTACATCTCAAAATTCAAGGCAGCTGATGTAATACTTGCATGCAAGAGAGAAGCCGGATGGATTGCAGGAAAGAAATTCGGGGAAGTTACTGGAATAAAAGTATTCACAAAGAAATATCCTGTAGGATTAATAACAAACCCAACACTTGCTGATTTCTTTGAGCCGGCATTGGTAATAATTTGCGACCCATGGCTAGACAAGAACTTGCTAAATGATGCACAGAACATAAGAATACCAGTGGTAGGATTATGCGATACAAATAATGTTACAAAAGGAATAAACTACATAATCGCGTGCAATAACAAGAGCAATAAGTCAATAGGAATTGTTCTCTACCTTATTGCCAAGGAATATTGCAGCAAGAATTCATTGCCTTTCGATGCAGAGATAAAAGATTTTGCCGGTGAAGAATTAGAAGACAACAAGTAAATTTTTTCTTTTAAGTTTTAGAAATAAAATAGAAATATTTATAAATACAGTGTATATACCATGTGTATACATAAAGTATACATTAAAAATCCTAAAAATCAGATGATTTTTAGTCTGCTCGGAAACAGAGGAAATCTTAATTGATTTCCTATGCCCCGAAAAGCAGAAGCTTTTCGCGGTGGAACCGAGATAAAAAATAGAAAACAAAATAAATAAACCATTTCCGACATGACAGATTTATTCGAAAATACAGTATTATGCAAGGATTGCAACGTAAAAATGAGCAATGTGCTAGTTCATAAAAATGGATTTAACCTTAGAGCATTGCAATGCCCAAAATGCTCAAACAGGATATATCACCCAGAGGATGTTGAGGAGTACAAGAAATTTGCAGAAATAAAAAATAAGGTTTTTAAAGTTAAACTTCGAATAGTTGGCAATAGCTATGCTGTTAGCATTCCAAAAGAGATTGTTGATTTCATACATGACCAGGAAAATTTGATGGACAACATGGTCAGATTATGCTTTGAGGAAGCAGGAAAGCTTTCTCTTTCATTCGATAACGAGGAGAGAAGATAAAAAATGGCTGAAGTAAAATTAAAAGTTGTTGAAGCATTACCTGATGATGCATACAAGGGAATCGCAAGAATAGATTCTGAAACAATGAAAGTATTGGGAGTAAGCAGGGGAGATGTGGTAACCATTAAAGGAAAAAGGGAAACTGTTGTAATAGTTGACAGAGCATATCCTGCAGATGTTGGCGAGGGGGTTATAAGAGTTGACGGGATAATAAGAAGGAATGCAAAAACAAGCATTGGAGAAACAGTTGCATTGAACAAAACAGATGTAAAGGATGCAAAAAAAATTGTTATAGCTCCAGCACAACAGGGAATACAAATTCAGGGAAATCCAGAAACATTCAAGAGAGGATTGCTTGGGAGAGCCGTAGTAAAGGGAGATATAATTGTTTTGGGAGGAGTAGAAAAAAGAAGGGAGATAATGTCGGAGATGGATTTGTTTAGCAATATTTTTTCTGAAGCATTTGGACCAGAAATGTTCTCATCATTTAATCAGTCAGCATTAAGACTCATAATCGCATCAGTTCAGCCATCCACACCATGTGTAATTGCAGAGCACACAGAGATAATAATAAGCCAAAAGGCTATAGATGTCAGTGAAGAGAAGGTTCCAGAGGTTACATATGAAGATATTGGAGGATTGGAAGAAGAAATAAAGAAAATAAGGGAGATGGTAGAACTGCCTCTTAAACACCCTGAAATATTTACTGCACTTGGAATTGACCCTCCAAAAGGAGTTTTGCTTTTTGGTCCGCCGGGAACTGGAAAGACATTATTGGCAAAAGCAGTTGCAAATGAGAGCGAGGCAAATTTTATCCTGATAAACGGTCCTGAAATAATGAGCAAGTTTTATGGAGAGTCAGAAAAGAAAATAAGAGATATATTTGAGGAGGCAGAAAAATCAGCCCCCGCAATAATTTTTATTGATGAGATAGATGCAATTGCTTCAAAAAGAGAAGAAAGTTATGGAGAGGTTGAGAGGAGAGTTGTTTCTCAGATTCTTACTATGATGGATGGCTTGAAGTCAAGAGGCAAGGTTGTTGTTATCGGGGCGACTAACATGCCAAATTCTTTGGACCCAGCATTAAGAAGACCGGGAAGATTTGACCGGGAAATAGAGATTAGTGTCCCAGACAAAAAAGGAAGATTGTCAATATTAAAGATTCACACAAGAAACATGCCCTTGAAAGATGTTAATCTTGAAGAATTGGCTGCTGTAACTCATGGATTTGTGGGAGCAGATTTATCTGCACTAACAAAGGAAGCTGCAATGAATGTTTTAAGAAAGGTTCTTCCTAGCTTGAACCTAAAAGAAGACCAAGAGGTACCCAGAGAGGTATTAATCAAATTGAAAGTTTTTGACAATGATTTTAGGGAAGCATTAAGGGTTGTAAGGCCTTCTGCAATGAGAGAGGTATTGGTTGAAAAACCAAATGTAAAATGGGAAGATATTGGTGGGCTAGATAGCATAAAGCAGGAATTAAGAGAGGCAGTTGAATGGCCGCTAAAACATCCAGAATCTTTCAAGAGAATGGGAATAAGGCCCCCAAGAGGGATATTAGTTTATGGTCCGCCGGGAACTGGAAAGACATTATTGGCAAAAGCAGTTGCAAATGAGAGCGAGGCAAACTTCATACAGGTAAAAGGGCCCTCATTGCTTAGCATGTGGGTTGGGAAATCTGAAGAAGGAGTAAGAAAAATATTTGAGAGGGCAAGGCAAGTTTCTCCATGTGTTATATTTTTCGACGAGATAGACTCATTGGCTTCAAGAAGAGGATATGATAATGGCTCAAAAGTTACAGAAAGGGTACTCAACCAGATGCTTGCAGAGATGGATGGAATTGAAGAATTGCAAGGTGTTATCGTCATAGGAGCAACTAACAGGCCAGACATGCTTGACCCCGCCCTGTTAAGACCTGGAAGATTTGATAGAATAATCTCTACATCTGTGCCAGACAAAAAAGGAAGATTGGCGGTATTGAATATACACACTAAGAATATACCTATTATGGATGAAAAGTTATCTAAAGAGCTAAAACAAATTCTTGAGGGTTTATCTGAAAAATCATTTGAAAAGTATCTTTCTAACTTATCTACTGATGCTAAGAAAAATGAGGAAGAAATTTATTTATTAACTAACTATAAATCCATAATCTATTCTAGAATTGGAGAGGGTTCGAAGGTTGATGAGGAAGAAGAGAAAAAAGAAGAAAAAGATAAGAAGGAAAAGAGAGATTATGATTTCAAAAAATTAATTCATCTTCTAAATAGAATAGAGATAGAAAAACAGAAGATTCTTGGAGAGATATCAGAGAAGACAGAAGGATATGTCGGAGCAGATTTAGAGGGCCTGGCAAGAGAAGCGGCAATGATTGCATTAAGAGAAGATATGACCTGCAAGGAAGTTAAGAAAAAGCATTTTGATGAAGTGCTTAAAAAGTTATATCCTTCAGTAACTCCAGAGGATATCAAGAGATACAAGTCGATAGAAAGCAATTATCTCCGCTCAGCACGTGCAGCTTTGGATGCGCCTAAGGGCAAAGCAGAGTATCTTGGTTAATCCTATCTTGTTAAAACTCTTATTTTGTCCTTTGTCACCATTATTGTGTGTTCTGACTGGGAAACTATCCCCCCTGATTGCTCAATCAATTGGGGGAAGTGATGAACTATTCCCTCTCTTTCAAGAATAGAGAGAGAGAATAATGCTCTTGTGCCGAATTTTTTAGTGAGCCAGCGAGCAGAAAAGGGGAGAGTTTTGTATTCTGCTTCTATATGCGAAAGCATTTGACGGGCAGAAGCATCTCTTACCTGCTTTTTATTTTGGATAACAAAAATCTCGCTAGGCTTGCCATTGATAACCAGCCCAACCCCATTCGTTGCGAAGGGTTCTACTGCAAAAACTCCCTCAGTTATCAAAGCAGCGCTTTTGTCATCATAACTTGGAACTCTTAATCCTGCATGCAAGTCATATCTTTTTAGTTCATGCCCGTAAAGATTTTTGATAGGATTGAAGCCGAATGATTTTATTTTCTTTTCAACCTCGATGCCAATATCTTTTGTTTTGATTCCTATTTTAATGGTATTTATAGCTTCGTCTAAAGCAAGTTTAGAGGCATTTATTATTTCTTTATGACGCTGGTCTGGAGTTAAGTCGACACTGCAAGCCATATCCACCAAGAACCCATCAATTGAAACTCCCAAATCTATTTTTACCAAACCGTGGGCAGTTAATTTGTCGTTATGCAATGGAGAATAATGGGCTGCTATTTGGTCTATTGACAAATCCACAGGGAATGCTGGTTTTCCCCCTAATTGGGTTATCCTCTCTTCTGCCTTTTCCACAACTTCAATTAATAATGCACCTTCTTTTAATAGCCCCTTTGTGTATTGCATTACAGAATAAGCGATTTTTCCTGCCTTGGAGTACTTGCTTAGTGTTTCTGTGTCCATGTTATTCAATATCTGAATTTTCTTTCATAATTCTTGTGGTCAAACCATTCTATTATTACAGATATTATCTCTATTTTATTAGGAGTAGTTATAGAATACAGGAGCCGCCAGCCATCAGGTAAATCATATTTCCAGAGATTATTTATGCCATATTTTCTTACGTATTCTTTAGGTATAATCCGTTTTGGGATTTGCACACCACAAAAAGCATTTTCTTGAATGTCTTTTACAGCCCGCACTATAAACTTTTTTATTTCATCATTATTACTTAATTTATCAAATTCCTTTTCAAGTTTGCTATTCGCAAATACGACTGCTGATTTTTTTATCATAGCTTAATCCTTTTCATATGGGCAAATCTTTTTGCAGCTCTTGGCGACCAGATATACCCTATTTTGCCCCTTGAATCAATCGCAATCTTATTTATGCTTTGCAAGTAATCTAAAATAACAAGGTATGTCTGCCACATTACCTTTCTTTGAAGTTTCTTCCATAATTCTGTTCTGTTAAGCTCCCCGGAGTATCGTTCTATAGCTTCTTCTACCATAATGACTGTATCTAAAGTAGGAGACCTTACAAAACTTTTTTTAAATTCTAGTTCCATATTCTTTAATATATCAATTGATATATAAACCCTTTGGTTTAATTCTTTATTCTTCTCTCTTTTGGCATGAAATTTGCTATACCTCTAACGTTTTTCTTGCCAACTCCGATTATATCTTCATTATTCTTAAGAATGATATATTTTCCGCTAAACTCATTTATCTCTTTTTTTTGAGTGTCATTTAATTCTAGGTCCTTGCCATGGAACCATTGCATTGATTGCTCCTCACCAAGAGAGAGAGTTCCATTTTTTAGCTGATTGGCAAATAATTGGGCTGAATCAATGCTAAGCCTTAAGTCATCTTCAAATGAAGCAAAATACAACCCGATAGAATCAATGTTAATATCTCTCAACAATACCCTTAGGCTATCATTGTCTATGCTGCCTGAAAAAATCCTGTATCTCTTTCCCCATTTTAATATAAGATGGGGGATGTTTTCCATTCCATATATTTCCAGCTCTTTGACTATCTTCTTCTTTTTCTCTTTATCCAGTATTTCAACAGGCAGATTAACCATTTTTCTTTAATTTTGCAATAAAAAATCCTTCAGAGTTATTATCCTGGGGATAAATCCTATGGCATTTTTTTATTTCCTCCCTTAAATTTTGAGATTGCCACTGCGTTATTCCTGGTCTGCTTTTAATGGGCAGGCTTAATTCTTGGACAGAGGCGTTGAAATTTTCAAGCAGGAACTCTATTACTTCTTCATTTTCTTCTGGAGCAAGTGTGCAGGTGGAATATATCATTTCCCCCCCTTCTTTTAGTATAGAGAATGCACAAGCGGCAAGCCTCTTTTGCTGTCTTGCAAAATTCTTAATCATCTTGAAATTCCACATCTTCAACATTGAAGGGCTTTGCATTATTGTGCCTTCTCCAGAACAGGATGTATCGATAAGTATCTTGTCAAATTTTATGCCTAGCTTGTGGAGTTTTTCAGCGAGCCTTCCGCCATCTTCCCTAGTGACTATGCAGTTTGTCACACCAGATTTCTCAAGATTGGCATTAAGAACTATTACTCTTCCCAAATCGCTGTCATTTGCCATCAGCAGGCCTTGATTTTGCATTTGGGCAGCAATTTGAGTTGTTTTGCTTCCAGGACTAGCGCATAAATCCAGCACAGAAATATTTCCTAAAGGATTCAATGCAATAACTGGCATCATGCTGCTTAGCTCCTGCACGTAAAAATATCCAAGAAGGTGCTCTCTTGCCTTGCCAAGTTCTCCTGGCTTGAGGGGGCTGCCATCAACCTTACTTTCAACTTTTATTATTTGAGGATAATCTGGGTATGGCTGAATAACTTTCCATGCTGAAGAAAGTTTTTTTATAAGAACCTGTGGGGTTACTTTAAGAGTATTGCATCTTATGTAATCTCCCAGAGGCATCTGGCAGCATTTGAAGAACCTTTTGCTTTCATCTCCAAGTAATTTTTGCATTCTTTCTGCGAAGAATGGTTTTGGGCTTATCATAATTATAAATCGAAACTCCTCTTTTTAAAATATGGTGTTCTTCACATCAGAGGATTATGACTACGACTGCTTTGTTATGTCAGAAATGTGGTTCAAACCGCACCCCGCAAAAAACTTTGTTTTTTGGGGCATAGGAAATCAAAGATTTCCTCTGTTTAGTGTGTGGTAAAACTCAGCAACTTTTTGATTAATGAATGTGATATTTAGCAGTTAGGAGTAGGGTGACGCAGAGTATTTTTCTTGGATTTGCAGAATAAAATTTTCAGATGCAAAAATAGGAAAACTTGATATAACTGCTTGGAGACCGCTAAATTAACAATTATTTAACATTAGGGGTTAGGTGTAGGAATACGAAATAACAGCTTTTTCAGACACCCTCGGCAGTTATTGTTTTGTTCTACAAAACAAACAGATTAGGTTAGGATAATCCTAAAATTACAGTAACATATTTAAAGTAGAACAACAAATTTAAACTTAAGTTTTTATTCGGACAAAGGGGTTTGAACGTTTCAAAAGATGGTAGATTATCATTATGTAAAAAGAGGTGGCAAGCTATATGGGCCATACTACTACAAGAGTTATAGAGTGGGCAACAAGGTAAAAAAGCAATACCTTGGAAAGGTTCCTCCAAAAGGTTTTGGAGAGATGCCTGTTGAGCAATCTTTAGCAAGCATTTCTAAAAAATCAAGTAGGGAATTGGGGAGAGTCTTTTCAGTTTTGTTTTTGTTTTCAGTACTTGTTTTTGGTGTTGTTCTACTATCAAACATGCAGCTGTCTGGGCATGTTGTGATGGATTTGCCATCTAGCACAATAAAACCAAATGAGGCAATAACAGGAACCTTCAACCTGCTGCTAAAGAGCGGGGAATTAATACCCAAAGACAGCATAGTAAAGGTAAAAATAGACAACATAGAAAAGGAAATCCCTTTAAGCGAATTCTTAAAATTAAGC
>JAZDFA010000013.1:0-24810 GCA_043808285.1 archaeon
TACGCTTATTCCCGCAACCTTTCTTGCCTGATAAACTGTCTTCCCATCAGCTAGCCTTCTAAGTGTCTCTGTTAGCTTAGATTTGCTCAATTTCATAGAACTGTCTATGACAGCCTTATGAAATAATTTCGGGATAACACATCTTTGTTTTTTTGATAATAAGAGATATTCTAGAAAAAGCATTATTCAAAATATGCTTTTGCAAGGATGTTTTAGAGATTAACAATGTATTTTAAAGAGAATTAGTCTAATCTCGATTAGTTATCTAATTATAAAATGGTAACAAAAAAATTAGAGGGAAAGTTAGAGAGTGAAAATGGGGCCAAGAATGGAAATAGTGGTAATAATTCTGTAAAAAAGAAGTATTTGATAACCTCTGCGCAATACTCCTATTATGAAGATGGAAATGGAGAACTTAGAAAATGGGGAAAAAGAGGCGAGATAGCCTGCCTTAACGAGAATTTTTACAGTGGTTTGAAGAGATTTGCAGATGAAACTGGAGCAGAAATAAAAATTCTTCCAATAGCCGGGTGCAGTATAAAAGAAGATATTTTTCATTCAAGTATTGAGGATTTGGATGAAATATATGAATGGTCTAGAAGATTCAAAAAATTAAATGAGAATGTAACTCTTTCAGACATATTAGTTCCTCCACAGAATGTAGACCCGGCAACATCAAGAAAACATCTTCCTTCAACGTATAGAGCAACACTTATTTATCCTCATTCAAAACAAAGACTCTGTCCGGTACCATCGCATAAATCCCCTTTACCAAGGTTTTTAGCCACGACAGGAAGTATAACATATCCGAATTTTAACCGCGGTAATGACAGAGGAGATCAAGCATG
Source organism: archaeon (assembly GCA_043808285.1). Classification (GTDB taxonomy): domain Archaea; phylum Nanobdellota; class Nanobdellia; order Pacearchaeales; family DTIR01; genus JAZDFA01. The sequence continues at coordinate 849 of JAZDFA010000013.1, forward strand.
GAGAGACCATGTTTTCGGAGCAATCCTTTTAGATATTCAAGACAGTACGTATTTTATCATGAGATTTTTAACAGCGCAGAAAAATGGAAAATTTGTAGATGTAGGAAAAGAATATGATGGAAACAAAAGACCGAAAAAGATCAGGGTAGAAGCTCTAGTATTAGGAGACTACCATTTTGGAGAACATGATGAGGATACAATGAATGCAAATTACGAAATGATTGAAGAATTAAGCCCTAAAAAATTAGTAATTCATGATTTTTTTTCAGGGCAATCAATTTCTCACTGGCAATTTGAAAAGCTACTTTCAAGAACACAAGATTACAGAAAAGGAAAATTAGATTTAGAAAAGGAACTAGAAGAATTATATTTTGAGATGAACAATCTATCAAAAAAAATATCTAAAAAAGGGGAGATATACATAGTGCATTCTAATCATGATGATTTTTTAGCTAAGTACCTTGAGAAAGGCATGTGGAGAGACAGAGACCTGTGGAATTCAGCCTTCTGCTACAATTTGATTGGGGGAATATTAAAAAATGACACGCCAGAAGATGGATACCTAAAAGAAGCGCTATCCTCTTTTGGAGACATCCCAAAAAAGGTTCATTTTTTAAAACTTACAGATAGCTTGGCAGTATCAGGGTATCAATTAGCAGTTCATGGGCATATTGGGAAAAATGGGTCTAAGGGGATGAGCATCAAGGGGGTTGATGAAACAATTGGCAAAGGGGTTATCGGACATAAACACGCCCCGGAACAATTTAGGAATTCATATGTTGTTGGAACAAGTTCCAGATTAGACCTCAAATTTATGCATGGAAGTGCTTCAGCAGCTATGGGTGCAAATCTAGCAATTTACGGCAATGGCAGTGCCCAAATGCTTCCAATTATCAATGGCAGATGGAAGTTATCTGAAAAATAATGCACACAATCTCTTGACATAAATTTACCAAAAAAAGACAATCTAAAAAATGAAACTTGAAGACATACTTTCGATACTTGAAGAGAGGGGAGAGAAATGGATGAATGTAAATCAGCCTATCGAGATTATTGGAACCCCGAAATCAGGAATGAATGGAACAGCAAAAATAGATTTCTATCCTAGGCAAATAGCTTATTGCTGCAAAAAAGAAAAAGAGATTGAATTGATTGCAGACAAGGGAGGATTAACTACCTCTCCAGAATCCTGCATAATAGAGGATAGCATTCTAAGAACTGAAACAAGAGTTGGGGATTTGTCTAATGATAAGGGCAAAGGGATTGGTTACTCCTGCAAAAAAGATGATGCACCTATAAGCAATAAAGATGCTTTCAAAAGAAAGATTGATGAAATGACTGAAAGCTCATTAAAAGAAGGTTTGCAGAACTACTGGAAATATCATGTAGAATACGCAGAATATGAAAATGATAAATTCAAAAAGTTTTCAAGAGAAGAGCCCGTAAATTATGTAGAAGGACAAAAAAAACTGAGTGTGAGAATCAACAGGCTTGGAAGAATTCTAGAAGAAACTTCAGAATATTTATGTAAAATAAAAGGAGTTGAAGATTCTATTGCAAAAGCTTCAATCAAAAGAGTGGATAGATTATTCATAAGCTTAGAAAGAGATTTTGAGAAAGGCATAGCAAAAAGGATAATAAAAACTTCAGATATTGGAGCATATGTCTCTATTTATGCAACTATGAGGGATAAAGAAAATAAATCTGTTGAATATCAGGAAACAATCTGTGATGTAAATATTGGCAGGGCTTTAAGAAAAGATAGGATATGGAAAATAACTAAAGAACTTGAAAAGAAAGTAAAAGAAAGGATAGACTGTGAAATACAGCCATCTGGGGGGTATCCCATAATAATGGATGGAAGGGCTTTGGGAGTATTATTCCATGAAGGTGCAATGGCACATTTGCTTTCTGCAAGATTCATTGATGAAGACCATGCAACAACTTTTGAGGGAAAAATAGGCCAGAAGATAATGCCAGAATTCATTTCATTATACAACGACTCAACAAAAGAAAAGCAATGGGGGTCATACAAATATGATGAAGAGGGTATCCAAACACAAAGGATCCCCATAATAGAAAATGGCATATTAAAAAATTATCTTCAAGATAGAACCACTTCTGGAAGAAGGAATACAAAATCAAATGGATGTTCTAGGGAAAGCAATGAGGATATTGGATATTCATCTGAACATCTTACAGAACCTAGAATTGGAATACTGGAGGTCAAGACATCACATAAATACAGATTCCCTGACTTGGTAAAACGAATGAATGAGATATGCAAAAAAAGAGGATTAGACTATGGTCTTCTTGTTGAAGGTGGTGGGGGGGAGGTATTTACAGGAACTGGTGAATTTAGGATTGACCCTACATATCTATACAGAATTTATATAGACGGAAGAATAGTTCCAGTATCCAGCGCCTATATTTTGGGGAATCCTTATGTAATGCTCAATCAAATTGAGATGCTTGGAGGTAAAGATCATAGAGGATATGGATTCTGCGGATGCGATTCTGGATTTGTGCATACTCAAGAAATTGCACCTTATGGACTTCTCACAAATGCAGAAATAAGAAAAACTGGAGAAGATGCTCCAAGAAAATTAGAAAAGCCTGAAAAATGAGAAATATAAAATTTGAAGAATTGAACAAAAATCAAAAAGAGCTTCTGCAAGAAGCTTCCAAAGTAATGGAAACTGCATATAATCCCTATTCAAATTTTTATGTTGGTGCTGCAATAAGGGCACAAGATGGGACTGTTATTTCTGCATCAAATACTGAAAATGCCGCATATGGCTCTACAATATGCGCTGAAAGAAATGCTTTGGGCAAGGCAAATTCAATGAACAAAAGGATGTATGACAGCATTGCAATTATTGCCAGGAGAAAAGATTTTGACACTAAAGAGGTTACGGCACCCTGCGGCGCATGCCGACAGATGATTTTTGAATCATCTCAAATTTCTGAAAAGAACATTGAACTGATACTTTCAACAACAAAAAAAGACAAGATAATTGTAACTTCAATTGATGAGCTATTGCCGCTTGCATTCGGGCCGAAAGATCTGGGGATTGATATTACGAAATATCAGAAATAACGATGGTCTAAACAAAGAGGATTTTAAATTAAAAATGAAATCGCTTGATTCTATACTTACTAAAAAAGCAAGGATATTGCTTGTACCTGCAATTGTTTCACTTTTCGTATTGATTAATAAATCAAAAGAAGCTGACTTGCCTTGCACTGAATACTTCCGGCAGGTTGGCATATTCTACTCTAATGTTATAAAAAATAATATGAATTCTTCCCAAGAAGCAATGAAAGATATAACTGCAATAAGAGAGGCATATTCTAGCAATCCCTCACTTGTAAAAGAGACCCAGAGGATTATCAAGTCAGATATTGAAAATGAATACAGTGAAGTAGGTGGATTTGTAGCCCTCTCTGGAAAAGAAGTGAGGCTTATCCCAAACAAGTCATACAATGAAACTTTACTTGAAGGGGGCAGAATAATAGAATTTCTCAAACTTTTAAGCGCAGGGCATCATAAAAAAATGTCAAGAATAGTTTCTGACCTGACATCAAGAATGAACCTGCAAGAAGCGACTTCATTTGTTTACCAAAGCAATATCCCTTCAAAGTATTTTGATACTTACAAGGACCTCTTAAAAAATGCTTCTAAAAAAGAAAAGAAAGATTTTCTTAAGGAATTGAATAGTTCCAATAAAGCTGGATTAGCAAAGATACTTCATGAGAAATTCACCCAATGCAAAGATGAGAATGAGAAAGCAAGATTCAAAGAGGACCTGAAGAGAATAAGCAAAAATAATTACTTCCATGATTTTCCTGCAAAAAGTCTAATGGGTGCCAAAGGAGATATTATATCGACCTTCCATGTTCATAATGACGGTGAGCCCCCAAGCCAGATAGACATAAGTAATACGAAAAACATCTTTAATCCCTTCCCAGAAGTAGTTATATCAAATTCTGAAGGGGGATTTTTCTCACTTTACTATGTGCAAAAAGGAAAGGTGCTCTATATTGGGAGATACGGTTGTGAAAAGAAATAGGTCCTCAGACAGGCATTCGATTTCGCTTTAAATTTTAAGGCTTTCGTAAGTCTGTTTTAATAAATTACATGTCCCCAGTAGGAATTGTTGCAAATTAATCACTATTTTAGGTGTTATCAAAAAAACAAAACTACAACGTTTGTTTCCGCGAAAAGCCTTTGCTTTTAGGGGTCCTGAAAAACCAAAGGGTTTTTCTTGATTAGGATCCTAAAAACCAACACAGAAAAAGAGATTTTTATGATAGAGTAGGGCAGTTGAGGAATAATTTCAGGACAGGGCAAAGAAAATTTTATCTGCAGAACAAAACTTTATTGCGTAACCCTACTCTATAACTGCTAATAACCACGTGAATTAGAAAATGTTAAGAGTAATAGTGGGCTAGGCAGAAAGATTTTATTTCTTGTAATCCTTTGATTTATTCTCTATATACTTTTGATAAACGTCCTTTCCAACGCACTCTTCTGCCTTCTTGCACCAGTCAAGGCAGTTATTTTTCATTTCTCTTCTCACGACTACTCCGCATTTGGGGCAGGAGGCTTTTGATTCATCGCTCCATATCTCCACATCCTCATTGCACAAAGGACATTTGACAGTCTCTGGGACTGGCTGGACAAAAAGGCTTGAGCCAGGGCATTGAAATGCAGAAGAGAGGTCTTTCATGAGCATGAACTAATCAGTTGAATCAAAAGCCTCCTGCAGAGCCTTTGAATTAGATTGGTATCCTGAATATACCAATTCAAAGCCTCCGCCGAGGATTGAACTCGGTACCTCAACCTTACCAAGGTCGCGCTCTACCAAATGAGCTACAGAGGCGTAAAAGAGAGAACAAGAAATTGTTTAAAAAACTTTAGTTGTTGATATTATTAGTTTCCGGAACCCATTTCATCTTTGATACAGAACCAGCTACACCCTTGGCATTATCAACAACCATACCCATCCATTTAAAATAAGTAGCGCCAAAGTCGTAGACGCTTTTCATTGTCTTGAAATCTGTTTTCTGTTCATAAACTATGAACATTGCTGCTGCAATCATTATCACAATAACTATAAGCATTATTCTCATTGTATATTCAGTGTTGCATTATTTATATTCTTTTTTATGCTGCTAATTAATCAACGTTTTAGGTGTTATAGAGCAGGGCAGTGAAGATGGGGGGGTCAAGGTTACTCTTTGAGAATTTTCTTGGGTTTGAAGAGGGAAGAAGCAAATCTGAGTTATGTGTATGATGATTTAAGTGTGGGGGGAAAAATACTCTGATGCAAAACAAAGAAAAAAACAAATCGTAAGCCCTGCTCCTATACTGCTAAATCAAAAAATTCCTTGAGTTTTACCACACCCTAAAGGGTGTGGTTTGCTTGGAATTTTAGGATGCTCAAGAACATAACTACACACTAAAGTGTGTAGTTTGTGTCAAGTGTTCTTGACATCAAAAACAAGAAGAAAGCTTTAAAAACCACTATTATTAGTCTATAACATCAAAGTCCTAAAAATCTAATGATTTTTAGTCTGCTCGGAAATGGTCGAGCATCAAATAAATAAACCATTTTCGACACATGACAAAAGGAATGTATCATTATATTGCACAGGCATGGAAAAAGCCTAATGTAAATGAATTAAGGCAGAGAATGACTGAGTGGAGAAAACAAAATGCCATAACAATCCTAGACAAGCCTACAAGAATAGACAGGGCTAGGACATTAGGATACAAAGATAAGCCAGGAGTAATAGTTGCAAGAGTCAGATTGCAAAGAGGTGGAAGAAAAAGAACAAGACCTACCAAAAAAGCAAGAAGAAGCAAGAGACAGAGCATAAGAAAGACATTGCAGATGAATTATCAATGGGTTGCAGAACAAAGAGCGGGAAGAAGATTTCAGAATCTTGAAGTTTTAAACTCATATTGGGTTGGAAAAGACGGAATTCATTATTTCTATGAGGTCATATTAATTGATCCTAAGAACCCTTCAATAGTTTCAGACAAGCAATTGAAGTGGATTTGCGAGAATAAGCAGAAAGGAAGAGTGTTTAGAGGATTGACAAGCGCTGCAAGGAAATCAAGGGGCTTGAGGAACAAAGGGGATCGAGCAATAAAGATAAGACCAAGTCTAAGAGCTCATGACAGACAGGGAACATAAAAGTTTTATTATTTCTAACGACTTCTATTAGTAATTAATATTTCTAACGACTTCTATTAGTAATTAATGATTGTATTTCCTGCTTTTAGGTGTGCAGGAGTAGGGGTGATGGGGGGGTATTCTTTGGTATTATTGGAAAATTTCTGATGAAAAACAAGAACACCCCCATCAACTGCCTTACTCTATCATAAAAAACCTCTCCTGATTACTGATTTTTTAGGATCCTAAAAACAAACGTTGTAATTTGTTTTTTTGATAACTGCTAAAACGTTAATTAATTACTGATTGATATAGTTCAAATATCTCGATAATCTTTTTAAACTAAAAGTTATCAGTGAATGTATGAAAATAAAAGTTGAAGTCTCAGGCAGGCATGCACATTTATCAAAAGAGCATCTGCACAAATTGTTTGGCGAGGGCTATGAGTTAAATAAGAAAAGAGATATCTCACAGCCTGGGCAGTATGTTGCTCATGAAAAAGTCAGTCTTGTAAATGGTGATTTGGAAATTAGAGATGTTAAAATACTAGGACCTGTAAGAAACAAGACTCAGATTGAAATTCTTGAAGAAGACGTGAACACTCTCGAGGTAAATGCTCCTTTAAGAATCTCGGGGAATATAAAAAATTCTGCTGGAATAAAAATTAAAGGTCCTTTTGGCGAGATTGAATTAAATGAGGGAGTAATAAGGGCTGAAAGGCATATTCATTTATCACTTGAAGACTTGGAAAAAGTAGGCTTTAAAGATGGAGATTATGCAAACCTGAAAATCAGAGAGGATATAATAAAATGCATGGTGAGGTCTGGAAAAGACCACAGCACTGCTGTTCATTTGGATAAGGATGATGCAAAGAGATTAAACTTGGATGCTGCGAGGGCAGTAGGTGAAGATGTTTTTGGGGAGATATTATAAATTTGTTGATCAAGACAAAAAAAGATTCTGAGTAACCTTACTCCTACACTGCTTGAATCGTAATTAATTAAAATTTTTAGTTGTTAATTGTTGTATTTCCTGCTTTTAGGTGTATTGGAGTAAGGGTGACGCAGTCAATTTCTGGTTTTGAATCTGAAATTTTATTCTGCAACACCAAAAAAAAATAATTAGTGAGCCTTGCTCTATAACTGCTTGAACGTTAATTAATTATTATTAGAAATATCTCAAAATATAGCTGAATAACCAAAAGACGTTGTCTTTGCAACTTCCAATACTTGAAGAGGGTTTTTTCTAATGCTGTATTGGTACGTCATGAGGCCAACACTTGCCAATTGTTCTATATGCAGCTTGTCCTCTTCTTCAATAGGCTTTGCTTTAAGATATTTTTTTAATATCTTTCCTTCCAAACCATCGATGAGTTTCATATATGTGCGAGAGAGGGGGAGATATTTAAATTTTATGATGTTTGGGAAAAACATTTATTAAAACGAAATGTTTTTCTCGGTTATGAACCAAAGGCGAAACGCACGTGACAAACGCGGCCAATTCATCCGCGGAATGACCCCTTGGAACAAGGGGCATGAGATGGCGCTTGATTCCAGAGAGAAAGAGAGCGAGACTAAAAAGCTCTTCTTTGAACTTGGCATAACTCAGAGTGCTAGGAAAGGGGTTAAGCTCAGCAAGAAAACAAAAAAGAAAGTGAGCGTGTCCCAAAAACTGAGAAACAGGAAACATCCTGAAATTGGGAGGGAGCATTCTAAGTATATGAAAGCTTATTGGGAGAAACATCCCCAGAAAGTTGAAGAGCATAGGAAATTTTTGATTGCACTTTGGAAATCTCCCCAACGAAGGGAGGAGGCGAGCAAAATTGCAAAAGAGGTTTACAAAAATCACCCGCAACTAAAGGAAAAGTCAAGGAAACGGTTTATCGCTTGGCTGATTGAGCATGGAGATTCATTAAAATACATAGAGCAAGGCAAGGGCAACAAGTACAAACTTGGCAAAGTTACAAAGAATGGCGAAAAAGTGAGAAGCCTATATGAAGTGATGATTGCAAACTGGCTTTTTAAAAATGATATAAGGTATTTTTATGAAGGAAAGCAGCTGATGTTTCCAGCTTACAAAAAGCTCAAGATAACTTTTGCAGTTCCTGATTTCTTTTTGCCGGATTATAATGCCCTGATTGAAATTTATGGCGGATATCCAGGGACAAGAACGAAGAATGAAAGAAAAAGCAATGCGTATAATTATTATGGAATTCCGTTCTTATCATTAACGCCTTCAGACATGAATAATCTTGATTATGAAATTCCCAAGTTTTTAAGAAAGATTGGAAGAAATCCAAAGTTGGGAAAGAAGGCGAGAAAGATAATGTGGGAGATGTTGGACTAAATACTATTCTGCAAATCCAATAAAAAACAATTCGTGAGCCCTACTCTATCACTGCTAAACGGAATACTATGATTAACAACTAAAAATATATTTTTAAGTTAGCGGTCGGGGGGATGAAGGGTTACAAAGGAATAAGCAAGGAGTTTTAGGAAAAATTATTTAGGGATTTGCAGAAAATGGAGGAGGAAAATCTGAGTTATTCTTATTTATGATTCAAGTGTGAAAAGAAAAAACTACTCTGCAAATCCAAAAAATTATATATTGAATTTTGCTTCTAATATCATGAGGAAATCTGGGTTAGTTTTATGGGCATTAATGGTAATTTTGATATGCTCTGTTCTTGCTAATGCTCAAAGTGAAGCACAAGTTATGGAAAAGAAATCATGGTTTGGAAGTTTTATTGATTTCTTTAAATCATTTTTTATAAAAATATTCAATGCTGAATCTAAAGAGCCTAAAGCATTAGTAAACATAAGAGAAAAGAAGACAATTTCCAATGGGGAAAATGATTTCTTCTATTGCGAGCAGGATTCTGATTGCATTTCAGTTAGGGCAAATTATTGTGGTTGTGATGCAGGTGGTAAAGGCACAGCTATAAACAAAAAATATGAAGAAAGTTGGAATACTGGATTCAATGAGTCTAATCGCGCTTGCGCTACAGTAATGTCACAAGATATTACATGCTACTCAAAACCTGTATGTCTTAATAATTCATGCTCTCTAGACACTAAAAATGAAGATTATTGCAAGGAAACAATAAGCAGCGAATCTCATGGGTCTATGGCTTTATGCCTTATGTCCTTTGCAGTATATAATAGTAATTTAAGCATTTGTGAAAAAATAGGAACTTTCCCTGTAAAAGTAAATTATGATACCAAAGATATCCCACTATATCTCGCTAGTTGCAGAGAAAAATTCGGGATAAAAACAGAAGACAAGGATAAAATTGAATTCGATCCGGACTGGCAATGTGTAAATGATTCAGGATGCAACGAAGAAGATATTTGTGTGAATCATATTTGCAATGAACTAAACTGCATTCCTCCATCATATATCTCGAATCATAAATGCATCAGCAAGCTATGTGTTAATAATAGTGATTGTGGGTATAATCAGGTTTGCTATGCTTCCCAATCATGCATGAAATTAAATTGCAGTTTGAATGGGTATGCTGATAACCATAAATGCAAGAATTATCAATGTTCAAAAGATTCAGATTGTGGTGGCCCAGTATGTTTTTATCACAAATGCTTGGGAAAAGTAAGCTACATCCCATTTGAGACTGTAGATATAGGCAATACAAGAGAGAATAAGAGAAGAATAATAGATTACAGTTTATTGAGGAATTATGATATTGGGTTGTTTGTCGCACAGTCAAGAACAGAATTAAATTATCTTAATAATTCAGTCATTAATCTGCCAAACATAACAATGGATTTTTCTAAGTACCTACTTTTATTGGTTGTAATGCATGGATTAACACCCACAGAAGTCAAGATTACTTCAATAATGCAGAAAGTTGATGTTATAGAAGGCAATAATATCTACATAAAGCTTATAGCAAATGACAACAAGACAGGATTTAGCGATGATGCTTGGCATCTTGTAGTAATACCTAGGGAAAATATCTCAAGTCCAGAAGCAACTGTTAATTTTAGGATAACCCCCACTGGCAAGATGATTATTGGAGGAGAATTAATGCTGGAAGGAATCCCTATAGTACTGAATGGAGATGAAGAAGGCAATTTGCCAGAGCCATCAAAATGCATTAATGTGACTATCCAGGAAGGAGAAACCCAGAACATAGACCTTTTTGGGAGAACTTATGCTATTCAAGTAATGAGCATTGAACAAACTGGGGGAGTAAGTTACGTCTCCATTTCTGTTGATGGAGGTCAAATCACCAGAATAGAGCAAGGCAAGACAGCAAATTACTATCCAGCAGATATGATTATTTATGCTAGTCAGATAGATTATGACGCAAAAAATGGGCCCAGCCATTCAACCCTAACCCTCTGTCACGAAGAATAAACTGTCAAACATAATCCAAAATAAGATACCAAGATTAACAGAATTAACAACTAAAAAAATCTAAGCTTAATCAATCGTTCTCTAACGTCGACGTATCTCCAATTGGTAACCCAAGCTCCTTTGCCTTCAACATCCTGCGCATGATTTTGCCGCTTCTGGTTTTGGGCAATTTGTCCACGAAGGCAATTTCTCTTGGATAAGCGTGGCCTGCAAGTTTCTTTTTTACGAGATTTTTTAATTCGTCTTCTAATTGCTTGGAACCAATTATGCCTGGCTTAAGGACTACAAATGCCTTGATTATTTCACCCCTTATACCTTCAGGGTCTGGCTTGCCTATAACTCCTGATTCTATTACTGAAGGATGCTCTATTAAGGCTGATTCTACTTCGAAGGGACCTACTCTTTCTCCGGATGTTTTGATGACGTCGTCGGCTCTGCCGATAAACCAGAGATATCCATCCTTGTCCATGTAACCAAGATCTCCTGTTATGTACCATCCGTTGTGAAAATAGCTGTTGTACTTCTTTTTGTTTTTCCAAATCTTTAGCATCATGCTGGGCCAGCCGGGCTTTATTGCAACGTTGCCTATTTGATTGTTCTTGAGGATTTTTCCTTTGTCATCTATTATCTGGGCATTTATTCCTGGAATAGGCCTGCCCATGCTTCCAAGCTTTATATCCATGCAGGGATAATTTGCAACTAACATTCCTCCGCTTTCTGTTTGCCAATAATTATCATGGAATGGAAGCTTGAGTGCTTTCATTCCCCATCTTATTGGTTCGGGATTTAATGGCTCGCCAACAGAGCATAAATGCCTCAATGTGCTTAAATCATATTTCTTGTAAACATTTCCTGCTGCTGCCAGCAGCCTTATTGCTGTTGGAGCAGTATACCAAATCGTAACTTTCTTATCTTGTATTATCTTATACCATCTAGAAGCATCAAATCTTCCTTCATATATTACAGAACTCGCGCCATTGCTCCATGTTCCAAGTATTTCATATGCAATTCCTGTAACCCAGCCAGGGTCTGCAGTGCACCAATAAACATCCTCGGGCTTTATATCAAGAACCCATTTTGCAGTCATGTGCTCTGTTAAGACTGCCAAATGGCCATGAACAACGCCCTTTGGCTTTCCTGTTGTGCCAGAGGTGTAAAGCATGAATGCAGGGTCTTTTGGTTTCATATGAGCTATCTTGAACTTGTCAGATGCGTTGTCAACTGAAGCGTGATAATCTATTTCCTTGAACTTGAATTTCTTTTCATTCAGCTTCTTGCCTGTTTTGTTTACTATGATAACATATTCTAGGGCTGGAAGGTCTTTTGCAACCTCGTAAAGCCTGTCTACTAAAAGAGAATCTGTAATGAGAACCTTTGCTTCTGAATCTCCTAAGCGATCTTTTATTCCATCTGGGCCGAATGCAGAAAACATTGTTCCTGCTATTGCGCCCGTTTTTAATATTCCTATGAACGAGATATAAAGTTCTGGGATTCTTGGCAAGAAGATGAAGCAGCGGTCTCCTTTTTTTACTCCAAGGTCTTTAAGGACATTTGCAAGCTTGTTTGACCTCTCTGAAATGTCAAGGAAGCTGTATTCCTTCTTTTTTCCTTCTTCGTTTTCCCAGTACAATGCAACCTTGTTCTTTTCCCAGATAGGAACATGCTTGTCAATTGCATTATACGCTGCATTCAGCTTGCCATCATCAAACCATGCTATCTCTTTCTTTACAGAATCCCACTTGAAGTTCTTAGCAACTTTTGCATAATTTTGGAGATTGGGCTTTCCATTTATTCTCTTTTGATTTACTTTTATGATTTCTACTTTCATTTTAGATTTTAGAACTTAGGCCTTAATTATGATTGCGAATAATAATGCAGTTATTGCCATTAATTTTATGAGTATGTTTAATGATGGACCTGCTGTGTCCTTTAATGGATCGCCAACAGTGTCGCCTACTACTGCTGCCTTGTGAGCTTCGCTTTTCTTTCCGCCAAAATGCCCTGCTTCAATGTATTTCTTTGCATTGTCCATTGATGCTCCGGCATTTGCCATGAATACTCCTAGCAGGAATCCTGTAGAGATGCTTCCAACTAACATTCCTCCCAATGCCTCCATGCCAAGCAATAATCCTACTATGATTGGAACGGTTATTGCGGCTATGCCTGGGAAGATTAACTTCTTTAATGAAGAGGAGGTTGTTATCTCTATGCACTTCTTGTAATCTGGCTCAACTTTTCCAAGCATTACATTCTTGTTCTTAAACTGCTTGCGTACTTCTTCAACAAGGTCTTGTGCAGTTGTGCTTACAGAACTCATCATGTAAGCGCAGAATATGAATGGCAATACGGCGCCTATGAATAATGCGCTTATTGTATCTGCTTTCATTGCATCTATCACGCTAATGCCTGCAACAATGATATAGCTTTGAAGCAATGCCAATGCAGTCAGCGCTGCTGAGCATATTGCAAATCCCTTGCCTATTGCAGCAGTAGAGTTTCCAAGCTCATCAAGCTTTTCAGCTGTTTCCCTTGCCTCCTTTAGATTGCAAATCTCTGCTATACCTGCAGCATTGTCTGAAATGCTGCCGTAAATATCAGAAGCAAGAGAGATGCCTATTACTGAAAGCATGCCCACTGCAGCTATTGCAAGGCCATACATTCCTGCAAGCTTGAAACTGAAGATTATTGTCAGGGCGACTATTAGGACTGGGGTAACAGTAGCTATCATACCATTTGAAAGCCCCTGAATAACAACCAAAGCTGCTCCTTTCTGAGCTGCTTCTGCTATTTTCTTTGTTGGCGCCTGGTTTGATGCAGTGTAATAATTAGTTATTACGCCAATTGAAATCCCGGATGCAAGACCTAGAAGTATTGTGTAGAAGATATTCCTTGGAGTGAGGAAAAACGCTGAAATTATTACGATTAATGCAGTTGCAATGAATCCCTTGAATAATGCAGTGTGAAGATTCTTGCCCTTGATGAACATTGCTCCGATGAATGTTGCAAAAATTCCTATTGCAGATATTATGATTGGAAGTTCTATTTGTGAAGTAGTTGCTGCAATAGCCATTGCAGCCACTATGCCTCCTACAAAACTCTCAAAGAGGTCAGAGCCCATTCCTGCTATGTCTCCTACATTATCTCCAACAAGGTCAGCAATTACTGCAGGGTTGCGAGGGTCATCTTCTGGAATGCCTGCTTCAACCTTGCCACTTAAATCTGCTGCAACATCTGCTGATTTGGTGTAAATCCCGCCGCCAACTCTCATGAACAAAGCAACAAAACTTGCGCCAAGCCCTAATGAGAACAATATGTTAGTGTCTTTCGAGATTAAGTAAACAATTATTATTCCTGCTAGGCCAAGGCTGAATGCAAGAATGCTGCCTGCAACGCCTGTTGAAAAAGCAAGATGAAATGCGCCTTTAATGCCCTTTCTTGATTCCTCAGCAGTTTTTGCATTTGCTCTTGTTGCAACCCTCATGCTTATGTTTCCTGCGATAATTGAAAGTATGCTGCCAAAAACAAAAGCAAGGCTCATCCTGTAATCAAAAGGAAGAAGAGCCAGGGCGACTATTGCCAAGAGAACAAAAAGAATCATGTATTCTTTATTGAGAAAAGTCATAGATCCATTATAAATAAGATTTGATATATGCTCCATCTGCTTTGAGCCGGAGCTTTTCTTGCTTATCTTATAGAACATTACAAGAGAAACTATAACTGCTATTATTGATGCGGCTAGAATTAAATATAACAGATTCATTTTTTCCCTTTTTTAATTGATAGTCTGCCTAATTTATAAAGTTTGCGTCATAAACTTCCAAAATTCTGACATAGGTTTAAATATATCTTGTCTTTTTAATATACCAAGGATGTTCTGCATCAATTAAATTTAAATAAGGAAGGCAGAAGATAGTTAACATGGAAGAGAAAAAAGAAGAGATGATTATCGAAGAATCTAAGGAGGTAGTAGGAAATAATTCTGAAGAAGTTGTTTTGGAGAAAAAAGAAGAATTAGATAGCATAAATGATTCTATTGAACTGGTGGATATTAAAGAAGGATTAAATGTGGAAGAGGTAAAATCAAAAGAAAAAGAGCCAACCAAGGAAAAAAAGAAAAGAAAAGCAGAAAAAATAGAAAAGCCAGAAAAAATAGAAACGATAAAACCCACTCAAAAGCTTTCTGAAAAAGATTTTAAGACTATAACTATAGAAAAAGCAAAAAGCCAGGACGATTTAATCAAGGTAATAAAGCTTGTAGCACCAGGAACCGTTTTGAGAACTGCTATTTCAGATATAGTAAGGTCCAATAATGGCGCTCTGATAGTTGTTGATGCTAATGGGCTAGACAAGATAATTGAAGGAGGATTTAGAATAAACTGCATGTTTACACCTCAAAGACTTGTTGAACTTTCCAAGATGGATGGAGCAATGATCCTCTCTTCAGATATGAAAAAAATACTTTATGCAAACACACTTCTGGCTCCCAGTATAGAGATGCCTACAAGAGAAACTGGAACAAGACACAAAGCTGCTGAAAGGACTGCGAGACAGCTAAAAACTTTTACTATCGCGGTGTCTGAAAGAAAGAGGACAGTCACATTATACTATGATGAGATGAAATACAGGCTTAAAAGCAGTTCAGAGATATTAAGAAGAGCGACAGAATCCTTGCAGATACTTGAAAAGCAATGCGAAATATTTGAAGAATTGCTTCTAAATCTCAATGTTTTAGAATTCACAAATCTGACAAATCTCAATGATGTCTGTCTTCTGATACAAAGGGCAGAAACAATACTAAAAATTTCTTCAATAATCAAGAGAGAGATAATTGAGTTGGGAAAAGAGGGATTTCTCATAAAAATGAGGCTAAGAGAACTGGTAAAAGACATAGAAAAAGAAGAGTCATTGGTAATAAGCGATTACACCAGACTTAAGACTAAAAAAACAAAAAATCTCCTGGAGGTTTTATCATTTGAAGAACTCCTAGATATCCCCAATATGACAATATCTTTAGGTTATTCTGAAAATGATGCTCCATCTATAGCTAACAGAGGATATAGAATTTTGAATAAAACAGAACTTAACCCTCAAGAGGTAGTAAGAGTAATCAAAGATTTCAAGAACTTCAATAGACTGCTTGAAACCCCGCTAGAAGACCTCATAAGAGCTATAAAGAGTGAAGGAAAAGCAATTAAATTGCAGAAAAGCCTTATAGAAATGAAGGAGCAGGTAATGCTTGGAAAAAAGATATAAAAAAATCATAAAAACCTTCAATGACTATCGCAGGTTTCCGCGAAAAGCAGAAGCTTTTCGGGGCCCAGAAAAACAAGAAGGTTTTTCTTGGTTAGGATGATCCAAAATTAAACCACTAACACAAACTACACAATTTAAAAAGATTGGTTTCAATTTATGGACATGATTAGTGAAAAAAAGATAGCCGAAATAAGGGAATTGCTTAATGCATCCCAAAATCCATTATTCTTTTTTGACAATGACCCTGATGGGTTATCAAGTTTTCTTCTTTTAAGAAGGTACATAAATAATGGCAAAGGAATAGTTATCAAGTCATTCCCGGAACTAAATGCAAGCTATGCAAGAAGGCTAGAGGAGTTCAAGCCAGACTACATTTTTATATTAGACAAGCCGTTAATTGACCCAGTGTTTATTGAAGAAGCGAAACAAAGAGGGATAAGAATTGTATGGATAGACCATCATCCCCCCCAACAAATAGAAGGCATAAATTACTTTAATCCTCTTCTTGAAGAGCCATACAGCAATGAACCTGTAGCTTACTGGTGCCAGAAAATAGCAAACAAGAAAGAGAACATGTGGATATCTGTAATCGGGTGCTTAGGGGATTGGTACATGCCAGAATTTTACAAAGAATTTGCAAAAGACTATCCAGATATTGCATCAGAAAAGATAGAGAAAGCATCTGAAGCACTTTATACTACAAAAATCGGGAAGCTTGCAAAGGTTCTTAGTTTTGCATTAAAAGATACTACTACGAATGTGATAAAAATGCTGAAATTTCTTATTGCTGTTAAAACTCCTTATGAAGCATTAGAAGAAAATGCAAAGAATAAAAGCATATACGACAGATATAACCAGATAAACAGAAAATATACAAAGCTTATTGAAAAAGCAAATTCTATTGTATCAGAAAAAATGCTTTTCTTCCAATATGGGGGGGACTTAAGCATTTCAGGAGAGCTGGCAAATGAATTGTTTTTCTCAAATCAAGACAAAGTAGTATGTGTTGCGTATCTTCGGGGCAATGAAGCAACTATGTCTTTTAGAGGAGTAATCGATATCAGAGAAAAAGTAGTAGAAGCAATGAAAGGAATAGAAGGAAGGAGTGGAGGGCATAAAAATGCATGCGCTGCAAAAATATCTGTTGAAGATCTGCCCAAATTAAAGGAAAATCTAGAAAAGATTATCTAAAACATGAAAATAAATTCTAAAATAATATTTGCATTGATTTTCTCGCTATTACTGATTTATTCTGCTAATGCACAAGAAATAAACAAATATGAAAGCCTTATTATAAAAATAAATTTTA
The DNA here is from genome assembly GCA_043808285.1 of archaeon. Lineage (GTDB taxonomy): Archaea > Nanobdellota > Nanobdellia > Pacearchaeales > DTIR01 > JAZDFA01. The sequence goes on from JAZDFA010000013.1 coordinate 17,973, forward strand.
CCAGCTCTTTTTTATCTGAAAGCAAAACAGACATGGAAGTAGACTTAAATCTATATCCGATAAATGATGACAGGCAGAGAATAACTGAATTCTACATTAATGGTCCTGGAGCAGTCAATGAAGAGAAGACTGCTGTGAAATATGAATGGCATTCTATAAACGGCGCAGAATTTGGATGGAGTGCAATAATAATGACCTCTTTTATGAAGACATCTTTCCATTTTCCAACAGAAGAGCATATACCGTTTCCCATCAAAATAAATTCATTTGAGGAATACAAAAAACAAACCGAAAAAATTGATATTAATTCAGAGATAACTGCCAAAGCAAATGAGATTGTTGCTGGTAAAAATGACTGGTTTGAAGCAATACATTCATTGGGAAATTATGTTGCAAATGAATTAACTTACGACAAATCCTATGTAGACAGTGAACAAAAAGCTTCATGGGTAATGAAAAACAAAAAAGGAGTTTGTGATGAATACACAATTCTTTTCATAGCATTAGTAAGATCTTTAGGGATACCTGCAAAATATGTTTCCGGTGTTGCTTATTCCAATATAGATAATAATTTTGGCAGTCATGCCTGGGCAGAGGTATACAACGGAGCAGAATGGATTCCTTTTGACACTACTTTTCGGCAATTGGGGTGGCTTGACGCAACACATGTAGCATTATCAAAAACAACAGATGCACAATCATCCAGTGCAAAATACAGATATACTGCTTCAGATATAACCACTTCAAAACTTGATGTAAAAGCAAAGGTAGTTGGAAAGGGCAGAGAGTTTAGCGGGACCGAGGGAATATCCTTTAAAATTGAACCTTTAAAGGGTGTTACTGGAAGCAGTTCATTTATCCCGCTAAAAGTTACTGTGACAAATAGCAATCCTTACTACGTGCCATTAGAGATATACATATACAGAGGGATTGAAGTAATAGGGAAAAATTCTATGCAGATTCTTGTTCCCCCGCTTAAAACAAAAACTTCTTTCTTTATACTAAAGACAACTGAAACTGATAAAGGATATAGTTACACCTCAGATATAGAAGCAAGAACACAGTTTAATGATGCGGCAACTACCCAAATAGAGTTCTCTGGAGATTATGAAAGCATGACATTAGACAGGGCAAAAGAGATTGTAGAATCATTAAGAGAAAAAGACTCAGATTATAAGTATGATGTCAACATGCAATGCGCCCCATTAGAAGATTATTATACAGGGGAAGAGATAGTGATCAACTGCAGCATATCCAGTGAGTCTAATGCATTTCTAAATGCATTAAGCCTATGCGTAAATGAAAAATGCAGCATATTTGACCTGCCTATAAATGGAATGTCTTCAAGTACCTTCAAATTCGATCAAATTGCTGAGAAGTATATTGCAAAATTAAGCAATAAAAACATCAGCAAAACTCAACTGGTAGAGGTTTCTATTTTAAAATTCCCAGATATAGAAGTAATAGATATCTCCCCTAAAACAATAAGTTACGTTGGAACAGATGTAAAAACATTGATACGCTCTAATTCTATATGCAAGAGCGGAGTAATAAATATAAACGGAATAGAATTTGACTTAGGAGATATAGATAAAACAACAGAATATACTATCAGCTTCAATGGAATAGATGCATTATCAAAAAAGCTGAAAGTAAAAGCGAGATGCATTGATTTAAGGGGGAATATTTACAAGAGTGAAAAAGATTTTGATATCGATGTAACTAATGTTCCGTGGTATGCCAAGATTCTTCAGAAGATAATAATATTTTTTGAAAAGAAATAAAAGATATTTCTGATGCAAAACAAGACCCTTGATTAGTGAGCCTTACTCCATTAACTGCTTGATGCCACGTCAATTAGAAAAGGTTATTCGTAACCGTGGGAGGGTGGAGTGGAGGGATACAAATCATTTGAGTAGGCCTAGTCGGATTCGAACCGACACGACGGGGTCCGAAGCCCCGGGGGCTATCCATTACCTCATAGGCCCATGCTTTTGTAAGGATTACTCATTTTAAAAAGGTATAGTGGGGGATAGTAATGAAAAGGTTTTTTAAATGATAATGACTTTTCAATGGATGTTAATGAAAAAAGAGACATTACAGACAATTACAGCTTCTGCAACATTAATTGGATGCATAATCGGCGCAGGAGTTTTGACAATTCCTTATGCATTAAGCAAGGCAGGATTTATCACTGGGATGGTAAATCTTTTAGTATTAGGCATCGCAGTTCTTTTTCTTAACCTCTATGTTGCTGAGATGGTGGCGAAGAGCAAACAAAAAAAGCAGCTTACCGGCTATGCTAAAACATATTTGGGAGAAAATGGCGAAAGGCTAATGGTCTTGACAATGATACTTGGGGTATATGGTGCACTTACTGCTTACATATTTGGGGGGGGCAAAAGTATAACAGCACTTTTGGGAATGCAGAATTCATTTATCCAATTATTTGGTTTTCACATAAGCATGGATATATCGTTCGGAATACTTTTCTTCATATTCTGTTCAGCATTGATATTCTTAGGCATAAAGGGGGTGGCAAAATCAGAATTAATAATGACTTTGTTCATAGTTGTGATAATGATAGGAATTTCGCTAGTCGCATTCACAGGATTTAATCCACAGAACGTGGCAGTATTTCACCCTTCAGAAATTTTCAAGCCTTATGGAGTGATACTATTTGCATTGGCCGGGGCAATTGCGATCCCCGAAGTCAGCGAGGAATTAAAAAGCAAAAAGAATCTAAAAAAGGCTATAATAATAGGAACCCTGATTCCAATTTTCCTTTACTTCATATTTCCTTTTTCAGTAATCGGTCTTTGCGGCAATGAGACAAGTGAGATAGCAGTTTCCTGCCTTTCAAACAAATTTGGATTTTCAATGCTTGTTTTTGGCAATCTATTTGCAATATTCGCGATGGCAACTTCATTTCTTGCATTAGGGTTAGGCCTAAAAGAAATGTATAATTATGATTACAAAATGAATAATTCTAAATCATGGGGTCTTACATGCCTGATACCCTTGGGTATATTTTTGCTACTCTCACTTTTTGCAGGACATGATAAATTTTTTAGGATCATTAGTCTAACAGGAGGCATTGCAATGACTCTTGAAGGAATTCTTATAGTGATTATGTTCAGGAAATACATAAGCAAAGAAGACAGAAAATCTGGCGGGATAATCAACAATAAAATAATTTCTGCATTGATAATACTCATTTTTCTTGCAGGGATGATTTATACTGCACTGAATTTTTTGGGAATTGTTTGATTCCTATTAAGAATAAATATTTCTAATTTAGCGGTGTCTTGAAGGGAGGAGTTGGATGGGACGTGTAAAAAGCTTAGAGTAAATTAAAATCTTCTCTGGTTATTGGGGGAGAGAGGAGAATCTGAGTCATGCCTAAAAACAATTCAAGTGCTGGATAAAAACTACTCCTCTGCAAAACAAAAAATTACCCATCCAACTGCCTTATTCCTATACTGCTTGATTTCATGTCAATTAGAAAAAGTTAGTAGTAGCCTTGGGTGGGTGGAGTTTAGGGGGTAAAAATTATGATTTTGCTTTTAACCTACTCTTTACTGCAATGCTTTCAAGCTCCTTCAATGCATCAGAAGCTATCCATCTTGCACTTTTTGAATTAATCTTCATTACATCATTTGCAGTGGCTATTGCTTTTCTATTGAGGTTTGCATTTCTTTTGCCAATCTGTCTCAAAGCCCAGTTGACTGCCTTTTTTACGAAATTGCGTTCGTCGGTTGACTCGCGTTTTATTATTGACAAGAATTGCAATAATTTGTCGTCTGATGCACTCTTATCGTGAACTGCTAATACTGCCATTAATGCGAATGCTGCCCGCTTTACGAACTCTTCTTTTCTATTGCTCCATTCAATTGCTTTCTTGTATGCAAAAGGGGTTTTATCAAAAAGATTCATGCATGTCTGGTCGCAGATGTCCCAGGAATCAAAATCAGATACCCACAATTCCATCTGTTTTTCTTCTATACATTTAGGGTCATCTATTAATGCTGCAAGAATTCTAGCCTCATGAATATTAGAGCCCCATAATCTGAATGCAAGAAGATGATCCTTTCCTATTTTTTTGGCAGTTTCCCTCAAGAAAGGAATTGATATACCTAAAGTGTTTTTAGAATTTATGCCAAACCTGGCCATGCCCTCTATGTTTCTTTGATTCTTCATAGATTTTAATTGCAATATTATCTCATTGTATCCCATTTTGCCATTTCATTATGAAATTATTTTCAATTTTGCACGATTACTTCTGTTTGCACAGTTGCTATCCAGGGGGAAGTGTCTTTAGGATTGATATTTGATTTTTTTGCAGAATTAACTGCTAGGGTGTACATGCCATTCTTAACTTTTAAAGTGTCTAAAAAAACAGGGGTGATTGAAGGCTCTACTAATTCTATTAAAGTATTAGATTCTTCAAAAGGGTTGGAAGATTCTTGCGGGCTTTGGGGAGAAAGCATAACCATAATTCTGCCAGAATCTGGGGGGAAAGATAATATCATTACTGTTGTTGTGCCATTTATCTTCCTATCCTCTGTGGGCAGAATCTTTACAATCAAATCGTTATCTTCTAAATTTATCTCTCTTTTAGGTTCTATCACCTTCTTGATGTAATCACTCCCATTTCCTTCTTGGTCTTGAATTTTATAAGAATTTATTACTCCAAAAGAAACGAATGTACCTACACTAAGGAGGATAAGAGAGATAATAATCAAATATGCTATTTTTGGCATATACTAAAAAGAGTAATTATATTTAAAAGCCTTGCTAAGAAAAAAGAGCAAGAATAACTTCTCTTGCTATTTTATTATCTGCTCTCCCTTTTGTGGCGGCCATTACTTGGCCTAAAAGGAAGTGAAGGGCTTTTTCTTCTCCCTTTCGATAGTCTTCTGCAGCCTTTTGATTCTTGCTGATAACTTCTTTACAGATAGACTCTATTTCCTGCTTGTCTTCTATTCTGCTTACACTTGCTAACTTTGATTGGGGAGAGAAAGATTTTGGGATAAATTCATTAAGCATTTTTTTGGCTGCATTCTCGGTTATCTTGTTTTCTGAGACGAGTTTTATTAATTCTGCAAAATGCTCTGGGTTAATTTCAACATCTTCTAGGGATTTTTTGTTCCAGTTAAGAACTCTGGTAAGCTCTATTACAACCCAGTAAGATGCAAGCTTCTTGTCTATTCCAAAACTTAATACACTTTCATAAAATTCGGCTATCTCTAAGTTGGTTGTGAGTATATGTGCAATTTCCTTGTCTATATCATGCTCTTTGACAAATCTATCTTTTTTTTCATGCGGCATCTCTGGCAATTGGGAAGCTATCTTGCTTACATAATCTTGCCTAAGAGAGATTACTGGCAAGTCTGGGTCTGGGATGAACCTATATTCTGCCTGTTCTTCTTTTTGCCTCATTGTTATTGTAATCCCTTTCTTATCATCAAAAGCCCTAGTCTCTCTTGCGATTTTATTTCCTTTTTTTGTTTCTTCATCCTGCCTTTTTATTTCATACTCTATGGCATTTACAATGCTTTCAAAACTATTCACATTCTTTATTTCAACTCTCTCTCCAGAAGTTGAGACGTTAACGTCCGCCTTTATTCCTGCATCTTTCTCAACTGCTTTTATATAGGAAAGTGTTGTTATAAGACTCTTTAACCATTCTAAAACTTGGGCAGATGATTTAAAATCAGGTTCTGTGACTATCTCTACTAATGGCAAGCCGCATCTATTAAAATCAACATATCCAGTTTGAGGGTCCCATTTTGCAGGGTCTTCTTCCAAGTGAACTTCTCTGATTTTGATTCCCAAGAATTCTCCTTCAACACCCACAGGAACAGAATATGCCCCAGATATTGTATCCTGATAACCTTTAGGCAGGTCTGGCCAGTCATAATGTTTTCTTTGCCATGACATTCCTTTTTGAGAAATCTTGCATCCCATCATAAGCCCTATTGCAACTATCTTATTCAATGATGAATCATTTGGAAGCATAGGCTTGCTTCCAGGATAGCCTGTGCAGATTGGGCAGATGTTAGTATTAGGCTTAGCCCCCGTTTTATAAGTGGCAGGACATCTGCAAAAAAGCTTTTCATTGCTTACAATATAGCCATGAATCTCTAGACCTTTTTTTACCATTTTTATGCAAACACAAGCTCTTTAATTTTTGGTTTATATGAATTTGCTAATCTTTCAATGCCTTTGCGGCAGATAAAATAAAGCTCTTCTGTTATATCTGCCCTTTTTTCATTATCCTGCAAGGCTAATACCTTTATTTTAACCATCTCGTTATTTTTATTAATGCAATTCTTAGGATGAAGATAGCAAGTATTATTTCCTATTGAGATTTCATAATCTCCTTCAAGGTAGCACTTTAAAACTCTCTTTACTCCTTGTTCATAACTAGAACCTATTCTTGTCATAGCTAGATAAGCTAATTAGATATTTTAAAGATAGCGGTTGAAAAACAATTGGGAAACCTTACTCCTGCACTGATAAACTACCACGACTAATTAATAATTATTAATTCATCAACGTTTTAGCATTTATAGAGCAGGGCTTGGGGGGTAATTTTAGGGCGGGGCAAAGAAATTTTTATTTGCAAATCCAAAAGAAAAAACATTGCGTAACCTTACTCTATAACTGCTAAATGGGATATAAGGATTAACAATAAATGACATCCTCCCCACCCTAAAGGTTTGATGCTGATGCATCAAATCCTCACTTCGTTCGGAGTGGGGTTTCCATGATGGTGTTCTTCTTGATTCAAGATATAATTTCTCACAACATCTTCTTGAACAAATCCTACTGA
>JAZDFA010000014.1:0-8845 GCA_043808285.1 archaeon
TCAGTAGGATTTGTTCAAGAAGATGTTGTGAGAAATTATATCTTGAATCAAGAAGAACACCATCATGGAAACCCCACTCCGAACGAAGTGAGGATTTGATGCATCAGCATCAAACCTTTAGGGTGGGGAGGATGTCATTTAGAAACCCCCTTACACCACCCCATACCCAAGTTTTTTAAATCTCTTTCACCCTGCCTAGATTATGGATAATTTTTTGTGGCATAAGATAAGTTCGGAGGAACAAGAAGAAATAAAACTGGAAGCTAAGCGGGTTATGGATTCATTTAGCAAGTCTTTAGAAAAAGTGGAGAAAGAGCTTACAGAAGATTTTTGTGTTAAGAGAGAGAATCAATCAAGAAAGGAGACAAAGGCTTCATCCAAGTTAGAGTTCCGCGAAGTTTTTTTTGAAAATGCACCCTCCAAATCTGGTGATATGATAAAATCGGAGAAAGGAAAATGGAAATCATGAAAACATCTGACTCACGGGGTTTTCGGGATGCAAGGAAATTCATTTCAGGAATTTCCTGCACAGAAAATCTAGGAAGATTTTCTTGTGCTCGGGAATCCTCTCAAGAGATTCCCGACATAAGGGAAAAGATACAGTCATTAAAACTTGGAAAGCTTAAAGCAGAAGAGAATATCAAGAGCTTCCTAAAAAAGATAAAAAAAGAAGACAAGGAAATAAATTCTTTTTTGCAGATTAATGAAAATGCCTTAAAAGAAGCCAAAGAAATTGATATTAAAATAAAAAAAGGCAAGGCAGGAAAACTTGCTGGTTTGGCAATTGCAATAAAAGCTAACATCAATGTTTATGGAATGACTGCAAGTTGTGCATCAAAAACTCTTGAAAATTACAAGTCTGCCTATGATGCAACAGTAATATCTAGGATAAAAAAAGAAGACGGCATAATAATAGGCATAACTAACATGGATGAATTCGCATGCGGTTCTTCAGGAGAAACAAGTGCTTTTGGTCCTGTAAAAAATCCTGTTTTTCCAAAGAAAATAACGGGCGGTTCTTCATCAGGAAGTGCCGCTGCAGTTGCAGCAGGTTTCTGCGATCTCGCGATTGGAAGTGATACAGGAGGAAGCATCCGTAATCCCGCGTCACATTGCGGAGTAGTAGGAGTAAAGCCAAGTTATGGCAGGGTATCCAGATATGGCTTGATAGATCTGAGCATGAGTCTTGATCAGATAGGAACATTTAGCAAAGAAGTGTATGGTTCTGCATTACTTACAAGTATTATTTCTGGAAGTGATGATTATGATCCTACTACCTTCCAAGATAGGATATTTCCATATAATGAGATGCTTGACATACCCAAAAATATTACTGTGGGGATTTCAGAAGATTTGACAAAGCTTACTTGCGATACCAGAATAACAAAGAGCATCAACACAGTAATAGATAAATCAAAAAAATTTGATTGGAAAGTTAAGAATGTAGAATTGAATCATGTTAGCCTTGCAGTGCAAGCATATTATCCAATATGCTATGTAGAGTTTTTTTCTGGGACCAGGAAGTTTAACGGAAGAAATTATGGCAAGAAAATAGAGGATGTAGCAGGACCAGAAGTATTGAGAAGGATTTTTGGCGGCAGCGAGATTTCAAAGGCAGAATATCGGGAGTTATATTACCGAAGGGCATTAAAAGCAATGCAATTGATAAAAAAAGATTTTGATAATGCTTTCAAAACCTGCGACGTCATAATAAGCGCAACTGTCCCAAGGCTGCCGCATGATATTGGCAGCAAGATTTCAGTTGAAGAGATGTATGGATATGATGCATTGACTATTCCCGCAAATCTCGCAGGGATATGCGCGATAAACGTCCCGCTTACAATAATAGACAAATGCCCCGTTGGAATCCAGATAATGGCTCCTGCATTCAAGGAATCAAGAATGTTTCAGGTTGCAGAGGCGATCCAAGAGTTAAGAAATCAAATTTGATTTTTTACTTTCAGATTATCTTCTTTCTTTGAGGATTTATGTAAAAAGTATTTTTTTCTCCTTTTTTATAGTCTACATAATCTCCATTAAATACCCTAACCGTCTCCCCTATTTTATCGCTTATCTTTTTAGCTAATCCCTTTGCAAAATCTATGTACTTATTGCTATTTGAGTACACCACAACTTCTTCAGACTTCTTGCCGTCAGCCTCATATTTCTTGTAATTCTTTACCTTAACAACAGGATGTCTAAAACCTAGTTGTCCAAAAAGATTATCAATTCTCCCATCAATCCAGTATGAAGGTGTAAGAATCATTTGAGCTGTGTCGCTAATACCTCTTCTTTTGATGTTGTCCAATATAACTTTTCCGATTCCTTCCTTCTTTGCTATTTGCCATTCTTCGTAGTAATTAGGAGCTTCGTCTTTCCTAGAAATAATTAGCTGTTTTTTTTGAACTTCGTCACTTAATATATTTTCAATTGTTCTATATTTTTTTTTTGAATCTAATTTTTTGTAGCTTTCTGAAGTTGATTCATACCCTTTTTCTGCAGTTAATATAACAGTTAATATAACTATGGAAATGATAAAGATAAAAAAAACAGCGAATTGGCTAATATTCATTCCTCCCTGATATGAATTAAGGATGCTGTAACCACTCATCCCTAATTTTAATGTTAAAAATGCCAAAATGGATAAAAATACAAAAATAAAAAAGTAAAAGGTGTTTTTTGACATGATTTATATAATGCCTACTTCTTTTTAAAAGTTGTCTTTTATATTTTTTTGCAGATAAATTTTTCCTTACCCTGCGCTGAAATTATTCCTAGTCTCCCTGCTCTATAACACCTAAAAGCAGGAAATACAATCATTAGAAACAGATCATAGTAGTAGTGCACCGTTTAATAATATTAATCTCAAATTATCTTCGTCCCATTTATAATCAAAGAAAAATCGCAGCCAAGAAATGCTGATGCTTTTTTCATGCTCATCATTCTTTCCAAAAATATCTCAAAATATTCCATTATTGGCGAGAATTTTGTATCAATTGTCAATTCCAGTCTTATGTTCTTGTCCTCTGCATATACAAATGATTTGGTTACTGCGTAATTCACTCTGTCATGTATATCAAAACTTGCAGTATTCCTGTTTCTCACTCTTGTCTTGTGAACATCTGATTTGTCAGCTATCATCAATACAGCAGTTATAACGCTAACTGCCACACCTTTTTCATCCTCTTCGTGGTTAGCAATAGCAGTCATTATTTCAAGAGACTCTTTTACATCCATGCCCATTTCATTCAGTATATTATATGCAAGCATTGCCCCAGATTGTGCATGGTCCTTTCTGCTAAGCACATTTCCTATATCATGAAGATAGCCTGCTATGCTTGCTAATTCTACTTCTCTTTTTGAGTATCCTAATTTTAAGAGTATATTCTTGCATATATCAGAGACCAGTTTTGTATGCCTTGAGCCGTGTTCTGTGTATCCTATTTTCTCAAGGTAATCATCTGCCTTTTTGATAAATTCCTTGACCTTCACATTATTCTGCACATCTTTTAGTGTTATCATTAAAAATTTAAACAGGAAAAGAATATAAATAATTATGCTTGTGTGAAACAATGGAATTTTTGGCTGGAAGCGAGAAAAGATTTTTTGATTTTTTCTCTGAATTAACAGAAAAAGACAGGATTGCATTAATTTCCCATACTGATTTGGATGGTTTCGCCTCTGCACTATCCATATACAAAGTGATAGGAAAATATGATTATATAGAATTTCTTGATTACTCGGAAAGTATGCTTGAAAGAATCCTTCCAGAAATTAAAAAAAGGAAAATAAACAAGATAATATTTAGTGATTTGGCAATTGACAGTAATACGAAGGGCTTGGAAGAGATAAGAAAACTTTCGAGAGTTCTTATTATTGACCATCACAAATTTGACAATGATCTTAATTCTGAAAATATTGTTTACATAAAAACAGAAAGCCGAGTTCCTCCGTCATATTCTTGCTACTCTCTCCTTTCAAGAATGCAGAGTCTTGAAAAAATTGACTGGATTGCTGCTTGCGGAATAGTTGCTGATTGGTGTTATGATCAAAATAAGGAATTTGTTGATTCTATAATTGAGAAGTACTCTTTAAGGGAGGATAAGGATATAAAAAAGACAGAGTTGTGGGACATCTCAAGCAATCTTTCTTTATTCTTAATCTATTTTAGGAAAAATATGAGAGAAGCATTTGAGATCCTTAATAATGCAGATCTAAAAAATTTTGATGTTATCACAACATATTCGAAAAAAGTTGAAAGTGAAATAGAAGAGCTTTCAGCCAGGTTTTATAAAGAAAGAGAATTGCAGAATTATGGATATTACTGGAATTTTTCTCCAAAATTAAAAATTAAAAGCTTTCTTATCAATTCCTTAAGCTATAAGGAAAAGGACAAATTATTTGTTTTTGCAACCCCGGATAATAATCTGTTAAGAATAAGCCTAAGAAGACAGGATGGGAAAATTGACTGCGACTCTTTGGCAAAAAAAGCAGCAGAGGGCTTTAGAAATTCTACAATGGGCGGGCATAAGGCCGCGGCTGGAGGAGAGATTGTCAAAGAAGATGAAAATAAATTTAAAGAAAATCTGGTTACATTTGCAAATGGGATTTGAAAATCAAAAATCAATGCAGCTTTCAAAGCAGGACAAGTCAGACAAGGGTGATTGGGACAAGGATATAATTCCATTGATAAACACAATAAACAAGAAAAAAGAATATTACACCACCAGCAGTTGTTCTGGCAGAATAGTCTTACTCAAGGGTAAGGAAAAGAAAGAGGTAGGTTTATTCTTATTCAGGACTCATGACCGAGTTTCGTTAGAAGAATTAAAGAAAGCATTGGGAGAGTCAGTAAGCAAATACAAGGGACTGATACATTTTAAGCAGGAATGCTCTATACTCCACGTTGCATGCGAATCTTTTAAGAAAGCTCAGGATATTGTTGACAAGGCAAAATTTTGCGGGTGGAAAAAATCAGGAATAATCGCCTCTAATAATCGGGTTATTGCAGAATTGCTAAGTACAGAGAAGATAGAGATGCCTATAGCAAATAATGGCCGAGTTCTGGTTTCAGAAGAATATCTCAGTCTGCTTGTTAAAGAAGCTAATAACAAGCTTGAAAGGACAAGAGAAAAGATTAAAAAGCTCGAAAAATTGCTTCAAGAGTAGAAAAATGGCTTCAATAAAAGGATCAAAAACAGAGCAGAATTTGCTCAAAGCATTTGCTGGCGAGAGCCAGGCAAGGAACCGTTATACTTATTTTGCATCTGCTGCAAAAAATGAGGGTTATGAGCAGGTTGCAGCAATATTTTTAGAGACTGCTGAGAATGAAAAAGAGCATGCAAAGGTATTTTTCAAATATCTTGAAGGAGGAGATGTAGAAATAACTGCCATCTATCCTGCTGGAAAAATAGGAAATACTTTACAAAATCTTGATGCCTCAATGAAGGGCGAAGCAATGGAATGGGGCACTATATACCCTGAATTTGAAAAAGTTGCCAGAGAAGAAGGATTTGAAGACGTTGCCAACTCGTTTAAGGAAATCGCAGAAGTTGAGGAGCAGCATGAAAGAAGATATTATAGACTTTTAAAAAATCTTGCAGAAGGCAAGGTATTCAAAAAAGTAGAGGTGGTAAAATGGAGATGTCGCAATTGCGGATATGTGCATGAAGGCAAGGAAGCGCCAAAGGAGTGTCCTGCCTGCAAGCATCCCCAGTCTTACTATGAAGTAATGCTTGAAAATTACTAAAAACCCCCCCACTTTTAAAAAATGAATTCTAAAAAACTTGAAACTATTGCTTCTACGCAGAATAATTCCAATAAGGAAGACAATAAAGTTACAACAATAATATTTGATTTGGGCAATGTTGTTATACCTTATGATATAAACGAGGCTGTAAGAGTATTTACCCATCTGTTTAAGCTAAAGCAGGTAAAAAAAGAGGAGATGAAAGACAAGCTCGCATCAGAAAAAATGGATCTTATGAGGCGGTATGAAAAGGGGCTGTCTAGTGACGAATTCTGCAAAGAGCTCTCCCAAAAATGGAAAGTGCCATTTGCATATCACTTTGCCAAGATAGCTGAAAAAGCATCATATTCTTTTTTTAAGCCAATAACACCAGAGATGAAGAAATTAATTATCCGAGTCAGGTCCAGATACAAAACTGCAGCACTTTCAAACACAGTAATACCTCATAGAGATTACATGTTGAGGAATTATCATTTAGGGGAAATGTTTGATCACTTGTTCTTTTCATGTGACCTGGGCAAGAGAAAACCAGAGCCCCAGATATATTCTAAGGTTTTAGATACAATGAACATCTCTGCGGATAATGCAGTATTCATTGATGACTACAAAAAGAACGTTGATGCTGCAAGAGAGATTGGGATAGACTCAATACTGTTTACTTCTCCAAATGAATTGGAGAAAGATCTTAATCAAAGACAAATAACTTTCTAATATTTAGCCCCAGAATTATTAATCTTCTTCAGGGTTATCTTTTGAAATCTGGATTGCAAGAAATATTATCGCAGCCAAACTTAGTGCAATCCCTAAGATAAGTAATATCCTGATAATTGTCTTTCCATCTATTTTTATGAGGGTTTCTTTTTTTGGGGTTGTTAGTATTTGAGATGGTGGTTGTTCTGCAGGATTTCCGGTCCCTTGACTAGAAACAGCATTCCCTTCAGGAGTAGGATTTTCAGAGTTAGCGGCAACTGCTAAAGATTTAACCTCAATAGTTGCTTTTGAAGTTAAAGATGATGTTGTTATGTTTTTAACAGTAATTTCTATATCTGCATTTCCATCATTATTAACATCAATTTGCTGAGAAACATTAATTTCAAAGTATTTAGTCAGCACAATTGTTGTTGTTTTTATCTGGACTGCAGCTCTTTTTGATAAGACTCCTATCAAAGAAATTGTGTGGCTGAAATCATTCATAATAAATTTAATTTTTTCTCCAGGGGCTAATTCATATTCTTGTGAAGTTTGCAGTGTTCCTGCATCATATACCGTTGCATCACTTCTGCCTCCACCGCCTCCGGTGTCTCCAGATGAAGCAGGAGCAGTATAATTGCTTGTTAAAGTAAGAGGCAAACTATCATTCATGTAGGTTTCATTTATAATATAAGCACTATCTCCAAGATAGTCCCCGCTAGTATCACTTCCAGTGTAATCACTCCAGTAGTTGCCGCCTATCCAGGATTTTCCCACTATGTTGGTGCCTGCCGTAAGAGTTGTATTGAAGTAGTTTGTGTAATGTATCCCTGTTAAATTCCAGTTGCTACCTCCATTTGGGGTGTTATTTATGATGTTATTCCAGAATCTATTGTAAGAAGAATTTTGATTTGCATTTGAGGCATGTGAGAAAATCTGTATCCCAGAGTATTGTGAGACTGAGTTATTCTCAATTCTTGTTCCTGTGATATTATTGAAACTGGAATAATAAAGATATAATCCATATTGCTTGTTATCTTTTATTGTGCTATTTATGATTTGATTTCTATGATTTGTGGTTAGATAGATTCCATATTGCATATTTCCTGAAGCATTTATATCTGTAATGGTGTTATAACTGGAGTTTGAGGAGAGCTGGATGCCATAATTATTAGATTTGGAGGTGATGCTTGAGAGAGTGTTATAGCTGCAATTTGAGTAGAGCCGGATGCCAGTATCAGAGTTGTCCGAGGAAGTTATGTTAGAGAGATTATTATTGGAGCTAGAATAGAAGTAGAGTCCATACAATGTATTCTCTGAGGCATTTATATTTGAAAGGGTATTGTTAAAGCTCGAGCCTAGGTAGATTCCACTATAAATATTCTCTGAGGCATTTATATTATCTAGGTTGTTGTTAGAGCTTGTATTTAGGTAGATGCCATGATAATTTAATTTAGAGGTGATGCTAGAGAAGGTGTTGTTAGAGCTTGATAAGAGATAGAAGCCATAAACGGAGTTGTTATTGGAATTTACATCTGATATGTTGTTATTGGAGCTTGAGTCTAGATGTGTGCCATACTCATTAAATGAGGAATTTATATTATAAAATGTGTTATTAGAGCTTAATACGAGATAGACACCATAAGTATTATCTGAGGCATTTATATTTAAGAGGTTATTATGGGAACTGGATTCTAAGTAGATGCCAGTATTGGAGTTATTAGTGGCGCTTATACCTGATAAGCTGTTATTAAGGCTTGAATATAGGTAAACTCCAAAATTGGAGTTATTGTTAGAGGTGATATTTGAGAGAGTAGAATTTTGAGTATATTCAAATTCAATGCCATAATCCCACTCACTAATATTGCAGTTTTTTATGCTTATATTTGTTAGTTTATTATCGCTTGTTCCCTCTTCCTTTATCCCTATTGAATTGATTACATTTGTTCCATCAACATAATTCCCCCCTCCCAAACAATCAATCTCAACATCTGAAGAGGTTATGTTAATGCAAGCTCCTTCTCCAGCCCAATCAGTGACACTAGTATTAAGAACATAGACCCCTGGAGAAGTAATATTCACACATCCCAAAATCTCATCTGCCTTAACAGCATTAATACTCAAAATGCTAGCTAATATAAATAAAGAAATAAAAAAAATCTGCTTCCTCATTTTCCCTCTTTTTTCCTCAGCATATAAAAGAGAATTCAAATTTTTAAACCCTCTTTTTTTGCAGCCACCCCCCATTAACGCCTCAAAACGTTAATTAACTAAGAAGAAATCCCCAGCCTTTAGGCTGGAGTAGTGCGTTTGCGGTAATCTTTTTCTACTTTAGAAATTATATTTCAGGGAGAGCTTGTTGCAGCTCCCTGAAAACAATCAGAGGTAGTTGTAACTTTTTCTCAG
>JAZDFA010000015.1:0-112241 GCA_043808285.1 archaeon
AAAGGAGTCATGCGTAAAAACAATTGAAGTGCTGGGAAAAAGAAGATTAAAAAAAATCTATCTAATTTTTAAAAGAGTTCAATCCAGCAATTTCTTTAGCCGAGGGTAAACTTTTCTTAAAAATGTGAGAGTTTTTTCTGCATATTGCATTTCCAAGATAGTTCCATAATACTTGGTGCCATTTCGGTAATACCTTAGTTCATCCATGAATTCCACTTCTTGTTCTTGAAAGCCAATTAGCTTCATGTATGAAACTTCTGCTTCATGAGAGCTCCCAGAGTTATAGCCCTCAATAAACATTTTTGCACGAACAATCTCCATTATGATATCATAACAGTAGTCCGCTATAAAATTCGGGCTCATTTTTTCCTTAGGTATTGACTTAATGGACAGCTCTAAATATTCTTTTTTCCTTGATGCTTCTTTGAAAACAGATAACGCTCTTTTAGTGTTTGGTGTCTGTTTCTTGACAGTTCCGTTTTCAACAAATTCTTCAAATTGCTTCATTTTATATGTCTACAGATCCCTTCAATACTATCCCATTTAGCATGTTGCTTAAAAGCAGAGGATCTATGCTTTTGAAAGACTTGTAGTAATTGATATTTATATTTCTTTCCAGAATTTTATCAAAGATTGCCGGGATATCCTTTTTTTCTGATCCTATGACTGCAATATCTATGTCTGATTTTACAGTATCTTCTCCAAGGGCATATGACCCGAATAAGATGACTGTTGACCCTGCGAAATTATCCCATAACCCTTCAATTAAGCCAGATTCATACAGCTGCTTTAGATTGTCTGCCCTTTTTAGCCCCAGGACATGCTTACTGTCCCTATTAAGTTCAATTGACCATCTTCTGGATTCCTTGTCCTGAAATAATTTAATTAAGCCTTGCTTTTCCATCAAAGGCAAAGCTTTAGCTACTGCTGGTTGAGATACTTCAAGCAGGTTAGCAATTCTTCTTGCATTTAACGAGGTTCCAACCCTTATGAAAAGCAGCCGCATTATCTCTTGCTGCAAGATAGTTAACTTTAGTTTATATATATTAATCATAGTTAACTTATATTAACTGTAGTTTATAAAACTTGCTGCCCAAAAAAACTACCCTAACTATTTTTGGTTGATAATTAATCGCATTTCAAGCGATTAGTATCTGGGCAGTTTTCTTTTGGAGCCGGCAGAAAATAATTTTTCTTCTGCCAACCCCCCACTACAATACGTGAACCCTACTCCCGCACACCTAAACAGAATACAATCATTAATAGATAATTTAGTCGGCCAGAGTGGGAATTTGGAGAAGAATAAGCAAAAGGTTTGGCAGAGGAAATATTTTTTGGGATTTGGAGAAAAATGTAAGGAAGAAATGAAAGGAGTCATGCGTAAAAACAATTGAAGTGCTGGGAAAAAGAAGAACTGCTCTTCAAATCCAAAAAAGTCCCATCCAACTGCCTTACTCTATATATGCTAAAGCAGGAATACCCCAATTAACAATTATCTATAGTCATAACAAGAGTCGTAGTTATGGGCGGGTGGAGATAAAAAATGAAAGAAAAAAATATCCTGATGTCAAGAACACTTGACACAAACTACACACTTCAGAGGAAATCTTGCTTGATTTCCTATGCCCCAAAAAGCTTTGCTTTTTGCGGTAGTGTGTAGTTGTGTTCTTGAGCATCCTAACCACGAAAAGCCCGGCTTTTCGGGGCCCTGAAAATCCCCCAGGATTTTCTTGGAATTCCAAGCAAACCACACCCCCGCAAAAATCTCCTGATTTTTGGGGCATAGAAAATCAAAGATTTTCTCTGTTTAGGGTGTGGTAAAACTCCAGGAATTTTTTGATGCAAAGATTTATAAATTATGGTAATTAAACCTACCATATGGTAGAAAATATTAACAATATGATTTTAGATATAATCGGGCTATATAGATGCAATTACTTGACCGGGTTTCATGTAAGACAGATGGCCCAGCTCATTGGAAAAAGCCATGTTAGTTTATTGCCTCACTTAAAAGAGCTTGAAGAGAATAAAATCCTTGTTTCTAAATATGTGGGAAAAAGCAGAGTCTATTCTCTAAATTTAGGCAACAGTCATGCAAGAGAATTTTTATCATTCAGCGAAAAGAAAAAATCCCTCTGGTTTTTAGATAAAGAGGTTTTCATAAAGAAAATTCACGATGAATCTATAGGCTTTGGATTGGCTGGCTGTTTGATTTTATTTGGAAGTTATGCCTCTGGAACAAATTCTGACAGCAGTGATATTGATCTGCTGTATCTAGGAGACATTGCAGAAGGCGACAAAAAAAAGATAAAGAATTTAGGAAAAACTTACCATCAGGAGATTCATTTAGTCTCCATGGACTTAAAAGAGTTTAGGGATCAGCTGCTTAAATCTGGAGCTCTAGCCAAGGAGGTTATCAATAACCATATAATTTTATATAATCATGATATATTCATAAATGAATTATTGAGATATTACAATGGAAAAAAAGAAGGATGACTCTTCATTTTGCTTCAAGAATGCCAGGGGTTTGAAGTTGATTTCTCCAAATGAGAATCTTGTAGAGGTATACAAGAGAAAATCAAGGTCTGCCTTGAATATGCTTCAATCTGCAAAAGAAAAACAGGAGTATGAATGGATTCTTGACACTTCATATTATGCAAAATATTTCATGGTTTATGCATTATTCATGAAAGCAGGAATAAAATCAGAGATACATGACTGCACAATCTTTGCATTAAAATCATTTTTTACAGATAATGGAATTATCAGCCATGAGACTTATGAAGAACTTTCAAAGTCTAAAGATTTGAGGGTTGATTCGCTTTATTATGATGGGGAAGCCAGCAAGGAAGAGATTTTAGAAAGGGCAGATGCCTCTCCCAGCTTCTGTCTGGAAGTTGAATCTATTCTGGAAAAAATCAGTAAAGATGATATCGCAAAAATAAGAAAGAAGTTTGAGGACATAAAAAGAGGGTAAGGCAGAGCATAATGATTTTTCAGAGGGATTTGCAGAAAATGGGAAGAGAAGGTGTTATGCATAAAATGATTCAAGTGTGAAAAAATACCTATCTGCAAAACCCCTTACTGCTATTCGTAACCCTCCTACCCCCCCACTCACCTAAAAAGCGGGAAATACCATTTGATTAATGATTATTAATTTAGCGAGGGTTTTAGGGAGAGAAGGGTTAGGAAAAAATAAGTAAAGGGGTGGCTAAAAGGAATGATTAGGCAGATTTGGAGAGGGAGTGGCAAATCTAAAGTTATGCTATCAATTCAATTCAAGTGTGAAAAAATACCCATCTGCAAAACCCCTTACTGCTATTCGTAACCCCCACTCACCTAATCAAGAAAATCTCTAGTTAATCTGGGTGGATTTTCTGGATGATCAGAAATGCAGGTTTTGTGAGCATTTCTGACAAAGCGGGAAATACAATGATTAATGATTATTAATTTAGCGGTCTGGGGGGGAGAGAAGATGTTTAAGTTAAAATGTAACCCAATTGAAATTTTCTTGGATTAAATATTGGAAGAGGTAAATATGAGTTATGCCTAAAAAAATTCAAGTGTGAAGGAAAAAAACTACTATTCTGCAAAACCCATAAGAAAAAACAATTCCAAAAGCCTTGCTCCTTAACAAATAATACTCACTGGGGGAGCCAGAACTTGGGAAGAGCAATGAAAAGATTTAAATATACCTAAAAATAGGTATAATCATACCTAAAAATAGGTATTAAATAAAATGCTGACAAAGAAACAGGTTAATATCTTTGGATTATTTGCAAGAAATGAATTCGGGGAGTATACCTTTAAGGAAATCAAGAGGATTTCAAAAGAGAAGTCTAATTCAGTAGTTCAAAATGCAATTAAGGCATTTTTAAGCGAGCGATTGATAACCGAAAAGAAAATAGGTACTTCTAAGATTTATAGAGTAAACCACAGCAACAGCAAGGCTTATTCTTATTTCGAGTTGTTCATAGCAGGATCTATTTCTGGGGTGGTTAAAGAATCCCTTGAAATCATAAAAGAAAAAATAGAGAAACACCTTCTTTTTTATTCTATTGTGATATTTGGCTCTTATTCTGCCAATGAGCAGTCTGGAAAATCTGATCTTGATGTTGCAGTCTTTATTGATGATGAAGACAAAAGAAACATGGCTGAAGCTGCACTAAAATCCTCCCAATTAAATTCAATGTTAAAAATAGACGGGCATGCTATAACCAAGAATGAATTCCTGGAGATGCTTAAATCAGACAATGAGAATCTTGGCAAACAAATTGCAAGAAAACATTTAATAATTCATAACCCTGCGATATTTTATTCTCTATTAAAAGAGGGGATGAAAAATGGATTCAGAATCTAAATTATATCTTGAAAGGGCAAACAATGAGATAAAACTTGCAGACATTATCAAGATTTTAAGCCAGGATAGAAATATGCAGCTGAATATATTTAAAATTTCTGAGCCAGAGACATATTTTAGTGCAGTTATTACACATTCTTACTATGCTATTTTTTATTCGGCAAAGGCTTACTTGCTACAGAAAGGCATAAAGACAAAAATGCCAAATGAGCATAGGAAAACTTTTAGGGAGTTTAGAAGATTTGTAAAAGAAGGTGTGTTAGACAAAGAGTTGCTTAGGATATATGAAGAAGTTTTAGTAAGGGCGGAATCTCTTTTGAGCATTTTCGCTTTAGAAAAAGGGAAGCGAGGAAGATTTACTTATGAGAAGCTTCCTCAGGCAAATATGCCTCCCGCAAATGAGTCTTTAAATAATGCCTCCTTGTTTTTCAAAACAATAAGTAGGGTTTTAGTAAAATTAGACGCACCAAAATCCTACTAGAGATATCCATTTCGTAACCCTGCTCTATAACTGCTAAACGGAATACCTTGATTAATAATTAATATTTTTAATTTAGAGGTCTGGGGGGGCAGTAAAGATGTTTAAGTTAAAATGTAACCCAATTGAAATCTTCTTGGCTTGTTCTGGGTTAAGAAAAAATTATAGAGTCATGCCTAAAAAACAATTTAATTATAAAGAAAAAAACAATTGCGTAACCCCCCTCCTAACTGCTAAACAACCACGTAAATTAGAAACAACCCTCAGAAAAAGATATGCTAAATATGCCTAATGAAGATGCATTAATCAAATTAATGAATCTTCATTAATTTTCTTAAAATTATGCTTGAGAAAATGCTTATTACTATGTAAGAGACAAACCATCCTGCGCCCGTTCCCCCCAGCCATGGGATATTAACACCCCATGTGATGAGGTCGCCCATCTTGTTAAAGATGCCTTTCATGAATCCGAAGATTAGAATGAAAGGAAGCATCGTTATGAGTGTGACTTTCATGCTTGCTTTCATTTGCTCGCCCGATAATTTCATCATGTCATTCTGGATTTGCAGCATCTTTTCATTGTTGCCTGCTGCCTGCTTGCTTTGGTCTTGGAGCTTCTTCATTTCGTCCTTGATTTCCTTCATTCTTGTCTGGTTTGTGAACTTCTTGACATCAAAAAATTCCTGGAGTTTTACTTTCACACTAAACAGAGGAAACCTCTAACGATTTCCCATTGCCCAAAAAAAAAGCAGAAGCTTTTTGCTGGGGTGTGGTTTGAACCAGATTTCAGATATCAAAAAATTGCTGAGTTTTACTGCCACCCTAAACAGAGAAAATCTTTGATTTTCTATGCCCCAAAAATCAGGAGATTTTTGCGGGGGTGTGGTTTGCTTGGAATTCCAAGAAAATCCTACTGGATTTTCAATGCCCAGAAAACAAGAATGTTTTCGCGGTTAGGATGCTCAAGAACACACGACCACATACTAAAGTATGTGGTTTTGGTCAAGTGTTCTTGACATTAAGAAGGGATATTGTGAAGAAGATTTATACTCCTTCAAGTTCAAGCATCATTCCTTGATGCTTTTCAAAAATCTTGTTGTCAACAAGGCCAAAAACTCCCTGCAGGCAATCTTTGAATTGCCTTGAGGTTATTTCTTTCTCTACTTTTTCAAATCTATCCTGAAAGCTGTATCTCTTTGAGATTTCTTCTTTTATCCATGCTTTATTTTTTATGATTGATACTAAAAGGAAAATGTCTCTTATATCTGTTAATCTGCATGTTATCATTTTCATCACAAATAAAGCATCTGGATTTATTATTCTCAGTCTCAGTTCTTCTGTAATTGTTTTTCCCTTCAGGCTTCTTAATTTTGAATTTTCAAATACCCATTCTGCAGAGAAAGTAGAATTAGTCTGCCTGTCAAGAACATTTTCAATGAGAATATCCATGCTTACACCAAACCCTTTTTCTATGGCCTTCTCGTATCTCTTGAAACTTCCGTTGTAAGGGGTTTCTGCTTCAGTTTTGATCTCTTTATAATCTAATTTTAAGAGCTCTTTCTCAATCTTTTTTGAGTCATTATCATTCAAAACAACTATGTCACAATCTACAGAGAATCTGGGCAAAGTATAGGCATTCACAGCATAGCCGCCAATAATTGCAAATTTGAAGTTTCTTAGCTTCTTTAGTGTTTCAAATATCTCCTGTTCCCTAAGCTGCAGTTCCATATCTCTCCCTCATATAGTTATAAGCATACAAATAAAATTCATTTAATCTTGCTAATTTTATTGTTTCTTTCAAGCTTTCAACTTTCAAGCCACCTTTTTCAACTGATTCTATCTTTTCAACAGGAATCAATATAGCATATTCCCCTATCGTTGAGCCCTCTTTAATATATACCGGAATTCTCTGCTTGTTGAAGAAATTCTTCCAATAATTTAAGTCTTTTCTTAATACTTTGATAAAATAAGGTGATTTCTCTATGCCTCTTTGAACATAGGAGTAATCAGACCATATTTCAACAGCAGACAATCCAGTAAATGCATATTCTTTCTTTGCATCTTTTATTATCCTGCTTACTTTAAACTCTAACATTCTTTTAAAAATCTCATTAGGGGCAATGCAAACATATTTCTCTCTTGAAATCTTTCTTATCCACCCAGACATTAATAACAAAGAAAATATCTTTTTTCTCATGCTTTGCCCAACTATCCATTCTAATTCCCTTTGAGAAAAACTTTCATGAGAACCATGCCTTGAAAAAAATAAGGCATAAGCCCTTAATCCATATCCTGGAATCTCGCTTATTTCTTTTTTTTTCTGAACTAATTCTTGAATTTTCATAGTTACCCAATAGGTAACTACATATAAAAAGCTTTCGGTTTAAGAAATTCCTTGCGTCACCATTATTCCTACACACCTAAACGAAATACAATCATTAACAACTAATGCGTATCTTTAATTTAGCTGCTCGGCAATGGGCAAGGGAGATGCTAAAAATCGATCAAGGGGCAAAAGAGGGGTATTTTCTTGGGTTGCAAATGGGGGAGAGGAATTATAGAGCCATTCTTATTTATGATTTAAGTGTGAAAGGAAAGAAAGAAAAACAATTCGTAAGCCCTACTCCTTCTACTGCTTACCAACTACGACCATTAAATAATTGTTAAACCCTGGAATTTTTCATTCTTAAAAGCTTTCTAGTCTAATAGAAAGCTTTTTAAAGAAGCTTTCTATTGATAATGCATGGATATCAAAAGCGTAATAAGAGAGCAAAGGCAGGAGCTTGAAAATATAAGCAGGAAAGAAAAGATTATTGATAGAGAGGGGCTCAAAGAAGCCAGGGTGTATCTTAAGCATCCAAACATACTTCTGATAACTGGAATAAGAAGATGCGGCAAGTCAATTTTCTCGTATCTGCTTGAAAAAGACAGTAAATTTGCTTATGTAAACTTTGATGATGAAAGATTAAGGAATACAAAAGGGGATGAGCTTGACAGGGTGCTTGGGGCATTCTATGAAATTTATGGGGAGGTAGAATACATAATCCTTGATGAAATACAGAATATATCTGGCTGGGAACTCTTTGCGAACAGGCTGAGAAGAACCAAGAAAGTTATACTTACTGGAAGCAATTCAAACCTTCTTTCAGGAGAGTTGGCAACACATCTGACTGGAAGGCACATAGATGTCAGGCTATTCCCTTTTTCATTCAGGGAATTCCTCACTCTTAATAATTTTCCAGTGATTGAAGGATATACTACTGAAGAAAAAGCCAGATTGGCCAGGTATCTTGAGGAGTATATAGAAAAAGGAGGGTTGCCTGAATCTTACAAATTCGGCAGTGCCATAGTCACAGCAGTGTATGAGGATATTATCTCAAAGGATATTATTATAAGGTACAAGATAAATAAGACAGAGGAAATTAAGAAACTCGCAAAATACCTTGTAACTAACTCTTCCGGGGAGATAAGCTACAGCAAGCTGGCAAATATTCTTGGAATAAAGCATGTTTCTACAATCTCTAAATGGGTAGGCTATCTTAAGGAGTCTTTCCTTATTTTTACGCTTGAAAAATTCGACTTTAAGCTCAAACAGCAGTTCATTGCCTCAAAAAAGGTTTATTGCATTGATACGGGAATAATTGGGTCAATAGGTTTTAAATTCTCTGAAGATAAGGGTAAATCTATAGAAAATATTGCCGCAATAGAATTGCAAAGAAGGAAAACCCATGAAAATAAGCTAGAGGTTTATTACTGGAAGGATTATCAGCAGAATGAAGTAGATTTTGTCTTGAAAGTAGACAGAAAAATAACTGCATTGATTCAATCAACTTATGCTAACAGCAAGGAAGATATAAAGGAAAGGGAAATTAATTCTCTGATAAAGTGTAGCGAGGCACTAAAATGCGATAATCTGATTGTTATTACCTGGGATTACTCCTCTGAAGAAAAAATTCGTGGCAAGAATATAAAATTTATCCCCCTTTGGAAATGGCTTCTTGAGAATTATTAATATGTAATCTAGCGGTTTTTTGGGGCAGGCGGGAATATCTGGGAGATTATGAATTGGGGGGAGAATTATAGAGCCATTCTTATTTATGATTCAAGTGCAGGAGTGTAAAAAATACCCCTCTGCAAAACATAACAAAAAACGTCCCATCCAACTTCCCTACTCTTGTAACTGCTAAACGAAATACATCAATTAACAATTAATAATTAATAACTAAAAAATCAATTTATCTTTTAATGTACCTTCATTATCTTTCTTAAAATTATGCTTGAGAAAATGCTTATTACTATGTAAGAGACAAACCATCCTGCGCCCGTTCCCCCCAGCCATGGGATATTAACACCCCATGTGACGAGGTCGCCCATCTTGTTAAAGATGCCTTTCATGAATCCGAAGATTAGAATGAACGGAATCATTGTTATGAGAGTGACTTTCATGCTTGCTTTCATCTGCTCTCCTGATAATTTCATCATGTCATTCTGGATTTGCAGCATCTTTTCATTGTTGCCTGCTGCCTGCTTGCTTTGGTCTTGGAGCTTCTTCATTTCGTCCTTGATTTCCTTCATTCTTGTCTGGTTCGTGAACTTCTTGTATATGATATTGAAGATGAAAGTAATTGCAAAGGAGAATACAATTAATGTAAGAAGGGGATAAGCGGCTACTATAGAATCAAAGGTTACCATTTTGTTTTTTGTTTGTTATTATTTTATGATTTGTTTATTATTGCTTGTTATTTGATTGATTGATTTTTAGGCATTAAATAGCTATCTAAATTCAAATTAATTTATCTTCTATCTAAGTTATACAAAAAACCCATTTAAAAGGGTTTCTAGGTAACGTCAAAACCTAGAAGGAAAACGCACTGCAAAACAAGAGGAGGATTATTAAAAAATCCATAGAAACGTCCCATCTAACTCCCTCCCCCAGCCTAAAAGAGCAGTTGAATTAATAATTGTTAATCAATGGTATTTCCCGCTTTTAGGTGTTATGGGGTGGGGTGACTGGGGGTTTCTTTTTGGATTTTCAATTGCTATATCTAAGATATATGAGAACCTTTATAGGGGGCATTCCCTCATTTTTCAAAAGATTTATATAGTACCTTTTATGTACAATCTTGTACTAAAAATGAACAAGTCAATATTTGGAAAGGGCAAAGAAAAGATATTAGCTTGCTTTTATAGGAATAGAGACAGGTCTCTTTACTTTAGCGAAATACTTAGAGAAACAAAATTAACTCCAAATACCACATTAAAACATCTTAAAAATCTCCAAGATAATGCGATATTAATCTCTACAAAGAAAACAGGAAATACTTTTTACAAAATAAACATCAAGAATCCTCAATTATACTCTTTATTCTCCTATTTTGATTATAAAAAACTCATTGAATTGCCTTCGCAAAGAAAAAGAGCAATAACAGAATTCTTGGATAACCTGAATGTTAAACCATTAGTCGCTTTAATTTTTGGTTCAACAGCCAAAGATACATTTACCTCTGAAAGTGATATAGATATCTTATTAGTTTTTAATAAAACAGAATCAGAGGATAAGAAGTTAAAGAAAGATATTGAAGCTATTACTGGTGTAAGATTGCAAATATTTATAATTGATTTAGACTATTTTAAAGAACAAATATTAAAACAAGGAGATAAAGTTATAACCCAGGCAATAAAAACAGGGTTTGTTGTCTTGGGGCATGATAATTTTTATAAAGAGGTGTTAAAATCATAAAAGAAATTTGGGAAATTTGGCTTGAAGATAAGAAAAGAAGAGAAACAGATTTTCAAAATTACCTAAAATCTAAAAAAATAAAAAAGGAAATAGAAATTAAGGGTTTAATCCAAGGGCATCTAGAAAAAGCAGATCATAATCTAAAGTTTGTAAAATCTACGCTTGAATTAAAGGAATTTAATGATTGGGCGATTGTAAGTGCTTATTATTCTATTTATCATGCTTCTCTTGCATTATGCGCCCTAAAGGGCTATTCAACTAGAGATCATAATGCTACTCTTCTGATTTTGATTAATGAGTTTTATGGAAAAGGATTACAAAAAGAAGAAATTGAGATTGTAAATAATAGCACTTTAGAAAAAGAAGAAGTTCTTTATTATATTGAAGCCAAAAGCAGCAGGAATAAGGCTAGTTATTCAACCCAAAAAGCATTTGGTCAAGGGGAAGCAAAAGTATTAAGAAAGAAGGCAATAAGTTTTGTGAATAAGGCCAAGGAAATAATTGATAGCAATAATGTGCTTTAGTTTTTTTCTTGTTGCTAATTGTCGTGGTTGTTTAGCAGTTAGAGAGTAAGGTTACGCGAGGTTTCTTGGAGTTTGAAGATAAAAATGATTTGAGGTATTATTAGAAAAAGTCCCATCTTCCACTTCCCCCCCATCCCTTACTCCTTCTACTGCTAAACGAAATACAATAATTAACAACTTCCCGAGAATATATTTGAATAAAACCTATTGGTTTTATTTATTTAGATTTGCATTTATTTCATTGACTTCCTCAGCATTGGATGCATATCAACTGCATGCTGCTGCGAGATGTCCTGATACATCTTGTATATAATCATTACGCCTAATAAGATTGCTGTTCCTGATACCAATGCCCCTAACATGTCTGCAACAGAAGCAAGTATTCCTATCGCTGCTCCACCCATCACTGTTAAAGGAAGTATGTATCTTGAAAGTATTGACTCCAATATTCTTGGATCCCTTCTAAATCCTGGTATGTGCAATCCTGAAGATAATATCTGCTCTGCCTGGTTTCTTGCATCCATGCCTGATGTTCTTACCCAGAATACTGCGAACAAGACAGAAAATGCAACGAAAAATAGAAGGTGAGTGAATGCCTGCAGAAGCGAAATCCAACGGAAACTTCCTGTTATTATTGCTTCAATTATTGTAGGATGAGGTGCAGAAATCCAGAATGACAATCCGCTTTCAGCCATTCCCTGTGAGTTGAATTTTCCCAGCCACCCCATGCCGCTTGCAATCTTTCCACCTATCCCACAATCTCCAAGCAAGCATGAATTAGCAGAGTTCTCAGCCAATCTTGCAAAAAGCTGCACATTAGCCATCAATGCTGCTGCCAAGATTACCGGGATAACTGAAGTGTAAAAGAATGCCAAAGGCCATTTAATTGCAAATCCCCTTATCTTCTCAAAGCTTAATGGAACTTCAACCTTGATGGACTGCGCCCATACAACTACTAAAAATATGAATATTGTAACAGCAACAGTTGCCAGCGCTTTCAATGCACCGGTAGCGTCTCCTCCTGCAATCGATATGAAGAATACTAACACTCTTCCTGAATATTGCAGCTGCCCTCCTGGTCCCATGAAGCCGAATGCCTGCGTGAACAATCTCCAACCAACTCCTGCTACGATGAAAAGACTAACGCCAGAACCAAATCCATATTTCGTTGACACTTCATCCATGAACATGATTAATACCCCCCCGATAACCAGCTGGACAATCATTATTGTTTCCATGCCAG
This sequence comes from archaeon, assembly GCA_043808285.1. Lineage (GTDB taxonomy): Archaea > Nanobdellota > Nanobdellia > Pacearchaeales > DTIR01 > JAZDFA01. The sequence continues at coordinate 12,349 of JAZDFA010000015.1, forward strand.
GGGAAGCTTGAAGCCCTTTCATCAGCACATAAATCATCGCCTCAAATACTATGAAGAAATATGTCAGGAGTTTTTGCAAGCCCTGGAAATATTCTTTTCCTGCCGACGTCTTTAAATCAACATTCAATATCTTGGAGCCTGCCAATAATTGCAGTATGATTGAAGCCATTACAATTGGCCCAATGCCCAAAGAAATTACAGAACCAAAATCTGTTCCGAATATTATTGCCAAATACTCAAATCTTTCCAGTGCATTTGTGGCCAAGCCAAAAAGTGGGATGTTTGCCAATGTGAAAAAAGATGCAAGAATTATGATAGTCCATTTAAGCTTTGTATTAAAGCTTAATTTTTTCTCTGCAGGTTTTATAACCTCTGGCAGATTCAGAATAAAATCTCGGAAGTTCATTTTCTTAAAATTTTGATTATTTTGTTTTATCTCTTTTTATTTTCTCTCTTTATGTCGGAAATCTCTTGAGAGGATTTCCGAGCATCCAGAAAACCCACTCAAATTAATTAGGGGTTTTCTTGATTTAAGAAAATTAACTTTGACCTTTTTAAAGATATCTTTATCAGGATTCTGCTTCAAAAAAGCCTTGAAGGAAAGGATAATGTAAATCTAGGAAAAAAATGATTCTGCAAAACAAGACCTTGATTCGTAAGCCCCTGCACCTAACACCTAAGAGCGGGAGATAGAACAATTAACTACCCTTTATGATTTCTAATTAATCGCGGGTCAAGCAGATATAGAGTAAGGCAGTTGTATCCAGTTTTCTTGCTTTGGAGAAATAATTTTTTATCTGCAAAACAAAGAAAAAAACAATTGCGTAACCCTGCTCCTATACTGCTCAAATGTGACGTCAATTAGAAACCGTTATGGTCGTTCGTAGTTATGGGCTGGCGAGAAAAGGTTTTATTCCAAAATTCCTCTGATTTTATTAACCAGTAAAATTGCCCTGTTCCTCAGAGAAAGAACTTTCTCCAGGTCAAATAATAAAGAGGTTGAATAACTTGCCTTTCTCCTTTCTTCCTTTAAGCCTGCATAAAACTCTATATCCTGCCGGTCTATGGATAACTGGTCAATCAACTCTATTTCTTCTTTTGAAAAATCTGAAAAGTTCTTTATTAAAAAACACAGGGTGGCATTATGGTCTTTTGAGGAAAAGCCCTTTCTTGACAGCAATGCAAGAGATGCATGATAAACTGAATAATACAAGCCAACAACTGCCCAGTCTAGGAACTTGTTATTTTCAAGAAGATAATTTGCAAATTCCATATTATTGCCGCACTTTGCAAGATGCGCTTTTGATAAATCCGCATGATTTTTGACAATCAGCTTTTTCTTGAGATACTCATTATAAGTTTCCTCTAATATCTTCTTGTTGAGGAGTAACTCAGTGACATTCTTAGGTTTCATCCTTTAATATCTCCCTGTAGTAATATTGCTGATTGTATATGCAAAAACCAGTTTTTTTAGCTTGCTCGAGAAGATGGTCTTTTCTTGTACTGAATTCTTTTTCATCAACAAAGGTTATGCTTAGAGGATATAAACTTTTTGCACTTGCTCCACTTTTTATCTCTTCAATCTCTTTTCTTATCTCTTTTTGATAGAGCCGATTCAGCTTTTCCTTGAAATTATAAGTAACTACTAGCAGATCTATGTCACTTCCCTCTTTCTCTTCATCCCTTGAAGCTGAGCCAAATAAAAGTACAAATGCTATATCTCTTGCTTTTTCTAGAAACTCCCTGACTGGCAGTTTAACATTGATATTTAAGTTGTTTAGCCTTTGAATATCAAATTTTACAAAATTTATGGCAATTTTATCTTTATCTTTAAGGCTATAGAAAACATTGGCTCTTTCTTTAAATCTGGTTATTTCTTTTGATTTCTCCATTTTTCTTATTGAATTCTGAAGTGAGCTTATAGACATTTTTGCTGTTTCTCTTAGTTCATTAAAGTACATTCTCTGCTTCTTTGAGGTGTAAAATGCATAATACACTCTTTCTATTGGTGTTTTTTCCATTGCTCTCCAAAGGGATAGTGAGTTTATAAACATTACCATTTTTTGGTAAAACATTACCATTTTTTGGCATACTGTTGTGTTCCCGTTACTGCCCTAAATGTCACGTCAATTAGAAACCGTTATGGTCGTTCGTGGGGGCGGGTGGGGAAGAAATGATATTCTGCAAGGCAAATGAGAACAAATGAGAACAAATTAAAAAACCAGATAAACTCTCTACTTCTTTGCAGGCTTCTTAGCAACAGGTTTTTCTTTTTTGACTGCTGCTTCTTCTTTTTCTTCCTTATTGTCTGCCAACCCCAGCTTTTGCTCTTCTATTATTACCTTGCCACCCGCTTTTTCAATTTTTTCTCTTGCGCCTGCTGAAATTGCACGCACCTTGATAATAAACTTGTTCTTTGTTTCTCCCTCTCCAAGTATCTTGTAATCAAAAAGATTAAGCTCTATTGCTTCCCCGTTCTTTTTTGCAATTCCCTTCTCAATCATGTATGATAATTTGGCTTCAATATCTATTATGTTCATTTTCTTTGCAGCCTTTCTCTTCATCTTCTGCAAGCTTGAAAATCCATGGCTTCCAAAATAATCAGGCATCTTTGCATGGATTAATGTTACCTTTTGGCCTGCTTTTTTTCCTGTTCCGGCCATTCCAACTCCACCCTTGCTTCCACTTCCCTTATGCTTCTTTCCATGGCCATAGCCGCATACTCTTAATCCTCTTATTCTAGACCTTGTATCCCTTTTTTTCAGCTTCATATGGAAATTTCTCCAATTTGTTTTATTATGAAATTTACAGAGCCAGAAAAACTTTTCAGTTTTACCAGATTTGAAAATTTTTCTTCCATTGTTAAAATTTTCATATTATCATTCTCCTCAAGAGCAATCCAATCTTGTCCTTGTGATCTCCTAAAACTCCCCTTGGAAACATAAAGGACGTTTTCTTATGAAACCCGCCAATTGGCGGATGCAGAGTGAAGAATTTCTTCATTACTCCATACTCTCCTTTTTCCAAATTTGCCAAGAAAGCATCAGTTATTATCTTAGGATCAAGAGGCTTATTGCCAGCAACTCGCCCTCTCTTTGTTACTAATTCCCTTAAGAGATCTTTGTCAATAACGCCATATCCAACATACTGCTCAACTTTATGCAGCATTCCTCTTATCTCCTTGGAATCATTCCATAAAGTGCATGCGTATTTCTTTTGCACTCTAAGCCTATCAAGTGTTCCTTTTACTTTTGCGCTCAAGTCCACTTGTCCTGTTATTCTTATTATTACTAACATTTTGTTTTATCCTGTTTTTTTCATTTCATCCAATTTTTTTAAAGCTAAAAAGCATGCCTTTACAAGATTTATCTTTGTCCTTGTCTGACCGAACGTTTTTGAATAAATATCCTTTATTCCTGCTAATTTAAGCATCTTCTTGCATTCATCTTCTATTACAAGTCCTGTTCCTTTTGGAGCAGGCAACAATATCATCACTGCGCTTGCGCATTTTCCTTGCACCCTGAATGGTATTGAGTGTGTCTCAGCACATCCGCAATCAAAGCTTCCGCATCCCCTTCTTACTCTTATGAGGTTTATCTTTGCGTGTCTTTCTGATTTTTCTCTTGCAGGAAGTGTCTCTTTTGCTTTTCCATATCCTACTCCGACATATCCGTCTCCATTTCCAACAACAGTCATGCATGCAAAGCTTGACTGGTTTCCTTCAGCAGTCTTTCTCTGTGTCTGTTTCCATGCCCTCTTCTTTCCTCCGCCAAACTTTCCTTTTGACTGCCCGATTAAAAGAAGCTCAGAATTAATGGTTAACAGCAAGTCTACAACCTCTGCTTCCAGTATTTTCCTGTTAGTATCAAATATTTCCTTGATATCCTTAATCTTGCCCCCTCTTACTTCAATGCCTAATCTTGTCTTTGGAACCCAGGATTTTAATCTGCTTGCCCTCATCTCTTCTGATCTTGTGCTCCTCTTCTTGACAAATTCCTCTTCTGTTTTTTCTATGACTTTCTCGGTAACATCCTCTACTGCTTCTGTAACTGTTGCAGGGTCTACCGCTACCCCATCAATCTTGATTTCTACTGGAACTGCTGGTGCTTCTGTTACTATTGTTGTTTTAATCTCTGCTTCAGTTTTTTCTGCAGTTTTTGTTTCTGTTTTTTTTGTTACCATCTTATTTAATCTTCGATTTTATTGCTTCAATATCAATCTTGTTCTTCATGTCCTTGCCGTTTAATCTTTCTTTTGAAGGAAACATCTTCTCGTCGCATGAAATTGCTATTCCTGCATCTACCACGCCTTTTAATGCTGCATAAAGCCTTGAGCCTTTTGTTGATCTTGCAAGTCCAAGGTCTGCTATTGCAGATGTAATCTTTAATTTTTTCATTTTTGTTCCTATTAAATATCCTGTTAAATATGCTGCAGAGATTGATTTTAAAGAACTGCCTTCTTTTAAGCTTAATCCATATTTAAGCAGCTCTTTCGAGGTTGCAGCCACTATTACAGTATCCTGCGCCTCTTTGCTTTTTGCAACCTGCATCATTATATGCCTGTTTGTCTTTCTTATAATAAGCCTATCTATTCCTGATTTTAGAAGGTTGATTCTTGCTCCGTAATCTGTCTTGTTCTCCATTCTCCTTCTTACTTTTACAATTCTATATGGCATTTGGAAATTTTTCCTCCCTGTTTAGTATAATTTTCATGTTACTTTGTCATCTCCTTGATGTATTCTTTCATGTGTTTCATGTCCCTGAACACTCCTGATTTGGCATAACGCCTCATCTTCTTATGCTGCTCTGAAGTCAATTTGTTTTCCATTTTTAAACCTTTCAGGTATTTTCTTAATTTTCTTATCTTGTTAACATACATTTCCTTGGCCCTGCTTACCTTCTTACTGAAGCTGCCGTCCCTTCTTCTTGTCTTTCTTTTCTTCTTCTTCTTTGTACCGCTTATTTCCTTTATCTTAATTATCTTCTGCGCTATAAGGTCTTTTAAATCTTGTTTTGTTATTGCTTCTTTAATATCAGTAAGTCTCTCTGGGTTAAACCAAATCCTGTCATATCCAACATCAAGCATTCTTGATGCAAGCCTTCTCTTCTTGTCAAGTTTCATATGTAAATTTCTCCTGCTACTTGTTTAGTATGAAATTTACATGCTTGAAAATCTTTGATTTTCATTGTGCGGAAATTTTCCCTGCTTTGTTCAGTATAAATTTTCATGTTTTCACTTCCTCAGTTTTATTTTCAATTTTTTCTTCTAACTTTTGTTCTTCTTTCTCTTCCTGCTTTTTCTCTAACTTTTCTTCTTTTGCAGGCTTTTCTGCCTGGACTTTTTTCTTCTTTTCTTTCTCTTCCTTCTTTTCAACCTTCTTGGCCTTAAACATTATGACTTTTCTTTCTGAAATTTTTAGGAATTTTTCTGCATTCATTGCTATTCTCATCTTTAGCTCTACTGCCTTCTTTACTATCTCCATCTTCTTTTTCATTCCCACGCTTGCAACAATTACAATGTTGTTCTTGGAAACGTTCTCTAATTCCTTAACATTATGAATTAATATTGGAATATATCCCTCGATTGTTCCTCTTACTGCCCTCGGGCTCCCATATCCGATTGAAGGGATGCCAAGTCTTCCGTTCCTCTTCTCCCTCATCTTGTTATGCCTTCCCCTTGGATTTCTGTATACCTGCTTCTTTTCCCTTCTTAATCCCAAGTTTGAAATCTTATGCCAGTCAGTTCTCCTGAATCTTGGCTTTCTGCTCTTGATTAATTTTCTATGCGCAAGAAGTCTTTTTATGTCTATGACCATATGGAAATTCTCCTGTTCTGTTTTGAATTTACATAACCCGAAAATCCCTCTGGATTTTCGCGGTCATGAAAATTTGTGATTGTAATGTGAATTTTCATGTTTATATCTTCTCCCCGCATCTCTCGATTAAGTATATGCCATCCTGGAATACTCTCCTGTCTCTTAGCCTTATTCTTGTAGCCATCTCTAGGTTAGCTGATGTCTGCGCTGCAGCCTCTATATTGGGTGAGCTGATGGTGATTATGTCTCCTTCAACCTTTAGTGTTGAATTTCCAACAATATCTGCCTTCCTTTCTCTTGCTTCTCCTATAAAATTCTTTATCATCACTTGTTTCTTCTGCAAGTCAACGCTTACACTTATTGGAAAATGAACAGAGCAAACCTGCAGCTTGTATTCATACCCGTTTATCACTCCATTTATCATGTTTTTTATGTGCGCGCAAATCGTGCCGAAAATTTTCTTTTCCCTCTTTGTTGCTTGTTTTGTTGAAAGTAATATCATGTCATCCTTCTTCTCGATTTTAAGGAAAGGGTATGGAAAATCTCTTTCTACCTTGCCTAACGGCCCGGTTGCAACTACATGTATTCCATCTGTCTCTACAGATGCCTTCTCTTCTATCTTGATTTCCCTTGATAAGTCTTGTTTCATGTTATTCACTTAATAGCAGAATGCTATCAAGCTTCCTCCAACTCCTTTCTCAAAAGCATCATGATGGCTCAATATTCCCTTGCTTGTTGATACAATCACTACTCCGAAATCTCTTGCAGGCAGGTATCTTCTTACATACTTGTCATAGTCATCTTTGCCAACATAAAATCTTGGCTTTATTGCCCTGCATTCATTTATGTTGCCTATTGTTATTTCAGCCTTGCCCGCCCTCTCGCTAAAGCTTTCTATATAATTGCCTTTCTTCATTAATTCAAGGACATTTAGCAATAGCTTTGAGCTTGGGACTATACAAGTCTTCTTTCTTGCTCTCTTTGCATTCATTATGCGGTTCAATGCGTTGGCTATAGTATCTTGCATGTGGAAATTCCTCCTTCCAGTTTCCCGGAATTTATATAATTGAAAATTATTCCTTTCATTTTGTATTGTTTTTTAATTTTCATATTTTTTTCCTCCTAGCTATATTTTTTAAATCCGATTTCTTCTGCGACTTCCCTGAAACATTGCCTGCAAAAATCAAGCCCGAATTGGGAGACATGCCCTCCAATCCTTCCGCATCTCTTGCAGGGCTTTGTAACAAAGCCTGTCTTTCGCTCCTTTGGCTTGTTAAACCTCAAAAACCTCTGTTTTATTGCGGGCTTGTTTTCAAGCTGTTTTAGTATTTTTCTCCAGTCGCTTACAGTCATGTTTAAATTCCTCCCCATTCGTTTTGGGAATTTGAATACCGAGAAAACCCTGGGGTTTTCTGGTTCCAGGAAATCATTGATTTCCTCGGATTGAAAATTTTTTTTATTTTCATTTTTTTATTTCTTCTCAATTATTTTAGTGCCGAATTTTTCTTGTATGAATTTGATTGTTTCTTCCTGTGTTATCTTATGCCTTAATGGAACTCGGCCTGTCTTGATTTTTCTTAAAGGGGTGTTGAATCCTGCTCTCTTTAATACTAGCGAGACATCAAATCCAAGTATTCCTATTTCTCTTTGAAACTGCATTCCGGGAATTTCTATGTATTCATTAATCCCGAAATTGACAACTCCCTGTCCTACCTGTTTTCTCTTTAAAGTGTTTGTCTTTACAATTAAAAATTTTGGAAGTATCTCCATTATCTGATTTCCTCTTAGTGTTACCTTGCATCCAATTGGCAAGTTCGGCCTTAATGCAAATGCCGCGATTCTCTTTTTTGTTGTTGCTTTGATTGGATTCTTTCCGGTAAGGAATTTAAGAAGCTTCATGCTTTTCTCAAGCTTCTCATCTTTAGCGCCGCAGCTAAGGACAAGCTTGTCTATTACAACTTTTCTCATAATGTTATCTGCCATTTTTAGTATTAACCAACCACCAGGATATTTTTAGCAGGTATCTCTATCGTGCTCTTGTCAACTGAAAGCTCTACCTTGTTCACATTTATTTTCTTGACAACTGCCTGCTTTCCTAAGTTTTTCCCACCTATTATCTCTACTTTTGACCCGACTTTGAGAGGCATATGCTTTGATATCTTGTTGGCGGTAAAATCATAAATAATAGAATCATTTGTTTTTGCGTTTATTGTTGAAAGTATATTGTATCCATTGTCAAGGTTTAATTGCATCTTGCCTTTGTTATTGATCTTCTTTCCAATAACCTTGCATATTCGGTCATTTCCAAACTTTCCTTCTTCCAATGAAAACCTTCCTGTTTTCATTACAAGCCTGTATGACTTGGCAGTCTTTTTTGTTGATACTATGTCAAAAAGAGTCACTACAAATCTTAGGTCGCTTCTCATTATTCCATTTACGCTTATCTCGCCGCCCCTTAGAAGTATTAATGCCTCTTTTCTTGTCTTTGCTATCTTGAGTAAGTCTCTTATAACTAGAAGAAGAGGAATTGACTTGCTGTTTGCAAGAGATGAAATTACATATTTCGCTGGTCCCTTCTTTGCTAACGGGAATGCCTTGTTCATTGCCATTCTCATTATGTGGCTCATTTTTTGCTCTCCTTGCTTTCTTCTTTTTTATCTTCCATTTTTTTATCTTCCTTCTTTTTAACATTAAGCCTCTTCTTGTCTGAGGTGTTTAATTCCACTATCTGCACATTTGAGGGATGAAGAGGAATCGAGACTTTGCTGCCATCCTTTTTTGTCGCTTGCATTCCTTCAATTGTTACCTTCTGCCTTACTAAATTAAGCGTGAGTATCTTGCCTCTCTTGTTCTTGAATTTTCCAATCAATACCTTGACAGTATCATCCTTTCTAAGCTCAAGGCTTCTTCTTCCTACAGTCTTTCTTAAGTCCTTTGATAAATTTGCGCTCATGAACTTTTGCTTTACATGCAATGGTGCATTAAACCTGTATTTCCTCTGCTTTCTTGCCTGAGAGCTTGCATTCCAAGAGGTTGAAAATTTGTTTTTCATTTATGCCACCACCTTAGCCAGCTTGCTTACAGCAGGCCATCTCTCGCTGACTTCTCTGGCTACTGGCCCCTTGATCATTGTTCCTTTAGGATTTCCCTTTTCATCCTTTAATAATACTACAGCATTATCATAAAAACATATTCTTTCGCCGGTCCAACGCCTGTATGATTTCTTCTGCCTTACAACAATAGCATCAAAAACAACTCCCTTCATTTCAGGCAATCCTGCTCTTACGCTCACTTTCACCCAGTCGCTTATCCCTGCCGCATTCTGCCTTCCATGAACCCCCTTCCCCCTCTTTACGCTGACTATCCTTGCAATTCTTGCGCCGCTGTTGTCTGCAACAGTAACCATTGCTCCTAAGTTGAGAGAGCGAACAAGTCTCGCGTTGAGTGCCTTCATGTTTTTGCTGCCTCCGCTTTTTCTACTTTCTTGCTTGCGACTACAACATGATGCTTTGTCTTGCTAAGAGGTCTGCACTCTCCGATTTCGATATAATCCCCAACCTTGATAGAATCAACCATGCATCTTGGAATATGCGCATGCAGCTTTGTCCTTGTCTTTGAATATCTTTCATATTTCGGGACAAAAACAAATTTTTCCAGTACAATTGTCGCATTCATCGAAGATACCTTTGTAACCTTTCCGCTAAAATGCCTTCCCCTTATAGCCAGCTCCCCATGAATCGGGCATCTGCTGTCATTGCATTCGCCACTCTGGGCAGTATTAACTGCGCTACTTTGCGCTACTTTTTTTGTATTTTCTTTTTTGTTTTTCATCTTCCTTCCTATTTGATTATTTGATTTTTATCTGGTTTTTAAGCTTTTAGCCTATTGTATCTGCAGGGAATCCGAGTTTGATAAGGAATTCCTTTGATTTCCTTATGTGGTTTCCTTGCAATTCGATTGCATTGTTCTTCACTGTTCCTCCGCATGCAAGCAACGTCTTCAACTGCCTTGCAGTCTCCTTCATATTGACGCTGTTGTCAAATCCGGAAACGATTGTTATTATCTTTCCGAACTTTCTTTTTACGCCTTCGATCTTTATGTGCTGCTCTGTCTTCGCAATATCTTCGCAAACACACGCTTCCTTAGGCAAGCCGCATTTTGGGCATATGTTCATATTTGTGTTTTCTTCTCACTATTTTTTTTTATGCTGTTCATCTTCGTGAATATTCTTGCAATTGTCCTTCTTATTTCTCTTATTTTCTTGGGGGATGTTTTGCTTGCTTTAACTGCATTTGCTTTTAGCAATTCAAGCTTTAAGTCGTTTCCTTTTTTTACAAGCTCATCCTTGTTCATTGAAGATAATTCTCTTTTTCTTATTATAGCCATTTTAATCCTTCTTCTCCTCTTCCTGTTTTACTGCCTCTTGCTTTGCTGCTTCTTTAAGAGCCTTCTTGTTTTCTGCTGCTTGTTTTGCTGCTTCTTTTTTCTCTTTCTTGTTTTCTGCTGCTTGTTTCTCTTCTTTCTTCCCCTTCTTGTTTTCTGCTTCTTTTTCTGCTGCTTGCATTGCAACTTCTTTTGATTGTATTGACTGCATTATTATGTCCTTGCTTACAAACACCTTCTCTTCTATCTCTGCTCCTGGAGGAACTATATCCACCTGAACCCCTATTGCACCCGGCCTTGTATGAGCTACTGTAACTATCCTGTCTACAAATCTAAGCTGGTCCCCCGTTTTCTTCAGGAATCCAAATGAAAATCTCCATGATTTTGCCCTCTCGCCAGGCAGCTTTCCTGACAGTCTTATCTCTGCGCCCATGGCTCCTGCCGCTTTTATTCTTTCAAGCATCTTGTATGCGATTATCTTAAAGCTCATTGACCCGAATCTTTCAAGAGACAATGCCATCTCTTCCCCGACATACTGGGCGTCTAGTTCCGGTGATTTTATTTCCATTATTTCAATATGAGGATTTTCCATGTTGAACTTTCTCTTTAATGTTTCTGTAAGTTCCGCTATCTTTTCTCCCCTTCTTCCAATTATAAGTCCTGGCTTGCATGTGCTTACTATCACCCTTTCCCCCAAAGGAGTCCTTTCTATGAATACCTTGCTTATTCTTCCCTTGCCAAGCTCTGCAGTTACGAATTCTTTTATTTCGAATTCATTCTTTTTCATTACAACGAATTTTTTTTCTATCATTTTTTATTTAACTCCGCCAAAACATCTGTCCTCTTGAAGTTAGCAGCCTTTCTGCTTGATCTCTTCCTTGAGGGAATATTTGCATGAGCATGTATAACAAGTGAGGATGGATCTTCATTTGCATTCAATGCATTTGAATTGAGATTCTTGATTAACTTTATGAACTCCTTGCTTGCATTTATTGGAAATCTCCCGGACCCCATTCCCTTCCTATGCGGGATTTCGTCCCCTTCCATGCTTACAGCCCTCTTGTATGCAACAACTTCCTCCAGCATTTTTATTGCCTGGGCTGTTGTCTTTCCCTTTATCATTTTGCATATTGCAATTGAATGTTTTGTTGATATTGGCATATTGTTCCCGGAGGCAGTTATCTTCTTGAAAGTAGCACTGCTAGATTTTGCTTGCGTGTTTTTTGTTTGTGTTTTTTCTTCGTTATTAACCATTTTACTTCACCGATAATGCCGCAGAGCTCTTTGTTGCGCCTATTCCTGGTGCGCTGTGCTCTACTTTCTTTCTTGTCAATGAAAATTCTCCAAGCCTATGCCCCATCATTTCAGGCAGTATTCTTATCGGCTTGAATTCCTGACCGTTATGAACATTGATTATCAATCCGACCATTGCAGGCACTATTACCAGGGCCCTTGAATGAGTCCTTATCTGCTTTCCTTTCTTCTTTTTCTTTTCAATTCTTGTGAGGAATTTTTCTGTCTCGCCAAAGTTTCTAAGCAAATTCCTTTTTTGTCTGGCTTTGAGGTATTTCGCAAATTCTCTTACTGTCAATTTGCTTAGTTCATCCAATGTTTTTCCCCTGAATAAATATTCCGCCGGTTTATAGTCTACAATCTCTGCTGCCATTTTAGTTTCCTCCCTTCCTTCCAGTTCTTCTAGGATGCAATAATCCTACATTCGCTCCTGGAGGTGAATTGTTCTTTGCTATCTTTGACTTGATTCTTTTTCCTCTTCCGCATCCAAATGGATGGTCTACAGCATTCATCTTTACAGCAGATGTTCTTGGCCATAGCTTATTTCTTGCTTTCATCATATGAAATTTCTTTCCAGCCTTTACAATTGGTTTGTCAAGTCTTCCGCCTGCGCAGATTATTCCGATTGTTGCCCTGCATCTTCCGTCAAAAGACTTTTCATGCTTTGAAGGCAGCATCAAAAATACCTCGCCCCTCACTACTTTTGTTATTCTTGCACTAGACCCTGAAGTTCTTATTAATCTTGGGCCATTATAAGGAATAGTTTCAATATTGCAAACATGTGTTCCTACCGGGATTCTGCTTAATGGCAGCACGCTTCCCAAGGTTGCATTTGCCTGCCTGCCAACATCAACTTCCTGCTTTTCAATTAACCCATCTACTGCCACATTGTAAAACATTTCCTTCCCAATCTTCATTAATGCCAAAGGTGAAGAATGACCGCAAGAATTGAGCAACTTTACAACCTTTGCCTTCCCTTCAGACTTGGGGTATCTTATCCTGAATTTATAGGCCCTTGGTCTTACCCTGTAAGTAAGACTTCCATGCCCTCTCGCCTGTAAAATTATTCTTTTGCCCATCTTATATCAATCCTAATTTTGTTGCAACATCAATTGCAGGAGTTTCCTCCTTAAGCCTGATGTAAGCAATTTTAACATTTGTTTTTATCTGAGTATTTATTGATTTAACCTTGACATTGAATTCCTTCTCAATCTCCTTTTTTATTTCTGGTTTTTTTGTCCTTCTGTCAACAGTAAATGTGATTGTATTTTCCAATTCTATCAATCTTATCGCCTTTTCTGTCCTTACTGGTTGTTTTAGTATCATTTCATCTCCTTTAATTCGGCGATTGCTTTTTGAGTGTATATAGTCACTCTTCCGGGATTTCCACCGCCGTATAAATCACTTATTGAAAGCTTTTTTGCCTTGACTGATTCAAAAATCTTTTGTTTTATCTCTTCCTTTGAAGCAGTTACAATAAGAACCTTGCGATTCTTTACTTCTTTGACAAATTTGCTTAATATTGAAACAATATCCTTTGTCTTTGCATTTTCCAGAGAATCAACAACTATCGGCAATGATGCCTTCTTGTCTACTCCGTATCTGGTCATTATATCATTTGATGCTGTGCAAGATATCGCGGAGCACAAAGCCGAAATTCTCTCCTTGCTGTTTATCTTTTTTACTTTAATCATCTCTGCAACTTTTGGAGGGTGTGATTGTCTTCCGCCTCTTGTAGATGAAACTGTCGCGCCAACCCATGTGAATCTTGTTCCGCTTCTTGACATTACCTTTCTTGGAACTCTTGAAATGCCATAGCCATAAGTGGTCTTCCATTTTCTTCTTGCATGCTTTAGCAGTCCTGATGCGCTATACTGCATTCCGGCCATGTAGAATGGAGCGTAAGGCTGATGCTTCTTTGACAATTCATAATACCTTAGCATTATATCCTCTCTTATCTGTGAAGAAAAGCATTTGGGCAGTTCTATCTCGCCAACCTTTTCACCTTTCAAATTCAATACTGTTGCTTTCATATTATTTTAGTTTTGATACTATCTCGAAATTTTGTTTTATTACTGCCTTATGAGGCCTTGATGCAGCCAATAAAAGTACCTGTCTCTTTACCGGACCGGAAACAGATCCCTTCACTAATATTGCATCGCTTCTTATCATGCCGTAATGAGGAAATCCTTCCTTATAATTTACATTTGATAAAGGATTTACAACATCAAGTATCCAGTTATTATATTGTATCCTGGTAAAAAATCCCAGCTGTCCCATTAATGGCGCCCTAAAAGTTAGTCTTGCCGGCTTCCATGGACCAAGACTTCCGGCCTTTCTCTGTCCCTTTTCTGATTTGTGCTGCCTCAATGAAATGCCCAATTTCTTTACAGGGCCCTGTGTTCCTTTTCCCTTTGTCAAGCCCTTTATATCTATCACCATGCTTTTCCCAAAAACATCCGCAATTGTTATTTCCTTGCCTAAATTCTGCTTTATAAAATCAAACTTTTGCTGCACACTGCCAGTCAATGCAATCTCGCTTATGTCCGGCGTCTTCTTTATTCCGGTCTTTTTTGCGACGCTATGAACTAAAACTCTTATATCCTCATAATTAGAAAGGTTTTTTTCTTCATCCTCTAATTTTTTGGAAGATTTCTTCTGCATCTTTATAACCCTCTTCAATTCCTTGTCTGCATTCTCTGACATTATCTCTGTTGCAACCTCGAAATTCTTGTAAAATCTCACAGAAAAAATCTTCATTGGGGGGCATTCAATATAAGTAGCTGGCAATACTATCTGCTTGCCCTTAGTCATTGAGTGAGGTGTGGAATCTCTCGCCAACACCCTTATCATTCCAGCCTTGTATCCGATAAATCCGAGAAATCTTGACTTGTTTTCTGCCCCATATACCTTTTGCAAATCCTTCCAGTTCGCACTAGGCAAAATTGAACTGGCTCTTTTTCTTGGCCAGAATTGCAAACTTCCACATCGTGGTTTGTGATTCGCCATTTTGTATTATATTTCCGATTATACTTGCTATTTGGAGCGAAATTTTCATGTTGTTATAGCCTTTAGCTATTTAGATTCTACTTATACTACTTTTCCCCTGAGTATGTTATGAAAGTAAAAAGTGTCGTTTATAAACATTTCGAAATTTTAAAAAAAACTCTTAGGTGTTGGCTTTATCTGCTCATACAAGAAAATCTCTCTCGAATTTCGTTTCCTTGCCGTCTGCAACAATCATCCTTACGATTCGGCCTTTCTTTTTTGCATTAAGGCGCATCTTTTCGAAATCCTTCTCATCTGCCGGGATTATAACTTCCTTGACATCGATTGAATGAGTCATTCTTGCTTTCTTGAAATCCTCAACATCAAATGCAAATTCTTCCTTTACTTTTGCCCAATGTTTTATGTCAAGTTCCATTACGCAAAACTTGTCATTCACCTTGCCTGAATCTGATTTTGCAGGTTGCGGCAGCTTCTTCTTCTTAATCTTTAATGATATCCCCCCTGCCTCGCATTCAAAAAGAAGAAAGTAAGCCTTCTCTGCCAGTTTTTTTACACTATCCTCGCAAAGCTCTGCATTAATATCTGACTGGTATATCGCCGCCTTCTTTTTTATAACAGCATCTATTCCCAAATCCTTTAGCATTGCAGCAGGATTTTCTTTAGTAAATAATGGGCCCGATACCTTCATCTTTCCTGCCAGGCTGAAAGCGAATAAGACAAGATTATTTGTAAGCTCAAATGTGGTTGAAATCTTGCATTTTCCATTCCTCGAAAGATTGGTAACAAACTTATTGGCAAATTGCCCTCTTGAGAATCTTATGAACTGAGAATGCACTGAATCATCCACCTCATTTTTCCATATTTTCTTCACTAAAAAGATAGTCATAAATAAGATTTTGATTTGTCGATTTATAAATTCTTTGATAGATTGGATAATCTAAACAAATGTTTATAAAATATCCAAAACTATTAATAATATGGCAGGGGAAGAAGAAGCCAGGAAGACATTGCTCCTCGGCACAATATTGATTTTTGCGGTTGTATCCTTTTTCATAGTAAAGCCTTTCATTCTCACAGTAATCAGTTCTATGGTGCTTGGATACATCTTCTATCCTTTCTATGTCTGGCTTAAAAAAATTCTCCGTAGCCCAAATCTTTCTGCAGGAATAATCAGCCTATTTATCTTCCTGATAATATTCATCCCACTCTGGTTCGTGATTCCCACTCTTGTAAGGCAAACATTCGCAATATATACAACAATCCAAAATGTTGATTTTGTTGGCCCGCTCATAAAAGTAGCACCCCAATTTTTTACTTCTACAGAATTCACCAGGGATTTCACAGTCAGCGTCAATTCTATAGTGATCAGAATTGCAAATTCTGTTGTATCCCGGTTTGAAATAATGATAACTGAATTGCCACTGATACTGACTAATCTTGTCGTGCTTCTTTTTGTATTCTTCTTCACATTAAGAGATAATGAAAAAATAATTTCCTTCCTCAAAGACCTCTCCCCCTTTAGTGAAGAAACAGAAAAAAAATTCACAAAACACTTCAATGATGTTACAAAATCAATAATATACGGGATGGTAATAGTAGGATCGCTTCAGGGGCTTATGGCAGGTATTGGTTTCTACGCATTTGGCATTTCCCAAGCACTGCTACTGACAATATTTGCAGTATTATTCGGCATATTGCCGGTGCTGGGCCCATTCATGATCTGGGTTCCAATCGGGATAACACTAATTTCCCAGGGCAAAATTTTTCTCGCAATAGCTTTCTTCATTTACAATCTTATAACAACAATACTTGTAAATTTCTTTATAGGCCCGAAAATAGTTGAAAAAAGAAGCGGCATGCCGCAGGTGATAGCATTGATAGGAATGCTTGGGGGGGGATATTTCCTCGGAATTATCGGTTTAGTAATAGGCCCGTTAGTTCTTGGATACTTCCTCCTGCTTCTAGAATTCTACAGGAACAAAAAAATACACGAAATATTCAATCTCTGCAAATAACATGAAGCTTAAAGTAAAAACATTAAAACTCTTCGCTGGAAGGCCGGTTGCAATACTCCAAAAAAATTTGGCCAGGAGACTTAACATTCATGTTGATGAAAGAATAATGATACAATCTGGCAAAAAACAAGTCATCGCAATACTGGATATCTCTGCACCGGCGCTTCTAAATCAAAATGAAATTGTCCTGTCTGAAGAGGTAATAAAAAGCCTTTCTATAAAATCTGGCAGTTATGTTGAAATAATGACTTGCGAAAGGCCGAAAAGTACAGAATATATAAGAGAAAAAATAAAAGGAAAAGAATTAAGCGAAGAAAAAATATTTGCAATAATCTCAGATATAGTATGCAATAAGCTCACTGAAGCCGAGATAGCATATTTTGTTTCAGGAGTGTACATCAACCGGATGAGCATGGATGAAACTTATTCGCTAATAAAAGCTATTGTAAATACTGGCCAGAAATTAAAAATAAATGGCCAGATAATTGCAGACAAGCACAGCATAGGGGGAATTGCAGGCAACAGAACAACACCAGTAATAGTCTCTATATGCTCTGCTGCGGGGCTAACAATGCCCAAAACATCCAGCAGGGCTATAACCTCTGCTGCAGGAACTGCAGATACAATAGAGACTATAACAAAAGTAGAATTCTCAATGAATCAAATAAAAAATATTGTAAAGAAAGTCAATGCATGCATGGTCTGGGGCGGATCATTAGGACTTGCACCAGCAGATGACAAGATAATCCAGATTGAAAAATTATTAAGCATCGACCCCGAATCTCAGTTAATTGCAAGTATTCTCTCAAAAAAAATCGCTGCAGGTGCAACCCATGTAGTATTAGACATTCCCTGCGGGAAATCTGCAAAATTTGGCAAAGAAGAAGCAGTAGAACTTGGGAAAAAATTCTCATATTTCGCCTCCAAATTTGGATTAAAAGTAAAAATCTACATAAGCAAAGGCTCAGAACCAATAGGTCATGGCATAGGACCGGTTCTTGAAATGCAGGATGTTATCGCAGTCCTTTCACAAAAAGAAGAAAGACCTCTTGATTTGGAACAAAAAACATTAGATCTATCTGGAGTCATCCTAGAGATGACGGGTAAAGCAAAAAAAGGAGAAGGTAAAAAAATGGCATCCAGCATTCTAAAATCTGGAAAGGCATATGAAAAATTTAAACAGATAATTTCTGCACAAAATGGCTGGAAAGAATATTCCCAAAAAGAAGTAGAAAAAAGGCTCCTACTTGGCGAGTATAAATATGATGTTTTATCTAAAAAGAAAGGGCATATCAAAGAAATAGACAATAAAAAAATGAACTCTATAGCAAAGATTGCAGGATGCCCTGCTGACAAGGGTGCTGGGATATATCTTTACAAGCATTGCGGAGATTGCATAAATCTTGATGAACCTCTTATGACTATATACTCTGAAACAAAAGAAAGGCTAGAATATGCCAAAAAGAAGTTTGAAGAGTCTCAACCAATAGTAATAGTATCATAAAAACCCCATTGTTTTACTCCCCACCTTTAAGGTGGGATTTGCTGTGGGTTTTTAGGATCCCAGAGAAAAGCTCTGGCTTTTCTATGCATAGGAAATCAAAGATTTCCTCTGTAACCAAGAAAACCTTGAAGGTTTTCAGGGTCCCGAAAAGCAAAAATCTTTTCGCGAAAACAAAATATCTTATAATTTTGTTTTTTTGATAAACAAATAACTTTTTAAACAATTTTTCTATCTAGAATACAATGGTTGCGCAAGATAATATGCCAAAAAATCAGGAAGCGGGAGAAAAAAGGCAAGATTTGCTCTCAGCAAGAAAAGCAAATTTTCTGCATACAGTTCTTAATAACCTAGACAAGGTGGGGATAATACTGGTATTATTAATCGCATTATATTCCTTCAATGTAAGAACAATCAATATCCCAAATCTCAAAGACGTTACAACTGGAAATTATACTCTTGGTCCTGACTTGGATCCTTTTTTATTCCTTAGATGGGCTAAATACATTGAGGCCCATGGTTCTCTTATGACGACAGACTTTCTAAGGTCTTATCCCATAGGATTGGATACTTCCAGAGAAATCCTACTGTTGCCATATAGTATAGTATATCTATACAAATTCTTGCATTTTTTTGACAAAAATTCTACTGTAGAATATGCTGCAGTAATCTATCCAGTAATCTTTTTCTTCTTGGCAGTTATTGCTTTCTTTCTTTTTACAAGAAGACTTTTCATAAAAGAAACGGTATTAAAAAGAAATCTGATTGCACTTGTATCTTCTCTATTTTTCATAGTAATGCCTTCACTAGTTCATAGAACTGTAGCAGGAATACCTGAAAAAGAGGCAGCAGGATTGTTCTATCTTTTCCTATCATTATATTTCATTCTTGTCTCAATGCAAAGCAAGAGCATGAAATCTGCAGTAATCACCGGAATTCTTGCAGGAATCTCTACAGGACTTCTTGGTTTATCCTGGGGGGCAGTAACATACATATTCTTAAGTGTAGGATTGGCAATGCTGGCCTGCTTTCTTATTTCAATTATAAAAGAAAAAGAATGCGCAGCTTACCTCTCATGGGTTGTATCATTTACATTAGTTCTTAGCCTACTAACAACCAAATATGGCGGAATTTTAGGCCTTCTGAGTTCTACAACCTCTGCGATAGTTTACCTTGTTGCATTTTCAATGGTTGTTGATTTTACATTATCTAAGTCATTATATTTGAAGATAGAATCAAAAATAAAAATACCTAGAAGATTCCTCTCTTTTGGAATTGCTATTCTCTTAGGGGGAATTTTAATATTAATAGTTAACCCATATACAGTACTCCATATTATAGGGGATGTCCAAGTAGGACTTTTACATCCTCAAGGAACCGATAGAATCTCATTAACTGTAGCAGAAAATAGTCAACCATACTTTTCAAGTTGGGCTGCAACATATACTCCTATGATCTTTTGGATTTTTGTACTATCTGCAGTCATGCTCTTTTACGAATCAATAAGAGAATTGAAGAGAATTGAAAGATATATCTTATCTTCTGCATATTTCCTATTCCTGATTTCAATTATATTTTCAAGGTATAGCTCAAATCATATAATGAATGGCACTAACACTATAAGTCAATTTGTTTATTTTGGAGGCTTCATTTTATTCATAGCAACTTTTGGAACAATATATCTACTGGCTAGAAAGAATAAAGAATCACAAAAATTGAGCAACATCGGTTTAGAAGTTGTTTTGATACTATCGTTATTATTATGGGCTGCAATTTCTGCAAGAGGGGCAATCAGATTATTTTTCTTATTAGACCCGATAGTTTCCATATTCCTAGGATTTATTACAGTTCATCTCTGCTACAAAGCATTTAAAACAAAAGAAGAAGTATCAAAAGTAATACTTTTTGTTCTTGCAATTTTTGTGATATTTATAGTATTAAATGCATTCTATAGTTTCTCTCAGAGAACTGCAGGAGAATGCGCGGGAACAATCCCTTCAGCTTATACTATTCAATGGCAATATGCAATGAAGTGGGTGAGGGACAATACAGATAAAGATGCTGTATTTGTTCATTGGTGGGATTATGGTTACTGGGTGCAAAGCCTGGGAGAAAGAGCAACAATAATTGATGGGGGAAATACGCGAGGTTATTGGAATCATTTAGTTGGAAGGCATATTCTAACTGGACAAAATGAAACAGAAGCATTAGAGGTAATGAAAGTTCATAACATTTCTTATTTGCTTATAGATCCAACAGACATTGGGAAGTACCCTGCATACAGTTCTATAGGAAGTGATCTCCAATATGATAGATATAACTGGGTTCCTACGATGATAATGGATGAAAAACAGATACAAGAAACAAGGAATGGTACAATTTATGTTTATCAAGGAGGAACCGCATTTGAAAAAGATTTTACATGGTATGATGCATCCACAAAAAAACAATATCTCTTTCCCCAACAAAGCCAAGATGCAGTAATAGCGGGAGTTTTATTCAAAATAGACAATTTAAAAATCGGAAATAATACCTTGCAGATTGCAACTCAGCCTAAGGCAGTAGTAATTTATCATGGAAATGAGAGAATAGACATACCCATGTGTTATCTTTATTATACAAATCAATTTTATGACTTTAAAGAAGAGGGCCCATGTATATCTTCAGCATTATATATCATACCAAAACTCAATCCTAGCGGACAAGGCATGAATATAAATTATATCGGGGCTGGATTATATTTAAATGAACGAGCAATGAACGCTCTTTGGGTAAAGTTATATTTACTTAACCAAACTCAAAATTTTGAATTAGCTCATTCAGAACAAAGTTATGTAGTAAAGCAACTAAGACTTCAGGGTATAAATGTACCAGATTTTGTATTTTATGGAGATGTTAATGGTCCAATAAATATCTGGAAAGTAAATTATCCTGCAGATATAAAATTCAAGTCAGAATATCTCAGGACTAGCTACCCAGATGCTAAATTGTTAACCGGCTAATCAAAATAAAATGAAATTTGTATTATTCTTTTTGTGTATTGCAATAAGCTTTCTTACTACTTACATAATCCTCCCCTATTGGATTAAGAGAGCGATAAGGGCAGGATTAAAAGGCAAAGATATGAATAAATACAAAAAGCCAGAAGTTGCAGAGGTCGGAGGTATAGCTGTTGTTGTGGGCATTCTTGCAGGAGTTTTATTGTATATTGCAATAAAAACATTTGGTATAAATCAAGTTGATGCAGAAGCAACAGAAATAATAAAGCAGATACTTGCATTTGTATGCACTTTACTTATAATAACAATAATCGGTTTTACAGATGACATTCTGGGTTGGAAGATAGGATTAAGACAACACCAAAAACCAATATTATGCCTGCTCGCAGCAATTCCCCTGGCAGTGATTAATGCAGGGGAATCAAGTATAACCTTGCCATTACTTGGAACAATAAATGTCTGGTTACTCTATCCTCTATTAATAGTGCCAATAGCAATAACAGGAGCCTCAAATGGTTTCAATATGCTAGCAGGATACAATGGATTAGAAGCAGGAATGGGGATAATAATCCTGTCTACTCTTGGAGTTTTCCAGATAGGCCCATCATTATCATTAACCTGGGTGGGAATAATCGCATTTTCATCAGTTGCCGCATTATTCGCTTTCCTTATGTATAATAAGTTCCCGGCTAAGATATTCCCAGGAGATACCCTCACCTATTCTATAGGTGCGATTATTGCATCAGTGGCCATACTCGGGAATATAGAAAAGGTTGCATTGATATTATTTATACCCTACTTCCTGGAGTTGTTCCTCAAGATTAGAGGAGGTTTAAGGAAGGAATCTTTTGCCATACCTAAAAAGGATGGCTCTTTGGAGATAAATGGAGTATATGGATTAGAACATCTTATGATACTACTCTTAAAAAAAATAAAACCCTCAAAAAAAGTTTATGAAACAGATGTAGTTTATTCTATCTGGTTCTTAGAAATACTAATTTCTGTCATACTCATCTGGATTTACCTAATATAAAATGCAAAAATTTGTGTCTATAATAATCCCTTGCAGAGAAATAGATCGATATACTCAAGAATGCATAAAACATTGTTTAAAATTAGATTATAAAAATTTTGAAATTCTTGTTCTTACAGACTCTAAATCAAAAAATAAATTTGGAAAACTTGTCAAGATAATAGAAACAGGCAAAGTGAAACCTTCAATAAAAAGAAATATTGCTATGAAAAAAAGCAAGGCAGAGATATTTGCATTCATCGATTCGGATGCATATCCTGCTAAAGATTGGTTGAAGAATGCAGTAAAATACCTTGAAGAAGAGAAGTGGGGAATGGTTGGTGGGCCGAATTTAACCCCTAAAGAGGATAATTTTAGGCAAAAAATGTCAGGAGTACTATTCTCAACATGGATAGTTGGTGGAAGAACTGCAATAAGATACAAAATAGCAAAAAATCAGGAGACAGTGGAGCTTCCTTCCTGCAATTTCATAGTCAAAAGTAAAGATGCTGCAGTATTCGAATCAGACTTGCTTACTGCAGAAGACTCCAAATTCTGTTTCAGCATAATAAAAAAAGGCAAGAAGATACTATATGCAAATGACGTTATTGTCTATCACCACAGAAGGGAAGTTTTCAAGGAACATTTAAAACAAGTCTGGACTTATGGGAGAGATATAGCAATGTTGCTTAGAAGAGAAAGTTTTTCCTTGGACAAGAGCTATTATTTTTTATTGTCTTTATTTGTATTAGGTGTTGTAATTGGTGGTGCACTCTCCTTTTTTATCCAGTTGATTAGGCAAATTTATCTTGCCTGTTTATCTTTATACCTTTTGATAATCTTTATCTCAAGTATAAAGAAGGATGTAAAAGAAATTCCTTACCTCTTTATCGGAATAATCATAACTCATTTTTACTATGGAATAGGCTTCATGCAAGGATTGATAATTAAACCTGGAAAAGAGTTGAACAAGAGATAAAATGAAAATAATGATTGCTTATCCGCCTATAGAATCCAGCAAAGGAATACCCCTGCTTTCACAGAATAGACAATTTCAGTTTTTCCACAATCCTACTTACATATTTCCAGTAGTTCCGGCGAGTGCTGCAACGCTTCTTAAAAAAAATGGATATGATGTCTCCTGGGTTGACGGTATCGCAGAAAACATGTCATCTGAAAAATTTTATTCTGTATTCAAAAGTGAAAATCCTGATATAATCGCAATGGAAACAAAAACACCAGTTATAAAAGCCCAATGGGGAATTGTAGCTAAATTAAAAGAAATAAATCCTAGATGTAAGATTGTTCTTATGGGGGATCATGTAACTGCTCTGCCAAAAGAAAGCCTGGAGAATAGTAAAGCGGATTTTATTCTTACTGGGGGGGATTATGACTTTGCACTTTTAGAGCTTATCCAATCTATTGAAAACAAGAAAAAAATTCCAAGTGGTTTTTGGTATAGAAAAGGCAATAAGATAGTTCATGGCAAACCATTCCAATTGAATCATAACCTTGATGAGCTGCCATTTATTGACAGAGAACTTACAAAATGGTGGCTTTATGAAAAAGAGTACAACATGAGGGGATTGCCTTACATGTATACCATGTCTGGAAGAGATTGTCCATGGCATAGGTGCAAATTTTGTGCATGGCCTGTCTTATTCCCAAAGTTCAGGTCAAGAAGCCCCAGGAACGTTTTAGATGAAATCTCAATGCTTATCGAAAAATATAATGTAAAAGAAATTTTTGATGATGCAGGAACATTCCCTGCTATGCCAACAAGTAAATGGCTTGAAGAATTCTGCAAAGGAATGATTGAAAGAGGAATTAACAAAAAAATAGATTTTTCATGCAACATGAGGGTAGATTATCTTACAGAAAAAAATGCAGAGATGATGAGCAAGGCAGGATTCAGGCTGTTAAAGATAGGATTAGAAAGCGGAAATCAAATCACCCTTGACAGGATAGACAAGGGGATAAAGGTGGAACAAATAAAACAGGCCTGCAAAAATGCAAAAAAATTTGGGCTTACAATACAACTTACTATGATAGTGGGTTACCCCTGGGAAACAAAGGAAGATGCTATGAACACTTTTAATCTTGCGAAAGATCTTATGCAAAAAGGATACGCAGATGTTTTGCAGTCAACTATCCTTGTCCCTTATCCTGGAACAGGACTCCATAATGAAGCATTAAAAAATAACTGGTTTAAGATAGATCCAAAAGATTATGAAAGATATGACATGACTATGCCAATATTAAAAACACCCATGTCTGAACAGGAAATCATGCATATATGCAACAAGATATACCAAATATTCCTTACCCCCAGTTATATCTTCCAGAGGATTAAAAATATAAAAAATACCAAGGATCTGATTTTTACATTAAGAGGAGTCAAGGCAGTATTCGGGCATTTGCTTGATTTTGCAAGAAAGTAATCTTAAGAAAGATATTTTTTCTCGTATAAAAACTGGCTTACAGTACAGAATTCATATCCCTTTTTCTTTGCCCAATTAATATAATCTTTCAAAGAATCCATTAAGTTTTTTCCAGTATTCCTAGTATATAGTATATTATCCAAAAAAGAAAGTTTCATTTTCATTTTTTTTAAGTCTACAAACTCCCAGGGATGAAAGAAGATTAGCGTATAATCTGAATCTATAAAATTAAAGTTGGTAACAAATCTGCAATAATTCTTTCCAAGATTTCTGAATGCAAACCAGGATAATGGGAGCCTGAAAATGGGAGACACAGAAATTGGAACCTCGATAATCTCCCCTATTCTATGCACTTTCCTTCTTTGAAAAAAATTATTATATCTTCCTGGTACCAAAGTGGGATGAAGAGAGGAATCATAAATTATCCCTGCTTTTTTAACAAAATCCAAATCTACTTTTTCCCAGTCTTTTTGAAAAAGTCTTGGAGCCCTAAAGCCATATAAATTTTTTGAAGTAATAGATTTTATTGCCTTGGCTGCCTTTCTGAGCTTGCCGATGGCGGTTTTCGCAGTCATCCCCCCATAGTCATCATAATGATTTAAGCCATGTAGCGCTATCTCATTCTGTCTTGAAATTTGAATCAGCAGGGATTTATTATTCGAAGCAAAACTAGCAGTTGTAAAAAATGTTGCTTTTATCCCACTTTGCTCAAGAATGCTTATTATGTAATTAAGACCCATTCTTGAAACCTCAAATTTTTCTTTTTGAGTCTGTTTTATCCCAAACTCAGAAGGAAAGTCAAATTCTTCCAGATCAAATGTGAGTAAGAGATATTTCTTTTTTTTCATTTTTTAGATTGATTAATCCTTAACTTCAAAAGTCTGAAGAACATATAAGGGACATACTTAAGTCTGAAGGTGCTAAATCCGAATGCCTTGGATACTGGAATATTTACCTCCTTTATTGAAAATCCCTTTTTTTTTAACTTATACAGTAACTCTACATCAAAATCAAATCCCTCGCAGATAAAATTCTTGTCTATTTTGTCAAATGCACTCTTTTTCAGGAACTTGCATCCTGCCTGGGTATCATGAAATCTCATTTGGAAGAGTAGTATAGTCAATGCTTTCCAGCCTATTGCTAGGATTTTTCTTGTTAATGGCTCGTTTATTTGGAAAATATTTCTTCCAAGCCATTTTGAAGCAATGATACAGTCCTCTCCTTTGTTATCCTGCAAAGATTGAATCATCTTTTTTACAGAAGGCAAATCAAATGCGTTGTCTGCATCCATAAAACCCATGATGCTATAAGATGCTTTCTTCATTCCAGTGATTACTGCTAGACCCTTGCCGCTTTTTAGGGTGGTTATACATTTTATTTTTTTATTTTTTTTAGTAAAATTCTTAACAATATCTGAAGTATCATCAGTACATGCATTACATACAACTATGATTTCATAATCTCTGCAAAAAGAGGAGAGGAATTTTGAATACTCAGTAAGGGAATTGAATATTGCCTTTTCTGCATTATGTGCTGGAACAATTAATGAAACCTTAAGGTTATTCTTATTATTTCTCATTTTTCCAGAACCATCATTAGCCCTATTCCAAAGGGCATTCTGATACTACTCTCTATAATTGCTAGAAGATTTAGTAAAGGTAAAAATTTTCTTTCTAATCCTGAATTACCCTGATATGCCTTGTTGCTTTTCACAATCATTTGATTGACAATAAACGGGAAAAAAAGCAAGCTGCAGGCATATCTTGCATATTTCACTTTGAATCCTACTTGCTTTGCAAGCTTGCATAGGTCTTTGTAATCATACCTTCTGTAATGTCCTATCAATGAATCATGATGCCCGTACAATCCTTTGTATGCGGGAACAGCTATCACTGCCTTGCCTCCATGTTTCAATGAATCGTAGATATTAGAAAGAACTTTTTTGTCATCAAGTATATGCTCCAAAACATCTGCACAAAGCACATAATCAAAAGTAAACTTCTTGAAAGGCATATTAATCGCATCTAATATGATCTTCTTGCCTTCCACATTCTTTATCAATGTGGGGTCTATTTCTGCAAAAATAACATTATTCCCTGTTTTAGAGAGCTCAGTTCCAACATACCCCTTGCCACAACCTAAATCCAGTATCAAATTACCCTCTCCTTTCACTATCTTATTTACTATCCTTAGTCGTGTATTTGCCCACAAATCGCTCCCAATCCTATTATGGACTATCTTAAATTGCATGGCTAAATGACAAGATAAATTTATTTAAAGCTATCTAAAGCATCAAAAAGAAAAGATTTTTAATAGTGTTCAAACAATAAAATAAAAATGAGGTTTTTAAAAAAAGCACTCCCATTACTGGGAATATTGCTTCTGGCATACGTAGTGAATAAAATAGGGATTAGACAAATAATAAAAAGTCTATCTGAAGCAAATTGGTTATTCGTGTTCTTAGCAACTCTATTTTTTATACCTCTGATTTTTATGCAAACTGGTAAATGGAGTCTCCTTTTAAGAATGCAAAAATTGAATTTAAACTTTTTTTATCTTTTAAAAATACAAGTTGTTGGTATTTATTATGAGATGATTACCCCGGCAAGAGTCGGTAGCCTAATTAAAATAATGTATCTTCATGAAAAAATAAAGAACTTTGGAAAAGCTGCTAGCAGTGTAATTATAGAAAAGTTTTTGGACTTCCTGTCAGTATCTTTCCTAGCTTTATTAGGTTCTATCTTGCTGCTTAAAGACTCGGTTAATGCCACTTACGCTTTTTTAGTTGTTTTTGTAATATTTCTAGCAGGTTTTGTAATATTAACTAATAAAAATCTAAGCAGGATTTTCTGGGATATTGCATACAAAATATTCATCCCTAAAAACCTAAAAGAAAAAGCAATGAACTCCTTTAATAATTTTTATGAAGGATTGCCAAATTTAGGGCAGATAGCATCTCTCTCTCTTATAACTTTATTATTCTGGGTCATAGTATACAGCCAAGCTTATATCTTCGCTCTTGCATTCAATGTAAAAATCCCCTATTTGGAATTCATACTCATCTTTCCAATATCTGTTATAATAAGTCTTATTCCAATAACAATAAGCGGACTAGGCACCAGAGAAGCTTCACTCCTTACTCTTCTAAGCAAGTTCCCAGTACAACAAAATGACATAGTCGCTTTCTCTCTCGTCTGGAGCATAACTGGAATAATAGTATATGCATTACCTGCACTATATCTATTGCTCAGGAAGAAGATTTAAAAAATACATTTTCGAATACGATAGATGAGTCTGCTCAAAAAAATGTTCCCATTAATTGGGATAATATTATTCTTTTATTTGATTGTCAGAATAGGGATAAAAACAATCTTATCCAAAATAGTCAATGCAAACATCTGGTATATGCTGTTAGGAATTTCATTTATTGTTCCAATAATCCTAATGCAATCGTTAAAATGGCATTTAATACTTAAAAAGCAGAGAATAAAAATAAAGTTTAGCGATTCAATAAAATTGCAAGTTATAAGCCTTTTTTATGGTACAGTTACTCCTGCAAGAATTGGAAGTTTTGTAAAGATATTGTATCTTGAAAAAAAAGTTAAAAACTTTGGGAAAGCAGCCAGTAGTGTAATTATTGATAGATTCTTCGACTTGATTACTGTTGCAATCCTTGCTTGCATTGGTTCAATCATTCTAGCTTCTAATCTGCCAAAAATATTAGTCCCCCTGATAATTTTCTCTGGATTTATTGCATTAGCTATCCTATTAATAGTAAGCAAAAAACATGGCAGAAGGATAGTTGAGTTTTTTTATGAAAAACTTACTCCGAAAACAATAAAACAAAAGACAAGAAAAACATTCAAAGAATTCTATAAAAGTATGCCTAAAAAAAGAGATCTTATAATCCCCTTGATATTAAATATTTTAAATTGGATATTGATCTATACTCAATTGTATATAATATCTAAGGCTATGGGTATGAATATCTCTTATGCTATAGCAATTTTTATATTCCCTATTTCAACTATAATCTCACAGATACCAATAAGCATAGGAGGGATAGGCGTAAGAGAAGCATCATTAATAACTTTGCTTGCACTCTTTGATGTACCTGCAGACCTTGTAATGTCTACTTCAATTGTCTCCCTTATAATAACAAATATTCTCCCCTCTATTGTTGGCATGATCCTCTCTGCAAAAGGTTATGATCTAAGGAAGAAAAAATAACATGGTAAAATATACAATCTCTGATAAAGCGAACAAAGTAGTAGAAACTCATATGGGGATAATAAAAAAGATAATAATCAAGGACATTAATCCAATAAGCATAATTCTATTCGGAGGTTTTGGAAGGGGGGAGGGGAGCTTCGAGATTATCCGAGGAAAAATAAATCCATTAAATGATTATGATATGTATGTTATAACCAAAAATAAAATTTCAGAGGATCTACTTGAAGAAATAGGTATGAAGTGTTCTAATGCAATAGGTAAGGGGGGAAAAGAATTCGCAGAGACTCCTTTTAGCAATTATGACAAAAATGAATTTTTTCATGTCGACTTAAGATGTATCAGATATAATGAACTCAAAAGATTAATGAGAATAAACAGGACATATGAATTAAAATATGGCAGCACAATAATTTATGGTGAAGATGTAAGGAAATTAATAAAAATA
This sequence comes from archaeon, assembly GCA_043808285.1. Taxonomy (GTDB): domain Archaea; phylum Nanobdellota; class Nanobdellia; order Pacearchaeales; family DTIR01; genus JAZDFA01. The sequence continues at coordinate 41,495 of JAZDFA010000015.1, forward strand.
GATTCCCTGCCGCTTTCAGAATCTTTTAGATATCTGATAAATCCTGCATGTCAACTTATTCTTTGTATGGATTCAAGAAGATTCAAGGGAGGTTTCAAAAAAGATGAGAGACAATTTGCAATGCACCACATTGTAAAGACCTATCTCGCATGTGCATCATCTTTGCTGATATCTGAAGGAAAATTTGAACCTAACTATCGGAGAACTAACGAGGCAGTTAAAAAAATCTATGGAACAAGATTCCCAGAACTTGTAAAAAGAATTGATGAAGCGACAAACTTGAAGATAAATCCAAAAAAAGAGATAGGAAACATCAACGAGAGGTGGTTTCAAGCCAGAGAGGATTTGACTTTTGTATTAAAATACATCTCAAAAAAACATCTTGGAATAGAAGAGGAAGATATAATAAAATTTACTTCTAAATTATATAATAAACTGCCATATACCTATTTCACGCCTTACCTGCCTTTTGGACCACTATCTAAATTTGCATTTCCTGCACAGTATGCCCTAAATCTCCTATACTTCAAAAGAAGCGGCTATGTACGTGCACTATTTGACTGGAGAGATGTGGGATTAAAAATGGCAATGGCGGCTTTTGTGCTGCTCTATGCATTAGACAATCCTGATTTGGCAGAGGTATCTTACTCTCAGATAAAATCTTTTTATCCAGTAAAATCAAAAGATTGGGAAGATTTAAGAGCCTCTTTACTTTACGCATTTGAAAGATATTTTTCACAAAAACTGATCTAAAATGTTATGTATTTTTATTGATGCTTGGAATCCTAAATACCTAAAGCATATGCCTTTTCTTAATTCACTTACTAAAAAACATCTTAGCGGTTATCTTGAAGTGCCTTTGGGTTATACTGGCATAATCGCTTCATTTGTTACTGGCGTAATGCCAAAGAAACATGGGATATTTGATTTATTTATCCCAGACAAAAATCCTTGCACAAGAATAATTAACCCCTATCTTCTTGCGGCAATAAGAATCATTCAGAATAAAAGAGTATTCTATACTCCCCTGAGAATAAAAGAGTCTAGATACTTCAAGCCCTCTTTAAACAAAACATGGCCTCAAAAAGGATGCCTTCCATATCCAACAATATTCGACATACTTGAAAAAAACAATAAAACATTTGAAGTAATAGACTGGCCAAATCATTTCAAGAATAGGCTCCCATTGATAATTTTTTCAAAGTCTGGGAATTCAGTTCTTAAAGCAACTAAAAAATCAAAAGCGGATTTTATACTGGCTCATTTCTTAGATCTAGAAATTTCCCATCAATATGGAATAGATTCAAAAGAAACTATCCAAGCTGCTGAATACATTGACAATGTATGCAAAGAGCTGTATGAAAAAGATAAAGATATACTATTCTTCTCAGATCATGGAATGAATGATATAAAAATAGAAAAGGATATTTTATCTGAAATAAACAAATTAGGACTAAAATTCGCAGAGGACTTAATCTACATTGTGGGTTCAACAACAGTTGAATTTTGGTTTTATAATAAAAATGCTGAAAAGAAAGTTAGAAATCTGCTTAAGACCCTAAGATATGGCAAAGTGATAAACCAAAAAGATTTTGGAATAAAAACAGACTCAGACTTAATATTCCTTGCAGAATTAGAAACTGGATTCCACCCCAATTTCTTCTCAGAAAAAAAGTTTAAATCTATGCATGGATGGAACCCTAGGAAGCAAAAAACATTTTATATACTGAAACATTCATCGCTTAAAGGAAATAAAACTGCCAAGATGGTTGATTTTATGCCAACAATACTGGACATAATGAACCTTCCAAGAATAGATTGTGATGGCAAATCCCTATTAAAAAAATGACAAAAGTGCTTTTAATAAATCCGAATTATAGGAAAGTGTACAAGTATGTTAGCGAGGAAACTACAATGATTGAACCTCCCCTCGGCATAACTTATATTGCAGCAACATTAAGAAAAAATAACATTGAAGTAAAGATACTGGACTCTGCTGCATTAAACCTAGAGTACATTCAAATAAAAAATTACGTAGAATCTTTTAATCCTGATGTTGTAGGTATAACTGCTTCAACTAATACGATTGAATTGGCATATGACATATCTAAAACAATAAAAAAACCAGAGATAACAATAGTAGTTGGTGGTCCCCATACATCAATACTGCCAGAACAGACTCTCAAAGAATGCCCCCAAATAGATATTGCAGTAAGAGGAGAAGGAGAGTATGCTCTTCTTGAAATAGCACAAAACAAAAAGTTGGACAAAATTAAGGGCATAGTTTATAGGAAAGGAAAAAAGATAATAAGGAATAAGGACCGTAAGCTTATAGAAAATCTTGATGAATTACCTTTCCCTGCAAGAGATTTATTGCCATTGAATAAATATGAATCCGTAGGAATTAGAAGATATCCTTTTGCAACAATGATAACATCTAGAGGTTGCCCGTACAGCTGCAATTTCTGTGTCAACTATACTGTTCTTGGAAAAAGATTTCGTTATAGAAGTGTAGAAAACATAATCTCAGAAATTGATGAATTGGTAAACAAATATGGAATAAAAGAAATAGACATAATAGATGATAACTTTACAGTCCTACCAGAAAGAGCTGAAAAAATATGCGATGAGCTAATCAAAAGAAAATATAACCTAATATGGAAGATGGGTAATGGAATAAGAGCTGACAGAGTAAATGAAACACTATTAAAAAAAATGAAGCAAGCGGGTTGTTATCTTGTTGCATTTGGGATAGAATCTGGAAATGAAGAGGTATTAAAAAGAATAAACAAAGGAGAGACTCTAAACCAAATAAAAGATGCAATAAAATGGGCTAAGAAATACCATCTAGAAACTGAAGGATTCTTCATACTAGGCAATCTTGGAGACAACAAAAAAACAATGCAAGATACAATAAATTTTGCAAAAGAGCTAGATTTAGACATTGCACAATTCCAGGTGTTCATCCCAATTCCGGGCTCCTCTTATGAAAGAATAATCAAAAAAGAAGGAAAGATTTTTGCCAAATCATGGCAAGACTACAATGCATTTGGAAAGCCCATATTTGAACATGGAGAATTAACCCCAAAATTAATGCAAGAAATGCAAAAAAAAGCGTATTCACAATATTACTTCAGACCTAAGATGATAATAAGAAAAATTCTAGAAATAAGAAGCCCTAAGCAATTTATCGCCTATGCTAAAGCGGCAATGGGTTTATTGAAATTTAAGTAAAAAGAGAGTTATTAAGAGTATTATTATTATCCCAGTTTATTTGGTAGATTATGAGAACTGGCTGTTGTTTTGTTGCTGGATCTGAATACCAGGGCTCTACAGGTATAGACATCCTATTAGAGTTATTCTGTATCCATTGATTAAAATCAAATTTTTGATTAAGCCAATAAGGTTCAAATGCTGAGAGTATCAAATATTTTGGCTTTCTTGTGGTAAAATTTCCCTCAAATTCCTCTAAGCCCATGCCGCTAAAACTGTATGTTTCTCTATCTGAATAATACTGATTTTGGGGGCTAGACATTGTAAATACTATATCTCGGGGTTGTGAATTCTGTTTTATCCATAATGCTGCATCTTTTACAGGACCATAAGAATCAACTTTAGAAATTGTAAGCGCATAAGCATACGTTAATTGAGGTATTGCTCCCAATACTATGACGCCTATAACAAATAATACTCCTAAAGTTTTATTAAATTTGCCGATATAATCTTGTATTCTTATTATTGCCATCGCAGCAAATGAAAAAAAGAATATTGCTATCGGTAACGTGTCTCTCTGTTCTACATAGCTTCGTGTTAATCCAAATGCTACCATTGCAATCAATATCCAGATGATAATCATTATCTTAACCCTTAATCCTGTATACTCTTTTTTGAATAATAAGTCTAATCCCAGTAGCAAATCCATGAAAAATATTGCAAATCCTGCAACCATCAATAAGAAGAATGGCGATGCAAAATAATATTCAATATTCCCGTAACTTGCTGTTGGAGGGATATAAGCACCCATGACATTGGGCAATTCCTTGAAGTATAATGGCACCCCAGGCCAGCCCATAGAACCGTGTTCCTGCCCGAATGAAAATCTTCCATATTTTGCTCCAATAAATCTACCTAAGGGATCATCGGGGAAAGTATTAAATAAATAAATAAAAAATGGAAGAGCAACTATAAACCCCAAAATAACTGCAATCCATAAATCCTTTTTGAGAATAATTTTGAGGTTATCTTCAAGCAACAAATAAACTACAATGGGGATTAAAAAAATTCCGTAGCTTACTCTCATTAAAAAACCGATAGTAAAAAATATTCCAAAAAGCCAAACATATTTCGGGCTCTCTTTTTTTATGTATCCCTTTGAAAAGAAATATAACGCAAACATGAAAAAAGGTGTTGCTGGCATCTCAACAAGGAATCTTCCAGTGAAAAATAAGCCTACCCAAAAAACACTCATTATTGCAGTTGCAATCAGCGCAACCTTCTTGTCAAAAAATTCTTTTGCAACCAAATAAGAGGAATAAACCCCCAGAATTGACATCAATGCCAGCGTAAATCTCATTACTACTTCGCTTATCCCCAGCTTGAAAAATGGTACAAAAACCCATGCAAGCAATATAGGCTTTCTTGGACCCCAATAATCCTGCCAGGATAAAAGATCAAAAGCTATCCTTTTGGATTTCATCATATACTCTGCTTCATCCCACCACAATGGCTGAGTTTTAGTGATAAAAAAATAGAATAATCTTAATGCTATGGCTATAAAAAATACCCCGAAAAGAGCCTTGTTGTAAGGATCTTTAAACCACAAAGAAATCTTGTCTGCTAATTTAGTCTTTCTTGCAGCTAAAGTTGAATTTTTATCTGTTTCAGTTACCATTTTTTTAGACAATCCCTTTCCAATTTTTTATTGCAATCTCATATCTCTCCATTGTTCCTGTATCAAACCATTGGGTATCAAATTTGTAACCATATAGCTTCCCTTCTTTTGCAACTCTTGGAAAAATATCTTTTTCAAGCATTGAAAATCCCTTCGAGATATAATCTAAAACCTTGGGATCAATTATGTAGAATCCTGCACTTATAAAGTTAGATGGTTCCTCTCCCTTTGGAGGTTTTTCAACAAATTCTATTATTTTATCTCCATCAAGCTTTGCAACACCGTAATCATTTGGGTTATCTATTTTTTTGAGTGCAATAGTTATAAGCGCTTTATTTTTAACATGATTTTCTAACATCTCATCTATGTTTACATTTTTTAGTTCATCTCCATTTGACACTATAAATGGTTCATGAACCTTGTTTTTTAGATAAAAAAGCGGCCCGGCAGTTCCAAGGGGTTCATCTTCTTCTATATAGCTAACTCTTAATCCCAATTTTAACCCATCTCCAACATGACTCTTTATCTTGTCTTTTAAATAACCAACTGAAAGAGTTATATCTCCTATTTCATACTTCTTAAATAGATCAAAAAGATGCTCCAATATTGGCTTGCCGCACACAGGCAGCAGGGGTTTAGGAATCTCATAAGTGAGAGGTTTTAATCTTGTTACTTTTCCTCCGCAGAGGATTACTGCAGTTCTTACTTCTCCTCCTCGAATTATCCGATAGGAATCTGAATCCTCATGGTGTGTTGAAAATTCTATTAATTGGGAATCTTCTAATGCCCTTATTTTGTGTATCTGGCCAGGCGAGACATCTAGTATATCCCCTTCATTCAAAACTATCTCTCCTTTTTCATCAGAAATAATAAATTTTCCGCTTAGTACATAAAAAGTTTCATCTTTATTTTTATGATAATGGAAAGATGACTGATTGCCTTTTTTTAGAGTTAGCATCTTTCCGCAATAATCTTTGTTTACAATCCATTCTTCCATCCCCCAGGATTTTTCAACATTCTTGATAAAACTTCTCTTATTCATTTTACTTAAAAGTTAATCTCCCTTATTCTTAGCTCTTTCTTAGTTCCATTGCATCCTTCACACAATGGAATTTTGCCCTTATTTTTCAAAATTTGTTTCCTAAGAGAGATATATTTTTTGTTGTTCCATATATATTTAAATGACTGATTAAAAACATTTCCAAGAACATATCCGTTATGAGAATCTCTACAGCAGGGTACTACACTACCATCAACATTTACAGTAGTTTCTTCCCAAAGATAATCACAAAAATTTCTTTTTTGCCCTTCCACCTCATTAGAATATCTCCTTAGCCGAGGATTTTTAGGGAGATAACCTTTTATTGGCTCATAAACAGAAATATCCATTACTCCTACAGTCTTAAAAAATATAGAATCAACTCCTATTTTTTTGGCAAGTTTTATTGCATCCTTTATTTCATGCTCATTGTGTTTCATGACTATAAACTGGAGCTTTATTGCGGGGTATTTGGTATTCTCTTTCTTTTTTTGGGCAACAAGGGTTTGCAATGCTTCTATTACTTTCTTGAAACTTCCATTTTTGCGATATTTACGGTAGGTTTTTTCACTCGCACCATCTAAACTGATTATTATTTCATCTAATCTGCTTTTTACTATTTCTGCTGCATTATCCTTGGTTAAAAAAAAGCTGTTGGTGCTTGTATTGACAAAAACGCCTTGTTTTTTGGCGTAACTTATCATTTTAAACAAATTCTTGTTAAGCAAAGGTTCGCCCCAATTCCAAAGCCTTAAATGAATTATGTATGGAGAAAATTGATCGAAAACTCTCTTAAAATCTTCAAATCTCATTGCTCCTTTTTCTCTGCCCAATAAACCCAAGCCGGTAGGACATAAAGGGCATTTAAGATTGCAAAAATTAGTTGGCTCAATCATCAATGTGGTAGGCATTCCAAAAACATGTGGAATTCTCAAAAATTTTGATAATTTTACATGCATCAGATTGAATAATCTGGAAGGTCTTGTAAGTATACAAGTAAAAAAGTACCTGCCCTTTGTCTTAAAATCCATTGAAAAATAAGCCCCAATTTCCTTTTAAAGCTTATGAACGAGAAAATCCAAAGCTATTTAAAATATTTAAGGCATTTTGCCTATGACTATGAATAAAACTTTGATGATTGTTTTGGGTGGCGGAGGTCATACAAAACAGATGCTTAAACTAGTAAGCCTTCTTGGAAAAGAATATGATTATGAGTATTTAGTCTCATCTGGGGATTCTATCTCTGAAAAGAAGATAGAGATAAAGGGAAAGGTATTCAGAATAATCAATCCTAGAGGTATGGATGACAAAAACATTCTCAAGGTGATAATAAAGTTTGTTCCTTCAACTATCCAGGCATTGTCTGTGCTGTTCAAAAGCAAATCTTGTTGTATTCTCTCTGCAGGACCTGCATTATCTATCCATATCTCTTACCTGGGAAAATTCCTATTTGGCAAAAAAGTCATATTCCTGGAATCCTGGTCACGAGTGGAGTCCAGCTCTATGGCCGGAAAATTTTGCTATCCTTTCGCAGACCTATTCTTTGTGCAATGGCCAGAAGGGAAGAAAAATTACCCTCATGCTATCTATGCTGGGAGGTTAGGTTAAAAATGATATTTGTAACTGTTGGAACTGGCAAATTCGATTCAATTATAAAAGAGATAGATAGAATTTCCCCCACACTCAAAGAAAAGATAATTGCGCAAATAGGAAACGGAAAATACGTGCCTAAAAACTTCAAGTATTTCAGATTTAATCAATCTCTTGATGAATATTACAAAAAATCTAAATTGATAATATCTCATGGGGGTGCTGGAACCATTTATGAGCTTCTCAAAATGAAAAAGAAGGTAATTGCAATAGCAAATCTTGATAGAACTGACTCTCATCAGGAAGAGATACTAAATGCATTATCCCAAGAGAATAACTTGATATGGTGCAAAAACGTTAGAGAGATAGAAGGTATAATAAAAAAATCAAACTCTATTCATCTGAAAAAATATAAGAAACCTCAATGCATGATACATCATAAAATAAAGGAGTTTTTAGGATAGGAATAAAATGTGTGGAATTTTTGGAGTATATGACAAAGGCAAGAGTACTGATCCTGAAAAGGTAAAGAAAGCGACAAATCTAATGGATCATAGGGGCCCTGATGGATTTGGTTTTTATTTTGATAATGAAATTTCATTGGGGCATAGAAGGTTGTCTATAATAGATTTGAGTGAAAATGCCAAACAACCAATGTGCAATGAAAAACAGGATATTTGGATTGTATATAATGGTGAAATCTATAATTTCAAGGAAATCAGAGAAGAATTAGAAGTATTGGGCCATGAATTCAAAAGCAATAGTGATACAGAAGTCATAATACACGCTTATGAAGAATGGAGAGAGTCTTGTCTTCAAAGATTCAATGGGATGTTTGCATTTGCAATATGGGACTCTGCAAACAAAAGACTTTTTTTAGCAAGAGACAGGTCAGGAGTAAAACCACTCTATTATTATATGGACAAGGACAGGTTTATCTTCGCCTCTGAAATAAAATCAATATTGGAGATGGACGTTCCAAGAGCAATAAATGAAGATGCATTATATGACTACTTTAACTATTTTATACAGATAGGAGAAGAAACATTATTCAAGAATATAAGAAGCATCCCTCCGGCACATTACTTTGTTCTCCAGGACAACAAGATAACTGCTAGAAGATACTGGGACTTTGAATATCTGACAGAAAATAAATCAGAAATTGAGTGGAGTTCAATAATAGAAAACGAATTATTCCAAAGTGTAAACAAAAGAATGATATCAGATGTCCCGATAGGTGCATTTATCTCTGGAGGTGTTGATAGTTCTGCAATAGTCTCATTTATGAAAGAGCAGTCTAAAACAGTAAAAACTTTCTGTGTGGGCTCTGGTAATGACCTTGAATTAAAAAGTGCAAGAGCCGCTGCAGAGGAACTTCAAACAGACCATCATGAAATAATGATAACCGCTGAGGATTTCTCAAAGAATCTCAGAAAGATGATATGGCATTATGACATGCCTGTTTCTTTTGCATCTTCAATACCACTTTATTTTGTTTCAAAGATGACAAAGGGAAATGCAACAGTGGTATTGACTGGTGAAGGGGCAGATGAAATATTTGCAGGATACAATCGCTATAAACTGATGTTAAATGCAAATAACCTTTCAAAAATAACAAAGGTAATCCCAAGTAAAATGAAATCAATATCATCCAACATGATTACATCATTCTATTCAGATTCCCGCTATAAAAAGAATATAGAGATGTCAATAAATGGATTCAATCTGGATTATGCTACAGGTATAAACATACTGATTGGCAAAGAAAGAGACGCCTTATTCAAAGGAATAAAACAAAAGACATGGAATAAAAAAGTGGAAAGGTTACTTAACGCCAAACAAACAGACTTCCTCAATAAACTGCTCTATCTAGATTTCAAGACATATCTTGTGGAGCTCTTAATGAAGCAGGATAAAATGAGCATGGCTGCATCAATTGAAAGCAGAGTTCCTTTCCTAGACTATCATCTGATACAAACTGTTGCCAAAATACCCTCTAACCTGAAGTTAAACAACGGGATTGGAAAGTATATATTGAAAAAATCTCTGGAGAAAAGGCTTCCAAAAGAAAGGATATATCAGAAAAAGATAGGTTTTACTGTACCAATCAATAAATGGTTTAGAAAAGACCTGAATAGTTATGTTGCAGATTCTATAATAGATGACTCTAACATCATAGGCAAATTTTTTGATGTTTCCAAGGTAAAAAAGATGATTGAAATGCAAAAATCCAAAGACTACTCCCTGCAATTATGGGCAATACTTAATTTCAAACTATGGATGGAGGAGTTTAAAGTTCAATAAAATGGTAGATGTACTTCTTGTTAACCCACCCAGAATGAACAAAATTCCTACTCCCAGGGAGATAGATTGCGCCAATCCGCAAAAAGATTTTTTGGTGCAGCCACTCTATCTTGCATATCTAGCCTCTTCAGCCATTTCTGCAGGTTGCACTGTAAAACTTTTCGACCTTAATCTCTCAGACGAAACATATGATTCTATTATTCCCTCTATAAAAGAAGAAAAACCTAAATTAGTAATTGGAGGGTTTGCAATCCCATCTATATATCTAGATCTGCAGCTTTGCAGTATATCCAAGAAGTATTGCAGTGCTCCTGTAGGAATCTGGGGACCAATACCTTCCTCATTACGAGACGTCCTTTACAAGAAATTCCCAGACCTTGATTTCATAATTGAGAATGAGCCTGAATTTGTAATGATTGAAATTGCTAAAAATATCAAGAGAAACAAAAAAGATATCTTCTCGGGTGTTAAGGGTGTAAGTTACAGAAAAGGCAAGAAGATCATATTCAACGGTTTTAGACCTCTTGGAAATCTTGACAATCTTCCTATTCCCGCTTATGATTTGCTCCTAATGGAGAAATATCATACTCCTTACAACAGGAGACTTCCTATGACAATAATGAGAACCTCCAGAGGGTGCGTTGCAAGATGCATATTCTGCCTTATAGGGGGATTAGATAACCCCTACAAGGGATATGGTACAAAATGGCGTTCCCAGGGTGCCAAAAGAACATTGAAAGAAATAGAGTATGTTGTAAAAAACTTCGGTGTGAAAGAAATAAACTTTTTTGATGCAGAATTCACAATAGACAAACAAAGGGTAAAAGAAATATGCAAGGAGATAATAGAAAAAAATCTAGATATAATGTGGAACTGTAATGCTAGAGTAGACTTAGCAGATTATGAAACATTAACTTGGATGAAGAAAGCTGGCTGCTATGGAGTTAGCTACGGTGTTGAAAGCATAAATGAAGAGGTATTAAAAATATGCAAAAAAAACATAAATGAGCACCAAGTAGAAAATGCAGTAATTGTCACTAAAAAAGCAGGCATACAACCGGCACTTTATTTTATGATTGGGCTTCCTGGAGAAAAAGTTGAAAGTATAAAGCAGACAATAGCCTTTGCTAAAAAAATGGCTCTTAAATATGACTTAAGACCCCAATGCACTATTGCAACACCCTATCCTGGAACAGAATTCTGGAATATGGCTAAAAAAGAAGGCTGGATAAAAGAAGATTTTGACAAACTAGAACAGACAACTGCGTCGATTTCATATCCCTCTCTTTCCCAAAAAGAATTAGAGTATTGGCATAAACAATTTTACAAAGAGATAGTATTAAATCCTCTAAGGCTAATAAAAAGGGTGTTGAGAATAAGACATTGGAATGAAATTAAAAGTATACCTATGCACATAAAAGAATTCTCTGTTGCATTATTCACAAAAATGAGGTATGTAAGATAAAAAAATGAATGAAAAAGTGGTTGTTGCAGTATGCACTCACAATAGAAAGCAACATCTTTTACAAACAATAAAAGCATTTAACAAAATAAAAAGAAAAAATTTCAAACTTGCAATAATTGATTCTTCAGACCAAGAACTCATAAAAAATGAAAAGAAAGGAATAGATTTCTACCTACACATGCCAGATAAAAAACCCCTCTCTATAAAAAGGAATATTGCAATAAATAAGATTGATTCTTCATTAATATTATTCACAGATGATGATTGCATTCCTTCAAAAAATTGGGTCAACGAAATAACCAGCCCTTTTAAAGATGATAGGGTAATGTGTGTAACTGGGAAGACAATTCCTTCAGAGGAATTCAAGAAAAGCAACTATGAAAGGATATTCACTTTTGATAATCTAGGTAATAATAAAAGAGAAATAATAAAACATTTTGGGCTGCATAATCTCTGGAAAGTAGGTCACGGAAACAATATGGCATTCCGCACTTCAGTATTTAAGGAAATAAGACTTTTTGATGAAAGTCTAGGAGTAGGCAGCCCAATAAATGCTGGAGAAGATGTAGACATGTTCTATAGAATTTACAAAAAAGGTCATAAAATAATATTCAATCCTAATGCAATAATAATTCATAAGCATATATCTAAAGATGATAATCTAATTGTTTGGGCTCGTAAAAATACATATGCATCAAATAAAGTCCTTCTAAAGAACATTGATTTCAATACATTTGTTATATTTCTCGGAGGGATACTCAAATTATCCTTGCAGACAATTAGTGCATTTATTAAAAAAGACCCACTTAAAGGAAAAGTCAAATTCAATTCATTAATCGGATGGATAGGAATAAAATGAAAATAGATAAGAAAATAGCTGTATTGGCTACATTTTTCTGGCCTGTTTCTGGAGATGTAAAAGATTATCCATATAACATAGCAAGAGCACTTAAAGAAGAGAAAGTAAAATTCATAATTCAAACGCCTAATATATGGCCAGATGGAAAAAAGATTGACAGGCCAACTGATGATGAGTATAAAGGAATAAAGATAAAGAGACTCCCAGTATATTCAAACCTTACATGGTTCGTTAAATTATGGTTCCCAAAAGTAAAAGATTATGACATAATCCATTCTTGTGGGGGCTATAGGCATCCTGATATGTTAATTGCCTTCCTTAATAAAAAGAAGGGTTCTAAGTTCCTTCTCTCACCATTTTATCCAATGCATCCAAGAAATAAATTTGTTAATTTCTTAGTATGGCTTTTTGATATGACTATAGGCAAATCCCTAATAATCAATTGTGACTGCTGTTTTGCTGAAACCAAGCAAGAAGCTAAATGGTTAAAAAAAATGGGTGCTAAAAAAATAGTTCTATTGCCCAATTCGCTGCCTAAAGAGTCTTTTCAGAAAGGAGACGGAAAAAAATTCAGAAAAAAATATGGTATAAATGGGAAGATAATTTTTACTCTGGGAAGACATGTTCCAATTAAAAATTTTGAGGGGATAATAAGAATAATGCCACAGATTGATGCTACATTGGTGATTGGAGGTGAAGAAACAAGTTATACTGCTAAATGCAAACAAATTGCTAAAGAAATGAAAGTTGAAAATAAAGTTATGTGGGCAGGCTTTATGAATTCAGCTCAAAAAAGAGATGCCTATTCTGCATGCGATGTATACATCTGTTCAAGCATAAGAGAAAGCCTTGGTACAAGTGTAATAGAAGCGATGGCTCAAAAAAAACCAGTGATATCTACAAATTCTGGCGGTCTTCCAGAAATAATCCCAGATAGATTCTGTCTTTATGACTTAAAAAACAAAGAAGAACTGCTAAAAAAGATAAGAATCATTCTTAAAGACGAAAAATTTGCATTAGAACTTGGAAAAAAAGGATATAAAAAGGCACGGGGGTTCACTTTTGAAAAGATGAAAAGGACATATCTTGAAGCCTTAAAAGAGGTCTAAAAATGAAAAAAATAGAAAAGATTTCTGTTGTAATGGCAGCATATAATGAAAGGGGGAATGTTGAAGAGTTAGCAATTCGCATAAACAAAATTCTTAAAAAACTTAAGATTAAATTCGAAATTTTGTATATAATTGAGGGTGATGATGGGTCATATGAATCTCTATGTAATTTAAAAAGAAAAATAAAACAAATAAAAGTCTATAGGCCAGAGAAAAAAGGTTTTGGACCAGCATTTAAATATGGATTTCAAAAAATTTCTTCTGATACGACACATGTAGTAACACTCGATGCAGATTTAAACCACATGCCTGAAGAATTACCGCGGTTTATTAAAGGATATAAGGAAACTGGCGCAAATATAATTATAGGCTCCAGGCTTGTAGAGGGCGCAGACGTATGCAAACGTCCTTTTATAAAACAATTTATTAGCGAACTTTCCAATGCAGTATTTCCTAAAGTCTATGGTCTGGATGCAAAAGATATAACTTCAGGTTATAGATTCCTAGAAATAGATGTTGTAAAGGCAGTCTACCCAAAAATCGAATCAGTAAATTTTGAATTTTTGGCAGAGTTCTTAGTAAGAGCTAAAAAGGCAGGTTACACCATGCGAGAAGTGCCTATTAGCTTCAAACCCAGAATAAGAGGGGAAAGCAAGATGGACTTCTTTCGAACAGGATTTGGTTACTTAAAGTTAACATTAAAAATGGTTTTTGTTAGATATTTTTAAGAATTCACATAATCTATCTAAATCAAAAAATTGCTCCAGTTTTACTTCCGCCCTAAACAGAGAAAATCAAAGATTTTCTATGCCCAAAAAAACTCTGGTTTTTTGCGGGGGTGTAAGTTTGCATGCAATTTCGCGAAAAGCAGAAGCTTTTTCAGGACATTGGGAATCTTTAAGATTCCCCCTGTTAGGATGCTTGAAGAACACGCGACTACACACTAAACAGAGGAAATCTTGGTAGATTTCCTATGCATAGAAAAACAAAGTTTTTCTCTGTTTAGTCAAGTGTTCTTGACATAAATAGAATAAGTAACTACTTTAAAATTAATAATTTAGTAAGATTTATAAACTCTGAAGCTTGTTTTGGACTAAATTAAGATGACAAAATCATTTATAACAGGAATATCTGGATTTGCCGGAAGCCATCTTACAGAACTACTTTTGAAAGAAGGGCACGAGGTTACTGGTTTTTTAAGACCTAGAAGCGATATAGATAATATTAAACATTTACAAAAAGACATAATGCTGTTAGATGGAGATATTCTTGATCCTCATTCTATTGAACTGGCAATAAACGAAGCTCAACCAGATTATGTTTTTCATCTTGCAGGGCAAAGCTTTGTGCCTCAGTCATGGAGAGCTCCTGCAAACACAATGGAAATAAATGCGGTGGGCACTATAAATTTGCTTGAAGCAATAAAAAAACAAACTTCTAAAAAAATAAGAGTCCAGATTGCTGGCAGTTCAGAGGAGTATGGTTATGTGTCTCCAGAAGAGATACCCATAAAAGAAACAAACCCTCTAAGACCTCAATCTCCATATGGAGTAAGCAAGGTTGCAGAAGACTTATTGGCAGTGCAATACCATCGTTCATATGGCATAGAAACAATAGTTACTAGGGGATTTAATCATGAAGGCCCTAGAAGGGGAAAAGATTTTGTAACAAGCACTTTTGCAAGACAGATTGTAGAAATAGAAAGAGGCAGGGAGCCTATTATCTATGTGGGGAATTTAAATGCTAAAAGAGATTTCACCGATGTAAGGGATATGGTAAGGGGGTATTTATGCGCAGTAGAAAAAGGTAAAGCTGGCGAACAGTATAATCTATGTTCTAATAAGGCGCATTCAATCCAGGAGATGTTAGATATTATGCTAAGCTACTCTAATATGAAAGATAAAATAGAGATTAAACAAGACCCTAAAAGAATGAGACCCAGCGATGTTCCTCTGCTTTATGGCTCATATGAAAAATTCAAAAAAGAAACAGGATGGGAACCAGAGATACCATTGGAAAAAACATTAAAAGATTTACTTGATTATTGGAGAGAAAAGAGATAAGTAACCAGGATTGGACCAGACAACGCACCACTTCTTTTGATTTTAGCGAGATTTAATCGTAACATTCTTGAGTGTAACAAAAGATTTCCAACAAGAGCTAATTTTATAAAATCAAAAAGTTGCTGAGTTTACCACACCCTAAAGGGCGTGGTTTGTGTGCAACTTTAGGATGCTCAAGAACACGCGACTACACACTTCAAGTGTGTAGTTTTGGTCAAGTGTTCTTGACATAATAAAACAATATTTTAATATGGACTATGTTAAAAAACTAATTGAAAAAACAAAAAACCTCAAACAATTCTCTACAGTTATGGGCTTTGTTAAATTTTAAATTATGGGAGGATAATTTCTTTAGAAAATAAACAAGTATCTTTATTCATAATTTTGGGATTATATCCACAAACTTTTAAAGTAACACAATCTTGGTTATACCCTATTATCTCTTCAATCTTGAATTTATTTGCAAGATAAGTAAAGTTCTTGCAGTCTTTTTCTTTCAAGAATTTGTCTAAAGATTGTAAATCATTTATATAATCTGGGGGAGCAACAACAGGATTCCAACCATCAGGAGTAGAAAGATTGTAGTATATCTGTCCATAAGAATAAAATGCAAGAGGAGAGGTAGGATATGGCATGCTCATAATCCAAAATTTGTCATTTATGCTTATATTTGGTAAAATAGAAAGTATTTCTTTATCTACTTCATTATGGACTCTAAAATTAGAGATAACTAATTGTGATGAAACTATAAATCCAATTGGCAGGAGAATAAGAGCCAGTTTAATTAATTTGCTTATGCCCTTACCATAAGAATTATGTGGAGTTTTTAATAAAAACAAAAATCCCAAGAAAATGAAAAGCATGTGATAAGAATCAGGATAGGCTTTATTGATAACTGGGATAAATGCTGCAACCCTTATGAAATAAAGGAAGCTTATAACAAGAGGCACTGTATAAAAAGCAATCTCTTTTTTTAGCAATTCCCTTTCATTTCTAATACTCTTAAAATAAAAGAGAGCAGTAAAAAATAGGAATAAAGGGACTATAAAGGAAAACACCAAGTCATAAAAAAAAGTCCTATTGAATACCAGCAGCCTATCCAGCCCGGTTAGAGTGCCTAATAGAGTATGAATTGAGCTTGTTATAAAAGGAAAAAGCCAAAAAGAGGTTATTAGTAAAGATATCGCGAAAGATAAAGCAATCATTAATCTTTCTTTTTTATTTTTCAAAATAAAAATTCCAGGAATAAAAAAGGTAGAGAATATCAACCACGAAGGTTGTGTGAATATAAGCGAGGAGTAAATTAAAGTAAAAAGCAAGAATCCTGAGAAAGTGATTCTATTGTCTTTAAAGTAAAGAAGCAACGCAAAGAAGGCAATAAATAAAGTTAATCCAGATAACTCTGGCAATCTGCCAAGTTTAATAAAGTTCCCTATCGCTATTGGATTGGCATAAAAAACAAGATAAAAGAAAATTGTTTTCGTTATAGAAATTTTTTGCAATTTTCCAACAATAAAGAAAAAAATTAAACCAACCAGATATATAAGAAGATGAGATATAAAAGTAGCCACTAATATATTTTCCACTAAATTGTAAATAGGCAGGGTAAAGAAAAACCATCCGGGAGGATATGTAAGAAAAGAGATAAATCCATTATACCAGTTAGGAACTAGTTTATGGAAACCATACTGTTTCAATTGATTCAACTGCCCTATATAACTGCTTAGATCATTATTATGATCAAGGGGAAACTGGCTCATTATCTGTGACTGATCAAGTATCCTGAATACAAAAAATGCAGCCAAAAGTATTATTGGAATCAAAAGCCACTTGTCAAACTTATCCATTTTATGTTTGTTATTTATATTCTTTTTAAATTTTCTGTTATCTGCTTATGATTAATTTAACCAAATGAATGTCTTTTTTGAAATTCCTTTTACTAAAATTAAAATTGCAAATATTAACCATCTATCTTTTATTTTCATTTTCTATATCTAGAGATATTTAAATAATTATTAGATATTACAAACAAGTCTAATAAAAGTATTCTAATATACAAAATTACTGAAAATTTTTTATATTAATCATTTTTAAAAAGAGATTTTTTAAGTTTCATTCCCAAAATTAAAAAATTTTTCAATCCAATTTTAGTTGTCTTAAGAGTAAAAAAGGAATAATTTATTTGGGAAATAAAATCAAAAAATTTGTTGGATGGAATTTTTATTATTTGTTTAATTAAAGGTAACAAAAAAGGAAATCTGACAGATAAAGAAAAAAATCGTTGTAAATTAATAATTTTATTGATATCCTTCATTTTTAAAGGAGTTTTTCCGAGTTGATATGAATTTCCAAAATCAGCTAATTTGAAATCTTTTTTTAAAAAACCATTTTTTATAGCATCTTCTGCAA
Source organism: archaeon (assembly GCA_043808285.1). Lineage (GTDB taxonomy): Archaea > Nanobdellota > Nanobdellia > Pacearchaeales > DTIR01 > JAZDFA01. Next base: position 59,224 of record JAZDFA010000015.1, read on the forward strand.
TAAGGGTTTTAGGATATATTCTTAATACAGAACACCATGCAAAATCTGGTTTTAATTTTATATTGAATTCTATTGTTTCCAAAGCATTTTCTAAGGTTTCTTCTGGAATCCCAACCATGTTATATGTTTTGAGATATATTCTATATTTTTTGATTATCTTGCATGCATTTATTATAACATCATTTGATAAATTTTTATTTAATAATACATTTCTTATATGCTCATTTCCACTTTCAACGCCTAAAGCAATCGTGACGCAATTGGCTTCTTTTAGGTGTTTAACAATATCCTCATCTATCAAATCTGCTCTAACTTCACAATTAAAGGGGAGATTTATTTCTTTTTTATATATCCTAAGAAAATTTTTTAACCATTTTTTATCTAAAATAAATAAATCATCGTATATCATTAAACTTGAAAGTCCGAATTTTTCTTTAACATATTTTATTTCCTCAATCACTTTTTTAACACTTTTTTTTCTTACATATTTACCTTTTCCATAATAAAATTTCATAAATTCACTATTAAAACAAAAACTACAATTATATGGGCACCCCCTAAAAAAAACAAAATCCTTGCTTAGCTGATTTTTTAAAAATTCATATTTATAATAAATAGTCCTATCTGGAATAGGTAATTTATCTAAATCCTCTATTAAATTCCTGATTTCATTCTTAAAAATTTTATTATTATTTTTAATCCATAAATTTTTAATATTTATAATCTCTTCTCCTTTTTCTAATCTATTTAATAATTCGGTAATTGCCCCCTCCCCCTCACCTAAACATATAATATCTACATAATCTTTATTGATTACCTCATCTGGATAAAAAGTTACATAAGGCCCCCCAAATATAATTAAGGATTTAACTTCTTTTTTAATTTTTTTTGCTAAATCAATCTCTTTTCTTTCTAATCCGGCAATTACTGAAAATCCAATTAAATCTGGCTGAATTTTTTTTAATTGTTCAATCAAATTTTTTTCTTCTGATGCTATAAATAAATCAACCTTATGACCTGATTTCTTTAAGCATGCTGACATACTCATTATACCAACTCTTGTAAATGGATCTGATTGTATAAATACTATTTTCATTTTATTTTCCATCTGTCGCAATAGAAACATTTTGAATTGCATTTAAAGGTTATATCAAAAGCCACAAATAATGGACCTCTTGGCAGAGGTCTGTTTGAGATATAGAACAAGGAATTTGCAAATAAGGTGGCAGATCCTCTGATAAAACTAGAGCCATATCTCCCCCATATATCATTCGCTTCCAGTATTGTCTTAAGAAAGGACATTTTAATAAAGTAGTATCGATTCACCCTAAAACTCTAGACATTTTATATAGTTTTCTATGGCTTTTTGGCTTTTTAGTAAGCTTTAAATAATAAGCCTTTTTTAGAGAAGTTAATCGCTTTTTCGATTAAAAGAAATCTGATAAACCGCTTTATTCTGAAAAACTAGTAGGGCATAGGAATCCATACCACTCCATTCTATAATCTCTTATTTTATCTGGTATATTTATAATACTGCTGATAAATTATATTATAACTAAAAGAACTAAAATAGAACAGGAAGTCACAAGATTTAAAAGAAGAAGGCATACATTATTTTTATGAATAAGATAAGAATCGGAGTAATTCCTGCAGCTGGAAAGGGAGGTAGAATAAGTCCTCTTTCTAAGATACTCCCAAAACCAATGATCCCAGTATTAGATCAGCCTATTCTAGAATTTGTAATAAAAAGAATGGTATATGAATTTGGCATTGAAGAAGTGTATCTTATAGTTGGCCATATGTCTGATGTTATAAAAAATTATTTTAAAGATGGAAAAGAAATAGGTATAAAGATAAAGTATGTATACCAAAACGATCCCAAGGGTATCGCCCAGGCCATAGGCCTAACTGAAAAATACATAAAAGAGCCATTTATGGTTATGTTGGGGGATGATTTTACAATAGGATCTACAAAAGAATTAATGAACACTTTCTTCAAAAAAAATGCTTATGTTGTAGAGGCGATGATTAATGAAGAAGACAAAACAACACTAAAAAGAACTTGCTGCGCTAGAATAAATAATGAAAAAAAGATAGAAGAGATTATAGAAAAACCAAAAAATCCTATATCAAATATACGGGGTTGCGGCATTTATATTTTTGACCCCATAGTATTTGATTATCTGAAAAAAATGCCTGCAAGTGCTGAAGAAAAAGGGATAACCGAAATTATAAGAGAGATTTCAAAAGACGGAAAGGCATATGGGGAGCTATTAAAAGGTGTTAATGTGAATATAAACACAAAAGAAGATCTCTTTTTAGCAAATCTTATTCTTGCGCATATACTTGAAAAAGAAAAAAAGATAGATATGGAAAAAATTAAAAGATTCTTGGAAAGAAAATACAATGAGAATAATAACAGTTTTTTTAAAAAGATGGGAATTATAAAGTAAGGTGTACTAACAAAAAAATAAGCGGGAGATGCCATGAAATCAAAAAAAACAATTTATTTAGATAATGAAAAGAGAGAAGAAATGATGGCAGATCTGGAGCCTCATAAAGGTTGTTATTATTCAAAAAATCCTTTGCAAAAGAAGCTCCACTGGGAGAGAGTAAGGAATATAAAAAAATTATGCGGAGTGATAAAGGACAAAAAGATATTAGATGTGGGAACTGGGGATGGATTCATGCTTAGAGAGCTAAAATGCAAAAAGCTCTATGCTATTGACATTTCAAAAAAAAGATGTATGCGAGCTAGAAAAATTGTGCCACATGCAAATATTTCCATACAGGATATGCACAAAACAAACTTTAAAGATAATTCTTTTGACGGGATTATATGTGCAGATGTACTGGAACATGTGACTAACATAGATATTGCAATAAAAGAGCTTCTAAGAATAACAAAAAAAGGAGGGTTCATTGTTGTATGTGTACCAAACCAAATAGTCTATCTTATATTAAGGGCAATTTTTTTAAAATTCCCATTAAATCCAGACCATATAAACTCTATAACTCCTAACTCTATAATCCGGCTATTCAAGTTAAAACCTATTAAATCATGCAATATCCCTAACTTTTCCTATCCCTTTTGCATAAATCAATTATACAAGTTTACAAAAATGTAAAAAGACTGGAGCTAAAAATTAAAAACAGCTATATACAAAATAAATCCCAAACTTTTCTCTTATAGTACAATTAGTGATTATATAATCATGAACTAGTGGGGCATATTCAGAAAATAGTACATTGTCTAATGGCCATCCATGTCCATAGATTATAAATTTTGGTTTATTTTTTTCTAGTGTATTTATAATATCTATCTGGTCTTCTGTGTCATGATGTCCTGGTAAAAATACTGGATATTTAACTGGGGTGTCTCTATCAGTCAAAAAATAAAACATTGATTCATAAGGAACTGCGAATATGTAATCTCCTTTGCGAGTATTATTTTCTATAAATAAAACAGTATTTCTTATATCTTCTGCAGGGGTAGTCCTAGAATAGATGTCTTTAGCTCTGTCAAGATTCAATTTTCCATATTGCGCTTTATTCTTTAAGATTAGAAAATTGGACTCCTGGGAATTTAATATAAAGTTTATAACCAATTGTCCGTATATCATCAGAATAAACAAGATAAATATGCAAAAAAATGTGAGGATTCTTTTCCCGAAATTACTCTTGATTTTCAAATAAATGTCTCTTAATATTGGACCGCTTAGCATGATAGCTGGAATCATTGTCTGGAGAAGATCTGGTAGCTCAAATCTTGCGATAGTTCTCATAAAAGAGATCAAACCAAAAACAAGCAAGATAAGACAAGAATAGTCTCCTTCACAATTATTTTTAAAGGACTCTTTAAATCTTTTAAAAGAGAGTATATAAATAACTAACAGATAAAAGAATACAAGATACAAAAATAATGTATTTACTAAATAGACTAGTGCATGCAGAGACTGTAATTTTATAAAATCCTTAAAATAAAAGATTATATCTGGGGGAGAAAATCCCATTGTCTTGGGATAAACTGCCAAAGGATAGTAAACTAAATAATAAAAAAATTGTTTAATTGCATCATTTTTATAAAAGAAATAAATAATAGGTAAAATAACTACTAAAATACCCATTACAAAGAATAAAAGATGATAAAAAATATTTTTCTTCATACTAATTTTATTAAGATTAACTCTCGCAGTATAGATTCTATAAAGAATAAAAAAGAACACAGAAACAAATAACGCCGCCCCATACTCTTGAGAGACCATAGTTGAAAAGCCTACTAAAAACCCTATCATAAAGGAGTGCCAATAAATCTTCTTGTTATTCTTAAAATTAAATAAATCAAAGATTATTGCAAAAAGAATAGCAATATAAGGAAATAGTAATCTTTCATTTTTAAGTGAAGTAAAAAAGATATAAAGAAGAGAAGATGCTAAAGAGAATGAGATCTTATTTGTAATCTTCAGAGTTATCAAAAATATAACTACTGCTAAAAGTGAACCAATTAAGAGATAATAAAGTCTCTCGACAAAAATATTGAATCCAAACATCTTCATAAAAAAACCAGGCAAATAAAATTGTCCGGGGGCATGGCCAAATGAAACAAAATCTCTAAATAACACCTTCCCCTCCATTACTTGTTTAGCGCCATATGCATAGTACCCTTCACCCAGCATACTTATACCATAGGGCAAAAAATAGAGATAATAAAAAAAAGATAAAGAAAAAATAAATATTGCAATTGCAAAAAGAGATAATTTCTTCATACTAAAATTAATACCACAGAAACCTATATAAATATATCCTTCATTTTTGAGAGATGCAACGAAAAATTTCAATTGTAATACCCACTTACAATGAAGCACTTAACATAAAAATATTAATAAGCGAAATTTTTTCTGAATTAAAAAAAGCAAAAATTAGTGGAGAATTGATCATAGTGGACGATAATAGCCCGGATGGTACCGGAAAAATTGCTGACAAACTTTCAAAAAAATATAATATCAAAGTTATACATCGGGCCGGCAAATTAGGTTTAGGATCTGCTGTTTCAGAAGGTTTCAAAAAAGCAAAAAATAAGATTATAGGTGTAATGGATGCTGATCTAAGTCATCCTCCCAAAATAATACCTAAATTAGCAGAACCACTAATAAAAGATGAAGCAGACTTTGTAATTGGAAGTAGGTATGAACGTGGCGGAGGAATAGAAAAATGGCCCTTGCACAGAAAGATGGTATCGAATATAGCAAAACTTATGTCAAGACCTCTTACTAATGCTGGCGATCCAATGAGTGGGTTTTTCTTCCTAAAAAAAGACATCTTAAAGGGAGTAAATCTGCAACACAAAGGATATAAAATTTGTTTAGAGATACTAGTAAAGGCGAAATACAAAAAATTAAAAGAAGTTCCTTATATATTCAGAAACCGAGAAATAGGGCAAAGCAAACTAGGAATTGGAGAATACAAGAATTACATAAAAAATCTATTTAGCCTTCTATTATATAAAATAACAAAAAAATGAATTTTCCTAAATGAAAATGAAGTTTGTGATACCCAAAAGAGAATTACTTGTCAAATCTTATATTGGAGACTCTGTTGATCTCTATTACTCAAAAATAACTCCTATAAGAAGTATAATACTTTCAAGAGTAACTAAAACGCTATCTCTATTAAATAAAAAGAGATACAGCAAGATACTAGAGATAGGCGTAGGTTCAGGATTTACTATCCCCTATCTTGCATCAATCTCAAATAAAGTATATGCTACCGATATACACTCACTTATTTCTAAATTAGAACCGCTTCTAAGATACTGTAAGATTAATGACAAAGTAGTGTTAAAAAAATGTAGTGCTGAAAAAATGCCATTCAAATCAAAAAGTTTTGATGCAATTATAGGCATATCAGTCCTAGAACATCTAAAAAATCCAGAAATAGGTATAAAAGAAATAAAAAGAGTGTTAAAAAAAGAAGGAGAAGCAGTATTTGGATTCCCAATCGAAAGTATATTAAACAAGATTTTATTTAAGATACTTGAATTAGTCAAAGCCCATGAACCTGGAGACCACAAACAACATGCTGCAGAGATTATCCAGATACTTGAAAAATACTTTGTTATAGAAAAAATTGAAGACATGCCCAAATTTTTACCAAAGAGTCTAAGACTTTATAAAATGGTAAGATGCAGAGCAAAAAAATAAATTGTAGATCAGTTGAGACATCTTAAAAAATGAAAGCAATATTAGACCTAAAAACTATCTTAAGATTTATAGGATTACGTTTATTTAATCGATCTTTTCCTTTTTCAGTAAATCTAATCATAAATTACAACTGCAATTATAGATGTAAATATTGCAATTCTTACAATACTAAAAAAAAGGAGATGACTACTAAACAAATTTTCAAAATGCTTGACGAATTTAGTGAACTTGGAACTAAAAGATTAGGGATTACTGGGGGTGAACCGCTATTGAGAAAAGATATTGGAAAAATAGTAGATTATGCAAAAAAGAAGGGAATGAAGACAACTCTCACTACAAATGGCTCTTTGGTTCCGCAAAAAATAAAAGAACTAAAGAATCTTGATCTGCTTTTGATAAGTTTTGATGGTCCAAAAGAGGTTCATGATAAATACAGAATGAAAGGTTCTTATGAAAGTGTTATCCGGGCGATCAAAATAGCAAAAGAAAATGGGATTAATGTCTGGACTACTACTGTGATAACGAATCTTACTGAAAACAATATAGAATTTGTTGTAAAAAAGGCTAGAGAGATGGGATTTAAGTGCCTATTCCAGCCGGTTTATCATTATTCCTATTCTTCAAATAAAGATACAATAGAAGGAATGTCTGCAAAAAAGGGACAGCACAAAATGCTAGTCCAAAAAATAATCGAGCTAAAAAGAAAAGGAGCCCAAATAGCAAATTCTTATCATTACTTAGATTACATTCTAAAATATTGGCCGGATAAGATTCATGGAAAATGTTATGCTGGAAAATTTTATTGTGGCGTTGATTCAAATGGAGAAGTTGCACCTTGTTCCCTGATATTCGGAAAGTATAAATGGACCAATGGTGTAAAGTTTGGATTTAAAGAAGCATTCAAAAAAATAAAACAAATTCCATGCAAAGGTTGCTTCTGTGTATCTTTTGTAGACATGAATCTACTAAATTCTTACTTAACACCTGAGATAATAATCAATGCATTAAAGGATTATAATTTCTAAAATGATATTTGTAACTGGAGCAAGTGGATTCTTAGGGAAGTATGTTGTAAACGAATTGCTAAAATGTAATGAGAAAATAAGATGTTTTTCTAATTCAATTGGAAACTTGCCTAAAAATAATAGGATAGAAATCGTAATCGGCGATATAAGAGACAAAGAAGCTGTTAACAAATATGTGAAAGGGGCAAAGTATATAGTGCATTTAGCAGCCGCCTTAAATCCCTACATAACTGGAGATTTATATGAAGTAAACATTAAAGGAACAAAAAATCTAGTGGATGCTGCGAAGAAATACAAAATAAAAAAGTTTATTTTTGTAAGCTCTGAAGGTGCAGTACAACAATTTGATGAATATGGTAAAAGCAAAATGAAAGCAGAATCAATTGTAAAAAGTCTAAAAAATTATGTCATAATACGACCCACGGTGATTTATGGTGCTGGAGACAGGAAGAACATCAGTAAACTTATAAAAATTGTTAAAAATTCACCCTTTGTTCCGTTATTCAAGAATGGAAATAACAAACTCCAGCCAGTATATGCTGGAGATGTAGCTGCTGCAATAAAAAATGCTTTGTCTATGGGAAAAGGAACTTACTTCGCAGCTGGAAAAGAACCCCTCTCTTTAAACGAAATAATAACAGTCATTGAGTCCTGCTTGGGTATTAAAAGAAGGATAAGAATAAGGATCAATTTAAAGTTAATCAAAATAGTTGTTGCATTAATGAGATTCTACAAAGGCAAGATGATAAGCCCGAATCTAATAAGCCCAAATATAATAGAATACTTCTCAAAAGATCAAATTTATGACATAAGCAAGACTATAAAAGAATTAAATTATAAACCTCTAAGTTTTTATGAGGGAATAAAAAAGTCGATATAAGCTATTTCTCAAGTTAGATTATATTTAAAAAGTAAGAAGAAATTAGGATAATATGAAAAACGAAATATTGATGGTTGGAGGTATTTTAAAAAGCAAATTGGTAAAAAAACCATACAAACTTAATTTTGCCGTTACATCTTTATGTAACAGCAAATGTACTACTTGTAACATCTGGAAAACTTATAAAGATAACCCAAAAAAATTAAAAGAAGAATTAAACTTAAAGGAAATCCAAGAGATATTCTCAAAGCTACCAAAAACAATTATCTGGTTGAGTCTCACGGGGGGGGAGCCCTTTCTAAAAGAAAATTTTGAAGAAATAATCATTTCTGCAATGAAAACTATGAATAATTTAAGGATGATAAGTATCCCTTCAAATGGTTTGGCTACTGAAAGAATCCTAAAAATGGTAAACAAGATAATGAAAACAAAAAAGGAGATAAGGATAATCGTCACATTAAGCATAGAAGGCCCTGAAAAGATACACAACAAAATAAGGGGGGTGGGGGATGGTTTTAAAAAATCATGGGAAACCTACGAAAAGCTAAAGGAACTTTCAAAAAAATACAAGAACTTTAATGTCTCAATTGAGACTACCATCTCAAAATATAATATAGATTATCTTCCGCAATTTATTGAAAAATTAATTAAGGGGGGGAATGAATTGACTCTTACTATTGCACATAATGCCGCTCTTTACAAGAATGAAAAAAATAGCAAATTGATGCCTTCTCAAATAAACAAGATAAAAAAGATAGTACAAATAGCAATAAATGGAAAAAAATATCTCAATCCAAAAAATAGAATAGAATCAATATTCCTAAAAAACCTCCCAGAATATGCCATTAATCCTAAAAAGAGTGTAATGCCCTGCTATGCACTCAAATCTTCAATTTCTCTTGATCAAAATGGGAATGTCCTGCCTTGTCTTATGTGGGGAATGAATCTTGGGAATGTAAGAGACTATGGATATGATATAAAAAGGATAATCTCTTCAAAAAAAGCTTTTTGTGTAATGAACACGATAAAAAACAAGAGATGTCCCAATTGCTGGACACCTTGTGAGGGATACCAAAGTGTAATTGGTAATCTTATAAATATGAAAATATCTCCTTTCTAAAATGCTCAAAGTATGTCTTGTTATAGATGTTGAAAGATTTATCTCATTTAAACAGAATAATCCTGAATGGAATGTGCTTCAAAATCTAAAAAAGATACTTGCTTACTTGCTTAGGGGATTCCTTTATGACCAGAGAGGTTATGAAAATACTTATAAGATTATATGCAAGCATAGATTTCCAGTTTCATTTATGTTAGTAGGAAGCTTATTCAAACCATTAGAAAAAAAGAATTTTATTGATTATGGGTATCATACCTATAGTCATAAACCTCTGACATATCTCCCAGATAAAAAGATACTGGGGGAAATTAAGAATATTTACAATGCAGTTAGCTTTTCGGCCCCCATGAATCTAATTGATGATCCATTAAAACCTGACAGAATATTAAAGATGCTTAAAAAAGAAGGATATAAAATTATTATTTGGGGTGGTTCAACTATAAGGAATAAAAAAAATAAGATTGTTGTAGTTCCTTCAAGAAAAAATATAGTAGAACCAAAGACAGTTGAAGGAATAAAATGTGTTTACATAAGCAATCTATTTAATGATAAAACCCCCAAGGAAAATATAATTAAAATGCTGGAAGAGATTGAGCAGAATTCTGGTAAAGAGTCAGTCTATTGCATAACAACACATGAATTCTCCCATAAAGATACTTCAAATCTTGAGTATATAATAAAAAGGCTTATTGAACTTAAGGATCAAGGCAGGATAAAAATAGTAAATCTTAGAGATATTGCAAAATGAAAGAAGTCAAAGAAGTAAGAATATCCCTAAAAAAGATATAGAAAAGGTAGGAGAGATAATCTCAGTTTTTATGAAAGGAAAAAATATTTTTTCACCCATAACTTTTTTAAACAAGGCATTTGTAGGCTTGATATGAGAATAATACTCTTAAACTTAAGATCAGATTATACTGGATTCCCATTAGGACTCGCATACTTATCAGCATGTTTAAAAAAAGCGGGTTTTAAAGACATCAAAGGGATAGACTTGGGGATTGATTCTGAAAAAAATCTTTTAGAGTATATCGAAAAAGCAGACATATTGGCAATGTCTGTTATGACGAGGAATTATTTTGACGCTATAAGAATATCTAAAAAAGCTAAAAAAATAAATCCTGGTCTAAAAATAATAGTTGGTGGTCCTCATCCTACGGTATGCTCAGAAGATATGATGCAGCCTAGTATAGATTTTATAGTAATTGGTGAAGGAGAGATTACAATAGTAGAACTATTAAAGAATTTATCAAATAATAAACAAGACCTTTCAGAAATTAAAGGGGTGTGGTATAGATCAAATAATAAATGGAATAAAAATAAAAAAAGAGATTTCATAAAAAATTTGGATTCTCTCCCATTTCCAGATCATGAGATATTCCAGATAAATAGATATAATTTCGGTATGCTCAAACATTTTTATAAGCCTCCAATCCCAATAATAACTTCTAGGAGCTGCCTATATAATTGTGCTAATTGCCAACCAGCTTTATCAAAAATAGCTGGTTCTTTTAGACAAAGGAGTATTAAAAATGTAATAGAAGAAATAGAATTTCTTATAAAAAAATATAGATATAGAAAATTTGGATTCAATGATAATGATATAACCACTGACAAAAAATGGATAAAAGAATTTTGTAGAGAGATTATCAGAAAAAAGCTGAAGATTGAATGGGGGGCTAATGCCAGAGCAACTAATATGGACGAAGATGTTATGAAACTGCTCAAAAAATCTGGCTTTAAAATGTTTTTTATGGGAGTAGAAAGTGGTTCTCAGGAAATTCTTGATAACGTCTTAATAAAAGGAATAACTATTGAAAGAGTTAAAGAAGTTGTAAACAATGCAAGAAAGGTGGGAATTTCTCCACAATGCAGTTTTATGATTGGTATTCCTGGCGAAACGAAAGAACAAATGCAACAAACTCTTGATTTAGCTGTAAGTCTAAAGCCAGACATAGCATTCATTTGCCCTGTTGTCCCTTATCCGGAAACGAGATATGAAAAGATACTGAAAGATAAGGGGTGGCTACTGAGTAATTCTCATTTTGAATATGGCAATGGGATAAGTATGAGCTATAGAACAGATTATTGGGATAGTTCTTTTCTTGAAGAAATGAAGAAAAAATGTGTTAATCTATTTAATAAAAGAGGATATATAGAAATAGATAAAACTTCTACTGGCACAATGGTATTTTACAATGTAAGATCGAACAAAAAAAGGTTATTTATTCTTTTAGGAAAAGAGATTATTTACTTCAATAAAGATAAAGATATAAGACTACATGTAAAAAATGTTGGGATAATCTTTAAAAATTTATTTCTTTAAATATAATGCGTTTCACAAGATTTAAATGTACTCTTGGATATTCTGTTAAATCTTACTAGATAAATGGCAATTAAATGGGGATATACAAAAAAAGGAAAAATGCAATTTCAAGATTTTGTTGAAACGATTGAAGTAGACTTGACAAAACCAATAGAAAAATTAAAGAACGCTCTAGATAAAGATGCCAGATGGGGCATAAATAAAGCGATAAAAGAAGGGCTTACAGTAAAAGAAGCTGATGAAAAAGAGGTAAAAGAATTCTATGAGATTTATAGAGAGATGTGTAAAAGGAATGAGATTAAAATGCATGACTTAAATGAGATTATCCTAAATAATCCTCCTTCCTACAACAGAAAAATATTTGTGTGCAAAAAAGGAAACAAAATTATCTCTGGAGTTTCAATAACTGAGAATAAAACAAATGGTATAATTAGCCTTTATGTAAATGCGTCTAATCCCGAATACCTAAAATTTCAGCCAAATAACTTGTTGTACTGGAGTATAATAGAGCATGGAAAAAGGATAAATGCAAAAACATTTGATTTGGGCGGCTACGATGCAACCGCTGAGAAAGGTTCTAAAACATATGAGATAAATCGATTTAAAGAAAGGTGGGGAGGTAAGATAGTCAAATATCCTGTTTACAGCAACAATCCTTTCTATATACTGGGAAGGAAGATTATAAGGAATTCTTCTTTTTTGAGAAGATTATTCAAAAAAATAAAACAAAAAAATTAAAAGTTTATTCTAGGAGCTTAAAAAAATTAGTGGATCCCATATCTGAAATAACACTTTTTGCATGATTCATTGAGGTCTCTCTTATTATCATATCTCAATGTTTTATAATTACGGTTATTCCATATCTTTTCTATTGACTCTTCATTTAGGTTTCCTAGAATAACTGAAGGCATAGTTGTTTCTTTTTTTATCAAGTTGCCTTCATCGATACAAAAGAAATGTTTTCTGGTATCTCTAAAATGTGGGCAGCAGCATACATCTCCATTAATAAAAAGCATCATCATTTCCCATATAAAAGGACAGGAGCACTTAGAAGTGTTTACTCCAAATATTTTGGGGAGTCTTATTGGCATATTAAGATCCTTTGCTAGATTTTCGGTTTCATCAAATATTCTTTTTATATCTCCTTTGTCAAGATTGAATAAAGAACTCTTTACAGAATCCTTATTATGACAAGTAAGTGCAGTAAACCACACATTGTCTGCTCCGATTTTCTTTGCAAATCTTACAATAGAAGGCATTTCTTCTATATTCTCCTTTTGCGCAGCAAAACCAATAGCAATTGTTGGTGTTTTACTCTTCAATTGTCTCTTCCTTTCACATATTTCTCCTAGATGTTGCATAACAATATCAAAAGGAGAGTGCGGAATTGGACGTATCTTCTCATATACCTCTTTTTTAAGAGAATCCAAAGAGATATCCATGCTATCTGTTCTGTATTTGAATGTTTTCTCTATATTCTCTTTGGTTAGAAGTAACCCATTTGTTGTATAATGCACTTTTATTCCGAAGCTTTTAAGATAATTGTGAATCTGCCAAAATTCTGGATTCAACAATGGTTCACCTAAACCTGCCCCTAAGGTGATAAAATTAACATAAGGCAGTATTGGTTCTAATTTCTTAAAATAAGAAAGAGGCGTATGCTTGTTTAATATCCCTTTAGACATAACACTCCTTTCACATCTTGGGCACTCCATATTACACGTGGTGGATAGTTCTATTTGGAGATAAGAAGGATAATATCTTGCTCTTGAGGGGTAGAACTTTCTATAAAATGACTGAAGAACTAGGTTGCTGTATCTTCTAGGGTATCTTACAGCCCTTGCAAATCTTCGCAACACCTTTTTCATTCTCCCATAATCTCTAAGAGATTTATAAAACTTGTTAATCCAAGATGTAAAAAATTTAATAAAAATAGATTCAAGCCTAGAGGAGGTGGCAAGATAGTAAAATATCTGGTTGATATCAAGAATCTATTTTACATTATTGTAAGAAAGATACTTAGAAAATTTTCCTCTTAAGAGCAGATTTTTTTGCATAGCTCCTTAAATTTATCCTGAAAATTTTTCGTGCTGTACTCTCTTGCTTTTTTTACTGCATTTCTGCTCATCTTTTCTCTCAATCCCTCATTCTCAATAAGAAAAGTTATAAAATCCTGGGCCTCTTCAGGATTATTGAATAGGAATCCGGATTTCTTATGCTCAACTATCTCTTTTTGTCCCCCCCCATTAAACACCACTGGAACAGCACCTTGAGCCATTGCTTCTGCAGTAACCATCCCGAAATGTTCCATCTCCTGCGGCTCTTTTAGCTCATTTCTTCCATATCCCTTTGCATGAAAGAATATCTTTGACTTGGAATAATTTTCCCTAAGCTTTGAACTCTCTAAATGTCCTGCAAATCTGACTGGAAAATTCTTTGCTTCCTTCTTTAATCCTGAAAAATCCCCCTCTCCGCAGATTAGATATTCATAATCTCTGTGCTTTTCTGAAATTTTTTTGAAGCAGCTTATCATAAAAGAATAATTCTTATCCTTTGCTATCCTTCCAGCACTCAGGATGATGTTTAATTTTTTTCTTTTTATCCTATCTATATCTATAGGCGGATTAAGAACAAAAGCATTGATGATCCATAACATCTTAAGCCATCTCTTGGTATACTCTGAATTGCAAAGCACCAAATCATAGCTTCTGGAGTGATTACCATAGAGGGTTTTAATCAATGCATATCCCAGCAGTATAATTCCATCGGCAAGATTTCTAGCATTTCGGTAAATCTTTCTTTCTGGAAAATGAAAGTAGATTATGCTTTTTCTGCTCTGGGGGATTACTGTCTCATGATTTGAATTGATAAACAAATCATAATTTGAAGAGATTCTTGATACTTTGCCTGCTGAAAGAGTATGGAAATAGCTTTCTTTTTTATAATCTTTTGAATTGAATAAGAAGATTAAGTTCACTTTTGAAAGGTCTGCAGAATAAATTTTTTCAAGATCCTTTTTATCAACATTATACAAACTGAGTAATTCTACCTTATGATTTTCAGAGAGGGCTTCCGCCATCTTTATAAAAACTTTTTGCCCTCCGCCTATTCTATGCATTGCCCATTCATATATGCAGATATTCATGTAATAACTCTAACAAAAAGCTATATAAATATTATTTTGATTTACTTCTTTAATGAGAGTTTGCCATGTAACGAATAATCTTGTAGGGTATCATAAAGCCTGGGGAGGGGCTGAGCAAGCCGCCGATAGGATTATAAGGCTTCTTGAAAAAAATGGTATTGAAAATATGGTGCTTGCAACAAAACCTTTAAGAGAAGTAAAGGAAAGTTTTGAGTTTTATTCTGTCCCAGTGATCCAGGATTTTATTGGAGAGCACCTTGGCAGCCTTTTCAAAAGGCCCTATGACCTAGTAGCTTACAATTATTGCTACAACCTTCTTAAGGAAAAGAAACCAGATTTAGTCCTGCTTTATAACTTTGGGAATATAGGTTTTGGCGTTATACTAGCTGCAAAGAAACTGAATATCCCAGTAATATTTATTGCATGTGACTTCTGGTTTTTATGCCCCTTGCAAACTCTGATAAAAAAAGATGGCACAAATTGCACCGATTTTCACAGTTATAGATGTATAGACTGCTTAGAGAATAAAAGAGACCTCCTTCAAAAGATATCTTTAAGATGGAGAAAGAATCTTTTCGACAAATATTTTTTCAGCAAAGTGGACAGGATAATTGTTCTTGCAGATTATTGGAAGGACCTTCTTAAAAAATATGGCTTGTCCCAAGAAAAGATCAAAGTAATCCCTCTGCCATTAAAAAAAGAGAGAGTTAAGAAAGAGAAAGTTGAAAAGGATTCTATATTATACACTGGCTGGATTGTCCCAAGAAAAGGTCTTCATATTGTTCTTGAAGCAATGCCAGAAATATTAAAGAAAATTCCTAATATAAAATTGTATGTGATTGGTGAAAATGACCCCTCAGAAATAGAGTACAAGAATAAAATAGACAAAATAATCTCTGAAAATAAGCTTGAGAAAAATGTCTTTCTTCTTGGCAAAAAGCCCTACAAGGAAGTTCAAAGGATAGTGCAAAAATCAGAGTTGGTTGTTGTGCCAGAACAATGGCAGATTGCCCTGTCTACATTTATGAATGAGGCAATGATTTATGGAAAGCCTGTTGTTGCAAGCAGAATAGGGGGAATTCCGGAGTATCTCCAAGATGGAAAATGTGGCCTTCTTGCAGAACCAAGAGATTCTAAGGATTTTGCCCAGAAGATTATAAACCTTCTGAAAAATAAGCAAAGGGCTAAGAATATGGGAAGAAATGCTGCCCTGTTCATGTCTAAAAAAACAGATGAGAGAAAAATCTTTGACGAGTTGAACAATGTTTACAAAGATTTATAAGAGATTTATAGCATAATTTATAATTCAATTTATATTCAAAAATGATACAAGAATTAAAGTTTTACGTTAATGTTTTAAGCAAGGGTATGAAGTATAGGAGTCATTTTCTTAAGCAGATAAATTATCTTATAAAAAAAGGAAAATTCAGGAATGCCTACAACTATATCTGGGACTTCACCATGAGCGATGAAGAGGGAGTAGGATTGCTTAGCCCTATTTACAGAAGAAACCCCATGTTAGTCCCCTATCCCAGCAGGCTTGAACTAGAACCCACAAATGCTTGCAATCTTAAATGCATAAAATGCGAGCATACTTATTGGAAAGAAAAAGAAAAGAAGATGACTTTTGAGCAGTTCAAATATATTATAGACCAATTCCCCCACCTTAAGGCAATAAGCCTCACGGGAATAGGGCATGCGTTCCAGGGAGATAATGAGGTGTTTAAAGAAGAATACCTCAAGATGCTAAGGTATCTTAAATCAAAACAGATTTTTGTACAATTCTTTGATCCCTTCTTACACATAAATGAGAATCTTGCAAGAGAGCTTATAAAAATAGGAGTTGATGTAATCTGGATGTCAATAGATGGAGCAACAAAAAAGACCTACAACAAGCTCCAGATAAATTCAGACTTTGACACGGTAATAAAAAACGTCTCTACTATGATAAGGCTCAAGAAAGAGATGAAATCAATGTTCCCGGAAATACACTTCCATTACATTGTCCAAAAGCTTAATGTTGATGAAATGCCGCAGTTTGTTGACCTCATAAATAAGATAACAAAAGACGACCCCACAGATCAGCGTTCAATAAGATTTACTAGACTTATTCCTTTTGAAAAAAATCTATGGCTAAAGCCGGAAGTAAGTGATGAGCTTATTGAAGAGACGAGGAAAAAGATAAGCAAATCAAAGAATCTCTTCAGAATAGGATTCCCATTGGCTGAGAAAAAATCTCCAATAAACTGCTGCACTTCCTGGGCTGTGCCATTCATAACTGTTGATGGCAGTGTATATCCCTGCTGTGGTTTCACAGAATTAAACAAGAGATCAGAAGTGAGAAAGATGCTTGAGCCAATATTCGGCAATGTATTCAAAAAGCCTTTCAAAGAAATATGGAACTCAAAACAATTTAAAGAGTTTAAGATTATGATACATAATAATCAAGTTCCCGCAGTTTGTAATACTTTCAGAGAATGCCCAGCATTCGCAACTGGATGCATTGCAAAAAGAAAAAAATGAAATTCTTGATTACTGGTGGTGCAGGATTTATAGGAAGCCATATAGCAAGAGCGCTTATTTCTGAGAATAAATGCAAGCCTGAAGATATAACTGTTTTTGATAATCTTAGTGTTGGAAAGGAAGAGAACATCCCTAAAGGATGCAAGTTCATAAAAGGAGACTTGAAAAATAAAGAGGAGATTATGAATGCTCTTAAAGGGATAGATCTGATATTCCATAATGCTGCATTTGTTTCTATCCGGGGCAGTTTTGAAAAATTAAGAGAAGAAATAGACACCAATTGCTCCGGCACATTGAATGTTTTTGAAGCCTGTCTTAAAAATAAGGTGAAGAAGGTGGTTTTTGCATCCTCCATGGCAGTATATGGAGAGCCAATAAATCTGCCTGTGGATGAAAAACACCCCCTTAATACTATCTCTCCCTATGGGTTGAGTAAAATAAGAGGAGAGATGTACTGCAGGATATTTGAAGAGCAGGGAATAGACTATGTAATACTGAGATACTTCAATACCTATGGAACAAAGCAGACTCCTTCCCCCTATGTGGGGGTTATAACTACTTTTATTAATCAGGCTATTGATAAAAAGCCAATTACAATTTATGGTGATGGCAATCAAACAAGAGATTTTATCTGGGTAGAAGATATCGCAAAGGCAAACTTGCTTGCAGCCTTCTCTAAAAAAAATGGAGTCTATAATGTTGCAAGCGGAACTGAAATCTCAATAAACCAAATAGCAGAAAAGATAATAGAATCAATTGGAGGGGGGAAAGAATATCTTCCAAATCCGTTTGGAGAGATAACTAGAATAAAGGCGGACATCTCTCTCATAAAAAAAGATTTGGGTTTTAAGCCTGTTGGCAAGGTATTGGAAAAAATATCGGAATTAGTGGATTTCTGGAGAAAACAGAAGAAATAACCAATATGAAAGTTTTATTTATACTTCCAGAAATTGGCTCCTATATCTCAATGCACCCAGGTATCGGGCAACTTTCTTCAGTTCTAAAAAAAGCAGGGCATAAAACTGACTTAATAGAATTTGGAAAATATGATATAAATCAAGTTTTCAGCAAGATTGATTCATGGAAGCCAGAAATAATTGCAATTTCAATAAATACCCACATGTTTTCCTATACTAAAAGAATAACTAAAGAGATAAAAAGCAAATATCCTAATATGAAGATATTTGTCGGGGGAGTTCATATGAAGTTGTCCCCCGAATCTATAAATGAGTTGGAAGTTGATGGTGTCTGTATAGGTGATGGAGATAATAAATTTCTTGAACTTGTAAATAAGATAGCAAAAAAACAGAACTATCTTAAAACTGGGAATTTCTGGTTTAAGAAAGGAAAAAAGATAATAAAAAATCCAATAACAGACTTTGCAGAGGATTTGAATAAACTTCCCATACCAGATTACTCTATCTTTAAGGAATTCAAAAGAAATGGCAAAGAGGTCATCCCCCATTTTATGTTCTCAAGAGGATGCCCATTTAATTGTACGTACTGCTGCAATAGTGCCTTAATAAAAAAATTTCCCAATCCCTCCAAGTATGTTAGGATGCTAAGTGTCAAAAGAGTCATGGAAATTATGGATTATTTCGAGAAAAATTATAAGTTTAACCATTTTGAGATAGATGATGATACTTTCTCCCTAAATAAAAAATGGATATTGGAATTCTGCAGGGAATTCAAGAAAGGGTTCAAGAAAACATTTGTATGCAATATAAGAGTTGAAACTGCAGATGAAGAGATTCTGCAGTCATTAAAAGATGCTGGTTGTGTGTTGATAAAAGTGGGTGTTGAAACAGGCAATGAAAATCTCAGAAAGACAATACTTGGAAGATTTATGAAAAATGAGCAGATAATCAAGGTTTTTGAAATAGCAAGAAGAATAGGATTGAAAACATGCACATTTAATATGATTGGTGTTCCGGGTGAAACAAAGCAGACAATATTAGACAGCATAGAACTTAACAAGAAATTAAAGCCAGACTACATGCAAGTATCTCTTTTCTATCCATATAAAAATACCCCGCTTTATAACACATGCATAAGAAATCATTATATTAGGGAAAAAGTAAAAGAAGAGGCGTTCACAGATTATTTTAAAGACAGCATACTTAACCTTCCAACCATCTCAAGAAAAGAACTAATCCATTATAAGAAGTATTTTAAGTTCAACATTTACAGAAGTTATTCTATGGAAAAGGCGTTTGTCTCCCTTATTGTGGATAGCAAAATTTACAGATCATTAAGAGGCACTAAAATTCTTTCATTAATTAAAAAAATGAAAAATGCTGTAATACCAGAAAAGAGGTAAAATGAATAAAAGGCTCATAGTTATAGGAATTGAGGGGCAGACCTAAGGATATATTGAAAAAGCTCTAAAATCTGGGAGAATGCCTACATTTGCAAGGTTAATTGAAAATGGAATCTATGGCAAATTAAAAAGCAATATTTTACTTATCCTTCGGAAGAAGTTAATAGAGTAATGATTACTGCAATAGACAATATAGCAGAAGGAGGTTATTATCTCCCAGAGATAGAACAAGAAATAGAAAAATAGTAATTTAAGAATTATTTTTTTGTTCCAAGAACTGCAAAGCCTATTCTATCTTCCATCTTAAGTTCTGTTTTAAAGCCTTCTTTCCTAAACCATTCTTCTATCTCTGTTATTGTGTGCCTATGTACATACTCTGGAGAGAAATGGTCAAAAAGGCTCCACATAAATTCTTTCGTTGTTTTGTTGAATGCGGGCCTTCTTCCATTTCTAGTATTAATTTCTGCATACACCTTTGCAAAGGGTGCAAGAATCCAGCAGATAGCATAAATCATTGTTATGGGCAGCTTGTTTACAAATCCTCTTGATGCATAAATTAGAGATACTATCTTTGTATCATCTTTTCTATCCTTCCTGTATAGCCCAAGATAAAATTTTCCCCTCTTCTTTAATAATGGAAGCAGAGTCTTGAAGGCATTGTAAGTATTTGGCGTATGATGCAAGACTCCAAAAGAATAAATCATATCAAATGACCCTTTCTTAAATGGAGCCCTATCAATATTTCCCCTAACATACTGCGCAGAATCTGGAATTTTACTAAGATTATTCTTCCTATTAGAGTACATCATTATACTAGTGCTCATATCCAGTCCTACTGCTAATCCCCTTTTTCCAACTAGTTCTGAAACAGCCATTTCAAGGTAGCCTCTTCCACAGCCTGCTTCAAGGGTATATTTTCCTTTCATCTTTTCTTTAGTTGTATTAAAATCATTTAAGAAAAGCTTTCTTACATTATCCATATCTGGAATGCCTTCTTTTTTCATTATCCCCCATTCTTTACTGAAGCTTAGTTCAGTTTTCTTGTATCTCTCTATTTGGGGGATAAGATTAGGTATTCCATCAACTACTAGAAACATATGCCCCTCCCCGCAAGTTATAGTCTTGCCCGAATACCTAAAACTGCTCTTGCATAAAGGGCAGCTCAAAATTCCTAACAACTTATCATTCATTTTATAGTCGAATGATAAAAAAAAATTTTATTTATATATTTTTCTATCTAACCCCATTAGAGGAGAACAAAAAACTAGATCTTATCAATAGATTTCTTCCTTAGTATCAAAAGTTTAAGCAGTTTAATGTCTTCTCTATTAATCCCTTTAATAAAAATTAATACTGTAAAATATAAAATTGCCCCTATAACAATTGCTATAGTACTAAATAAAATGGAAAGCGGCTGAATATTGGAGATAATTATCATGGGAATTACCATGATAATGCTTGCAAAAATAGGCTTCAAAATCAAAGACATCCTGACCCCCACATTAAGTTCCCTCTTTGAAATTATTGCCAATGAAAAAACATAAAAATATCTACTTATAAATGCAGCAATTGCGGCCCCTAAAGCGCCATATATCGGTTTTATTGAACTTAGCCATTTTATAAAAATAAAATTAAGGAGTATACTGATAATTGCAGTAACCAAGGTTATCTTTGCAACGTATTGCGGTTTTCCTTTAGATATAAGAATTGTATTGAAAAAAACCCCAGTTACCATCTCAACAATTAAAAAAGAGAGGATGTAAAGAGGTATTATTGCTGCGAGGTATTCAGTTCCGAAAAGATATATTATAAATGGTTTCACAACAAAAATCAATCCAATTGCAGAAGGTATTGATATGATTGCAGAATAATAAACAAACTTTTCAAAAAATTTAGCGAGTTTTTTCCCCCTAAGTTGTGCAAAAACTGGGAAGCTTACTTGAGCAAAGGACATTAGTGCAGCTATACCTGTAACTATGTTTAATGCAACCTGATAAAATCCCACCACAGAAGTATCTGAAATCAAGGCACCAAGCATTACAGTGTCTACATGTAAGAAAAATGTGGTTGAAATACCTGCAATAGAAGTGAAAAAAAGAAATTTCATCAACCTCTTTTTATCTATTTCTACAGTTTCTCCATGCAATAAGAAAGGATATTTCTTTTTTGTAATTATGAATAAAAAAACAAGGGAAAATGAAGATGAAAGAATCAATGCAAAAAGAATAGATTCAACCCTGTATTTTAGTATACCGATGAATAAAGAAACTAATAGTATCCTAGAAACTTGGAAAATGGCTTCTGAGGCAAAAACATACTTTATCTTTTTTACAGAATATGCGAAATAAAGAAAACTTGTAAGAAGCGAAGTTACAAAAAGGTAGAGTGCTCCAATTTGCAATGACAAGCTTATGTAAGGCTTATTAAGTATGTTCTCTGAGATAACTCTTGAAAGCAGGAAAAGCGCTATAGCCAAAAATCCTGCTACAAATATCTTCATTAAAAGGCAAAATTTGAAATAACTTCTTGCCCTTACTTTGTTATTCTTTCCAAGCTCTTCTGAAACATATTTTAATGAAGTGAGATTGATGCCATACTCTATTAATCCCAGCAGAAGTAATATGACGCTTAATGCTAAGGCGTACTGCCCAAATAATTCTGGCAGAAGCAATCTTGCCATCACTATTGTGAATATCAATCCTCCTGCTTTTGTGACTATATTAAAAAAGAAATTCCAGAAAGTATTCTTTAGTGTGCTCTGCCCTAGATTCTCTTTACCTATTTTTGCCATGATTAATCTTCCTTTCGGTAGTATTCAATAGTTTCCTTTAAACCTTGTTCAAGAGAGATTGTTGGCTGCCATTCAAGATATTTTTTTGCTTTTGTTATATCTGGGCATCTCCTCTCAGGATCATCAGCTGGGAGGTTCTTGAAAGAAAGCTGAGATTCAGAATGCAATAACTCCAACACTTTTTTTGCAAGATCTACAATAGTTCTCTCATCAGGATTTCCAAGGTTGATTACTTTTCCTTTTAAATTACTTGTGAACATCAGCTTCATCAATCCCTCCACCATGTCAGATACGTAACAACAACTTCTTGTTTGTTTTCCATCACCATAAATTGTTATTTCCTTTCCCCCTAATGCCTGATTTATGAAGTTAGAAACAACTCTCCCATCATCCCTTTGCATTCTTGGGCCATAGGTATTGAATATTCTTGCTATCCTTAAGTCAATATTATACTTCCTCATATAGGCCATACACAATGCTTCTCCGAATCTCTTACTTTCGTCATACATTGAACGAATCCCATTAGGATTTACATTCCCAAAATATTCTTCTGTTTGTGGATGCTGTAAGGGATTTCCATAAACCTCGCTTGTAGAAGTAAAAAGAAACCTTGCATTGTTCTTTCTTGCGATCTCTAGCAAATTAAGTGTTCCAACAGAATTGGCCAGTAATGTTTCAATAGGCATGTTCTGATAATCTTTTGGAGAAGCAGGACTAGCCATATGAAGAACAAAATTCAATTTTTCATCCAAATCGAATAGTTTAGTTATATCCTGTTGTAAAAAATTAAAGTTATTTTGTATGTGCTCTATGTTCTTTTTTCTTCCAGTGCAAAGATTATCTACGCATATGACCTCATATTTCTTAGATAATTTTTCGCAGATCCAAGAACCAATAAATCCTGCCCCTCCAGCAACCAAAACCCTTTCCATGATTATCTCCCCACCGAGAGGTACTTAAAACCTAATTTTTTCATTCTTTCTTTATTGAAAATATTTCTGCCGTCTATTATTATATTTCCTTTAAGCTTTTCTTTTATTACAGTTAAATCTAAATCCTTAAATTCCGGCCAGTCAGTAAGGATAACTAAAGCGTCTGCATCTTTTGCAGCATCATAAGGATTCTTGCAATATTCTATATCCTTAAATATACCTTTTGCAACTTCCATTGCCTTAGGATCATATGCTTTAATTATTGCCCCTCTTTCTTTCATCTTCTCGATTATTTCAATTGAAGGTGCTAGTCTCATATCATCTGTATTGGCTTTGAACGCCAATCCCAAAATAGCCACCTTTTTTCCCTTCAAAGTACCTAGGGATTTTTCTATTTTAAAAACAAAATGCTTTCTCATATTCTTATTTATTTTTTGCACTTGTTCAAATAATCCAGAATTAATCGAGTTCTTCCTTAATATATGAATTAATGCGTCTAGGTCTTTTGGAAAACAAAATCCTCCATAGCCTATTCCTGCTTTCAAAAAGTTAGTTCCAATTCTTTTATCCATTCCTACCCCTTTTGCAACAGTCTCTATATCTGCATTTGTCTTCTCGCAGAGTAATGCAATTAAATTTATTGTTGAAATCTTCTGTGCAAGCATTGCATTGCTTAGATGTTTTATCAATTCTGCAGAATTTATGTCCGTAAATAATATGGGGGCATTAAGTGGTTTATAGATCTCTGAAAGCAAAGAGTACGCTCTTGAATTCTCAGCACCTATCACTATCCTGTCTGGATTCATGAAATCATAAACTGCAGAGCCCTCTCTTAAAAACTCTGGATTTACTGCTATATCAAACTCTGATTTCATGTTTGAAATTATGCTTTTAAGCCACTTCGCAGTCTGTACAGGAACTGTGCTTTTTTCCACTATGACTTTGTATTTATCTGAAACAGATGCGATTTCTTTTGCAACATTGCCCACTGCACTTAAGTCTGGCTCTCCATTCTCTTTTGGAGGAGTGCCAACGCATATGAATATAATCTCTGATTCTCTTGCTGCTTTTTTTATGTCAGTTGTGAAAAAAAGTCTTCCTTCCTTGTAATTTCGCTTTACTAAATTATCTAATCCTGGCTCATATATTGGAATTTTATTATTTGTCAAATCTGAAATTTTTTCTTTGTTGTTATCAACACAAATTACTTTGTTTCCCAATTCTGCAAAACACGCCCCAGTAACCAACCCGACATATCCTGAACCTATAACTGCAATATTTCTAGAGGCCATAAAAAATTATTTCTCCTGCATCTGTTTTATAATATCAGCAAATGCTGGCCTTGTTATAAAAACTCCCAGGCTTATGCCTATAAATGTGGTTATTGCAAATCCCCTTAATAGCCCAGCTCCTGCCCAAAACAATGGGAGCAATGACGCAACAACAGTAGAATATGCCCCAAATATTATTATCATTGCCCTCTTTAATCTCTCCTTAATTCCAGACTCTTTGCCCTCCATTCTGGATTCATCTACTATTACTATTTGATCGTCTACTCCTGTTCCTATTGCTGCTATTATCCCTGCAATGCTAGCCAAATCAAGATTCCATTTTATTAATGCTGCAAGACCTAGAGTCATTATAACCTCTGAGGTCATTGTCCCAAATATCAAAAAACATATTTTCAAATTCTTGAACCTGAAGTATAATACTGCAAAAACTCCCCCAAATGCTAAAGCTGCAGCAACAAATATTGCTCTTAAAAATTCTCCGCCCAACAAGGGAGAGATTGAATCTAGTTTAACAATTTCTAGTTTGAATGGAAGACTCCCAGTAATAAGAACTGTTTGAAGCTTGTTCATAGATTTTGATGCTGCTTCATAGGCTTCTTCTCTTGTTTTTCCAACTCCTGACCCCTGAACTTGTACTTGAGTTGTAATCTTTCCCCTTAAGTCTTCAGAAATAAGCAAAGAGTCTGCAAGCTTATCATCTAGATATAGGTTAAGTTTTTTATTCAAATATGTTCCTTGTTCTGTGGTATTCACAGATAAAATCTTTGTTATTTCTGCATGTTTTTTGGCAGATTCTTCACTTAGATAAACAACAAACCTAAATCTGCAAGCGTATCCATCTTGAATTTCCAAGCAGGAATCTATGCCCGCACATGTCGCATCATTTCTGCAAACAGATGTTATATCCTTCTTGCCCCCAATAAATGCAGTCTCATTGCCTATCCTTGCTTCAAATTTTCCCTGCTGACCAATTAATTCCTTCAAATCTTTAGGAGTTGCTCCTGCAACCTCTACTAACATGTATGTATTGCCGCTCAAATCATTTGCAGCCCTTACACTTACATCACTAATACCATAAACATTAAGTCTGTAACTTGAAATTGAGATGAGGTCTGCAAGTTCTTTTTGAGTGAGCTTTCTTTCTGGTTTTACTAACCCTCTTGCCCCACCCTGCAGATCTAATCCTGTCTTTACTTTAGTCCTTGGAACTTCCCCCACCCCTATATCTAGAGGAGAATTGAGTATAAGCTGATAAGACTTCTTGTTAGTCTTTATGCTTAATTTTACTTTTGTTTCAATTAAATTTTTTGAAGTATAAAAGTCAAAATCATTTTTTAATTCTATGTCATTTATCTTTACTAATGTCATATTCTCTGCTATACCCGATTCCTTAGCCTCTCCCTCTGAAGAGATAATCGTGAGATTGTCTACTTCGAATCCTAATGTTGTACTATTGTAGCTAAAATTGCCCTCTTTAGTCACCACATAAAATGTTTGCAATGGAATCTCTATTGCCGATACAATCTTGGTGTAATCTTGCATATTTTTTATTGCCTTGCCGTCTATTTCTTTGATTATCTCCCCTTTTTGCATTCCTGCAATTGATGCAGAAGAATTTTCATTCAATGTTTTGATTATTACACCTGTTTCAAAATTTGGAGAGATTGCGATTAGCATTACTATAAAAGTGAATGCAAAAACCCATAATCTAAAAGTCATTTTCATTTTTTCTTATACCACTCCACGGTTTTCTTCAATCCTTCTTAAACATTAGTCTTAGGACTCCACCCAAGAATATTTTTTGCCTTGTCATAATTTAGAATCATCCTTCTTACTTCTCCTTTTCTGGGCTTGCTATGCAAAACTCCCCCAGCATAACCTGTTGTCTTCTTCAAAAAATGATAGATAGTATTAACGCTTGTAGAGGTGCATGAAGAGATATTAAATGCCTGATTAACCCCCTTAACAGATTCTATCGCAGAGATATTTGCATCAACAACATCACCTACAAAAACAAAATCTCTTTCCTGCAAGCCATCCCCGTAAATAGCGGGGGCTATATTTGCAAGCATTTTTGTTGTAAAAATAGAAACTACTCCTGCTTCTCCTTCTGCATTCTGCCTAGGACCAAATACATTAGCATATCTTAAACAAACATAATTTAACCCGTATGTTTTGTTGTAAAAATCAAGGTATATTTCTCCAAATAATTTATTTATCCCATATGGGCTTTTTGGTTTTATCTGGCTTGTTTCATATGCAGGAATTTTATTTTCAGAATATAGTGCCCCCCCTGTTGAAGCAAAAACCACTTTTTCAACTTTGTATTTCCTGCAGCATTCCAAAAGATTAATCATCCCTATCACATTTGTCTCTATATCTTTTATGGGGTTGTCAACAGATTCTCTTAAGTCTATATGGGCAGCATGATGATTCACAAAATTTGGCTGTTCTTTCTGGAATATTCTTTCTAAATCCTTGCTCTTTATATCTACCTTGTAGAATCTTGCTTTCTTGTTGACATTTTCAAGCTTTCCGGTTGAAAGATTGTCTACTACTGCAACATCAAATCCGCCCTCGATTAGTGCATCAACTATATGGCTCCCTATAAAGCCAGCACCCCCAGTTACTAATACTTTCTTTTTCATTTTAGTATATCTTCTTTTTCTCGCAATACCATTTTAACAACCCTGCATTCCCAAGCCAAGTTGAGAATATATCCACTATAAGCCCCAGGCTTAATATCATGAATATTTCTGTCAAAACACTTGATATATTTCTTACAACAAAGAATGCAATCAATACTGCAATCAAGGAGGTTAATGTCATGGTTATTCCAGTGAGAAAAGAATTCCATATCCTATCATTTATTTTTAATTCCCTCTTCCTTAATGCTCGATTAGTAAGCATTATGTCTGTATCTACTGAATAACCTATTAACATGAGTAATGCTGCAATTCCTGCTCCGGAAACTTTGAATCCCATCAAATCCAGTACTGCTAAGGGGACTAATATGTCTGTCACTGCTGCCTGTATTACTGCTATTGCTGGAATAAATGTTCTAAACAAAAAGAATATGACTATCGCCATCAAGACAAAAGCTATTAGCATTGCATTTCTTAGCTCTTTATAAAAACTCTCGCTTAATGAAGACCCTGTAAATTCTATACTTGAGTTTTCTTCTGTAAGAGTATATCCTAAATATTTTTCCACTAGGGGCTTAATCTCGTTTATGTCCTTGTTTGTTTCTATAATAAATGCTATCTGCTTGCCAGTATTTAGTTCGCTCAACTTCCTTATTGATACTCCCTCTGGCAACGATTTCTCTAAGGGAGAAATATCCATTCCAGAATTAACAGTTAAGATTGTTCCACCGCTCAAGCTAACATCTTTGTACATTATATCTCCAGTACTAAAATAAAAGAAGATTAGATATCCTATCGTAACTAATGTCACTGTAAAAGAAATAGCTATTAATGTCTTGTAATTCTTGTCATACCAGTCACTTAATCTCTTTCCCTTCTCAATATCATTCATCTTTCATCAAAATATCGGTGTTTTAAAAACCTTTTTAAATGTCTTATTATTAGGGAATTAAATGCGCTGGTGGTCCAATGGCTAAGACTTCAGCCTTCCAAGCTGATTATCCGGGTTCGAATCCCGGCCGGCGCATCCCTAATATTTCTTGTTAAAATAAAGAAACCTTTTATGTCCTTCAAAAACTCCTAGGAATTCATTAACCTTGCCCTCTAAATCTTCTTTATTGCAAGATTTGGGAGGTTCTAGGGGAGTCAAATAATCAATATAGAGGGAATTTAGTTTAGGATGAAGCACATTGTTTACATCTTTGCTATTCTTGCTTATGTAAACTGGAAGTATCTTTCTTTTAGAATGAGCAGAAAGCCATGCAATCCCCCAATACATTCTCCTGTCCTCTGTTAGATGTGCTGGTCCTTCTGGGAAAATGCCTACGCATTCTCCATTGTCAAGATATCTAAGTCCTTGTCTAATCTTATTAGATGAGAATGTCTCTAAACGCTCTAGATATCTCTTTGTGGCTAGTTTCATATATTGGATATCCTGAACCATAAAATGAACTTTCTTAGGATATTTTGCACCGACAAAAAGATGATCTATCCATCTTGTCCTTTTGTCTTTATCCCTCAAAAAAGGATTAACTAATACCTTTAGTTTATGATTAATCGCCAAAATAACGGGTTCACTTGGAATCTCACCAGATTCATAAACCCTAAATCCTGCATAAGGTACAATAGATAAAAAGTCTATTGTTTTATTTAATGCCCCGATTGTTTGATCATACGATTTATTTGACATATTATGTCTCAGAAAGAGTCTGAGGTCCCTAACCACCCCCAAAATTATCTAAATAATGTTAGTTTTGCTATTTAAAAAATTATCTACGCCCCCCCGAGGATTTGAACCCCGGACCCTCTCATTTCTTCCAGACTATTAGGAGTGAGATGCTCTATCCAAGCTGAGCTAGGAGGGCACAAAAACAAAACGTTGTTTTGTCAGGAAAACTTAAGAAAAAGGGTATATAAAAGGCTTACTTTTTGCCGAAAATAAAAAATCCCTTCTTTTTTTCCTTTGGTTCATTCTTCCTTATAAAAAGAACAGGTACATTATATGCCTGTGCTGTTTTTGCCTGAACTAAATCTGCGGTTATGAGTGTGGCATTATTTTTTCTTGCAATCTCCCTAATCAATGCGTCAATCTCTCCAGATTTTGCAAATTTTATCTGGTGCTCATTGGGCCTTAACCCCTCAAAATAAACCGAGAAATTATGGTGCTTCTTTAGTTGATGCAACATTGTTATTTCTTCCAATCCTATAAATCCTGCTTCAACTCCCTTGTTTGCAAGATTCTCTAGCTCAGCCATAACTGCATTAGGAATTATGAATTTTCCCTTAAGCCCTCTTTTTATCAGCTTTCTAATTGATTGGTTTATTGCTACATTCGTATCTATTACGTAAGTCTTTATGTCCGTGCTTATCTGCCTATTTAGCCCTCTTCTTGCCTTTCTCTTTATTTGCTCGCTAACGCCTTTTTTTTTCTTATCCATTTTTAGATGCGGGAGATAGGATTCGAACCTATGTAGGCACTAAGCCAATACGTCTTGAGCGTATCCCGTTTGGCCACTCCGGCACCCCCGCATAATCCTAAACATTAAGAGAGACTTATAAAGATTTCTTTGAATATTACATAGAAGTCATGTCATAATTTCAATTATTAAAACCGAAACAATAAGATTTAAAAACCCCCCTTCATAGCCTATATTGAAGACGGCCATAGCAAGTAGGAAACACCTCTTCCCATCAGAACAGAGAAGTTAAGCTGCTTGCGTTTTAGGTTGTAGTCTCTTCGGAGGCGAACCCCAAAAGCTGTCCTCACTTTTTATAATCTCTTAGATTTTTCAATTAGATTTTTAAGCGTATTTACCTCCCTTATTCTTGTCATAAGTTTCAATTTACGGACATGAGCAAAAAAAAGGAAAAGGCTATTGCAGAGAGGCAAATTAGAATGTTATTTGCAAAAGCGAAAAAAAGCTCTTTTGACTCTCAAATCTCTAAAGAATTTGTTAGAAAAGCAAGAAAAGAAGCGATGCATCTAAACATAAAACTTTCTAAAGAAACAAGGCAAAAGTTCTGTAAAAAATGCCTCAGTTACTTCAATACTAACAATTGCCAAATTAGAATTAAAAAAGGATTTAGAGTAATAAAATGCACTAATTGCAAGTGCCTTTCAAGATATAAACTGCTTTAAGAAAAATTAAAATTTCTTGAATTTTCCAACTAATTCTATCAAATCTACATGTCCAATAAATATAGCTCGGCAGCAGTATCTTTCTAAACCCAAGTTATCTAAAACCTTTTTAGGGTCTTCTCCTTTAGCAACTCTCTCTTTGAATTCTTCCCAAAGATGTGCAATTGGTTTGCCGCATGAAAAACATCTTACCGGTATTATCATTTTTGTGTATATCTTGATTGTTTTTTAAATTTATCTGTATGATTTTTGTCTCTTTGCTCTTGCTTTACTGTCATTTGGCTTGTACTGTTCCTTTCTTCTTACATCTGCAACAAGCAAAAATCTGTCATAAGAAGTAAATGCCTTCTTTAATTCTGCACTTTTAGTGTATGCAACAATTGCTCTTGCTATTGCTAATCTTGAAGCTTCTATCTGGCTTTCTACACCTCCACCAATAACATTAACAGAAATATCAAATTGCAATGGTTCTTGCTTCAATGTTTCGCAAGCAATTCTTAGAGGTTCTTCTACCATGAATCTTCTTATAGTACTTAAAAAAGTTAGAGGCCTCTTGTTAATTCTTATTATTCCAGTTCCTGGTTTTATTGATGCCCTAGCTATTGCTGTTTTTCTCTTTCCTGAAATTGTTATTGTATCTGATTTTTTCTTTACCATTTTTAATTAGAATTAAGCTCCTTTACTTTTAAAGATTTTATCCTTTTCTTTACTGCAATAGTTATCTTTTTCGAATCAGTATATTTTAAAGGCGTAGCCCCATAGCATAAAACTCTCTTGTATGCCATGAGTCCTCTTCCTTTTTTATACGCAAGCATGCCTCTTACTGCTCTTTTTACTATTCTTGCAGGAGTTTTTGGGAAGAAAGGACCTTTAATATCTCCCCTGCTAGTTTTTCTTCTATAATCCTCTATTATATTTGCCTTGTTTCCAAGTATTACTGCCTTGTCGCAATTAAGAATGAATACCTTATTTCCGAGAAGAGCTTGCTTTGCAGCAAAACTTGCTAATCTTCCCAAGACAGAATCTGCAGCATCAATAATAAATTCTTCTGATTTCATTTTAATATCCTGGCGTCCTTTTCTTTTGCCATCTCTTCTATGCTCTTTACTAAGCAATTTTTTAATTTGTTTTTTGCATCTGAAGAAAATGAAACTGCTGCAATTGTTATCTTATGATTTATATCTCCAGAACCTAATACTTTTCCAGGAACTATTATTTTATCCCCCTCTTTTGTTTCTCTTGCTAATCTGCCGATGTTTACAGTTATGTTCTTTCTCCTAGGAAATGAAAGCAATGAAGCTAAATCTATTTTATTCTGCTTTTTCATAGTTATGACTATTTGTTTGAGTTCCTGATTTGTTTTTCTTCTTATCTGTTTGTCTATTTTTGTTTTGCTTTTTGTCATTTTCTTAGTTTTTAACTTTAGATTATTATATGCGGGGGATAGGGATCGAACCTATGTAGGCACTAAGCCACTTGGTCCTTAGCCAAGTCCGTTTGACCGCTCCGGCACTCCCGCGCTAACCTCCTAGTTAGAGAAATCCTTGATTCCCCTGTTAGCGGGGGTTTTTTGCTGTTTATAATCTTTATTATGTCAAGAAAATCTTAACTGATTTTCTTAGGTCTCAAATCTTATCTGCTTTCTTTTCTAATTCTTTGAGGTTTTCATTTAATGCTTTAACTGCTTCTATAAACATATCTTTTGCACTTATTTGTCCCCAAGATTCCATAATAAATATAAAATCGGTGTTTGAAGCCTTTATGTCTAAGGCATTCTTTCCGCATTTGTTGCATGCATCTAGACAAGCCTCACATATATCGCAATCTTCTATATTTTCAATAACAATCTTCCCTTCTTTCTCCTTCAAAATATTAAGAGGACAAGATTTTACACATTCCTTGCAAAAATCACAATTTTTATTGATATTTATTGAACATGAAGGCTTGTAATAAAAGAGACCTGGTGAAAACTTAGCATGCTCTTTTGCTTTACCTAATCTGGCTGTAGCACTTAACTCTAGTTCCTGTCCATCAGCCAAAATAACTAGGGGCATTTTTTCATAAACTACGTCTGCTTTTCCTTTCAAATCTGAAGAATATACCGTACATGGGCCTTTTCTCTCCAGTTTGAATGTGATAGTGCATTTGCTGCAGCCCTTCCCATTGCAATCGCATTCTTCTTGCAGATTCAATTTCTCTGACTTGAAAACAACCAATCCAATCCTTAATGCAAGAATTTCATCATAAAGCGCAGAATCATTTTTTGAAAATTCAACTGTGTCTATAGCCAATATAGGAACTTCTTGCAAAGACCTTCTTAATGAATTTGCA
The DNA here is from genome assembly GCA_043808285.1 of archaeon. Taxonomy (GTDB): domain Archaea; phylum Nanobdellota; class Nanobdellia; order Pacearchaeales; family DTIR01; genus JAZDFA01. Next base: position 91,893 of record JAZDFA010000015.1, read on the forward strand.
ATTGTTTCATTTATTCCGCTTACTAAAAATTTTATCTGATTATCTTTTTTGCTTATTGCTTTTATTTCCATTTTACACTCTCCTTCCTCTCTTTCCCCCAGGAGCTTTAGGACCCCCCCTAGGCAATGCAGTAGTATCAATGATATTTATTATATGTATTCCCTCTCTTGAAATGCTTTTTACTGCTGCATGTGCTCCAGGACCCGGAGCAGGACTTCCTGTTTTAGCTTTTATTCTTACATATAGGCTTTTTATTCCAAATTCCTTCGCTTTTTCAGCAGCCCTTTTTGCAGAGAACATTGCAACAGTAGGATTTGCCTTTAATCTATCTTGTTTTGTTACCATTCCACCAGACATTCTTGCAAGAGTATTGCCAGCTAAATCGGTTATATGGACTATAGTATTATTAAAGCTAGTATAAATATAAGCTATCCCAGTATCGTCAATCTTTTTTCTGGTTTCTTCTTTTATTTGTGTTGTTTCCATTTTTTACTCTTCTTTTACCTCTTCAATTTTTTCTGTTTTCTTCTAATTCTTACTTGCAACATCCTTTTTGTCGTTTGTGTTGTTTCCATTTTTTACTCTTCTTTTACCTCTTCAATTTTTGAAGTTTTTTTATCTTTCTTGAGCTCAAGTACTATTTTTATATCCTTCTCTAATTTTACTGGAACGGGATAAGAAGGAATATTAATTATTCTTCCTGCAACCCAGATATGCTTGTGAGTTATTAATTGTCTAGCCTGTTTTAGAGTTTTTGCTATGCCTTTTTTAAAGATTATTGTCTGTAATCTCCTTTCCAGTAGGTCTTCTTTCTTAAGTCCCAATACTTCGTCAATAGTCTTTACATTCAATCCATAATCTTGCATTTTTTCTAAAAACTTTTTCTGTTTAGAGGTATCTGATAAAATTGTCTTTGCCAAAGTCCTTAAATTATTCAGTTTGAACTCTATCTTCCATATCTCTCTCTTATTCTTTAATCCATATTGCTTCTCTAGTATATTTTCTTCAGCAATTCTATTCTTCTCGAACATCTTTCTGGGTCTTGCAAATCTTTTGTGTATTCTTCTTGGGTCTCCCATTTTTGTTCCTACTTCTTACCTGCCTTTGCGGTTGCCTTTGCAGCAGGTGATGCTGCGGGCTTAGATTTTGTTTTGTGAACTCCTAATGATTTGCCAGAAGTCCTAAAGTGACTCTTTGTTCTTTGCCCTCTTACTGGCTGTCCTGAAGCGTGTCTCCAGCCCTTATAACTTCTTATCTTCTTCATATTCCTTATATCAAACTCCTTTTGAAGGTCTAAATCTGTTTTAATAAGATGCTTATCTACTCCGCTCTCAACATCTCTTCTCCTATTCATTATAAATACTGGTAGGGAAGGTTTTTTTAAGAATTCAGTTATTTTTTCTATCTCCGATTCAGTCAGAGAATTCATTTTCTTTTTTCCATCTAATTTAAGAAGATGACACATTGCATTTGAAATGCTCCAAGAGATCCCTTTTATCTTTGTAAGCCCGCAATAAATTGCTGATGTGGCCGGAATATCTGTAGCCATAATTCTAACTATGCCTGCTGCATAGATTTTTTCTTCTTTCTGCATTTTATTCTGTCTCTCTTGCTTATTACTGTCTTGCCTTTCTTGCTTATCTTGTTTTTCCATTTTTTTGTTTATGCTACGAATAATCTGTACCTCTCAGATTGTTCTAATTCTTTCAATATCCTTTTTTCTATTGCTTTTTTAGGATCTGGAAGATTGGGTATTCTTTTCTTTATATCTTCAAAATTTTCAAATAGGCTTTTTTCCCTTTCTTCAACTACTGCCTTGGTATGCTTTATTCCAAACCCGGGCAATAACTCAAGTTGATGTAACCTAGTATTTATCGGCTGAGCATTATTGAAAAAATCAACAAATTTTTTCTCTTCCTTATTAACAGCTTCTTCTACAAACTCTTGGAGCTGTAATTTTGCGGTCTCAGTAATCTTCTCTTTTGGGATTCTTCCAAAAATATAGTATATCTTATCCCTTTTACCTTCTCCAATATAAACCTCTTCCTTGAGTTGTAATGTAACTCCTCTTCTTGGAATAAGCTGCAGTAATGTAAAATTTACTGTCCCTATAGCCTGGGCTAGGGGCATCATTTTTCCCTCTAAGGGATAACCATTCGGTAAAAAATCTAGTATTATCGCTTTTTCTTCTTTTTCCATGTTCATTAAAGGTATTTTTTAGTAACCTCAAGTATTTTGCTGATTTCATTTTCATCTAAACTAGCCTCTGAAAATATTTTTCTTACATCATCTGCATCTTCTGGGAGAATATCAATTATCTTGGCTATATTTTCTTGTTTGAGCTTTATTAATCCCATTCCTTCTAACTCCTGATTAAGTTTTTTTGAATCTACTGATTTAATTTTTAAAAATTTTTTTGCATAATCTTTTACTTGATTTATCTTTTCTGTTTCTTCTTTCTCTGAGAGGATATCATTAACCTCTGAAATAGACAATGGTTTTACTGATTTTATCATTTTTTGGTTCCTTAATTTATTTTTTAAGCTTTTTTAAATGTGCCGCTTCTGTTGTAAACTCTTTTTCTTTATTTCCTTGATTAAGCCTTACAACGTAACATTTTCCCCTCTTTCCAACAACTGTTCCACATAAACCTTGTATCCTTTTTGGAAAGTATGCTGGGAGTGTATAATCTTCAACTATTGCTACCTTATCTCCTTGTTTAAGCTCTTTAAAATAACTACTGAGGCTTAATTTTCCCCGTTTCCTTATTTGTTTTTGTCTTGACATTTTTATATCTTTAATTTTGTTTCTGCTTCATTCAAAAGCTTTTCCATCACGCTTGCTAGTGCGCTATAAAGGTTATAGTCTTGCATTGAAGAACTTAATATTATCTCTTCTCCGCCTTCTCTATCCTTTAACAATATTACTTCAGCAGTTAATTCATTAAGGAAGCTTTTTCCATGTTCGTGCTGTTTGAGTCTTAATTTTAGCTCCTTATATCCTACCTTATCTGCCAATTTTCTAGCATAATTGCCTACTAACTTTTTTACTACTATCATCTCCATAGGAGATAGCTTAAAGTTGACGAGACTTATATTTCCGCCAAGCTTTTTTTCATCAAAATCGGCTTCCGTCATATTAGTTATTCATTTGAAGGCTTTAAAAAGCTTTTTATCTCTATTTTCTTAAGTATTTCTACCACCCCCAATCCTATCAATCTACCCTTAAATTTATAATAAATGAAAACAACCTATCCTAAAAAACAGAGTTATGCTGGGTAAATGGCTCTTTTGGAGGTTTCTTTCAAATAAGGGAGAACTACACAAAACATCTTATAATGAATCTAGAGGCGTATTAATCTTGCTCATCCATTCTATTAAAATTGAAGGAGACATCGAAGAATTTGAGCTATTTAAGTCAAGCAAAAACTCCCGAATATTGTCAATATTTACCCCAGACCCTGAAAGGTGTGCTGCAAAACTGCTTCTTAGGGTATTGGGAGTCACCTTTTTTGATATTCCTGCTTTTTTTGCTGCATTTTTTATTAATTTTTGGATATTGCGGGCTGTAAGCTTCCCCTTATAGCCTGCAAATACAAAATCTTGAGGGTTTTTGCATTCAATGTATTTTTTGAGGCTGTCGGTTATCCTCTGAGGGAGTATAAATGAGATACTCCTCTTTTCATCTCCATTTCTTACAGTGCCAATTCTGTCTTCAATATTCAAATCTTCTTTCTTAAGATTAACAAGCTGTCCCACTTTCAGCCCGCAACCGTAAAGCAGTCCGATTACCAATGCAGTCTTTTCCAAAGAAAGTTCAATCATCCTCTTCACTTCCTCTTTTTCTAAAAACTCCCGATCTTTATGCTCTTTTTTTGGCATTCTTATCTCAAAAAATAGTTCTTTATTCAAAATCTTGTCATAATAAAATCTTAATGAGGAAATCGCAAGTGCTACAGTATTTCTGGATTTTTTTTCAGATAGATGATCTACATATTTTTTTATGTCTTCTGCCTCTACTTCTTGGGCAGTTTTGCCCGTGAATTCTATAAATCTGGAATTAAAAAAGACATAAGAAGCAATCGTCTTATCGCTAGCACCATTAGACTTAAGTTTTTCAGTGAGCTTTTGAATTGGATTTTCAGTTTCCATTTTTTTGATTAAATAACACTCTCTTATAAAAAATATCCCGTTTATCTCTTCTTTCTAGTCTTTTGTTTAGTTTTTTGTTTAATCTCTGGAAGTTTTTTTTGGAGGATTTTAGAAATAATGAGTAATATCAACCCCACCCCTAAAGAAATGCAGCATAGAATAAAGAAATAGTCTAAAAAGGAAGAGACAAATAAATCTAAACCGCTAAATTGAGTCTTAGAAAGATTAGACAAAATTTTAGGCTTAACAAAAAAGCCTAAAGAGGATAACCCATTCAATAAGAATATCCAAGAAATTTTTCTGATTTTTAAGAGGGGTGAAAAAAAAAGAAGTAGCAATATCAAAACTGCAAGAAGTATATAACTTAATTTTAGCGTTACATCCTGACATTTTTTTGAGAATAAAAATGAAGAATTAAATGAATTCTTAAAGCAATCAAAAAATACACATTCATACTCTGTATAATACAATTTCTCAAACATAGATTCTGAGATAAATTTATTTATTCCTCCCTTTCCTGCTGTTTTTAACTCCTTGCAGTTTATCTGCAGGAAATCATCTCCAGATTTACTTAATGGCAAATTAATCTCTTCTTTTCCATCGCAAATCTGTTCTAATTCAGTATACTGGCTGCTTAGGTCTGCTTCACCATTCATAGATGCCAAAAATAATTGGGTTAATGAAGGTTTTAAGACTTCTTCACTAATAGAATTTGCAAATGAAAAAGAGAAGATAAAAGAGGAAAGTAAGAATAAAGACAAAGAGATTACTAAAAAAGAAATTAACCCCTTGATTATGCCAGCCATTAGATTATAGAATACTCTTGCTATTTTATAAATATTTATAACATACTAATTTCTGTAGATGACATGAAAATAGTAGTTGATTCAAGAGAGAAAAACAGTATGGTAATAGCTAATCTTATTGAGCAAAAACAAGAAATAGAGATAAAAACATTGGAGATCGGAGATTATATAATCGGAGACATAGCAATTGAGAGAAAAACTATCCAAGATTTTATTTCTTCAACTATCAATAAAAGACTTTCAGCACAGCTTGAAAATCTTAAAAAGTATAAAAGAAAAATCCTAATTTTAGAAGGTTTTGACTATAATCGAGAGATATCTGGGATGCACCCCAATGCAATAAGAGGCATGTTCCTTTCTATAGAATTAGATTATGATACTCCGATTATATTTGTGAAAGATGATGAAGAAACTGCCAAATATCTTATATTGCTTGCAAAAAGGTTTGAAAAAACAAAAGTTTATTCTCTAAATCCTAAAAGAACTTCCAGGAATTTAAAGCAGCAGCAGCAATTTGTTTTAGAAGGATTCCCAGGCATAGGACCAGTTATTGCAAAATCTTTATTGAAAGAATTCAAAACTTTAAAGAATATTATTAATGCAGATTTAGACAAATTAACTGGCAGTAAAAAAATTACCGAGTCTGTTGCAAAAGAAATGAAAAGAATCTTAGATTCTCAATATTCTAAATTAGACTAAATCTGGATATTTCTTCATAAATTGGTCCTTTTTTTGTAAGCGCAGATTTCATTAATGAAAAATAGTTCACTTCAAATTCCTTCTTGATTATCTCTATTTTTTTGAATTCATCAAAAAAATCTGAATACTTTTTAAAAGACGTTGCCCTAAAAAGAGTTATATGAGATTCAAATCTATTATCGATACTGAAGTTTTTCTTTAGCTGATTTTTTATTAAAGTATTTAATTCTTTGAAATTTTCTTTTGGCTCTAGAGAAATCCATATTACTCTAACTTCTCTTTCAGATGGAAAAAATCCGAAATTTCCTAAAGAAGCCTTGAGGGGAGAATATTTTATTTCTTTAAGAGAAGAGATACATTTTTCTTTCATCTCCTCACTTATCTCTCCAAGAAAAGCCAAAGTCAAATGCAAATTATCTTTTTTTACAATATTTAATCCTGCTAAAGAGATTAAAGATTGAATTCTTGCAGCTTCTTCTTTTATTGTATCTGGAAGATTTATAGATATAAAGCATCTCATTTCATTACTTCTTGCTTATAGATTATGTATTTGTATTTGAGTCCTACTTTCTTACCATTATCCAACCAGAAAAGGATAAATAACCCAATGAGGGATAATGCTCCAACAATTATGAAGATATTCTTAAAGCCGATTATAATTGTTAATTGTGCTCCAAAAAATGCAGCTAGTGCAGTTCCTAGGCCAACAAATGTTTCATAAAAGGCCCATTCAAAACTTTCTCTATTCTTATCTAAATTTGAGCTGAAAAGTCCCATCCAAGTTGGATAAGCCATTGCTGCCCCTATTCCATGGATGATCTGTGCAAGGTAAATATGGTAGATATTGTTTGAAAAAAAGAACAAAAATGGAACTAAGGTTAAGAAAAAAGAACCTAAAATAAGCAGAAAAACCCTGCTTTCATACTTGTCTGCATAAGATGCAAATGGAACTTGAAACAAAGATTTTGTCACTAAGAATAATGTGCTTGCAATTCCTACTGCTGCAATGTTGCCCCCAGACAAAGAGTCATTTATAAAAATTGCAAAAATAGGGTCTATTAAACCAAATCCTGTAATTACAAATATATCTGAGAATATTAATAGTTTTATTGTGCGATTCATAAAAAAGAATAATAGATGGGCTTACTTAAAGGTTTTTATGATATTACTGCATTTCAGATACTGCTTTTGCAATAAGCTTAAATGTAGATTCAGATGGGTCATTTCCTTCTCCGATTCCACATATCTCTATGACTGGAGGATTTAACAACCTAATTCTTTGCAAAAGATAAATTAGATCCCTAAAAGACAATCCTCCAGGTTCTGGATTAAAAATCAATGGAGCGAAAGCAGGATCAAGAACATTTAGATTAACAGAAACATGCACTAGACTAAATTGCCTAGTCATCTCAATTAAGTCATCTGATTCTTCCTCTAAATTCATGAATATATCTTTGTAGGAAAAGAGATTCACATTTTTCTCTTTTAAAAAAGAAAGGTCATTTTTAGAAAAACTTCTCGTGCAAACAATAAATATCTGTCTTGGATTAAATCCTAGGTTTATCAATTCTGTTGCTTTTTTATAAGTTGCATCAAATAAGATGATGCAATTCCTATTATTTATTTCTAAAAAAGAGGGAGATATCTCTTCGATTATAGATGATTCACTACCTATGAAGATAGAAGGCTCTTCAAAAGAATTCCATTTTAGATTCTTGAGAAATTTTCTCTCTTTAAAAGAGATATTTTTGCCAGATTCATTACAAGAAATAAGTTTCAAATAATGAATTATCCTAGAGTAATTATTATTCTTCTCTTTATTCTTCTCCTCCGAAAGAAGGTCTATGAGTATCATTTTATTTGCCAAATCTTCTTTGTCTATTTGAAAATTCTTCAAGAACCTTAACAAAATCATCTTTTGTAAGTTCTGGGAAAAGTTTATCTTCAAGAAAAATCATCTCTGAATAAGTAGATTGCCAGGTCATAAATCCTGACACCCTCTGTTCAGAAGTCCTTATAATCAAGTCTACATCAGGCAATTGAGCATAAAGATTACTTGAAAAAATAGACTCATTTATTTCTGCTAAAGAAAGTTTTCCCTCTTTTACTTTTTTTGCGATTTTTCTTGTCGCCTCAAGTATCTCCTCTCTACCACAATATGCTATTGCTAGATTAAGATAATAATCTGAATGTTTCTTTGTTGCTTCTTCTAGCTTAGATATCAAAGATTGCATATCTTTTGACAAAGAATCTTTTTTACCCAATACCCTTACTCTAACCTCTTTCTTCATTACATCGCTGTCTTTTTCAAGCATGCTGTTTAATTTTCTTTTTAATATCCCTAAAAGAAAAGTAACCTCTGAGGGGGGTCTTGATAAATTTTCTGTAGAAAGAACATAGATAGTAATCATCTTTATTCCAAACTCTTGGCACCATTGTATAATATCTTCTATTCTCTTTAGCCCTTCTTCATGTCCCTTCCAAGGCTTCAGATTTCTTAATTTAGCCCACCTTCTGTTCCCATCCGGTATAATCCCTAAATGTTTAGGTAAATTTGATAACATAGATAATCTTAAAATAAATGTTATTTAAATCTTTTCGGTTGAATTTTTGTATGGAAAAGCTTATATATTTATTTTATAATAATTCAGAAATAGAAAGGGGGGGAAAAATGGGAAGCTGCCTTGACTTAAGAAAATATGTAAATGACCAAAGAACATTTGATGCTTTTTCTCAGTTAGTAAGTGGTGGCAAGGCTAATTACAAGACAGTTATTGAAAGAAAAAAAGAAATTCCAAGATGTAGCAAATGTGGAATTGAATTAGAAGGTATCGAGAAGTTCTGCCCAGAATGTGGAGAAAAAACTTCCTGGCAAAAGAAATCAGAAGAGCCAAAAATACTGCTTACAACTACCGAACTAGAAACACAATTTAAATGCGGTCAAAAAAAAGATCCAGACGTGCTGGCATATTTAAGAGATGAACTAAAAATTACAGAATCAACTGCATTTGAGCTTATTGAAAAATGGAGAAAAGAGTCTCTACAAAAAGAGAGTATAACTGAAATAGATTTAAATCAATTCAAGGGTTAAGAAGAAAGAAACTTCTTTAGTTTAGGAATCATTTTCTCTGCTTCTTTTCTTCCTGCCTCTATTAGTTCTTTTGCCTTGTAAAATTCTAAAGAACCAGTCCTAGGAATTTTGGGTTTTATTATAAATTCTCTTTTTCTTTTTCTCCTCATGGATAGTTTCGCCATATTCCTCTGCATTATTACTATAGAATCCTCAATTATATCCAAGATATTCTGATGGACAATTCCTTTTTCAGTCTTGATATGCTCCATTCTTGCAAGAACATCTATTACTATAATCTTTTTTGCATACTTGCTTGCAATGTCTACTGGTACTGGGTCTACTATCCCCCCATCAACAAGTATCATCCCCTTATTATGTATTGGAACAAATATTCCCGGAATAGATATAGAACTCCTTATTGCATCTACTAAGCTTCCCTTGCCAATTATTACTGTTTTTCCAGTTTCTAGGTCTGCTGAAACAGCTATAAAAGGCATACTCAAATCTTCTATCTTTTTGTTATCTGTAAATTTTGAAATCATTGAGGTAATGCTATTCCCCCTACTTAATCCTTCCATACTGGGTTTTTCTATGAACATTTTAAAAACATCTCTTTTATTTAATGAAAGGAATTTTTTCTTTAGTTCTCTGAGGTTCCCGCTAAGATATGCCCCTCCGACTAATGCACCCATGCTTGTACCAATTATCATATCTATAGGGATTTTTTCTTTTTCAAAGACTTCTAAGACACCTATATGTGCAAGTCCTCTAGCACCACCACCACTCAAAACCAAAGCGATCTCTTTCTTGAATAATGGAGATTTCATGATAGTTATTAAACAACAACTCTTTTAAATTTTGTTTATTCAAAGATAATATGGTTGTAAATGCCACGCCCGCATATCAAACAGCTGAAAAACAATATTTGATTGCGAAAAGTACTGAAGAGAAGATAAATGCAGTGAAAAATATGATCACCTTATGCCCAAAGCATAAAGGCAGTGAAAAGATGCTTGCAGCATTAAAAAAAAGGCTTGCGAGGCTAAAAGAAGAAATTCTAAAAGAAAAAGAGGTAAGAAAAAGAAGGGGGCATAACCTCAATATAAAAAAAGAGCAAGATGCTCAGGTAGTAATGATCGGCATGGCTAATTCTGGAAAATCTACTATTCTTTCAAAAATAACAAATGCTTCCCCTCAAATTTCAGAGTTACCATATACTACCTTCAAACCAGAAATAGGAACTTTGGAAATGGGCTGCAAGATACAAATAATAGAAGTGCCTTCTTTAAAACCGGGGGCAGATAACAAAGAATTGCTTTCTCTTGCTGAAACAGCAGATTTGATTCTTGCAGTTGTTTCAAGTATAGAAGATCTAAAATTTATTGGGGAAGAACTAAAGCAGCACGATAACAAGGTGCTTGTAATCAATAAAAAAGACATAATCAAAGAAGAGAAATTAAAGATGTTATTAAACATGAAAAATTCTATTGCAATCTCTGCAAAAAATGAAGAAGGTATTAAAGAACTTAAGCAAAAAATTTTTGACAGCCTATGCATAATGAGAGTTTATACCAAAGAGCCCGGCAAAAAACAAACCTTAGAACCATTAGTATTGAAAAAAGGAAAATGTATAGAGGATGTATCAAGAAAAATAAGGCAAGATTATGTAAAAAGATTTGTTTATGCTAGGGTTTGGGGAGACAGTGCAAAGTTTGCAGGTCAAAAGGTAGGAATAAAACATATTCTTAAAGACAAAGATGTTATAGAAATTCATCTAGACTGATTATATCTCTTTTGGAGGGTAAGCTTCATCTGCTAGTTTATAGAGTTCCTTATTCTTTTGCAATTCCTTGAGTAATTTGCAGATCTCTTCTGCAAGGGCATTCTTCAGATCTAGGGGATGTATCTTTTTTTCCTTGAAATCTTGTTCAAGCTCTTCATAAGAAGAGTAAGAAAGGTCTCCCCCATATTTCTGGTCTCGCTTTATCACAAATTTTTCTTGATTGTCTGATTTTATAACCATTATCACATACTTAATGAAAGCAATTATTCCACTGTTACAATCTCCTGCTAGACATTCTGCCGAATTAATCTTCTGTTTTACTACTTCTGGATCATCTAACAAATCTATTTTAGATTTAGGATCTGAAGCAGACATCTTCTTCCCCACTAACCCTGGGATTAATGGATTCATTATTTCGATTCTTTTTTCATAATCTAATCTGGGCAAGTTTTCTCTTGCCAAAACCATTATTTTTCTTTGGTCTGTACCTCCTAATTGCGCATCTACATCTAAGTATTGTTCATCTAATGCCTGCATGATTGGATAGATTAATCCTGAAAGTCTCGGATTATCTCCTAGCTTCACTACCTCTGAAGCTGCTTTGTGTGCATCATGAACTGAAACCATTGAGGACATTTGAAGAACATCATACATATACTCTGGTTTGAGCTGAAAATCGCTTCCTTTAACAAATTCTAGGTCTTTGGGCTCTACACCTATTGCTTTTATCATTGCAGAAATTATCTTAGAATAATACAGATACCTTTTTTCTAACACATTCCAAGGAGTATTATCCATTGCAGCATGTAGGTCTGCTAGTAAAATTTTCACCTTAAATCCTGCTTTTAAAAAATCTGCAATTTTTAATGCTGGAAAAAAATAAGCTATATGCGGCTTGCCAGTGGGGGCAGTTCCCCAATAAAGTGATGGCTTCTTCTTGTTTTGAAGAAGCTTGATTAATTCCTCCTCTGATATGATCTCTGCAGTATTTCTGGTTATCAAATCGAATCTCTCTCTTACTCCCAAGTTAACCATAAGAAACTTAGTAGCAAACGTTTCTTAAATCTTTCGAAAAGAGAAAGATATAAAAGATTTATCTGACTATTAAAAAAATGATAGAGGTATCAAAACTGATAATAAATATAATTCTGGCAATTTTTCTTGCAGGTAGTATAGGATATGAAAGGCAGGTAAGAAGAGGAATATATTCTGTAGGAATAAGAACGCACATACTCTTATGTTTTGTGGTTATGATTCTTACCTCTGTAAGCATAGATGGTTTCCCGCTAGATTCTGCTAGGATAATTGCAGGAGTAATAAGTGCAGTAGGATTCATAGCAGCAGGAACAATAATAGGCCATAGAGAAGAAGTTCTTGGGCTTACTACTGGAATAGGGCTTCTAGTGGTTTCAGGAATAGGCATACTCATCGCAATGGGATATTATATCGTTGCAGTAATCGTGACAATTTCTTCCTGGATGATACTGGAATTATGGAGATTTGAAGTTAAAGTTGGCTTGAAGAAAAAGTAATAACTTTATAAGATATATAAAGAGATTTTTCATGCGAGAATTATGATTTTAGAGTTATTGATCCCAATTATTTTAGGCATATTTGCTGGAATATTTACAGGCTTAATGCCAGGAATACATATTAATCTTATCTCAATGATGCTCCTTCTTTACTATAATAAAATCTCTTCTTTCTTTGAGCCATTGCCTATTGCGTCTTTTATTGTTTCTATGTCAATAACTCACTCTTTTCTAGATTTTATTCCTAGTATATTCTTATCTGCTCCAAATTCCCAAACTGCATTGTCTGTAATGCCGGGACATAAACTTCTATTGAATGGAAAAGGGTATGCCGCTACAATGCTTGCAGTAAAGGGTTGTTTTGTGGGAGTAATCCTTCTTATTATCACAACTCCAATATTCATATTTTCTATGCCTTTAATTTATGACTTCATCAAAAGATTTATGGCGCCAATATTAATTGGGTCTGTAGTTTTTCTTATTCTGGGGGAAAGAAAAATTATCTGGGCTTCTCTGCTCTTTATTATTTCAGGATTGCTGGGAGTAATCTCCTTTAACATGCAGATTAATGAACCTTTATTCCCCTTGCTTACTGGTTTGTTTGGCACTTCTATGCTTGTTGCAAGCATAAGCGAAAAGACGAAAGTGCCTAGCCAAAAGATAAGTACAATAAGATTATCTATAAAAGAGGTATTCAAATCCTCTTTTTCAGGAGTAATTGGCTCATCATTATGTAGTTTTCTTCCAGGCCTTGGAGCCTCCCAGGCAGCAGTAATTGCTTCAGACATTAATGGCAAAACAAACTCTAAAAGTTTTCTATTTCTAATTGGGCTAATAAGCACATTAGTTACCGGGCTCAATTTTGTTGCAATATATGCAATAAACAAACCAAGAAGCGGCGTTGCAATTGCAGTGTCTAAAATAGTTCCTAGCTTGGGGATATTTCAACTGGAAGTTTTACTTGCTTCATGCTTTATTTCAGCAGTAATCTCATTTTATTTGGCAATTTACTTCTCTAAAATATTTGCAAGAAACATCTCAAAGATAGAATATAGCTCCATCTCAAAATCTATCTTAATCTTTTTGATATTAATGACCTTCTTAATTTCAGGATTAGAGGGGATTATCATATTAATTACTGGCACTATAATAGGAGTTTTAGCAATCAAACAAGGAATAAGAAAAATGCACCTTATGGGCTGTATAATGCTGCCAGTAATAACCTATTTTTTAAGCAATTAATTTGCAAACCATTTCTGCAAAGCTTCCTGTTTTTCCATTTCTCTTCCAAATATGCTTTCTATGTATTTTTTAGTTAATTCTAAATTTTGTTTTACGTAGGGTGGAACATTATACTTTTGCGCAAGAGATAATGCAGGTTCAAGATATTTAGTTATGCCTCCCTGAGAAATTGTAAAAATTATTTTTCCCCCGCAGTTAGAACATGTTCCTTGCAATGGGGGTCTTCTGAATTTTTCATTGCATTTTACACATCTAAATTCCTGGGTACTAAATTTTCTTAGATTTCCTCTGATATCCCTTATAAGATGCCTCTCAATTATTAGTCTTGCAACATCTGTTGTATCTACTGCCCTTATCTTCTCTACAAGCTCCATTTGTTTTTGAACTTTTTCCTGCATAGTTGGAATTTTTTTGTATGCAGAGCAAGTTACTCCATCATTGATATTTGTTGTTTCATGAGTATAATTAATATTTTTAAATACCCCAAATTCATCTGATAACTTGTCTTTAATTTGATCTATCTTAACGCTCCATGCAGGTTTGAATATCTCTCCCCCCTCATAAAGTTCTAAAGGAAATTCTTTTACTGTCTCTATATCAAATATCATGTCATCCACCTCTCCCGCCCTTAATCTTGAGTTCAGTACCAGAGGCGCGTCTTGTGTGCCTCCCCTATGTGCTGGGAGGAATTCTCTAGAAAAATTGAGAAGCATGTCTAAAAGTAACATCACTGCCGCCTCATCTCCATCACAATCTCTCCTCATTGCTGCATGTATATATGGAGAGGCCAATAAAGCCTGCATCTTACTAAATCCGATTATTCTCCCTACAACTGCTGCAGAATTATGCGGAGCTATGCATCCAACAAGATGCCCGCATAAATCCTCTCTTGATTTCAAATCATAAAAAGGCTTTAATCCGTAAAATCTTACAAGAAGATTATCTATGAACTTTGCAATATTTGCAAAAACAATATCTGCATTCTCATCCAGGCTATCTGGACAAATCGGAAGTATTATGTCATGAGGCTTCAATTCCAAAATTTGATTTTCATCCTTAAGAGGGGCATTGTTCATATCCTGATTATAACCCATCTCTTTTAATTTCTGTATGCTTGTTCCAATCTCTAATGGCTTAAAATGAGTTATCGGAAGCTCTGTTGCATCATACCTTATCGTGCCGTCTTTGTTTACGTTTAATCCAAAGATAGCCCTTAAAACCCCTTTGCCTAAATGCTCCGGAGTATGCTGCAAAGAACTGGTCCCTTTTACCCCCTTAATCAACTCTGGCACTTCTATTTTTTGAAGGTTTAATTGTCTTGATGCAGCATCCAGATAATGATTTAAGTCTATTCTTTTTGTCATAAAATCTTGTGCTTTTCCATGTATGTGGCAGGATTCTGAGTTTAATTTGCGGTCACAATCTTTGCAATAATACATTTTTCTTGTTTTGCTATTGCAGTTTTCACAAACAAAATAAATAGTTTCAAGGTTGCATTTATCGCAGAAATAAATAGGAAACTCTGCCTTTACATTAGTTTCACACGCTTCTTGAACACTCCTCATCCTGCCTCCTGCTTCTCCTACTGGAAAAAGGACATGAGGATTCCCCGTAAGCTTTCTCATCTTTGCTTTTTCTGGTCTGCCCATTCTTGCACCAATAAAAGATCCTGCGCGGTCTCTTATCTTAAATTTAGAAATTGTGTTTACTATCTCCAATAAATTTTTATCGGGATTATTTTTTATTATCTCTATTACTTCTTTTATTTTTTCAATGGAATATTCTTTAGGTTCTATTCCCAGATTAATAAGAAATGCTGAGGATTCCTCCTCCTTTACTACGAAATCCTCTGTTGCAGCTATATGTTCTACCCCTAAAATTTCCAAAGCTCTTTTTGCATTATTAAATTTTTCATTATGGGGTAAAATAAATTTCTCTTCAAATCTGGATTCAAGAATCCATTCTAAAATTAAGTTAAATTGAAGAGGAGTTATTTGAGACCAATAAAAAATAAATTGAGGATGTAATGGAATGGCATACTCCTTACTTAGTTCAATTGCTTTTTCTAAATTTACTTTGTATGGGTCTACAGAAATAGATGTTTTGCTCTTCAGTTCGGCAGCCCAATAACCCTCATTGTAACCGCAAGGCATTAAAACATGGTTCCTATTAAAAAAATCTCCATAGCTGATTAATATATCTCCTACATAAACTATCTCTTTTATATCCTTTCTGATCTTTTCTGCTTGGATAGTCGTCTTTAGTTTTATCAAACTTCCGTCAGACAGCTTCACAATTGGGCCTTCTATCCCATCGCAGGAAACTATTGCCGCTGATTTTCCAGGCCTTTCCATTCTAAATTGAGAACCCAGTGCAATAAAATCATCAAAAGCGATCATTGTAGCTGGATGAATTGCTGCAGCACTATATCCTGTTGTTCTTGTTCTTCCATATCTGAGCCTAAATCCTCCAGCTCTCGAAGGGTGAGATAACACTGGTCTTCCTGCAACTAAATCTTGTATGTACTTATCGGAAGGAGAAGGCTTGGTATCTGCCATTACCTTCTTTTGAAGTTTTGCTATATCTTGCAAAAAATCCCATGAAGAAAGTTTGAGTCCTTTTTCATTCAGCCCTTTTACAATCTTTATAAGCTTAGCACACTTTTGTGCAATTCCTTCTGCAAGAACAAGGCAAATGCCACTTCTTATGCAATTAGTTTCTATTCTTTGCAAATCCTTATAATTTGAAACCTCCTTTTCTTCTGAGGGCTCTCCAGTTACCTGCACTGGAATATTTGAAGCAAGTATTTCTACTTCTTTTTCACTTGGAAGATACTGCAAATTAGTCACTCTTTCATGATAATCTTGTATTTCTGTAATTGTCCTCTTCACTTCCTCTGGTGTAGGGTCATATTTGGCATATCCAAATCTCTCTCTAAGATAATCTGCGATTACAACAGAAAAAGCTGCAGCTGTTCCTCCTGCACTTCTTATAGGCCCGGAAAAATATATCGCAAAATAGTCTTCCCCAGAAGCAGTTTTCTTCAATTTTAATTCTGTGAATCCTTCCAGAGGGGAAGAGACCACACCCAGAGTGCTATATGCTATGCCTATCCTTATTGCTGCATCCATAGCTTCTATTTTATCCTTGAACTTACAAAATTTTTCTAATGAAATCTCCTCTGCAATTTTAATGGCAACTGCAGGATTAAGTAAACCATGTTCCTTCTCTAGTTCTACTATCCTTCTTTCTATTGCTTCATCTTTTACTTGGGGATATTTTATTGAAACAAGTCCTGTAACTTTTTCAGAAAGTCTTGTAGCAAGAGAAATCTCTACTGTTGACTTGGGGTCTAATCCCTTTGCCCTGGCTTCTTCTGCAATACTATATGCTACTTTTACCTTTCTTTCTAACTCTGTGAAATATTGCTGCATTTTATGCCCTCAAAATTTTATTTATTTCTTTAAAATCATCTATACAATACCTTGCACTTTTTGTAGTCCTGTCGGTTTTAGGATTGAATGCAATTGGCAATCCTACTCTTTCAAAACAAGATATATCATTTTCGTTGTCTCCTATAAAACAAATGCTGTCTAGAGAGATATTCAAACCATCTGAAATCTCCTTCAGTTTATCTGCTTTCCCCCATAGTTTCACTCTGGAATCATAAGTGCCATCAAATAATTCATTTTTATGATTTAATATAAATGATAATGCAAAATTCATGTTAAGCTCTTCTCTTGCAGCCTCTGCAACAAAGCTGATTCCCGTGGTTAATATCCCTCGAATATATTTAGTGCTCAAATCTTTGAAAAAAGGCTTTACGCCTTTAGAATAAGGTATTGGAAACAGATTTTCTATTCCTTTCTTGATTGGAAGGCCCTTAAGAAGACCAACCAATTTATCTGTCCATTCATTCTCCAATTCTTTCTTATCATGATAATAATCCCATAAGTCCATGTTCTCTTTTTGCAATCCATACCCTTGATATAATGCATCCCATGTGCTTTTGAATTGGCCTTTTTCATAATGGACAATGGTGCCATCCATATCACTAATGATCATTCTTATTTTGTTTTTCATTTTTATTCTGTAAAATCTAATATGTTCACTTGCCCTGTTTTCATATTTAGTATTGGTACCTTGCAGGGATCTGGCTCGTTTCCGACCTTTTCTTCATAAGGAGTAATACTTTGCCAACAAGAGCATGCTATTGTCAGGATGTTATTGTACGAAGAAACATCAGTTTTATGCATTTCTCCAGTTGTGATTATGTCTGGGATTATTAGAATTGCAAGAGGGTCTGAGATTTCTGTAGGAATATAGACTACTGAGGAATGTGTTGGAGAAAGATGCCTTCTTTTCAATACATGTTTAACTACCTTCGAAGGGCAATGATGAGCATTTGTTAGCCTTAATTCTTCTATATCACTTATAAGACTGTGGAAGGAGGCACCATGATACATCAAAACTTTTAATCCTGAAAAAGAAGCAGTTGATCCTATGTTTATTAATGCAGGATTGCTTACAAGAATAAGATTCTCTATATTATGGAGAGGTTCTGCAAAGTGTTTGTCTATAGGTGGTTGGGGTTCTGCAACTCTTACAGAGTCGTGCTGGCCAGGAGACATTATTATCTTTACATCTTTTCTTATTTTACTCAGATAGCTTGCAAGAAGTTCATATTGCCTCTTGATATCTTTTATCGAAAGAAAATTCTCTTGATTAGGATAAATTCCTATCCCGTCAACAGTATCGCCTACTATAAAGAGGTATTTCACTTTTTTTGCTAATTCTCTTTGGGATTCAGAACCGATCTCTCCATTAAGCCATTTTATAAATTTAGCGAAATTTGCTTCTAAAAACCTTGTTGAGCCTACGTGAATATCTGAAGTAAATGCCGCATATTCCTCTTTTAGAGACTTTCTTCTTTCTGGAATCATTGCATCTGGAAAGACAATATCATTAACAAAAAGTATTTCATTATTGCCAGAGCACTTAAATCCTGCTATATCGTCGAAAACTAAGTCTTTGCATTTTTGAAATATTTCTGGCTTATTCGCATTTACTAAAAGAGAGATTCTGCCGGTTAAATCCTCTACTTCTATTAAGACATTCTTATTCTTAGTCACTCTCTTGTCAGAGATTATTCCAATTATTGAGATGTTCTGCTTTTGTCCATTTATTTTCCCTATTGAAGTTAAATTTTGAAGTTCAGAATGCTCCTGAAGTATCCCCTTTATAATGTTAAACCGATTCCTGAAGTATCTTACAAAATCTTCTACTTCTAGTTTTTTGCCAGGTATAGAATAAGATGCAAGAACCTTTACACTTTCTTCTTTCAATATACTTGTATTTTTTGCAGTCTCTTGCTGGTCTTCTTTCCTGGATGTTTTGAATTTTTCTAAGATTTTTTGTGAAAGAAGATCTATCATTTCCTTTCTTGAAGGAAATTTTTGTTTGAGATTATTTAAAATCAATATTATTTTTTCCTTATTTTCTGAAAACAAATTTTCATTTAGAATCTTGTCTTTCATAAGACTGCAGCAAGTTTCTATTACTGCTTGAGAAATCTCTTCATCTCCAGAAACAACTTCAAGTATCTCTACTGCCTTCTGGTCAATTAGTATACCTTTGTTTAAGCAAGACTTTATTATATTGTTCATAAATACCCCTTAAATGGCCTAGTCTTATTCTAGAGCAAGAGAATCAAGAAGAATCTTCTTTACCCTTGCAACAAGAGCAGGAGGAATCGCCATCTTTATCTCCCTAGTTCTTCCATATCTGCCTTTGCTTATAACTACTGCATTGATTATTCCCAACATGTCAAATTCTGCAATAATATCTCCTATCCTTCTTTGAGTTAGTATCTCGCTGGATGTTTTCTTGCATAAATCTTGATAATGGTTATATATATCTCCTGTAAATATTTTAGGATTAGTTTCTGATTCAAGTAGCTTAATTATTGAAAGGAGAATTAATTGAAATTGCTTGGGGTATGTTTCAACTATCTCTACAACTTTATCTCTTTCTATCTTTTCATTCGCCTTGTCTATATCTTCAAGGGTTACCTCTTTCTTTGCCTCTCTTTCAGCTAATTCTCCGGCAATTCTTAGTAAATCTAAGGCCCTTCTTGCATCTCCATGTTCTCTTGCAGCTAATGCAGCGCATTTTTCTATTACTCCCTCTTGAACAGTCCCTTCATTAAATGCCTCCTTTACTCTCTCGCTTAAAATATCCTGAAGTTGCACTGCATTATAAGAAGGAAAAATAACTTCTTCTTCGCTTAAACTGCTTCTTACCCTAGGATCTATATTTTCCAAAAAAGTAAGATCGTTGCTTATCCCGATAAGGCTTATCTGTGTATTCTCCAATTCAGAGTTAAGCCTTGTTAAATTATAAAGAAAATCAGATGAGATCTTTTTTATTGCCTGGTCTATTTCATCCAGAATTACTATGAACATCTGTTTTTTTGATTCTAATATCTCTATAAACTTATGATAAACTGCTTCTGTGGGCAGCCCAGTATCTGGGACAGTCCCTCCCAAGTTTCTTGTTAGTTCTGCAAGAATTCTATATTCTGTATCTGCGACTTTTTTTAGTTTGCAATTGATATATTGGATTGTAAGGTTTACTCCTTGCTCTTTAGACTTTTCAATCAGTTTATCTCTCAAATATTGAATAGTAAGAGTCTTTCCAGTTCCAGTCTTGCCATAAATGAACAAATTAGACACTCTCTCCATTCTTAATAATGGCGCTAATATTGAGGCTATTGAGTCTATCTGTTTTTCCCGATGGTTTATTTCGTGTGGAGAATAATTAGATTGCAAAATAGATTTATTCTTAAACATCCCTCCTTTTGTGAAAGAATCGAAGATTTTATCTACATTAGTCATTATTCTTCTCTCCTTTGCTTTCTTATAAATATACTTATTTTTTAAAATATACTTAGAGACCTATATTTCCTATGGAAACCTATTTTAGGGTTTAATGGTTACCACTTCAAAAAGATGGATTTTTAACTCCTTTATTTCCTATGAAACATTATTTTTTAATATTATAT